>CAWIVA010000001.1:0-24211 GCA_963839225.1 uncultured Acidobacteriaceae bacterium
GTGGATTTCGTGCGCCTTGATCATCGCGGTTAGAACATCGCGCATCACTAAAGGAATCTTGCCCGCCGCAAGAGCAGTCCGTGAAAGCCAGTCGGCTGCGGCTAAAATGCCGCCGAGGTTGTCGGACGGATGGCCCCACTCGGCAGCCAGCCAGGTATCGTTGAAATCCAACCAGCGGATCATGGCTCCAATATTGAATGCCGCTTGCACTGGATCAAGCTGGTAATTTGTGCCGGGAACCCGTGCGCCATTGGGAACTATTGTGCCGGGGACGATGGGGCCCAGCAGCTTGGTACATGCAGGGTATTCGAGCGCTTCCAACCCGCAGCCCAGGGTATCGATGAGGCAGGAACGCGCTGTTGCGTAGGCCAGCTCGCTCTTGATCTCGAAGTGAAGCGCATAGTCGGCAATGTGGTGATGACTTTATCGGCCGACGGTCGCTCGTTGCTGATTTGCGAAGGCACTTAATCCCCTTTTACGGCCTCTCTTCAATGGGTACAAACTTCAAATTCTCTGGGCCTGTATAAACCGCCGAGGGGCGGATGATTTTGCCGTCCTGCCGCTGCTCGATCACATGCGCGCACCAGCCTGCCGTGCGCGCGATGACGAATAGCGGGGTAAACAGGTCGATGGGAATGCCCATCTGATGGTAAGCGACGGCGCTGTACCAGTCGAGATTGGGAAACATATTCTTGGCGTCGCGCATCACGCTTTCAATGCGTTCCGCAATCGCGAACAGCAGCTTGTCCCCATCCGCTTCAGCCAATCCGCGCGCCACTTTTTTTACAATATCGCTGCGCGGATCGCCGATGGTATAAACCGGATGACCGAAACCGATAATCACTTCGTGGTTGGCCACGCGGCGGCGAATATCGGCCTCGGCTTCGTCGGGATTTTTGTAGCGCTGAAGAATTTCGAGCGCCACTTCGTTGGCGCCGCCGTGCTTCGGTCCCTTTAGCGCGCCGATGGCTCCGGCAATCGCGGAGTAGAGGTCGGAGCCGGTTCCGGCAATCACCCGCGCCGTAAATGTGGAGGCATTGAACTCGTGCTCCGCGTACAGAATCAGCGATGCCTGCATGGCCGCGGCCCAATCTGCACGAGGCTCTTTGCCGCTTAGCAGGTGAAGAAAATGCACGGCGGCGGAGTCGTTGAACGGTTCTACTTCAATGCGCCAGCCGTGGTGAGCGAAGTGGTACCAGTAAAGGAGCATGGGGCTCAGCGATGCCAGCAGAGTATCTGCAATTGCCCGTGCCGCATCTTCGCCGTGGTCTGCACTTTCAGGCTGCAGGCAGCCCAGTACGGAGACTCCGGTTCGCAGAACGTCCATCGGGTGGGTCGTGGAGGGAAGCAATTCCAGCGCCTGTTTGACTTCCATGGGCATGGTGCGCAAGGGGCGTAGCCTTGCCTTGTATGCGGCCAGCTCCGCAGCATTCGGAAGCTTGCCATAGACCAGCAGGTAGGCCACTTCCTCATAGTCGCAGTAGCGCGCGAGGTCCCTGATATCGTAACCGCGATAGTGCAGGTCGTTGCCGCTCTGTCCGACGGTGCAAATGGCCGTCGATCCCGCGGGAGTGCCGGAGAGTGCTACGGATTTTTTGGGTTTGAATGCCGGTGGGGATTGGCCGGCTTGTGTTTCGATCATCAGGGCCTCCGGTGAGCATCAAGCTAAACGAATTGTGCCAGCTATGCCTACTCTTTGTCCCTGGAAAAAAGCGCGTCCAGTTTTGCCTCGTAGGCGTAGTAGTTAAGATGCCGGTAAAGATCTTCACGGGTCTGCATCATAGGAATGACGCTGCGTTGGGTTCCCTCGGCGCGGATGGTCTCATAGACCTTCAACGCCGCGGCATTCATGGCGCGGTAGGCCGCGCAGCAATAGAGAATGATATCCACCCCGGCGGCCTTCAACTCTTCGCGCTTAAAGAGCGGCGTCTGGCCGAACTCCGTAATATTGGCCAGGATGGGAACGCCCACAGCGGCGCGGATCTTGGTATACATCGCCAGTTCCGTAACCGCTTCGGGAAAGATCATGTCCGCGCCGGCGGCCACATAGGCCTGGGCTCTCTCCATGGCCGCTGCGATGCCCTCGCTTGCCAGCGCGTCGGTCCGGGCCATGATTACAAAATTGCTGTCGCTTCGCGCGTCGACGGCAGCCTTGATACGGTCGACCATTTCGCCGGCCGGAACAAGTTCCTTGCCAGGCCGGTGCCCGCAGCGCTTAGCGCTCACCTGGTCTTCAATATGCACTGCCGCGACTCCTGCTTTGGCCATCGACCGAATCGTTCGCGCAATATTGAAAGCGCTACCCCAGCCGGTATCGATGTCCACCAGCAGGGGAAGTGCAGTTGCGTCGGTTATCCGGCGGGCATCCGTCAGAACGTCTTCCATGGTGCTGATGCCCAGGTCTGGAAGCGCGAGGGAGTTAGCCGCCACTCCACCGCCGGAGAGATAGATGGCCCTGAACCCGGCCGACTCCGCCAGGCGTGCCGTATAGGCGTTGATTGCTCCCGCCACCTGCAGCGGTTTCTCTTCTTCGACAGCGGTTCGGAATCGTGCTCCCGGCGAGCGTTGATCCAAGTCGTCAACCATACATCTTCCTTGGGTCGCATCATAGCAGCCTTGTCGACCAGGTTTCGGATTATCTATTGATAGTGCATAAGGAATGGAGAAGAACTTATGGACGAAAACGGGGAGGCAATGTTAATCTCTCGTTCTGATTGTTCGCGTTCGAGGCGAGCCGGAAATTCTAAAAGGGTGAGATTCTGGAAGCCCCGAAGGGATGAAATCCGATGGAGCCCGATCAGATAGGTGCGCCTGAGACGGCAGCTTACGTGCAGGCGGTCGCGCAGCCGGTAGTATCGCCACTCACTCGCGCTGCGATCTTCCTGGTCGTAACAATCAAGCCGGAACCCGGCAATCGCGCGGTTATTCGATCCTTCTGCACAGACCTTGCCGCCCTGGTGCGCGCCGTGGATTTTCGCAATGTTGACGGCGGTCTTACCTGCGTGATGGGGTTTGGCTCCGATGCGTGGGACCGGATTTTTGGCCAGCCGCGCCCTGCAAACCTTCACCCCTTTCGTGAGATTCGCGCTGGGTCTCGCCACGCCGTCTCGACGCCGGGCGACCTGCTTTTCCACATACGATCAAGGAACATGGATATGTGCTTCGAACTGGCGACACAAATCATGGCGCGGCTCGGCGATGCCGTATCTCCGGTAGACGAGGTGCATGGCTTCCGCTACTTCGACGCTCGTGACCTGCTTGGTTTTGTCGATGGAACGGAGAATCCGCGCAATCGGGCGGCGGTGGAGGCCACGCTCATCGGCGAAGAGGATGCGGCATTCGCTAATGGCAGCTACGTCATCGTCCAGAAATATCTTCACGATCTTGATGGATGGAATCGGTTGCCGACGGAAGTGCAAGAACGAATCATCGGACGCACCAAGCTCTCTGACATTGAACTGGACGATGCTATTAAGCCCACCTCGGCGCATAACGCGCTTACGACTATCGTCGAGAACGGCAAAGAGGTAAAGATTTTACGCGACAACATGCCGTTTGGCCGCGCCGGATCAGCCGAATTCGGTACGTATTTTATTGGCTACAGCCGCACGCCGCGCACTATCGAGAAAATGTTGGAGAATATGTTTATCGGCAGTCCGCCTGGCAACTACGATCGCCTGCTCGACTTCAGCCGCGCCGTTACCGGCAGCCTGTTCTTCGTGCCGTCAGCCACGTTTCTTGAAGACCTGGCCGATGAGCCGGCCACGGACACAGCACCTTTGCCGGTCACCGTAACCGCCGAACCCGCTCCATCTATTCCCCCGGTGAAGGATGGTTCGCTGGGAATCGGCTCCTTAAAAGGAGAGATTTAAAGATGAATAACCTGCATCGAGAACTTGCCCCGATTTCCGAAGAGGCGTGGGAACAGATTGAAGAGGAGGCAACGCGGACGTTGAAGCGGCACCTGGCCGGACGGCACGTGGTCGACGTGCAGGGACCGGCGGGCGTTGGCCTCTCCGCCGTCGGCACCGGTCACCTGCGACAGATCAAGGCACAGGCTGGCGGCATTCTCGCGCGGCAGCGCGAAGTGATGGCGATGGTGGAGTTGCGCGTTCCTTTCAGTTTGGAACGCCAGGCCATCGATGACGTTGAACGCGGCGCCAACGACTCCGACTGGCAGCCGGCAAAGGATGCTGCGCGCAAAATCGCGTTTGCCGAGGACGGGGCTATCTTCGAGGGTTATCCAGCCGCTGGAATCGTGGGCATTCGAGAGGGAACCAGCAATCCCAAGATGACGCTGCCCGGCGATGTGCGCAAGTATCCGGACGCAATCGCTCAGGGACTCAGCCAGTTGCGGCTCGTAGGCGTTAATGGGCCTTACGCGGTGCTTCTCGGGGCCGACGCCTACACGGAATTGGCCGAGACGAGCGATCAGGGTTATCCCGTGCTGGAGCATGTAAAGAGACTGGTGGACGAGAAGATCGTTTGGGCGCCTGCCATCAAGGGAGCCTTTGTGGTGACTACCCGTGGAGGAGATTTCGATCTGCACATTGGGCAGGACGTCTCGATTGGTTATTTGAGCTACACGGATACGGCTGTCGAACTCTACCTGCAGGAGACATTTACATTTCTGCTTCTGACCGATGAAGCAGCGGTTGCGCTGGCTCCGCCTGTCAAGTCGAGGTAGTAGTTGCGGCCGCCGCGCTATCCGGCAAGGACCTTGTGCACAAATTGAACCGCCATGGATCCCTCGCCCACGGCTGCGGCCACGCGCTTCACGCTTTCGGCACGGATATCGCCAACGGCGAAAACGCCGGGGAGGCTGGTTTCGAGAGGGAAAGGGCTCCGTTGCAGAGGCCAACCGTCTTGTACTGCGCTTCCGGTTTTGATGAAACCCTTGGCGTCAAGCGCGAGACTGCCTTGCAGCCATTCGGTATTCGGGTCGGCGCCGGCCATCATGAATACGTGCTTGATATCGAGAGTCTCAGTCGCTTCTGACTCGGTGTTGCGCAAGTGAATACGCTCAAGGCATCCGTTCCCTTCAAGAGCCTCGATCTTTGTCTTCGTCATTAGTGTTATCTTCTCGCTCGCTTCGATTCGCGAGATCAGGTAGCGCGACATCGATTTGGCGAGGCATGGGCCTCGGACCAGGAGGTAAACGTGCCGGGCAATGTCGGAAAGAAAAACCGCCGCCTGCCCGGCGGAGTTTCCGCCTCCCACTATGGCGATAACGTCATCGCGACAGACCTCGGACTCCAGGCGCGTAGCGCCATAGTAGATTCCGACGCCTTCGAACTGGCCGAGATTGGGCAAATTCAGCCTCCGATACCGGCTGCCGGCGGCGATGACGACGCTTCGCGCTCGCACAGATTCTCCGTTGTCGAGCTGGATGGTATAGGGCGACTGGCTGCTCTTCAGTTCGTTGGCGGTACGGGCGATAGTGATATGCGCTCCGAATTTTTCTGCCTGAATGAAGGCGCGGCCCGATAGCTCCTGTCCGGAGACTCCATTGGGGAACCCAAGATAATTCTCAATTCTGGAACTCGATCCGGCTTGCCCGCCGGGGGCGTTTGTCTCCAGAACCAGGACGTTCAGTCCTTCAGAAGCGCCGTAGACGGCTGCCGCCAGCCCCGCAGGCCCTGCGCCGACCACTACCATATCGCACACGTCGCCATGGTCGATTCCGGCGTTTAGCCCGAGGCAGTCAGCCGCTTCAGAGTTGGTGGGGTTGCGAAGAACATATTTGTCGCGGCAGATAAGAACCGGGATCTCAGAGATCTTGATTTCGAACTGGTCAAGAACGGCCTGCACATCGGGATCGACATCCACATCAAGATAGGTGTGCGGCTGGCCATTGCGAACCAGGAATTCTCTCAGCCTGAGCGTATCGCTGGAATGGTTCGATCCAATCAGTACCGCATCGCCTATGGAGTTGGAGATCTGATATACCCGGCGCAGGAGAAATGCATTTAACAGTATCTGTCCCAGCGTGGCGTGAGTCTGCATGATGCGGCGCAGACTTACCCGGTCGATCTCAAGCAGTAAGCTGTCTTCCACGGTTCTGGCGCGGACAAGGGCACCGCGACCAGAGAGCAGGTTCACATCACCGGTAAATTCTCCACGGCTAAGAACGTGAAGCATGGTCTCCTGGCCGCCGAAGACGCGAACCACTTCAAACTTTCCGCTGAGGACCACAAAGATGCCGTGATGCTGATCTCCAGGTTCCTGCACAATCACATTTGCCTTCACCTCGGTCTGCTGACCATAGGTGATGAGCAGCGCTAATTGCTCGTCATCCAGCTTGGGAAACATCCCCTCGATTTTGTCAGGAAGTACAACTTGCAATTCACGCAGAGGCATAGGCTGCTCATGAATTTCCAGTCTTTGAAGTTATAAGCCAGAGCGAGCGGGGAATTGGCTCTTCTTTATAATCTCACGGGAGCCATATTTTGAATACTGCGGGGGGCTCTGCTCGGGTTCTGGCCTGTCAATGCTGTCGATTTGCAAGGCGCTCATTACCTGAAGTTCTGAGCCGAGCGGTGCGATCAGCTAGCTTGCTTTAGCCAGGCAAACCTCAAACCACCCTTGTTTGTCCTTCCAATTCGCGGCGGGCTTAAATCCTGTCTCAGCCAGCATCGCTTCCGCCTGGCCTGGCCGATACTTGTAACTGTTCTCGGTGTGAATGGTTTCGCCGGATGCGAATTCCACTTCGAAGTCAAGCGCAGACAGCCTCACACGTTGGGCGATCCGGCTTTCGAGATAAATTTCGATCCGGGATTCAATCCCATTCCAGATCGCCCGGTGTTCAAACGCATCCGGATTGAAATCCCCGTCCAGTTCCCGATTGAGCCGAACGATGATATTTCGGTTAAATTCTGCCGTCACTCCCGCCGCATCGTTATAAGCGGGCAATAGGGTCGATTCGTTCTTGGCGAGGTCCACACCCAGCAACAGGCCGTCTCCCGGCTTGAGTCCGGAGCGAACTGTTTCAAGCAGGCGATTCGCCTCAAGGGGCTCAAAGTTGCCGATACTCGATCCGATATAGAGCACCAGCCGCCGCTCACCGGCATCGGCCGGTTCCAGCTTCAAGCCTTGCGTATAGTCCATGTGCTGCGCAGAAACGGTTACCCCTGGAATCTCCCGTTCGATCCGAACACGGGCCGCTTCGAGCGCGCTTGCTGAAACGTCAACCGGCTCGTAAAGCAAATTCCCCTGGCGCTCGACCGCAGCTGCCAAAAGCAGCCTGGTCTTATCCGCTGAGCCCGCGCCGAGCTCTGTGATGCGCAGCCTCGCACTTCCCGCAGCCGCGGCAATCATCTTCGCCGCGTGGGCGATAAGTATCCCACGTTCCGTTCGCGTCAGGTAGTATTCGGGCAGCTCAGTAATCTCTTCAAAGAGCTGCGAGCCGGCCTCGTCATAAAACAGCCACGGGGGCAGCCGTTTTTGCACGGACGCGAGCCCATGCCGGACCGCACGGGCAACTCGTTCGTCAATCTGTACAGCAGCTTCTGGGGAAGTCGTAAGGTTCATGCGCTCACTCTAGAATCAGATGCGCCAGGGATGATTACGATGCCAGCCGAATTCCGGAAAACTGCCATCGAGTCTCCGGAGGGAAGAAATTGCGGTAGCTCGAGCGGATGTGGTCCGCAGGCGTTACGCACGAACCGCCCCGCAGCACCATCTGCCCGCTCATGAATTTGCCGTTGTATTCGCCCAGCGAACCGTTCAGCGGTTTGAAGCCGGGATAGCCCAGATAAGCACTTGCCGTCCACTCCCAGCAATCTCCAAACAATTGCATTGGGCTCTGGTTTTGGATGATTTCTGTTGCCGGCAGGGGCTGCAGCTGTCCAGAATCCAAAAGGTTTCCGGCTACCGGCAGACACTCGGCGGCATTCTCCCATTCAAATTCAGTAGGCAGCCGCTTGCCAGCCCAGCGAGCATAGGCATCCGCCTCGTAGAAGCTTACGTGGCTGACGGGCGAGGCTTGCAGCCGGTCGAGCGGAGATTCGCCATGCAGCGTAAAAATCCTCCAGCCGCCATCGGATTCCGTCCAGTAAAGCGGCGCCGGCCAGCCGTTGCTCCTCACCGCATCCCACCCCGCCGAGAGCCACAACTCAGGCCGGCGGTAGCCGCCATCGTCGATGAACGCGGCAAACTCACCGCAGGTGACCAGCCTCCGGCTCAGCGAATACGGCTGCAGCCAGACCTTGTGGCGCGGCAACTCATTATCAAAGCAGAAGCCCTTGCCTCCGTAACCGGCCTCGCGCAAGCCGCCTTCGAACGAAACGAAATCCGGCGCGCCAGCGAGCCCGTTTCCCGCCAGGCGCTCTTGAGCCCGCTTCCTGGACTGCGAGGATTGCAAATCTTCGTTCACCGTTTCAGCCATCATGTCCATATACGCGGGCCGCAACGGGTTGGTAAAAAATGCGTTCAGAATATCGGTTAGCAGCAGCTCCTGATGCTGTTCCTCGTGGTGCGCGCCAAGCTCGATCCGCCTCAGCGCCTCCGGTTCGGGATTGCCGGCCAGCAATCGCTCAATGCCCAGGTCCACATGCTCACGGTAGCCCAGGATCTCCTCCAGCGCGGGCCGCGAGAACGAAGCCCGCAGCCGCTTTTCAGGAAAAGCGGAGAAGCTCTGATAATAGCTGTTGAAGAGCCAGGGATAATCGGCGTTGAAGAGCTGGTAGCCGCGCAAATACTCACGCAGAACGAACGACTCAAAGAACCAGGCGGTGTGGGCCAGATGCCACTTGGCCGGTGAGGCCTCAGGCGACGACTGCACCATCATATCCTCAGGCGAAAGCGGCTCGCACAAGGCAAGTGAACGCCGCCGCGTGGAGCGAAAACGGTTTTCAATCTCCAGCCGGGGCCTGGATGGAGTGATTGTGCTCATGTGCGACCTCCCGCACTGGGAAAAGTTTACCCCATCGCCAGCCGGGCCGAAGCAAAAGGCGTAAGGTTTTTGAACGATTTGTTTGGGGCATGGTCTCAGCGGCGGGAATATGCTGTGCTCACAAACCAGGACGAGGGCTGTCCACTCAATCCGCTACCTATATGCTGTATTCAAGGTCCAAATATGCAGAGACGGTTGGATGAAAATGAAGAGTAAGCTCGGTTTGGCCATCCTGTTTCTCCTGTTCCACGCTTCACCGTTCTTTCCCCAGGCTGCTGCGCAACAGAACAACTCTAATCCGCTCCCTCGCGCGAGAGTCATCGTTTTTGTCCATGGACTTCACGGCAGCCGCGAGTCCTGGCGGGCTTCGAACGGGGCCTATTGGCCTGATTTGATTCGCACGGACCCGCATTTCGCCTATTCCGACGTTGAAGTTGCGGAGTATCCCACGCCAGCGTCGAATGGGAAGATGTCCAGTGTGCAACTGGCAGACATCCTCTGGACTCGTCTCAAACAGGACCACGTCTGGGAGCATCGCGAGGTGGTGTTCATCGCGCATAGCCTCGGCGGCATCCTGGTCGAGGAGATGCTGCTGAGACACCCCGCGGAGGCAGTAAGAGTCAAGTTCATCGTGTCCTATGGAACCCCGCACGAGGGCTCACCGATGGCCCGGCTTGCATCCATCTACGACAGAGATCCCCTGCTTAACGATCTGAGCGATGCAAGCGACAACGCCTTCCTGACCGAACTGGAGAGCAGCTGGAGAGGGCATGATTCAGTAAATGGGATTCATCGCTTCTGCGCTTATGAATCTGAAGACACGAGGCCGGAAAACGCGGTTGGCCGCTATCTAAAGACCCACGCCCGCATTGTCGGCTACTTCAGCGCCACCTATGGATGCGATGTGACCACGCCGCCGCAGGAGATTCATGCCGATCACTTGAATATGGTCCGGCCTCTCAACCGGACCTCAAGTGCTTATGACTTTTTTTATCGTGTGTACCGCGACAACCCGATCCTCGAAGAACAGGTGGTCACCCGAGACAATGTGATCGCAGGCCTTGAAGCAAGTTGCGATCGAACCAATGCGAATTCTGACCTGCAAGTACCGATAGCCCTCGATAGCGCTATGCATGAAAAAGTGATTGCGGCGGAAGCTTCCTTTATCAATTCCGTGGACCTCCGAAACGTGAATCCAAACCCGCCTCTCGTTACCAGAATCGATCCCGACGGGGTAGCCCATGTCCAGTACTCGTTTCGCGGGCCAACGAAGAAGCTCTTCGTCTGCCTCGGCACCGCCCGCGCGTCTCTGAAGGTCCAGTTTTCTATCGACAGGCAAGTACCGATTCGCGAGCCATAGAATCGAGCCTGACAAGCCGGTGAGTATCACAACAAATATGCCTGGGTTGGTTGTTGCCGCCGCAAAGAATGACTCGCCGCGATAGGTTGGTTATTTCTCCTTGAGGCTTTGCGGAATGGGCCAGCCCTGCATGCGGTCAGATTTCAGGAGCAGGTAGAAGTCGTAGGTTTCGTTGTCTTCTCCGTTGGCGGCCTTGGCTTGAGCAACACGAGTGGCAGCGGCTTCGTTCACCACAGTGCGCCCGGTGGTGACATCGAGCGAGCTGAAAATGTCCTCAAGGGTACATGGATCGAGTCGCGGTTCGGCAATCACGGGCAAATCGGGCAGCGAAGGATCTTGCGACTTGAAATTGAGAGCCAATGCAAGATTGGTTATCTCGCTGGAGGCGTCGCGGGCGGTGAGCGGCGAGAGTTTCCAGCGCCACTCGATGAATTTGAGCACCGACGTATGGTCGTAGAGAAGCGAGTTGACAGTAGGCTTGGCCGGGTTGCCGTGTGCGAAAGGCGAGACGATCAGTGTGGGCACACGGCAGCCGAGCAGTGCTTTGCCATCGACCAGGTCCGTATCGACCGTGTTGGGGGCGATCACCCGCGGAGGGACAACGTGATCGAAGAAGCCGCCCCACTCGTCGCGATTAATCACCAAAACTGTCTTGGGCCAGAGAGGACTGGCGGCGAGCGTAGTGATGATGTTGCGCAGGAAGATTTCGCCTCTGCGCAGATCGGCGTGGGGGTGATCGTCGTTGCCGGTGCCGTCGTCGAGAATGGTGAACCACGGATCGACGAATGAGACTGCGGGCAGCGTGCCGTTGGCAACATCATCGACGAACTGATCGTAGAGGCCGGAAATGCCAATGTATTTGAAACCCCATAGGGCGAGAAACGGCACGTTGGAGTAGTAGTAGCGGCAACTTACGCCGGCCTTCTGGAGGCGGTCCCAGATGGTCGGCAGTGTGGAGAGATCGAGCGTGTTGCTCAGGCGGTCAGTCTGCGCGGCGTGCTGGAACACGCGGTTGGGGTAGGTGGAGGAGAGGATGGACGGGAAGTAGTTGCTGAGTGTAGTGAAGTTGCGCGCCAGCGTGCCGAACAGCGGCAAGTCGGCTTCTTCGTAGTAGCCGATAGAAAAGCTGTCATTTTTGCTGGTCCTGAGCCAGCCGTCCATTTTGCCGTTGTCGTACTCAGAGCGGCCGCCGGCGTAGGAATGGTCGGGATCGGGATGGGAACAGCCCACATAATAATTGAGGCGGTGGGTGGGTTGCGGATTGCCGTTCTTGTCTGGATAGGTGAGGCCGGCCTGAACGCCGTTGGCGTTGGGCAGCCAGCCGAGCAAATGGTCGAAGCTGCGGTTTTCCATCATGACCACGACGATGTGCTCAATGCCGGAAAGTTCGGGGTTCGGCAAGAGAGCTTCAAGTTGCTGCGGTTGGGGTCTGGCTTCAGACAGCGCACCGGTCAGCGCGGCGGCCGAAACACCCGCGGCTCTGCGCAGGAAGGTTCTGCGATTGACGCTCATGGGGGGCCCTCCAAGGGAAATTGGCGGACAGGCAAGCGAAATGCCTGGATGATTAGACAATCGTACACGTCAGCGGCGGTGAAAATTCGATGAATGCAGGATGAAATCTCGGCACAACTGGCGAAGAAAGCTCAATACTCTGTTGTTTGGCGTCACAGGAGCGTTGTTGTACATTGTGGAGATTTTGCGACGCACTTAAGACAGTTCGCATCTTTTGTCTGGGTAGGAGAGTTCCGCGTTATGCCGAAAGCCATCCGTTTTAAACAGCTTGGCGGTCCTGAAGTGCTTTATATAGAAGATCTGCCTGCACGCCAGCCAGATAAGGGCGAAGTTCTGCTCAAGGTGGAAGCGGTGGGCCTTAATCGAGCTGAAAGCATGTACTATCACGGCTCCTACATGGAAAAGCCGAACCTGCCATCCGGCCTGGGATACGAGGCGCTTGGGAAGGTCATTGCCGTTGGTCCCGAGGTCGATCGCGCGCTCATCGGCAAACGCTTCGGCACCATTCCGGGCTTTTCGATGAACCAATACCCGGTGCTTGCAGAAGAGGCTGTCGTTCCCACGGGCGTTCTGGCGGCCGTTCCAGACTCCTTCTCAGCTGTCGAAGGCGCAGCTGTCTGGATGCAATACTGCACCGCCTATGGCGCGCTGGTGCCCTTCGGCAAAGTGGCTGCAGGCGACTTCGTCATCATTACCGCTGCAAGCTCGTCCGTGGGGCTGGCGGCCATCCAGATTGTCAAGGCGCAGAGCGGAATCTCCATCGCGACCACCCGTACCCGCGCCAAAAAAGATCAGTTGATATCCCTTGGCGCCGATCACGTCATCGCCACGGAAGAAGAGGATCTGGCTACCCGGGTGCGGTCGATCACCGGCAGCAAGGGTGCGCGCGTGGTCTTCGATCCGGTGGGCGGCGACTACATCAACACGCTCGCGCAGGCCACGGCCAACGGCGGCACCATCTTCCTCTATGGCATGCTTTCTGGAAAGCCTACGCCCTTCCCACTGGCTGCTTTTGGCCGAAGCATCGGCATGTTCGGCTACACCTTCGGCGAACTGCGCGGCACCCCGGAGTGGGAGACCATGAAGAAGTACATCTACGATCATTTGGCCGATGGGTCGTTCAAGCCGGAGATCGCCCAGACCTTTCCCTTCGATCAAACCGTCGAAGCCTACCGGTATCTCGAAAGCAACCAGCAGATAGGCAAAATCGTCGTTACTCTGTAATCCTGGCTCCTCTTTTTGGGGCCTATTTTGGCCCGGTACCGGTGGGCTTGGCCGAAGCCCTCGCTGCCTTCCATTGTGCCGTACGGGTTCGGATGTAATTGCTGTAGTCGGCGTTGGTTCTCAGCGGCGGCATCGTTTGATGAAAACCGCCGCTGGCGTCTGGAACGGGCAATCGCGAGACCAGCTCCGCATGGACCTGTTGCAAATGAGACGGCATGTCCGCGTCCGGATTCTGGCTCGTGGCCACGGGAACTACCACGCCTGCAAGCGGATCGTCCGTGCGCGGCGTGGTGAGTGTCAGCACCGCGCTGACGTCGGGCGCGGCCGCGTCCCTTGCGGTCAGATTTGGCAGGCCCCAGCGATTCTCCAGCGTTTTGAGAATCGACGTATGATCGAAGGGCATTGAGCCGGCAGGCACGCGAAACACCGTTCCGGCTGCGATCAGCGGCGAAACCAGAACTGTAGGCACGCGCGGACCGAAGCGCTCGAAATTGAAGCCGTATTCACCTACGGAGTTATCCGGCGGCACCGCTCCCTGTGGCGGCGGAACGTGATCGTAACAGCCTCCATGCTCATCGTAGGTAATGATCAGCAGCGTATGATTCCAATTCGGGCCATTGCGCAGCGCATAGTAAACATCGTGAATCAACTGCTCGCCCAGCGCCACGTCGTAGTTGGGATGCTGGCTGTTTCCTGTCGCGCTCCAGCTCGGCTCCAGGAAGACATACGAAGCCAGGGTTCCGTCGGCCGCGGCAGCTTGAAAATCGGTGAACAGGCCGAAATGACTCTCGTCCGCGTTGACGATATCGGTAAAATCCTGGCGAGTCAGCGGTGGCTCGTCATAACCGTAAATTGTCCAACTTATATTCTTAGCGGATAACGCACTGTAAATACAGGGACAGGTGTATGTCTTCGTATCATCATCCATGTGACCTTGAGACGTACCGGCGTTCACAAAAGCGCGGTTAGGCAAGGTCTCCGTCGGCGCCGAGCAAAACCAGTAGTCACACACCGCAAAGCCTTGTGCCAATCCTGAAAGCACCGGCAGCATTTGTGGCGTAAACATGCCCATGATGCTGTTCGCTGCGGTTCCACTCAGGATCGACCACTTTTCCTGGGCTTCCCAGCCCAGCGTATAACTGAAATCCTTGACAAAGCCCTGATTGGTCGCGATTGGAGGTACAGGCGCGGTGTTCGAACCGAAGAGTTGCGAGTTCGTCGCTGTGTAGCCTTCGCCCGGGTCGGCGCCCGGCATGAAGTACGAAATCTCATCGCTGGCCTGAATCTTGTAGACGGGAACTGCCACGCCATTTTCGCCTGGATTGGATTCCGTGCCTGTAAGTCCCTCGAAGGCCTGGCCAGTAGGAGAAGCATTCTTGTTGGCCTCGTAGAGAAAGCCAAGCATGTGATCGAAGGAGCGATTCTCCAGCATCAGAACTACGATGTTGGTAATCGAAGACAACGGATTGTCGGCCATGGGCGCACCTCTTTGTCGTCTCCTTTGAATAGTGTAAGTTGTTGATTTTAAATATAAAATGGCGGAGAGCGAGGGATTCGAACCCCCGATACCCTTTCAGGTACGTCGGTTTTCAAGACCGATGCCATCAACCACTCGGCCAGCTCTCCACTCTTTTCAAAATACCACCAAAGTCGAAAGTCTGGGCTATTTGAGGCCTGTTTTGGCATCGTACGCCGTTGATTTGATTTCCGCGGATGTGAAGTGAAGTGCGTTCGCGTCCAATCGCAGTGAAGCTCGCAGGATTTGGTAGCATTGCGATTGCAGCTGCCGGTTCGATGGCGAGGAGCCTGAAAGCAACACCGCAAACCGATCGGGCTGCGAATTTCAGGGAGTCGGCTCAATGACTGCGAAACTTGATCAATCCCCGACTGTACTCGGCGCGACCGCGCGCAAGTTTGTGGCTCCGTTCCGCAAAGAGCTTGTGCAGGTATTGCACGACCTGGTGAGCGTGAATACGGTGGCCGTGCCCCCGCACGGGAACGAGACGGCGGGGCAGCGCGTTTTGGCGGAATTTCTAAAGCGTCACGGCGTCCGTGCAGAGCTGTATCAGACAGAATTTCTCCACCGGGCACGAAACCCCTGGAGGCGGAAGGACCGGGACTATACCGGCCGCATGAACCTGATCGCGACTTTATCAGGCCGCGGCCCCGGCAAAAGCATTCTCCTCAATGGGCACATGGATACAGTGCCTCCGGGGCGCGCTCCATGGAAGGCATCGCCGTGGTCAGGAAAAGTCAGCGGCGGACGAATCTATGGGCGGGGCAGCTTCGACATGAAGGGGGGGCTTGTTGCGCAGGCGGCTGTTCTGTGCGCCCTCCGCCGCGCGGGCATTCGGTTGAATGGCGACCTGTTGTTCGAGTCAGTGATCGACGAGGAGTGGGGCGGAGGCGGAGGATCACTGGCCGCGCGCCTGCGGGGATATACAGCGGATGCCTGCGTGGTTGCTGAGGGAACACAACTGGAGATTTACCGCGCCACGCGAGGCGGAATGCTTGCCGATCTTACAGTCGATGCCGGCGACCCGAAAAAGTACTTCTCGCAAAGCGAGGTGCTCAGCCCGAGTATTGCGTTGGGAAGATTGCTGGGATGGGTGGACACATGGGCAAAGCGGCGGAAGAAAGTAAAAAATACCGGCGCCTACGCGGCGTTTGGCGATCCCGCTCCTGTGCAGGTGCTGGCGGTGGAAGCAAACAATTTTGATCCGAATGTGCCGTGGAGCGTGCCGATGAATGCTGCGCTCCGCATCTATTTCCAGTTTCTCCCGCACGAGGATGTGAAGGCCGAGGAGAAAAAGATCAGGCTTTCACTGAAAAAGTTTTGTGCGGGCGATCCATTCTTCCGTCTTCACCCCGTCAAGTGGAAAAGCCTGATCGATCCGCCGCTCTACGGGCATGAGGTTGCAAAAAGGCACCCGTGGACTCAATGCCTGATGCGCAGCGCGGCTCTGACGTTAGGCAGGGAACCGGTGGTGACTGCCGCGCCCTATCCGTGCGATGCATCGCTGTTAAGCCGCGAATTCGGAATTCCTACCCTGGTTTTTGGGCCATGCGGCGCTGGAGCGCACAATCAAGATGAATACGTTGAGATCAAATCAGTGTTGCAGACAGCGGAAGTTTTATTAGCTGCGGCACTGGAATGGTGTGCATGAAACTGAATCCAGAGTAGAAGCATATTCTTCAATCTTGGCTAAGTTGGCGCCGAAGTGGATGGTGTCGGGCGAAGTGACGCTGATGGAGGCCAGCAGCATCCCAATGTCCATTGCAGATGACAACTTGCCGTCAATCGTCGAATGGTGTGCAGCTGGGTTGGCATTAAGCAGCAATCCGGAAGCAAGGCCGGATAAAACGCCAGCGAGAAGTGCATCACCCGCGCCTGCCGTGGAGATTACGTCTGTTGGGGGCGCCGGCCTGCTGCTCCATGAATCGTCTTCGAAGGCATGTGCGCCACCGGCCCCGACACTGATCAGGATGCGAATACCAGGCTGCATTTTTTTGAGCGTCGCTGCGCAGTCCGATAAAAACCGCTGCGCATTCTGTGCGGAATACTCATAACCAACCAGTTCAGCCGCTTCCTCGCGATTTAATGCCAGCAGATCGACCATTGAAAACAATCCCAGTCCCTTTGCCGCCGGAATCTCCGAACGGGCAAACGAAGCGGCACGAAAGTTGCCGCACCGGGTGCTCAGCTGGAGAAATTCGTGCCGCATCTCAAGGGGAACCTCGGGCAGGCAAAGAGCGACACAACGCCGGGCGTTTGCGGCCATTACTTTTTCGCCTTGACGAATATCATTCAGGTTCAGGGCCGATGCGGCAGAATTGTCGGCGGTAATATTTCCGCCAGCACCGTCTGGATAAAGAAAACTCACGCTGAACAAAGTTGGACGATCCGACGTTGCGCGCACCCATTTTGTTCCTATGCCCGCGTTCTCCATCTCCTGCTTAAGTTGACGGCCAACCGCATCTTCTCCGATAACTCCAATGGCCAGGACTTCGCAGGCGTCTGCAGCCTTCCCGGATCCCATCAATGTTGCAATGTAATGCTCGACTATATGAAGCTTGCAAAAGTCGCGTGCAGGCAATAACTGCGCCAGCCTGCTCTCATCCCGGCCAAGCGTGTGATCTCCTTCTAACTTGAACAGAACACCTGATCCGATGCCGCCGATGCCGACCACATGAGTAAACCCAGATTTGGGATCAGGCTGGAGAGCACTTCGCATCTAGAAAAGCTCCCAATCAGGATTTTCACTTATCGGATGGCGCGCTGTTTCCAGTGTTGCTGTAATCATGGCATCGGGATGTGTCTGCAGTAATGTCATTGGATATTCGGGTACAGGATCGCTGAACAATGCCACGCGAAGAGCTGTTTGCTTCCAGGCGCCGGTATCGCTATACAAGCGGATTTTGCGGGCCGAGAAACATTCACGCAGTCCGAGGGTAACAGACATTGGCGGAACAAACTGGTAGGCGGCGCCAAAGCTCCGGTGCGCAAGCGCAATCAGTGTGTCCGGGTTGTTTTCCTGAATACGAACCGTGCTGTTGCGAAGATCATCAAGTGTCAGATGATGAAAGGGGGTTCTGCGAGCCTGGTTATAGGCCACATGACCATCCTGGCCCCAGCCTCCCATGGTGATATCGATCGGCGCCCCGGCGATCTCGTTTCGCACAGAATCCATGGTCGCGGGGGTCAGCCAGTAACGCTGATCCAGGGGCACGGATAGCTCCGCATTGATCGGACTATAGAAGTAAAGTTCCATAAATGTGCGGAAGTTATATGGGTGGTTGTGAGGCAAGAGCTGCCCCTGCCAATCAAGGCACTCGTCCATGTGAAAGACAAACAAGTTCTTCAATGAAATATTTTGCGAGTTAACCAACCTGGCAAACGGCTCATACCAACACTTAGGCCCGCAGGGAATGATCGCGCGTGTGATTAATTTTCGTTGATTATTGCTCTCGACGATTGCTGCCACTTCTTCCGCCATGAGAGAGCCGAGGGTCGCAGCATCTGCAACTTGCCGGTATGGGACGCGGAGATCGGCCCGAAAAGGTAACTCTTCCGCGGGGATCGAGCACCACTTATGCAGCTGCGGTAACTTGACGAAATCTGAATATGCGCCAGCGATTGTCTGTTTCATGCGGGAAATGTAAGACGTTCCAGGATTTCGGTTCGCACCTGGACGATGTAAGGAGCCTGCTGTTCAAACAGCCTCGAGTGCTCCGGGTCGTTATCGAAACTTGTCAGCGCCTCCTGCAGCGCGGCCAGGCTTGGGAATTCGCATTCCCAGATCAGGGTATTCGTTGGTTCACCGCCGGCCAGCGGTTGTGACCGGCGTCCTCTAGGAAGCGTTTTTGAATTGCGTTCGAGATCTTCAAACCTGGATTCGAGCGCGAGGAACTCTTTCCTGTGAGCGGGTTTGTACGATTGGATAATGCGGAGTACAAATGCCATGAGTTACCCTTTGATGAAACCTGAACCGGAGGAACAATTAACGCGACGTACTTTGGATATACCTTCAAAGAAATGTTGTCAAGCTAGAAGGCATGCGGCTAGTAATTCCTTCAGAAACATTGATAACGGAATTGGTTGATGAGCGATCAGAGTGGAGGAGCTTGTTCTGCTCCCCCCGCTGATGAGTGAAACACGAGTTTACTTTTTCCCTTGCAGTTCATCGGCCAATGCGCCGGCTCCATAGATTTTGCGCAGGCCTTCGATCATGCCCGCAGAGTGGACAGCCACCGCCCGGTTCTTTGTGCCGTCGTAGACATAGTCCCCGGCCATCGACTCGATGTTGCCATCGAAGATGAGACCGACGAGTTCGCCGTCGCGGTTGACGACAGGCGAACCGGAGTTGCCGCCAATGATGTCGCCGGTGCAGACAAAGTCAAACGGTGTGGCGAGCTCAAGCTGATCGCGAGCCGCCACTTCTTTGTGTGTCAGGTTGAAGGGCGGTTTGTTACTGAAACTTGCAGCGCGGTCATAGAGGCCGTAGAAGGTAGTAAAGGGCGGTGCAATTGTACCGTTATAGGGGTAGCCGTCCACCGTGCCGTAACTCAGCCGAAGCGTAAATGTGGCATCGGGATAGGCGTTCTTGCCGTAAATCTGAAAGCGGGCCTTACCGAGCTGCTCGCTTGCCCGGGTGAGCACGCTATCGATGGTATCGCGCAAACGCCGGTAGGTCTCGCGGGCAACTGGGTCAACGCGCCGTGCAGCCTCGATCATGGGATCGGTAGATGCGGCCACTGCAGCTTCGCCGCCGTCGAGCAGCGACTCGCGAAAGGCGGGGTCGGCCAGCTTCGTTCCGTCTACCAGCGAGTTTACGGTCGTGTCGACGTCGCCGCCCTGCAGGATGGCCTGCACGTAGGCGTCGTCTTTACCCAGTTTTTCCTGGCCTAGCTTGAGTGCGGTGGTCATGAACAGTTTTTCAGTGGAGGGATAGATGGGAGCCGGGGAGAGCAATTGGAACTTGAGCGTGTCCAGCCCAGCTTCGTGGTACTGCGGCAGCCGCTCGCCATCCGGCTTCTTGACTTCAGCCACTAACTGCACAATCTGAAGCGCGATAGTGAAGAGTTGGCTGTCTGTACGGCGAAATACCTGGGTCTTGATTTCCGGTCCGGCCTTTTCTTCTACTCTTGCAACGGTTGACCAGGCGTTGCCGTAGGCCTTCTTCCACTCGCGATTGGCGTCTACCTTGTGCCGGAAGTCTTCTTCATCGGCCTGCTTTTTAGCCATGATGGCTGGGTCAGCCAGCGCTTCAGCACGGCCCAGGTAGACCTTCAGACTGTTTTGCAGGTTGAAGATGTTGCTGCCCACCAGCCACGCCTGCTCCGGTCCCTGCGCGGCAAAGGTCTGGGCGGCAGCGATGCGGCGCTGCAGGTACTCAGTCATCGCCGGAACCCTCACATCGCGCTGCACCAGCAACTGGGCCACGGTGTCATCGCGCTGTGTAGAGCCCGGATGGCCGGAGATGAAGATCAGCTCGCCGGGAGCCGCGCCCCCAGCGCTCCACTTCAAATAGTTCTCGGTGTGCAGCGGTTTGCCGTTGTCGTAAACGCGGAACAGCGCCATGTCCAGGTCGTAGCGCGGATAAGTGAAGTTATCCGGATCGCCGCCATAGAATGCGGCCTGCTGCTCCGGCGCAAAGACAAGGCGCACGTCGGTGTAAGCCTTGTATTGATAGAGCCAGTATTCGCCGCCCTGGTAAAGCGAGATTACGTCAGACCGAAGGCCGGTCTTGTCCTTGCTTTCCTTTTCGATAGCGGCGATCTCGGCGTCGCGGGCCTTGAGCGCCTTGGCGTCATCGGAAATCCCCCTCGCGGCGCCCTGCACGCGTGCCGTCACATCCTGCATGGATACCAGCACATTGACCTCGAGGTCTGCGGACTTCATTTCCTGGTCCGGAGTGGCGGCATAGAAGCCATCGCGCAGATAGTCGTGCTCGGCGGTCGAGTTCTTCTGCAACTGCCCGCGAGCCACGTGATGGTTGGTGAGCAGCAGGCCGTCGGGACTGACAAATGATCCCGACCCGCCGTCGTTGAGGCGGACGCTCGAAAGCCGAAGATGGTCGAGCCAGGCCTGTGTGGGAGTAAAGCCGTATCTGGCCTGGAGCTGTTTTACTGGCGGGTTATCGAAGGTCCACATGCCTTCTTCGGCCTGGATGGCTGGCACAGCGGCCAGCAGAAGCGCGGCTTGGAGCAATAGTGCGAAACAAAACTTGCGAGCAAACATCGGAGTCCTCTTAGGTGCCTGGCTGGTAAATCATCGAACCGGCAACTCGGCCAAAAATTCAGCTTACGAAATTCGGGCATACGATCCGATTTGCCGACTTACCATGATACCTCTGGAGACTGCTCAAGTAGAACGAGGCGGCATTTCCTTGGAAGTGCCGCCTTACGGGACCGTCGTCGTCCCGGACTGCCCAGGCTTGCAACGCCCCAGTTAGCAGGAGGGTTAACGGGCGACGATCGAAATTCGACGTGCATCCCGCGTTTTCACAGATTCGCTGTAAAGGGCTGGACTACTCTCACACGAATCTACTTTTTTGCATCTCCGTCTACATATTTGGAAGCACCAGCACTTCCACGCCGCTGGCGGCATCTTTCTGGCGGAATACCTGTTCTGTGGCTTTCTGGAACTGCTCCGGTTTGGCATTGGGAATATCTGTAAAGGTTTGCGGATTGCGGTCCGTCAGCGGGAACCAGGAGCTTTGCACCTGGACCATGATGCGATGGCCGCGGCGGAAAGTGTGGTAGAGGTCGGGCATGGTGAAATTGACCTCTGCCTCTTTGCCGGGTGTCAGCGGCTCGGGCTTTTCCCAACTTGAGCGGAACTTGGCGCGGAAGGGTTCCCCGCGCAGCAACTCCTGATAGCCGCCCATGCGGAGCGGCGGCTCGTCCATGACTCGCTTGCTCGGGCGTCCGGGGCTTTCCGCGGCTTTGTAGTCGTCCGGATAAACGTCGATCAGCTTGACGTCGAAATCGGAATCTGTGCCGGAACTAGCGATCTTGAGCCTGGGCGAAATCGGTCCGGCGATGGTTACGTCTTCGTCGAGCGGTTCAGTCTGGTAGACCAGCACGTCGGGCCGGTAGCTGGCGAAGCGCTGGTCGTCCACCATATAACGCTGGGGAACGGTATCGGTGGTGTAGCTCACGAACGGCACGGGATGATTGGGATCGCTCACATATTCGTCCACGCCTTTGATTTCTTCGGGCGGATCGAAGCTGAGCTTGCCGCCGGCGTGGAAGTAGAGAGTCTTGGGCGAGGCAGCTTTGGGAGGCCACGCGTCCAGGTTGTGCCAGACGTTGGTTCCGGTTTCAAAGACAACGGCTTTCGGCTGCGCCGCCCCCCGGCCCTTGAGGTAATGCTCGAAAAAGGGAAACTGGATGCGGCCGCGGAAATACTCAGCGGTATTGGAATCGAATTGAATATCGCCCAAATGGTTGCCTTCACCGCGCGCCCAACCTCCGTGAACCCACGGGCCCTCAACCAGCGTGGAGGGCGTTTCAGGATTGAAGTTGTTGATGGCGTTGAAGGTGCGGAACGGGCCGGATAAATCCTCTGCGTCATACCAGCCGCCCACCACCAGTACCGCGCATTTCACGTTCTTCATGTGGCGCGAAAGGTCACGCGCTTGCCAGTAGCTGTCGTAGCTCCAATGCTTGGCCTGGTCGTTGAAGAGCCAGTTGGAGCCCTTCAAGTAAAGCTTGTCCAGGTTGGTGATATTGCCGGCTTGAAGATAGAACCTGTAGCTGTCCGGCGTGCCGAAGTCGAAATCGATTGTGGGCTTGGGAGTCTGCGGCTGCTTCTGTGGATAGAAGAAGGTGTAAAAGCCGAAGTTGGCCGAAAGCATGAAGGCTCCGCCATGGTAGGCGTCGTCGCCCAGGAATAGGTCGGTCATGGGCGCCTGCGGGCTCGCTGCAACCAGGGCTGGATGGGAGTCGATAATCGAGGCCGAGGTATAGAACCCCGGGTAGGAGATGCCCCAGATGCCCACCTTGCCATTGTTATTGGCCACGTGCTTGAGCAGAAACTCGATGGTGTCGTAGGTATCGGAGGCGTCGTCTACGTCCTGGGGAGACTTTTTCACATCGATGTGGGGGCGCATCTCCAGATAATCCCCCTCACTCATCCAGCGCCCGCGCACATCCTGGTAAACGAAGATATATCCGCTTTTTTCAAATTCGTCCGAGGGACCAAGGTGCTGAGGATAATTGTTTTCTCCATAGGGACCGACGTTGTAAGGGGTGCGGTCCATCAGGAACGGGTAAGGGCCGCCGGCGGTATCTTTGGGCATATAAACCGCTGTAAAAAGGCGCTTTCCGTCGCGCATGGGGATGCGGAATTCATATTTGGTATAGTGGGCGCGCACGTAGTCCTGAGCGGATGGGTTGGGCGCCGGCTGCTGCGCTCGCACTGCAGGGAGAGCAAGTGCGAAAACGGCCAGAATGGGGAAGGAAAGGAGGCGAAGTTTGGGCATCGGATAGTGTATCTCCTGAATTCCAGAGTACCTTACGGACGCGCCAAATTGACCAGGGCGTCGGGAACGGGAACCGAACTGCGGTTCTGCATGGCTGGTGGTTTGGCCTCACTTTTTCACAATTCATCCCCGGAATCGGTAATTTTCTTTATACCGTTCTTATACGGTGCGGGGTTCGGCCGAGTTAACCTATATTCACAAGTCCTGTATCAGCCGCCTGCGTCATCAAACGCCGGGGCTGCACCGTTCCGCCAAAAAGGAGAACTATGTCTACTGAGTTGCGCAATTTCCTCGCACTCTCCTATGAGGAGTTGGAAGACTCAACCTGGCTGCGAAGGCCGATCGCACCAACCGCGTGGCGCTTAGCGAGATTCGCGAAAAGCGGCTCAAGTATCTAACCGACGAGAAACGGATCAAGGCCGTAACCGTGTTGTTCTCTGACCTGGAGGGCCGGCTTCACCTGCTCGATTATGATAAGAAATTCCTTCTGGGCGCCTATGAAAACCTCACCTTCGACGGCTCGTCGATCCGTGGTTTTACCGCGCAGAAAGAGAGCGACCTCCGCCTGGGCATCGACTGGAGCTCCTTCTACTGGGTGCCCTCCGACGTCTTTGGCACCGGCAAGGTGCTGGTCTTCGGTCCAGACCAGCCCAATGGCGCGCTGCGGCCGGGCTCTCGCATCGGCGGCCGGGCGGAACACGTGACCGCGACATAGGCACCAGCGCCCAATCGGCACCCACCGGCACGTCGACATCGGTTCCGCGTTCGCCCACGGGGAGCGTTTCGCAGCGACTGAACCCGGTCCAGACAGCACCAGCAGCGTTGCTTGGCCGCCGAACGGTGCGGCGATGGAAATACCCGCGCGGTCTCGCCGCTGGCGGTGAGCTGGCACGGACCGGCGGAGACATCCACCAGGTCGGGCACGTCGGGAGATTGTCGGCGGCGACCCAGCCGGCGCGGAACCGGGACACGAGCTCGCTGCCAGGCCACCCGCCTGCGTCACCTCGATCCGGTAACGGCCGAAATCCAGCCTGCGCGCGACATGCGGCAGGCCGGTCGGCGGGGATGGCAAGGTCCTTCGTCTCCAGCGGCTCGTCGCGCCACACCGTCTCGTAGCGCGCCAGGTTGCCGTGCATCACCAGCCGCCAATCCGGCCGTTCGCGCACGAGACGCAGCTTGGCCGGCGACGCGATCCGCGTCCCGTCCGGTGCGACGGCGGCGATATCAAACGCA
>CAWIVA010000002.1:0-148268 GCA_963839225.1 uncultured Acidobacteriaceae bacterium
CAAGGCAGCCGCGATCGGGGAGCGGATTTCACCAAATTCAAGGATCTCGAGCACATGGCGGCCCTCGAGCGTCTCGTCTCAAGGAGCGCCTCGGCAATCTTGTTCAAGGCCGAGCGGTGTTCCGTGATGATGGCCTTGGCGCGCTCGTGCTGCTCGGTGTGCATCCTCTGGATCTCGGCGTCGATGCGGCGAGCCGTCTCCTCGGACACGCTCTCGGTGCCGGTGATGTCGCGGCCCAGAAAAACGGTATCGTGGTTGCCGCCGTAGGCGACCGGACCCAGCGGGCTTTGCCCAGGTCGCACACCATGTGGCGCGCGATGGCGGTGATCTGTCTGATGTCGCCAGCACCCGCTTGAAATGTCTCCGAGCCAGACCAACCTCCTCGGCCACGCGGCCCCCGAGGCCCATGGCGATCTGGTTAAGCATCCGCTTCATCGCCTGTGTCAGCACGTCCTTCTTCGGTATGAACATCGTGCTGCCAGAGGCTGCGCCCGCGCGGGATGATCGTGACCTTGTGCACCGGCATATGCCCGTCGTCCAAAACACCCTGGATCAGGGCGTGGCCGGCCTCGTGATAGGCGGTGAGCTTCTTCTCCTCATCGTCCATCAGGCGCCTGCGCTCGCGCCCAAACTGCACCTTCTCCCTGGCCACAAGCAGCAAACCCATGATCCGAGCCAGGATGCCGATCCCGGTTCGCCCATCACCTGGCGGACGCGGCCGGCACCCGACAGAACGCCGTAGCTGACCAGGCAGGTAAGCGTGATGGAGCCGAGAATGGCGCCCATCTCCCAGGCCAGAAGGTTAGGCACCTGTCCCACCAGAACCATCACAGACGAAATGGCGCCCGGCCCCGCCAGCATCGGAATCCCCAGCGGCACAATTCCGGCGTCTTCCTTGGCCGCAGCCTCCTCGGTATCGCCGTGGGCCTCCTGGGTGGGCGAGCGCCGGGCCTCCAGCATATCCAGGCCAATCAGCAGCAGAATCAGTCCGCCGGCAATCTCAAAGGCCGGCAGGGTGATGCCGAACATCCTGAAGATCAGCTGCCCGCCGAACGCAAAGGTGGTCAGCACGATGAAGCAGGTCAGAGCGCCTTTGCGCGCCATGCGCTTGCGCCGCTGCGGATCGGCGTTGTCGGTAATCGCCAGAAACGAGGGGATCGCGGCCAAGGGATCGACCAGAAAGAAGATCGAACTCAGCGCCAGCACTGAGAAGCGGACGACTGGCGCAGTACTCAGTTCATTCAACGCCAACTCCGCTAGGACTGGTCCACATCATCTCTTGAGGCTAGAACATTTTTCCGGGCCTGCCTGGCCACCTGCAGGCGCCAGTCCAAGGCCCGGAGATGTGCATGCGGAGAACCTCACAATTTGGATGATTTTTGGACAAGTGGGTCAACGGGCGGAACAGATGCCTTCCCAAGGTTTCGTCCTGGCTATTTCATGTCTTCCCTGCGGGAGAATTTATTTGCCGATTGCGGTGCGAATAAAATCGTGCTCACATGCAACGCATGAATTTTCCGTCGCCTGGGATTCGAGGGCCGATATACAGCAGTCGTCTTGAAACCAACAAGCCTCGAATGCTTCATCACATTACAATCATCTCGTGCTTCCTGAAGACCAAAGCGACCGCATCGGCGTGGTGCTTGTTTCTCCGCGCAACCCCCTCAATATTGGAGCGGCGGCGCGGGCGATGGCCAACTTCGGCTTCTCGCGGCTGGCGGTGGTGGCTGCCTATGAGCCGCATTGGCGGGAGGCTCGCGGCGGCCATTGGGCGCTCGGAACTGCTCGCAAGGCGCAAGGAGGACGGAGTCGCTGGCCGAGGCTGTGGCTGGATGCACGCTGGTGGTGGGAACCGGGACGCTGACTTATCGCAAGCCGGAGCAGAAGGTGTTTCGACTGCCGGAGTTGGGGCCGGTTGGTCGAGCGGAGCTGGAGCGCGGCGGGAGCGTGGCCGTGGTCTTCGGGCCGGAGAAGCATGGCCTTACGCGGGAGGATCTTTCCTATTGCCATCTATTGGTCGAGATTCCCACCGATGCGCGGCAGCCCTCGATGAATCTGGGGCAGGCCGTGGCGGTTTGTTTGTATGAGCTGGCGACGCGGGGCGTCGCCGGGAGTAGAAGGGGGGTCGGAATCGTGGAGAAAGATCCGAATTCGGCCTGCGCGGCCTCCGGCGAGCTGGAGCGTTTGGCCGGAGTGGTGCGAGGAGACCATGATTGCCGCTGGATATTCGCCTGCGTCGATGCGGGAGGCGAACCGGCATCGATCTTCGCCTGATGCTACGCCGGCTGGGTCCCGGCAAGCGAGATACGCGCCGCATTCTGGGGCTCTTTCGGCGAATTATATGGCGGCTCAAACGGGCCTCGAAAAGGAATTAGAAGAGAGGCACCGCATGGAAATCGGGACTCGGTTACGATTTTTTTGCGACCGGAGAACAAAATCCTGTTAAAGTGCTATCATAGGTTCCTTAATGCTGTGGCCATTATTCGCCTTCTTTCCGGTGGCTTTCCAGGCATTTCTCGCGGCCCGGCTCCGCTGTAGTCTTGTGTGGCGCTTTGGCTCTGGCGTTGGCGTTTTCGGCTTCCGCGCAACAGTCGGATCAGGCTCCGCACCCTGCGACGCGGGCTACGGCGCAGCCATCCGCGGCATCAGAATCCGAGCCCAAGTGAGCTCGGACCCAAGCACCAACTCCCGATGCGGCTCAGCAACCGGCCCCCGCGGCAACGCAACAGCAAGCCGCGCTGGTGAACAGCCTTCGGCCACGGTTCCCCCTGTCTCGCCTCAGCCGGCAACGGCAGCCAAGCTCTCCCGCGACGGGAAGCGAAATCACAGAAGCGGAAGTGAAGCAAATGCTGGTGGGCAAGCAGCTCTACCTGCTGGGCGGCTACCTGAACGACAATCTGACCTTCAATGAGCATGGTGTTCTGATCGGGCACTCGCCTGCAGGCTCATATACGCTGAACGCAATTCAGATCGACAGGGTGAAGCTGACCAAGCACAAGGTGGAGTTGGAAGGTTCGCGCTACGCACTGCACTTTCTGGGCGCTCTGCCCTATGAGGAGATCGGCAAAGTCGGTGGACCGGGTAAATATCACGCCCAAAAAAGAAAGCAATCAGAATCACCATCGACCGCGAGATGGTGGTGGTGCCGAAGAAGAAGGAGAGCAAGTTATTCTTTGGCAAGTCGGGCAAGCCCGCACCCGCCACAAAACCGGCGACGACGGCAAAAAAATCTGCCGCCGAGCCTGCCCAGGCTGGAGCCTCGCCGGCTGCAACGCGGCACATCCGAGCCCAGCCGGAGCCGGCGCACACTCCCGCACAACCTGCAGCCGCGGCAACACCCTCCCAGGCAGAGCCCCCGGCAACGCCTCCAACAACTACCGCGGCGACCGCCACTCCAGCAACAGCCGAACCCAGCGAAGCTGAGCAGTTAAAGGCGGCAATCGCCGCAGCCCCGCGGCTGAAAAGCCGGCCGATCCGGCGAGCGTCACCACCACTACATCGCCGGCGCACGCCAACAAAGTTTTCAAAGACGCTGCTGGACAAAATCTTTGCGCAGGGATTCGACGACCGGCTGATGGCCTCGCTGCCCGGCTTCTGGAAGCTCTACTACCAGGCGGTGGCGGCCAAAACCGATTACCGGCCCAGCGACCCCGCCGTGATGCGCCAGAATACGGTGGATAAGAAGGCGCAACTGCTGGCATTTAACCGATCCGTGATCCAACGAGTACGCGCAGGCCAACGGCGTGGCCGGAATGGCTCTTTATCACACCGTGGTCGGCGCCGACGGCAAAGCGGCAGAGATCGCGGTGGGCCGGCCAATCGGCTTCGGGCTGGACGAGAACGCCGTGGACTGCGATTCGCAAAGCCACTTTCGCGCCGGCGATCTATGACGGCAAGCCGGTTCCCGTTCTGCTGGATATGGTGGTCGAGTTCCACATTTATTCGAAGAGAACCTCGACGCCCGCCAAGCTGGGAAAGAAAGATCAAACCGGAAGAGCCGAAGCTGCCCGGCCCTTACAGCCTGCAGGCAGAGCGGTAGACGGGAGCTATTGCTGAGGCTTTGATCCAGTAAGATCTCTTCAGGCAATAGACAGCGTTTGGAAAACACTAGGTCTATCGGCTTTGTGTCAGGGCACGACTTTAGTCGTGCCGAAAGTCCCGCAAAATGAATCGGACTTTAGCCCCTGCGGCACATATTTCTTCACTGCCGAATGCTGGGTTGATTCGTCAAATATTTCCTAAAGCCCAGGTTTTTCGCTGCTGTTCACGGCAAAGTCGTGCCCTGATACAAAGGAAAGCCAAGGACCTCCTCAGAATCCAGCGGCATGCAGAACGCGCGGAAATCCTCGTATTAGTCATGTGCTGCGTCTGATCGCAAAAACCGAGGTTATGAGTACCCGCAGCTGAAACTTCCGCATTGGCGGTTATACGTCAGTTGCCGCATCTTCATTCGCGCGTTTGCTTTCCTACTTCACACGCACATTCGGCTCAACTGACAGGCCCGGCCTTAGCTGATGATCGGGGTCTTCGTGGGCCAGATCGGTGAAGTCGATGCGCACCGGAACCCGCTGCACCACCTTCACATAGTTTCCGGTTGCGTTTTCCGGCGGAAAGAGCGAAAGCACCGAGCCGGTGGCGCCGCCAATCTGGGTTACCTTGCCGTGATATTTCTTGCCGGTGGAGTCCACTGCGATTTCGACCGGCTGCCCGGCATGCATGTGGCGCAACTGAGTCTCCTTGAAGTTCGCCGTGATCCACAAGTCTTCCAGCGAGACCAGCGTAAGCAGGTTCTGCCCGGTGGAAACGTTCTGGTTGATCTCCACGCTTTTGCGGGTAATGATGCCCGCTTCCGGAGCCACAATTTTGGTATAGCTCAGATTGAGTTTGGCCTGGTCGAGCTGGGCCTGAGCCTGCTGCACTTGCGCTTCAGCCTGGCGGGCGCGGGCACTCTGCGCCGCTACCTGCTGGGGGCCGGTCTGGGCGTACTTCAAACTGGCCTGAGCCTCGCCTCGCGCTCCAGGGCAACTTTAACGCCGTCGACGGCAGCTTGTTCGCTGGCTCTGGGCATCCTCCACGGCCGCCTTAGTTGCGTCGCCG
The DNA here is from genome assembly GCA_963839225.1 of uncultured Acidobacteriaceae bacterium. Classification (GTDB taxonomy): domain Bacteria; phylum Acidobacteriota; class Terriglobia; order Terriglobales; family Acidobacteriaceae; genus Telmatobacter. The sequence continues at coordinate 5,098 of CAWIVA010000002.1, forward strand.
AGGCAACTGCGGCATCGTATTGCTGCTTGCTGATCACGTCTTTCTCCACCAGCGGCTTGTAGCGTTCCAGATCTGCTGCGCCTTGGTGAAGTTGGCCTGCGCCTCGGTCACACGGGCGTGCGCGGCGTCCAGTTGCTTCTCCGCCTGCTCCACGCCGGCCTGCGTGCCGCTCACGTCGGCGCCGGCGGAACGCAGATTGCTGCCGGTGTTCACGGTGGTGATGGGCACGTTCACGCTGGCGGCGGCGGCGTTGGCCTGCGCGCTGGCCAGAGCAGCCTCAGCGTTCTCCACCGCAACCTGATAGTCGCGCGGGTCCAGCTCGGCGATCATGTCGCCCGCCTTGACCACCTGGTTCTCTTCCACGTCCACCTTCAGAACCTGGCCGCTGATGCGTGAGCTCACCTGGATCAGGTGGCCGTTGACCTGCGCGTCGTCGGTATCTTCACTAAAGGTGGAGTGCCACCAGATGCCGAGCGCAATCAGCGCCAGGACCGCGACCACAACAACGATGATGCCTCTGCGGCTTTTCTGCGGCGGCGCGATCTCGATCTCTGTCATCCGGCTCGTTTGGGCTGGTATGGGGTTGAGTCCGCCACGTTTACTTTCCTCCCAGATAATTCTTGTAGTTCTCGCCCGCTCCCAGCGCGCGTGCCAGGCTGAGCTTGGCCACATTGTGCCGGTAGAGGCTGACAACGTATTGATTGTTGGCTTGCGCCACGGATTGCTGGGCCTGGCTCACGGCCAGATTATCGCTGACGCCGTTGGCATAGCGCTGCTGCGCCTCGCTGAGCGCTTCGCTGGCCAGATCGACGCTGGAGCGCGCAACCTCAACCTGCTTTTGCGCCGAGGCAATATCGAGCAGCGCGTCGCGAATATCGGCGTCCACCTGCGCGTTCTTGTCGCTCAACTGGGCCTGCGCGGTATCCAGTTGCGCCTGGGCAATCTGCGCCTCGCCGCGCAATCCAAATTCTTTGAAAAGCGGTACGCTCAGCGTGCCTGTCGCGTCGCCCGTGCCGTGCGAGTGCGACAGGGTGGTGCCAATATCGCCATAGTCGCCGTTGAAGTTGAATGTCGGCAGCCGGTCGGCGGTGGCGGCCTTGCGCTGCTCCTCAGCCGCCTTGGTCTGCTCCACCATGGCCGCCAGGTCTTTGCGATTCAAGTGGGCCTGGTGAATGGCCGCATCCACATCCAGCTCGTCAAAGGCGGCGTAGGGCGCCTTGTCGGTCAGCGTGAAGCTCTGCGCCAACGGAATTCCGATCGCCCGCGCCAGGGCCAGCTTGTCTTTTTCCAGAGCGTTGCGGGCCACAATCAACTGCTGGTGCGAGCGTTTGCGAATCCACGCGGGCGCTCAGCTCGTCCAGCAGCGGAGCTGTGCCGGCCTGATGGTTGGCGACAGCTTGGTTCAGCGAAATTTTGGCGGTGGCCGCTTGCGCTTCCACGCTGGCGACCTGGGGTTTCATCGGCCAGCACCAGCAGATAGGCGTTGCCCACGGTCAGCACCACAAGCTCCCTCGCGTCTTGCGCGGAGAGCTGGGCGGCGGCAAAGTTGTGGCGCGCGGCCAGGTAGTTGTGCAGCGAATTCAGGTTCACCAGCGACCAACTCAGCGAAGCCCGAACGTCGGTAATCCAAAGGGGCCGATGATGGTGGGAAAGCCGGGAATGCGCAGCCCCTCGGCGGGCAGGTCTACCTGCAACAGGGTTTCCTTGCCGCTGGCATCGACCGAGGGCAGCAGGGACTGCAACTGGCTGAGCCGCTGGCCCCGCGCCGCTGCAGTCTGCGTGCCGCTCAGGATGATGCCCAGGTTAGCCTTCAGCCCGCGCTGGATGGCTTCGTCAAGCGAGAGGCCGATGGGCTGGGCGAAACTTCGCCCGTCCGCCACACTGCCCTGGAAGGGGTTGGCGGTCTGACCGGTGGGTGAGCTGGGCAAAATGTTCGCCGGAATCTGCGCCGCCAGCCGGCCGCAACCAATACCGGGCCTAAAATCACCAGCCCCAGCAGCATAGTGCAGACGCGGGCAGCGATCGATCTCTGGCTGGAGTTTTTTGACGAAATCAAGGTCTTCGACTCACAAAAATGCCCTGCTGCCCAATTATTCGCTACCTATTATGGATGCAAAAAAAGGCTGCAGGCTTCTTACTAATGATTGTATCGAAGATGGTGCTTAGTCTGCTGAAGCTTGGGGCGCGGAGTTAGAAGTGGAATTGAGGGAGGGTTATGTGCTTTCCCTTCACCGCTCCGCCGTCGCATGCAGCAGTTGCGATGCCAGAGAACACAGCCCTTCGCGGAAGACCGAGCGCACCGCTTCCGGGTTCCATCCGGCAGCATTGGGGCCGCCATGTTTCACGAGCATCGCGGCAGTTTCAGTGGCGCTCAAACCGCAACCGCGCGCAACACAAAGAAGTGCGCAGCCCCGTCGGCAGGCCAGCCAGCCAGTCGCGCACGCGTCCCCGGCCAGGACCGGCTATCATGCGTTCCAAATCCTCTCGCGCAATCTCCACCGCAACAAGATCGTCCTCATCGATGCAGTTACCTGACGGCTTAATTCCTTCCGGCGCGGCCAGGCCGCCGGGATCGCGCAGGCTAAGCGTGTCGAGGGCGGCCTCGCTCAGCGCCCGGCGGCTGCCGAAGCGCGCCTGGGCAGCATCCTGGCAAGCCGGAACGTCGGCATTGGCAATCGCCGTCTCCACCAGCCGCACGCTCTCTTCACCCTCGCCCACCAGCATGGAAGCCAGGTTGTAAAGCCCGGCGGCGAGCTGATCAACAATGCCGTCCATGACATAGGCATCTGCAAAGATCGGCTCATTGGAAATTGGGCGGTCGGTTGAAGGAAAACTCGCTGGCCATGCCATAGACTCCTTTCCAGGGGACCGGTTCAACAAATCCAGTTTATATCGTTAAGCCGTTCAACGGATTGTTCAATCTGAGACGCAAGGAGAAACCGGCGGGAAGCTTTAGAGGTTTTTCAGTTATTTCTACTGTCCCGGCGGCCGAATTCAGTTTTTCCCCCCCCCGAGTTGTATGCTGTTTACTGATCTTGAGAGGCACATGATACCGGCAGCAGAGTTTTCATCGGTTGGCGAGCTTCGCACTTTTGTTGAATTGCGCAAACGGGCAATTGAAATCGGCCCCAGGCGCGTGGGCGTGGTTCTGGCCGACGATGAGGTGGCCCTGGCCGCCATGGCCGATGCTCTGAGAAGCGGCATCGCGTTCCCGGTGCTGATCGGCGACGAAAAGAGCACCCGCACCAAGGCCGAATCCCTTGGACTGCACGAGCTAGCCGCCAAGGCGGAGTTTGTCTCCGTCCACGATGGCGCCGCGGCCCATGCGGTAAATGGCGCGCGAAGGAAATATCGATATTTTGATGAAGGGCCACCTGCGCACCGACCAGTTGCTGCGCCCCGTGTTGGACAAAGAACATGGACTGCGCAACGGCGGTCTGCTCAGCGACGTGGCATTTTTTGAGACCAACCATACGGGCGACGCAAGATTGGTGGGACTAACGGACGGTGGGCTCAATGTTGCGCCCACCCTCGAGCAGAAAAAACAGATCGTTCTCAACGCCATCAAGATGTTGCACTGCCTGGGAAACCACCGCCCAAAGATTGCCGTGATGAGCGCAATTGAAGTGGTTTCCGAGGCGATTCCGTCCACGGTAGACGCTCATGCTCTGACCGAGATGGGCCTGGCCGGTCAGTTCGGCGACGCGGAGGTCTTCGGTCCGCTGGCGCTCGATAATGCCCTGCTCCACTCGGCCGCTAAGAGCCAAGGGAATCCACAGCGGAGTGGCGGGAAACGCCGATTGCCTCGTAGTGCCCAGCGTGGAAGCCGGCAACCTGCTGGGCAAAGCCATTCACGTGCTCGCCGGCCTGGAGTTCGGTCACGTCGTAGTCGGCGCAAAAGTCCCCATCTGATCCCCTCTCGCGTTGAAGACGCTCAAACCAAGGTCAACACCATCGCCATGGGGGTTCTCTACGCAGGCTGCAGCGGCGCAAACGGGCGGGATTTTAGGCGGTCCGGCAAACACACCTCCGGAAACAGCTCCGCCGCTCAAGAAAAACGGTACCCGCGAAGTTTTTCCGCTTGTTCACATCGATTCCCGCTTTTGTATTGTATGACTAGCTGACGGAGAATTTTTGCCGATTCCCTCTTCCCAAGGTGCAATCTCCCGGCAAAAAGCTGTAGACTTCCATATCGGCACTGGACGGATGGATGGCCCGAACTACAAACAAACAAAAGCTTTTTAACGGACGCGACCACTCGTGGATGCAGTTCAACGGGCGTGTGCTTGAGGAGGCCGAGGACCCCTCTAACCCCCTGCTCGAACGCGTAAAGTTCCTGGCCATCACCGGCAACAACCTCGACGAATACGTTGAGGTGCGTCAGGCCGGCCTCATGCAGCGCATCGAGGACGGCTACCGCGAACCGGGCTTTGACGGCCTGCGGCCGGAAGAATCGCTCTCCGCCCTCACCGCCGACATTCAGAAATTTGTCTCCGCACAGTACCGCTGCTGGAACCGTCAACTGCTGCCCGAGCTGCGCAACCAGGGCGTGCGCCTGCTGGCATGGGAGCGAACTGGACGTTGAAGCTCGCACCTTCGCCCAGAGCTACTTTCAGCGCGAGGTCGATCCGCTGCTGACTCCCATTTCCATCGATCCCGCCCACCCGTTCCCACGAGTGCTGAACAAGGCTCTCTGTCTGGCTCTTCTGCTGCGCGCCAAGCGCAAAAGTTCCGGCCCGCAGGTGCTGGGAGTGGTGACAGTGCCGCGCGCGCTGCCGCGCTTTGTCCGCCTGCCCTCCAAGGACAGCTTTGTCGATTACCTGCTGCTCCAGGACCTGATCGCCCAGAACCTGGCCGGATGTACCGCGGCTACGAGGTGCTGGCCCACTCCGCCTTCCGCGTCACCCGCAACTCCAACCTCTACTTTGAAGAGGAAGAAGCCCGATCGCTGCTTGAAACCATTCGCGTGGAACTGCACAACCGCCGTAAGGGCGACGCCGTTCGCCTGGAGATCGAGCTGGCGCCGAATGAGGAGATCGTCGAGCGGCTGAGGGTAAACTTTGAGCTTGACGAAAACCAGGTCTTCCGCTGCGATGGGCCTGTGAACCTGTCGCGATTGATGTTCTTATACGGCAACGTGCAGCGGCAGGATCTCAAGTTTCCGCCATTCACCCCCAGGCCGCTGCACCTGAGCCGAAACTCGACCACTATCTTTGACGAGCTCCGCCAGCGCGACGTTCTGCTCCATCATCCCTACGATTCTTACGAGCCGGTGGTGGACTTCATCCAGCAGGGCGCACAGGACCCGGCCGTCGTCAGCATGAAGCAGACCCTCTATCGCACCAGCGAAGACGCGCCCATGTTTGAGGCGCTCACTGAGGCCGCGGCCACCAAGGAAGCTACCCTGTCGTCGAGCTGATGGCCCGCTTTGACGAAGCCTCCAACATTCGCTGGGCGCGTGAAATGGAGGACGCCGGCGTGCAGGTCTTCCACGGCGTCGTTGGCCTCAAGACCCACTGCAAGCTGGCCATGCTCGTGCGCCGCGACGAGGACGGAGTGACCCGCCGCTACTGCCACCTGGGCACCGGCAACTACAACCCCGTTACCGCCCGCTTCTACACCGACCTCAGCCTGCTTACCGCCGATCCGCAGATCACGGAAAAAGTACACATGGTCTTCAACTACCTCACCGCGCATGCCGAGATTGACGACTACAGTCCCCTGCTGGTTGCCCCGCTGACCATGGCCGAAAGTTTTCTCCGCCTCATCCGCCGCGAGCAGGAACACGCCCGGGCCGGCCGTCCCGCCCACATCGTTGCCAAGATGAACGCCCTGCTGGAGCCCTCGGTGATTGAAGCCCTCTACCAGGCATCGAAGTCCGGCGTAGAAATTGACCTCATCGTCCGCGGCCTTTCGATTCTCCGCCCCGGCGTCAAGGGATTGTCTGACCGCATTCGCGTCCGCTCCATCGTCGGCCGTTTCCTTGAGCACTCGCGCATCTTCCACTTCGCCAACGGCGGCGACGCCGAAATCTATCTCGGCTCAGCCGACTGGATGCCGCGCAATCTCTTCGAGCGCTGCGAGGTGGTCTTCCCCATCCGCGACCCCGCCGCCCGCGCTCGCATCCACGACGAGATTCTCCCCGCCTACATGGCCGACACCATCAAAGCCCGCCTGCAACAACCCGACGGCAGTTACATCCGCGCCAATAAGGTGATCAAGGACGCAAAGCCCTTCAGCAGCCAGGAATTTCTTATGCAGTTAGCCGAAGGCAAAGTCGAACTGGAAGCAATCCCCAAACCCATCGCCGCCAAACCGCCGGCAAAATCCGCCGCAAAAAAAGCCCGCGCAGCAGATTGAGTTAGTCCAAATCGATAACTCTAAAATTGCCTGGGTGCCCATGCACTGTTGTTGCTCCCGGAAGGAGCAAATGAAAATAGCCTCGGGTGAAACCCGGGGAAAGACGTCGCCCTATAGACCTGGCCGTCCTGTAGGGACGGCATGACTCATCCCCATTCATCCCTCGAAAAGTAATCAAATGGCTGGTGCCCCATCCCAAACGGTTTGCATAATATATGCCTGCGCAAGCGCACAATCATTTCATAACAACGCCGATGGCCGAGGACCACCCGCAAGCGTCCGTAACTTCTTTGTTCTCTATATTCTGCAAATAAATTCTTTAGAACGAGTATTTTGCAAAAACAGGTAGGGGGGGTAGCCGTCAGTGCATATCCATGTGATCCTCTGTGCCGTCTGACCACTCCCCGACCGGAATCATGAAGATGGTCAGCCGGTCCTCCGGAACGTCCGTCGCAAGAACCGGAGTGCCGGGCAGATTTGCGCCCCAGGTTGCCGAGTCCTTCAGCGGAACGTAAAACATCAGGTGGGGATGCCAGTGGCCGACCTTATCGTTCAGGTACCCCTGCTTCGACATCATGTAACACATCGCGCCAAGTTCCGGCAGCGGCAATTCCTTCTTGTCGAGTCCGGCCTTGATCGCGGCGAGAATTTGCTCTTTCGATTTGCCGGCCTGTGCCAGCTCGGTCTTTTTAAACACCAGCGGAAGATTAGATCGCGCGCCCGCCGGGTTGTAGCAGATGGGACCCCTCAGTTTGGGATTCCAAAATTCGGGATTGGTGCTCTCGGCGGTCCACGATCGCTGCACGATGCATACGAAACCGTTCTTGCCTTTAACCGCAGTTTCGTAACCGTGCGCTCCCAGAACCAGAACATCGGCATCCCGCGAGATGGAGTCCGGTGCCGCGCTCCGCGCCAGCCTTATCTCCGCATCCCGATCGGCCATCAGATACTGCTCCATCGGGGCCATCGTCGGATAAGGCGTTTTGGCGTCCTGTGCCTGCGCAGGCCACGCGGCGCTCAACGCAACGGCTAGCAGAAACGCCGGGATTGTCCTGACGGTCTCTGGTTTCATCGATCCTCCCCTTCGGATGGAAGCATCCGCTCGTGTTTCTATCCGGTGAGTATAGCTGCCCCCAGATTTCAATTTGCAGATCACTTCGTTACTTGCTGTTAAATCCGATTGCAGTAACCCAAAACGAAGAAAGTAACCCCACAGCACAGAGAGCGCCCGAGGTCTCGACTTTGAGACCCGGGATTAACCACTCTGCGGATGCCGCCCCCACGATGATCCATCGTGCCTTGTCGTTGCTCCCGGGGGGAGCAGGTGAAAATAGCCCCGGGCGAAACCCGGGGATAAGCATCGCCCAAAAAAGACCCCGCCGTCCTGTAGGGACGGCATGATCTGTCCCCACACATAATTCGTCATCAATTCGCTAGCAAGCGGCCCGTCATCACCCGCCTCACACCCGTCCCATCACAACCGTATGCGGGCTCATGGGAATGGGGTGACCGGTAATGCCGTTGAATCCGGCTTCGTGATACATAGCCGTCAGTTCGCTCAGCGTATAAGCATCGCCGGCGGCGGTACTCGTCAACATGGTCAAGCTGAATGCCGCGGGCATGGGCGGGGAGATGCGGTCTTCGTTTGGCACAAACTCAAGCGTCGCCGCCCGCCCGCCGGGTTTGAGCGCATCGCCAACCTTCTTCAGCAATCCCACACACGTCGGCACGTCAAAGTGATGCAGGAAGTTGGTCAACAGCACGGCGTCATAAGGCCCGCCGAAGTCCACCTCGAAGGCGCTGCCGGGCAGCATGTCGTAGCGATCCTGAACTCCGGCCTTGCGGGCGTTTTCAATAGCCACCCGCAGCACCGGCGCCCAATCGAGGCCGGTAACGCGAGCCTGCGGGTTCTGCTTGGCGATTTCGATTCCGAACAGGCCATGGCCCGCAGCAATGTCGAGCACTCGCATCGGTCCATTGTGCCCGTCGAGAACCACCGCTCCCAGCGGACCGGTCAACGGAGCCATCATGGGCGCCATCTTCTCAGCAAAGAGAACCCAGACCGGATTCTCCGGTTCCACAGTGCCTGCGCCCTCTAGGATGGTGCGGCCCGCGCGCACAATTTCAGCCAGGTGATCGTAGGGCGCGCGTATCTCCGGTGCGCTCAAAAACTGCGCCACCGAAGCCATGCAGGCGGGCGAGCGGGGATCGAGAAACATGGCGCTGGCGGGTGTATGCCGGTAGCTGCCGTTCTCTTTCACCAGCACGCCGTAGATGGCGAGGAAATCGCACAGGATGCGGATGCCGCGTTCCGATGACGAACAATGCCGCGCGATCGAGGCTACGTCTCCCGGCCCATCGCCCACGGCTCGAAAAACGTCCAGATCGATTGCCGCCTTCAGCGCGGCAGTGCGCTGATGCGCCTGCATCATGTCGAAGACAAGACCGGGGGTAAGCGGACTAACCGCAGGATTGCAAGAATGCATGAGATCTCTCCTCTTTTGTTTGTGCCGGGCGGGATGAAACGGGTACGGGGGAAGTTGCCTCCGCGGAGGCAATCCGCGCCAGGTGAGGAGATACTATCATCCCATTGCAGCCATTGGCTGCGAAGAAATATGAGGGTGGAGTCAGATGGCAGTGCACCTCAACTCGCCCTCTTAAAATGGGTGACCCGGCTTGCATAATATAGCCCGCGAAGGTGCACAATCATCTCTAAGCGTCTTCCATAGACCGGGAGAAACCGTGTGAGTGCCAGTAACTTGTTTGTTATCTTGAATCTGGAAGTAACTTCTTTAGAACGAAAAATCTACAGCGCAACCCTCCCTCTATCGCTTTGAAAACAGGGAATTTCCCGCAAGATGCCGGGGGGAGGGGGGCGGGGTAAAAAGGGCTCGGTGCACAAGTGCCGTGCGCGGGTGCCATTTGCAGATTATTTCGAGCCTCCTGCTACATTCGAGCAATAACCCATTCCACGAGAGGGAAACTATCATGGCACAGAGCGCGCCCCAGGTCTTCAGCGGTATCACGGCTGAAAATTACGCAAGTCTGGTCAAGAAAGCACAGGCCGCCGGACTCAACCTCACCGGCAACAGCGGCGCCGCCACAAAGTTCGGCGTGGAAATGGCTTGGGACTACTCGCTCGAGACCCAGCGGCTCACCATCCAATGCCTCAGCACTCCGTTCTTCGTCAAACCCGAGCAGGTGAATGCCAAAATCCAGGCGCTGGTGGAGGAAACGCTGGGTCACGCTTTGTCCAGCGCGGGATGAACCGGCGGACGCAGCACGTAAACTCCGCTCAAAAATGGCTTTAGCCCTCTTGCATTGTTTCAACTGTGATAGTATCGAATGCTTAGGAAGCGGGGCAGGACCCCACAACAAAGCCCGCCAGACCCATCTCCATGATTCTTTATCTCATGCGCCATGCCAACGCAGGAGTGCCCAGGGGCAATCCACTTCTGGACGCCAAGCGCTCCCTCATCAAAGAGGGCAAAGAGCAGTGCGTGCTGATGGCGCGGGTGTTGAGCGCTTTGAAGGTGCAGGTGGACGTGGTGGTCTCAAGTCCGCTGAAGCGCGCCTTGCAGACAGCGCAGTTTGTGGGAACCGAGCTGGGCTACGACGGAAAAGTGGAGATCAGCCCCGCGCTGGCGCTGAATGCCACCTACTCCGATTTCCAAAATCTGCTGGCCAAGTACGCCGACCGCGAAGGCGTTCTCATCGTCGGCCACAATCCCAACCTCTTCCAATTCCTCGGCCGCTTGATCACCGCCAACGGCGGCGCCTGCATCCGCATGCGCAAGGGTTCCGTGGCCCGCATCGATCTCGATCGCCATCCGCCCCTGATGCAGTGGCTCATTGACCCGCGCACCGCCCGCTCCATCTACGCCAGCGTGCAGAAAAGCTCGCGCCCCAAGAACGCACGGAAGTAACTCCCACATCTACGACGTCCAAAAATTGCACTCAGCACCGGGTTCCAGCGATCCACTTAGATCGGGAAGTCTACGGCACAGTCACGTAGATCGTCGTGCTTGTGCCTTGCCCCAGCGGCGTCGTGCCGCCTGATTCGTTATTCGCGGTAATCATGTATTGGTAAGTGCCGGGCGTGCCGTTGAAGGAACTTCCTCCGCAGGCGCTGATTCCGGCCACTACTGCCAGAGATCCCGCAGCCATCAATACCAAAGCCAACCATACCCGGACCTTCCTCCGCAGGCCGAAACCGAGCAGCAACAAGCCGGCCATCGCCAAGCCTCCCGCCGAATGGCTGTTGCGGCGCAGACTGGCAGGGATGGGCGAGCCGGCAGGCAGGAAACCGAAAGTACCCGTGACGGTTTGGCCGGCAACGACTTGCATCGGCGCCACGATCGGGACGTCGGCCCCGCCGGGTTCGCAAATGGGCGCCTCGTTCTCAGGCTGTGAGCCCACATACGCGCAGCCGACGGACAGCGTGCCGGTCATAGGGATCGCGCTCACCGTGTACTGGGAGGTACCGTTACCGCGGTTCGCGGGCATGGTGACGTTGGTTGCTGTGACGGCATACGGCGCGTTCGCCAGCGCCCGTGCTCCGAATAATATAAAGCTGAGAATTGGAATCAACCCGAAAAGAACGTACGAACGACGACTGTGCATCGCAAAACTCCTTTCGCAGGCAGGCTTCCTCCCTGGCTAACGGGTTAGACGAGTCCGCAAACCGACCGTTTACCGGTAACTCGGAATTTTACTCTTGGTTCAGTAGGCAAAGATTAAAAATTTGACTGAATGAATGGAGTTAGGGTTCCAAAACTCACTCGCCGCGTCAGATGGTCCCCGGAAAATCTGCTTTCTATACATATCTTTTATCATGAGGCGAAAACGCGCGACTACCCCGTACTCCCGAATGCTTTGTTCGGAAGGATAGGCAAGCACATCGAACGAGGTCCAACTAACTCCCTGCGCTCAGCTTTACCGGGCAATGCAAAGGCTACTTAACCGGCTCTTTTGCGCCCTCTTTAGCTCCATGTGCCGCGCCTGTCGTCACGTCCTTGGTCTTATTCCAGGCCTTCCCTGTGACAGATTTGGTCTTGCCGACAGCCGTCGTCGTTCCCTTTTTCACGTCGTGCCCGGTATCTTTGGCCACAACTTTCGTATTGTGCCCCGTAGTCTTCGCCGCGGCTTTTGTATCGTGCCCTGTAGTCTTGGCCGCCGCTTTGGTATCGTGACCCGTGGCCTTCATGTCGTGTTTTACGCCGCTGTCCTGGTTCGGGGCGGATTGTTGACTCCATCCAGGAGCCGCCAAACACGCCAGTGCGGCTCCCAGCAAGAATGCAGGAAATAGACCTTTTGTTCTCATAGAGACGAAGATACCCTTTCGCCAGCCGATTTGGCTATCAAAAAAATCACCTGGCATTTTGCAGAATCCGCTCATTCCTAAGTCTCCAGGCACAGCGGAATGCAAGATAAAGCTCCTCCTGCGCAACCGCGTATTCCCGTCTCTCGCTGTTATCCTTGATGCGATGGTCCAATCCGCAATGACAAACGATACGGCAACACACATTCGTCCCCGCCAAGCGCCTTCTACGCTGGCTACCTGGCTACTTTTTGCCACTATTTATCTCGCCGTTTATTTTGCGTCGCTGTTTTCGCCTCCGCTGATGGACGACGTGGATGCTTCGCACGCCCAGGCAGCCCAGCACATTGCCGAAACCGGCAACTGGGTCACCTGCAAAATCAATGGGATCCGCTATATTGAGAAGCCGCCGCTGCCCTACTGGCTGGTGGCCGTTTCCTATCGCGTCTTTGGCCAGAACACCTTTGCTACCCACCTGCCCAACGCATTGGGAATGCTCGGGCTCACCTGGCTGTGCTGGGTTTGGGCAAAGCGGGCCTGGGGCGCGCGCACCGGGCTTTATGCCGGGCTAGGCGTGCTCACTTCGATTGGGCCGTTTCTCTTTACGAGGTTCATTATTCCCGAGGCGATTCTCAGCCTGTTTTTGCTCATCTCGCTTTACGGGCTGATTACGGGTCTGGAGTCGTGCCGGCCGGCGCGCATTTACATGGCGTGGGCCACGCTGGCGCTGGCGTTGCTGACCAAAGGGCTGATTGCGCCGACCTTTTTCGTGGGCGCGGCTGTTCCTTACCTGCTGCTGACCGGGCAATGGCGGCGCTGGCGAGAGTTGAAGCCGGTTACCGGGGTGCTCACGTTTCTGGCTATCGCCGCGCCCTGGCACATCCTGGTGGGGCTCGCCAATCCCGACCAGGGACACCCCGTGGGCAACCATCCGACCATCGGCAACGTGCACGGCTTCTGGTACTTCTACCTGGTCAACGAGCACTATTTGCGCTTCTTCGGCCTGCGCTATCCGCATGATTACAACAAGATGCCCGCCGCCACGTATTGGCTGGCGCACCTGGTGTGGCTCTTCCCCTGGAGCTTGTTTCTGCCCGCGCTCGTAGCCGTGGCCTGGAAGACGCGCCATCACTGGCTTCGGCATATCCGCCCCGATGCCGGCAGGATGGTGGACGTCAATCCAGAGAATGCCGTCCGTGAGGATGTGGCCGGCTACGTGGCCCGGTTTAAGTTTCGCGTGCGCTCCACCTGGCTACTGAGTTTGTTTGCCGTCTGGACACTCTTCTTCTTTTCGCTTTCGACTAACCAGGAGTACTACACATTTCCGGTTTGGCCGCCGCTCTTTATCCTCATTGCCGCGGTGGTGGCGGGGATTGAAGAGAAGCGGGGTTTGGATGGAAGCGCGGATGCCGGACCGGAGAGCGCCCGGCCGCTGCTCTCGACTGCATGGTTGACGGGCGCACAGGCGGTCTTTGCCGTGGTGGGAGTGCTGACAGCGGCGGTGCTGGGGTGGGGATTGTGGGAGTCGCGCAACCTGCCCTATGTGGCCGATATCGGCACCCTGCTGGCGCACCGTGCAGTGGGCAACTATACACTCTCCATGTCCCACTTCTTCGACCTCACCTTTGCTTCGTTTGCCGCGCTAAGACTTCCTGCCGGCCTGGCGGCCGTGACTCTGCTGACGGGGCCGATTGTCGGTTGGATATTGCGGCTCAAGGGAAAGCACCTGGCCGCAACCATCAGCCTGGCGCTGACTTCGGCGGTCTTCCTTGTTGCCGCGCATATCGCCTTTGCCCGCTTCGATCCCATGCTGGGATCAAAGCAGCTGGCCGACGCAATCATGCAGAAAGGCTCGCACGCCGACTCCTTCATCATCTTCGGCGAGCAATCGGACGCTTCGTCGGTGGTGTTCTATACCAACGACTTCTTCTACGGCCGCCCCGCCCATATGGTGATCCCGCGCTGCGGTCAGCATGGCGAGGGAACGCCCCTGCTATGGGGCTCGTGCTATCCAGACGCTCCCAACATCTTTCTCAGCGAAGACGATCTCTCAAAGGTTTGGGGCACGGGCGAGCGCAAGTGGCTCTTTGCTCAAGACGTGAACCAGCAAAAAGCCGAGAACCTGCTGGCCGGACGGCTATACCCGGTTAAATCCATCGCGGACAAAGCATTGTGGACTGACAGACCGCTGCAGTAACGAGAAAGGCAGGCACAAAACATGAAAACACGCAAATTAGGCGCTGAGGGCCCCACCGTCTCGGCCATCGGGCCTGGGATGCATGGGGATGAGCGAGTTTTATGGCAGTCTCGACGATAGCGAGTCGCTGGCAACGATCGAACGCGCCCTGGAACTGGGTATTGATCTCCTGGATACAGCCGACATCTACGGCCCTCACACTAACGAAGTGCTGGTGGGCAAGGCGATCAAGGGGCGGCGCGACCAGTTTTTCGTGGCCACCAAGTTCGGCATTGTGCGCGATCCAGCCAACCCAGAGCGGCGAGGAATCGACGGTAGTCCAGCTTATGTGCGCAAGTCTGCCGAGGGCAGCTTGCGGCGGCTGGGCATGGAGACCATCGATTTGTATTACCAGCATCGCGTGGATAAAGAGACGCCGATCGAAGAAACAGTGGGCGCGATGGCGCGGCTGGTGGAAGAAGGCAAAGTGAGGTACCTGGGCCTTTCTGAAGCCGCTCCCGCGACCATCGAGCGGGCCAATAAGGTGCATCCCATCACGGCGGTGCAGACCGAGTACTCGCTCTGGTCCCGCGACCCTGAGCCGGAGATCATTCCCATTTGCAGGCGTTTAGGCATAGCTTTTGTGGCATATAGTCCGCTCGGACGCGGATTCTTGACCGGCGCCTTCAAATCCCCTAACGATTTCGAAAAAACCGACTACCGCCTCTCCTCTCCCCGTTTTCAGGGCGAGAACTTTGTTCGCAACCTTGAGCTGGTGGAGAAGGTGCGGCAACTGGCGGAGGAGAACGGGATAACTCCCAGCCAGTTAGCCCTGGCGTGGGTATTGGCGCAGGGAGAAGATATTGTGCCGATTCCCAGGCACCAAGCGGCGTAAGTATGTTGAGCAGAATGCGGCAGCGGCGGACTTATCGCTTGCTCCTGGATTAGTTGAGGAGTTACAGAAGATATTTCCGCCTGATGCGGCTGCGGGCGATCGCTATGCGCAAACAATGATGGCGGCAGTAAACGGCTGACAGGATTCAAATAAATCCGGCGATCTCGTTGTTCTCAACGAAATCGCCGGCTAATTAGATTGGTTTAGCAGTTTATCCTAAGAACTATCGAAGCTAGGTTCGATTTAGTTCACTTCTGGTTATAGGTAAGTCATTTTCCTGAAGTTGCAGGACTAGCCAATATCAATTCATAGTGATGCGTTAGAGGTTGGGCGTCCGCATGCTGCCGCGTGACTGCAACGGGATAAGCATCCGCCAACGCCTGTGCGGTTGCTAACTGCTCCGGGGTTGCGGCGCTCTTGATGATCTGGAAGCGTTGCGCCTCAAGAGAATTTACCTTTTCTGTGTCGAAGGCAACCAGAAGGGATTGTTCGAGCATGGGCGTATCCATTGTCGAGAGATTGATGCCGCCCGCAAGCTGGGCTGCAGTAAAGCTGCCTATCTTGCGACCGTCGATAAGCAGATCGTAACTTCCTGCCGGAAGAGAGTTTACCTTCAGCGTTTCCTGGTCAAGCGCAGCGACGACGTCAGAGTACTTGAGCACCAGCGCAAGTACGGGGTCGATCTCGGACGGCGGAAATGGTAACGGAAGCGCTTTGTCGTCTTGAGTCCAACTGATTTTGGTGGTGATTTTTCCTTTCGGGCGGGCGAGATCGGTGACGGCGGTATTGGCGGATTCGGAGGTAGGCTTGGCGCCTGCATCGATTGCGACGGAGGTTACCAGCGAAGGCCCCTGCCAGCTCTTGAGCAGACTTTCTGCCATAACCCAGTGGCCGCCCTGCTCCGGATGAACGCGATCGGGAATCACCTGCGGCGCAAGCGCGGGAGATGCGGCATTAATTGCCTTCAATACATCTGTTACCGGGGTATTGAAGTCGGCCACCTGCGCGCCACTCTCTTGGGACAGCTGTGCGACAAATGCGCTGTACTTGAGAAGGACGGCATTGTTCCCGCTGGACGAGCGAGTGACATCGTCATAGGGTGAAGGCTCGATGAGCGTAATGCGGACGCCGGGATCGTTTTTCTTGAGCGAGTCGACCAAGTGCCGGTAACCGTCAGTGTAAGTGGAAAAGATGCCAGGCTCATCGGGGCGGTAATAGAAATCGTTCATGCCCAGCATGATGGAGACGACATTTGGATGCCACGCAAAGACGTCGCGATCGAGACGGAGATCGATTGGGCCAGCACCGCCGCCGCTGACTTTGTCGCCGCCTACGCCGGCATTGTGAAAGCTTACCTTCCAGGATGGAAAACGGGTGAGAACGTACTCTTCAACGTCTTCGGTGTATTCGCGCTGATTGGTGATGCTGTCACCGTAGAAGGTGACGCGGTCGCCATCATGCAGAGCAAAAGCTGATGCGGCGCTCTGTGCATGCAAGTTGGGCGGAAGAGTGCAGAGTGCGAGCAATAGAACAACGGGTACTGCGAACGTTCTTGAAATCATTATTCCTCCTGAGGATTATGCTTCCGATTATAATCAATGGATACCAAACATAAATCCCGCGGCACAGTATTCATAGAAAGGTGTCCAGCACCCGCATGACGAAACCTCCCATCTCCACACCAACTGAAAGCACAAAGCGCAAAGGAAACTTTAATTCAATCTATCTCTGGCTGGCTTGTGCGGCTGGAGCGCTGGGTGGGCTGCTCTTTGGATATGACTGGGTAGTCATCGGCGGCGCAAAGCCATTCTACGAGATTTACTTCCAACTCAATTCGCCGTTTATAGAAGGATGGGCGATGAGTTGCGCGCTGATCGGATGCTTGGTGGGTGCTGTATCTTCAGGAGTGCTGAGCAACCGGCTGGGCAGAAAACGGCTTTTAACTCTGGCTGCAATAGTCTTCGCGATTTCGTCGCTGGGAACCGGGCTGGCTGCGCATTTCACCGCCTTCGTTTCCTGGAGAATCCTTGGTGGCTGCGCGATCGGCCTGGCATCGGGCGTCTCGCCTATGTACATTGCGGAGATTTCTCCGGCGCACTTGCGGGGACGGTTGGTTTCACTCAATCAGCTGGCGATCGTCGTTGGAATTTTACTGGCGCAAGTGGTGAATTGGCTGATTGCAAGACCGGTGCCTGCAGGCGCGACTCCGCATGAGATTCTTATGTCGTGGAACGGGCAGTTGGGATGGCGCTGGATGTTTGCGGTCACTGCTTTGCCTTCTCTGCTGTTTCTAGCGGCAACTTTTCTCGTTCCCGAAAGTCCGCGATGGCTGGCTGCGAAGGGACGCCATAAGCAGGCGCTCAATGTGCTGGAGAGGCTCGGCGGACGCGCTTACGCCGAGCAGGTGCTCAAGGATCTTGCAGATGCAAGTGTCACAGGCACGAATCACTCCTTCCTTGCGGAGTTATCTTCCCCGGGTATGGCTAAGGTGCTTTTTCTCGGCGTGGCGCTGGCAGTGTTGCAACAGTGGTGCGGCATCAACGTGATTTTCAACTACGCACAGGAGATCTTTGCAGCAGCTGGATACCAGATCTCCGGCATCCTCTTCAACATTGTTACTACCGGCGTAGTGAGCCTGGCGTTCACGCTGGTCGCGCTTGGCGACCGTCGATCGGTATGGAAGGAGATTTCTGCTGCTCGGCGGAGTGTCGGGGTTGACGATCATCTATACGGTATTGGGTGCTTTTTACCGCTTGCACGTGCAGGGCATACCGATGCTGGTGCTGGTCCTTGCGGCCATGGCTTGCTACTCCTTGTCGCTGGCACCGGTAGTGTGGGTGGTGATTGCGGAGATCTTTCCCAACCGCATCCGCGGCGGAGGAATGTCTATAGCAGTTACTGCGCTGTGGATTGCCTGCTTCGTGCTGACTTATACGTTTCCAGCATTGAATGCGGCGCTGGGCACATCGGGTGTATTTTGGACTTATGCGGCGATCTGTTTGGCCGGCTTGCTGTTTCTTTATTTTTGCTTGCCGGAAACAAAAGGGAAATCCCTGGAAGAAATTGAGACCTGCTTGCGAAAAGGCAAGTTATAGGAGATGGAAAATGCGCGCAGGAGATTTTCGGTTCGATCGCGTTGCGGTTTTGTTTTTTCTGGCGCTGAGCGTCGTAGCCGGGGTCACTTATGGCCAGCAGACCAGCGTCGTTTTGGACGGAAACAGCAAAGGGAGAATTTTTGACGGCCTTGGAGCAGCGAGCGCGGGTGCTTCCTCGCGGCTACTGATCGACTACCCGGAACCGCAGCGCAGCCAGATTCTCGATTATCTTTTCAAGCCGGGTTATGGAGCAGCGTTGCAACATTTGAAGGTGGAGATTGGCGCGGACGTCAACTCGACGGACGGATCGGAGCCGAGTCACATGCGGTCAGCGTCGGATCATAACTCGCGGCGTGGGTACGAATGGTGGTTGATGGCGGAGGCACACAAGCGAAATCCTAATATTATCTTGGAGGTTCTTCCCTGGGGCGCGCCAGGATGGGTTGGCGCCAAGTCGAATGGTAAAGCTACGCTTTATACTCCGGCGATGGCCGGGTATGTGGCGGACTTTATCAAGACGGCTAAGCGCGATTATGGACTTGATATTGCCTATGCCGGGCTTTGGAATGAGAATGTCTTCGATCTTAGCTATCTCAAGGAACTTGACCGGCGGCTCAAGGCTGAGCATTTGGCTACACATATTATCTGTTGTGATGAGTATCCCGGCGAGGGTGCAGGCCCATGGGCCATCGCGGACGAGATGCTGAAGGACCCCGAAGTGAATGCGGCTGTTGCCGTAATCGGGGTGCATTATCCGCTGGTCGACGGAAAGGTCATCACCACGGAATCAGCTCGCAAGACGGGCAAGCCACTGTGGTCCAGCGAAGATCAGCCCAACGGTGGTGGCGGACCATTTGTCAGCCGCGAGTGGGCTGTAGGCGGACGCATTCTGGCGCATCGCTACAACCAGAATTATCTCGAGGGCTCGATGACAGCGACTGAGATATGGAGCCCTATCACCTCCTATTACGACAATCTGGCCGCCCCAAACTCCGGATTGATGTATGCAAATACTCCATGGTCGGGACACTATAACGTGCAGGGAACGATTTGGGCCACTGCGCACACTACGCAGTTTGCGCAGCCTGGCTGGCAATATCTTGATTCGGCATCGGAGTATTTACCGGAAAAAGGGAGCTATGTTTCGCTTCGATCTCCTGATAAGAAGAACTGGAGTGTGATTCTGGAAACGATTGATGCAAAAAAGCCGCAGACCGTTTTTTTTGATTTGGTAGGCGGTTTGCACGCAAAGTTGGTTCATGTTTGGGAGACGAATGGCTCTCACACTTTTGAACACGTAGCCGATTTGATATCAGTAAAAGGCGCATTCCATTATACCTTCGATCCCGATTCACTTTATTCACTGACTACGACCACGGGACAGGGAAAAGGAACAGCGCAACCGCCTGCCGCGGCGAGTTTTCCCCTTCCTTATGCGGATAATTTTGAGAAGAATCTACTGGGACATACGCCCAAGTATTTATCCGATCAGGATGGAGCGTTTGAGGTTCGGTCTTGCGTTGGGCGCGCAGGCAAGTGCCTGGAGCAGGTGATCACGGAGATGCCGGTTCCATGGGGTCCGTTGCCGGACCCATTTACGCTGGCCGGCGATGCGGAGTGGAAGGATTACACCGTGGCTGCCGATGTGCGCTTTCTTACCGCGGCGCCGGCAGCGATCATGGGACGCATCGACTCCGCAGATGTTTTCAAGGACCCCCAGGCTCGCTGGCCTGGTGGATATGTTTTGAGATTAAAGCCGGATGGGGCGTGGGAGCTTTTGTCAACGGGGTTCAAGACGCCGGTGGTTACTCTGGCATCGGGCTCTGTTGCACTTGATAGTGGCAAATGGCATCGGCTGGAATTGCGCTTCCACGGCGGGCAGATTGTGGCAGTGCTGGATGGGGCGGCGCTGGCCACTGTGGAGAATTCTGTTCATACGCACGGAATGTTCGCGCTGGGGACGGAATGGGATCGGATTCAGTTCGATAACCTTGCGGTTACGCCGTAGCCGTTTTCGCCACTTCCTGCAAGCCGCGGGCTGCGATTTCGAAATCGCGGATTTTGTATTTCTGGATTTTGCCGCTCAGGGTGGCCGGGAATTCGTTTACGAAACGGATGTGGGCGGGGATCTTGTAGTAGGCGATTTGGCCCTCGCAGAAGTTGCGAATCTCTTCTTCAGTGGATTCGACTCCCGGCCTCAGGCGGACCCAGGCGGCAACGACCTCGCCAAGGCGGGAGTTGGGAATGCCCACGACTTGCACTTCGTCAACCTTCGGGTGGGTGTAGAGGAACTCTTCAACCTCGCGGGGATAGATGTTTTCACCGCCGCGGATAATTACATCGCGGGAACGGCCTGTGATATGGATGCAGCCGTCCGGGCGCATGATGCCTAGGTCACCGGTGTGCAGCCAGCCGTCGGCGTCAATTACCTTTGCCGTACCCTCCGGGTCGCCATCATAGCCTTTCATCACCACAAAGCCGCGGGTCAATATCTCACCTTGTTTGCCGGTAGGCAAAGTGTCGCCTGTCGTGGGAGAGGCGATTTTGATCTCCGTTTGAGGCATGGCGCGGCCAACGGTGTTGACTCGTACCTCTATGGAATCCTCGGCGTCGCTTACGGTGCATACCGGCGAAGACTCAGTTTGACCGTATGCAATGATCAGTTCCTTGCAGTGCATCTCATCAAGACGCGCTTCATCAACTCAATCGGGCAAGGGGCGCCGGACATCATGCCGGTGCGCAGGCTGGTGAGATCAAAGCTCTTGAAATCAGGCAGCGACATTTCTGCCACGTACATGGCAGGAACCCCATAGACCGATGTACCACGCTCTTGCTGGATAGCCTGCAGAGTGGTTCGCGCCTCAAAGGTCCAATTGGGAAGAATGAGAGCCGCTCCGGAGTTGAGTGCGGACATGGTGCCAATGACGCAGCCATAGCAATGAAAGAATGGCATCGGCATTACGATTTTGTCGATTTCAGTGTAATGGAAGGCTTGGGCTAGATATTGGCCATCATTCACGATGTTGTGATGGGTTAGCATCACGCCCTTAGGATGGCCAGTGGTACCGCTGGTGTATTGGATATTGGCTACGTCGTCTATGGCGACATGATCGGGCAGCTTGCCGTCAGCATCTTTGAGAGCCGACCACTCAGGCGTATCGAAGTAGATCGTGTGTTCGAGATCGAGAGTGAGTCCGTGGCGCGCGCGGCTCAGAATCTCCTCGTAGTCGGCGTGCTTGTCTTTGTGCCAGAGGAAGAGAGCTTTCATGCGCGAGCGTTGGAGGGTGAACTGAAGTTCGTGAGAGCGGTAGGCCGGGTTCACGTTGACTAGCGATGCACCTGCACGGGCACAGCCCATGTGCATGACGATCCATTCGATGCAGTTAGTCGACCATATGCCAACGCGATCGCCGCGGCGAATGCCAAGCGACCAAAGCCCGCGCGCGGCGCGGTCGGCTTCGGCGCTGAGCTCAGCCCAGGTGAGGCGTTTCGACTGGTGGCAGGAGGCCACAGCAAGACGGTCGGGAAAGTGATCGGCGGTGCGGTGCAGTAGATCGCCAATGGTCAATTCAAGAAGCGGACGGCTCGGTCCACGGGAATGGCTCAGGGTATGAAGGTTCTCTTCAACAGGCATGTCTTGGAGGCTCGGAATCTATAGCTTGGAACTAGAAAGGCAGTGTACACCATAGGTGACTGGAGGGCCACCGTTGCCGTCATTGACGAAGGCCGGATGGCGCCGGCAACCTGCTCGATCCTTTACACTGCTGAGAACCGGTAAGCCGAGCGAGGATGTCCGCGAATGTCTCAATTTTATGTTGCTGTTCTGGCCGTTATTGTCATTGCACTGCTTGGGGTTGCGGTGTATCAAACCCTGAAGGTGAAGACCAAGGCCGACTACCTGGTGGCGGGGCGGTCGTTGCCGGCGGTGGTGCTGGTGCTTACTTTGCTGACTTCGTGGATCGGCGCAGGCTCGCTGTTTGCCGGGGCGGAGAATGCCTACAAGAATGGATTTGCCGCACTGTGGCAGCCGGCGGGAGGCTGGCTCGGACTGCTGCTGATCTTCTTTATTGCGCCTCGAGCGCGGAAGTTTGCGCAGTTCACCCTGCCCGATTTGTTGGAGGCGCGCTATAACCAGACGGCCCGGGTGCTGGGGACCATTGCGATTTTGTTTGCCTATGTGGGGATCACGAGTTACCAGTTCAAGGGCGGCGGAGACGTGCTGCACTTGATTTTTCCGGATACGGTGACACCGGAGATGGGAACGTATTTGATTGCCGCATTCGTCATTTTGACAACCGCGCTGGCGGGAATGTCGTCCGTAGCTTATATGGACGTGGCTATCGGATCGCTGGTCACCGCGATCTGCTGCGTGGCCGCACCCATGCTGTTTTTCAAGGTGGGCGGATGGGCGGGGCTGCACGCGACGCTGCCGGCTGAGTACTTTCAGGTGCTGGGCTACTATCGGCTGAGTCCCGAGCATGTACGGCAATCGGCAGGGATGGGCGTGATCCGCGGGCTGGAGTTCATGGTGCCTGTGCTGCTGCTGATGCTGGGCAACCAGGTGATGTACCAGAAGTTTTTCTCAGCGCGATCGGAAAAGGACGCGCGCGTTTCTGTGATTGGATGGATTCTGGGGACCATGCTGCTAGAGACGCTGATTGTTGCTATCGCCATCTTTGGGCGGGCGCTATATCCCTCGGGCGAGGTGGCGCTGCATCCACGGGAGATTATTCCCTACACGGCGCGACACGGGCTGCCGGCATTGATGGGAGCGCTGCTTCTGGGAGCGGTCTTCGCAAAGGTGATTTCCACGGCTTCGAATTATTTGTTCTCGCCGGCTACCAATTTGGTGGAGGATGTTTTTGTACGGTACATTGCACCGGGGGCTTCAAACAAGCGAATACTGATCGTCTCCCGATTGGCGGTTGTGGTGCTGGGATGCTGGGCGCTTTCGCAAGCAGTTTATGCGGAGAGCATTCTGAAAAAAATGATGTGGGCTTATACGATCTACTCCGCCGCGCTTACTCCGGTGGTACTGGCGGCTTTCTATTCGAAACGTGTGACGGCATGGGGCGCGGTGGCCGCAATCGGCGCCGGGACAGTGGTGACGCTGGCCTGGGATGTTGATACGGTGAGGAGTTTCTTCCCACCCATCGTGGCCGCACGCGACGCCATCTTCCCGGCGCTCTTCGCGGCTGTGGCGGCTATGGCAGCGGTGAGCCTGTTTACTCGCAAGCCGACTCAGGAGCAATTAGCGCAGTTTTCGGATTATAGCGGAACCTGAGTTCCTGTGTGCCTTATTCCGCTGTAGCGGCGGCACTACGCATGTAGCGGCGGCGCTACGCAGCGAAACCAGAAAAATCGCCAGGCACCCACCCTCGCCGCGCTTAGTTTTTGCGGCCAGGGTGGGAGGCACAATACTCAATCAGATTCTTGCTCTTTCCGCCACCAGCATAGACTCCATAATCTGATCTGAGACGTCCCTTACGGCCGCGGGCGAGTGAGCGAGAAATAACGTGTTGGTTTTATCGCACTCGCCGATGGACTTCAAGGTATCAAAATACTGCGTAACGAGCACCAACTGCATGACCTCCTTAGCGGAGGTTCCATCGACCACCTTCTGAAACTGTTCGATCGAAGTCTGCAGGCCCTCGATGATCGCTCTGCGCTGATTGGCAATTCCCTGCCCCTGCAGCGCTTTGCTTTCGGCTTCGGCTTCAGCTTTCTTGACTACGAGGATCTTCTCCGCTTCACCGCGGGCGTTGGCGGCTACCTGTTCGCGCTGGGCGGCGTTGATGTCATTCATGGCGGATTTGACCTTGGCGTCAGGAACGATATCGGTCACCAGCACGTTGACGATCTCAAAGCCGAAGGTAGCCATATCGGCATCCAGTTCCTGCTTGACCGCCGCGGCGATAGAGGATTGAGAGGCAAAGACCTCATCGAGTGTCATGCCGGGAACATGGCCGAGTATCACCTGCTCGACATAGGATTGGATCTGCGCTGTCGGGTCAGACAATTTGTAGTAGGCGTCGAAAACTTTTTCCGGACGAACCCGATTCTGCACTGAAATTGGAATAGTGACGAAGACATTGTCCTTGGTCTTGGTCTCCATGGTGAGCGAAATCTGATTGACGCGCAGACTTACCACGCCCGAGACGGTATCGAAGTAGGGCATCTTCCAGTTCAAGCCAGGATCGGCCACACGAAGAAACTTGCCGAAACGCGTGATGATAGCCACCTGGGCCGTGTTCACGGTAAAGAAGCTTCCCAGGATAAGAGTTAGAGCAATGATGGCGACAACTGCCAGCAAAACTACGAACACAACGTCCATTTCAGTCCTCCGCTGCCCCGTATGGAAGCAACGCCCGGATTATATCCGATTGCCGTGTGGGACAAGTTACAGGGGAATGGCCCGGTTGAGATCCTAAGCCTTCGTGAAAAATAAATTGCACCCGCCGGCTGCGAACGGCCTTACACTAGCGATGTAAATTCGGTGACTCCATGCCTGTCGCCCAATTGACGATCGAAATCCGCATTGAGCATGCCCAGTCGCTCAAGGACCGGCGGCAGGTGGTGCGCTCGATGAAAGACCAGCTGCGGCAGAGCTTCAACATCTCAGTGGCCGAGTTGGACGAGGCGGTGGTGTGGCAATCGGCCACGCTGGGGGTGGTGGCCATTTCCCGCTCCCGCGATTACCTGCACGGACTGATCGAAGAGGTGGAACGCGCTGCCCGTCGAATGACCAACGAACTGGGAGCGGAACTGGCCGATAGCTACTGGGAGTACCTGGAAAGCTGAAATGACAGGGATCAGGTTTCAGGGATCAGGGGTCAATCAACCGCCCGTTCCCTTCGCGCGATCCGAGTAATTGGCTCGCTTCTCAAGCGGCGCGAGGCATCGGTTTTTCGTGGATGATCATCCACGAGGTGCCGAACTTGTCGCGGAGCATGGCAAAACGATGGGCAAAAAACGTCTCCTCCATCTTCATGAAAATCTCTCCGCCTGGTGAGAGCGTGGAGTAGAGGCGCTCGGCTTCTTCGTTGCTGTCGACCGAAAGAGCAAGATAGACGCTGCGCATGGGCTGATAGCGGTCAGGCGGGGCGTCGCTGGCCATGATCAGCGTGTCCGAGATTTGGATGCGGGCGTGCATTACCAACTTGGCCTGTTCAGGGGATTGGTCTTTCGCGCCCGGCATCTGACCGTAGGTAGAAATCGTGAGGATTCTTCCGCCAAGATGCTGCTCGTAAAAGTGCAGCGCATCCGCGCAGTTGCCGCCAAAGTTCAGGTAAGTGGTCAGTTTCATGGTTCCGATTTTCCTTTCTGGGGGATGAGTTGAGGAAATTGACGGAATAAAGGGAACGATAGCGCCGGGGCCGCGAAAGGTCTACCCGCCACAAAAATAACGTACATATTTCACTTGCGTTTTGCAATCTCCCCATGATTAAAATTTGCCATGGACCGCTGTTCCCTCTCCTGGTAAACGCGGGGCACTATCAATCTGCAAGGCCATCGACAAAGAAATTCAAGGAGCCTTCAATGAGCGCTTTCGAAGACTTTCCCCGCATCACGCCTTTTCTCTGGTTTGATGCGAACGCTGAAGAGGCGGTTGATTTTTACCTGAGCATATTCAAGAACTCGCGCCGACTCGGCGAGCTTCGCAATCCCGGCAACGCACCGGGCCCCGAGGGCGGCATCCTCACCATCTCTTTCGAGTTGGACGGGCAGAAGTTCACAGCACTCAATGGCGGTCCCGACCACAAATTCAGTGACGCTATCTCGTTTTTCGTTCGTTGCGACACGCAGCAGGAGGTGGACTACTACTGGGAGAAGCTGACCGAGGGAGGCAGCGAGATTCAGTGTGGCTGGCTGAGGGACAAGTTCGGCCTGTGCTGGCAGATCGTGCCCGTTCAACTCTTCGAGTCGATTAAACACCCAAAGGGCATGCAGGCCATGATGAAGATGAAGAAGTTTAACGTTGCGGAGTTGGAGCGTGCCGTGCATTCCTAGGGCTGCTTACGCTCAAAAATCCTTTGATTAGTGCGTGCATAGTTCTTGACAGCGAGCTCCTCAAGGGCGGCGCGCAGACGTTCGACTACCGGCGGCCAGAGGCCCGAATTTTTTTGGCGGAAGAGGCGGGCGGTAGGATACCAGGGGCTGTCTTCGCGGTCGAGCAGCCAGCGCCAGTCGGGCAACCGCACGAGCGGCACCCAGAGCGGTTTGGCCAGCGCCCCGGCCAAGTGGGCAATCGAGGTGTCGATCGAGATGATCAGATCCATGTGAGCCATCTGCGCCGCGGTATCCGCCATATCGCCGGTGAGAGGGGCGAGGTCGGTGAGGGGGGCCTGCGCGGCTTTGAGTTCGTCGACCGCGGGGCCCATTTGCAGCGAGTAAAAATGCACTCCTTTGATTCTCAAGAGCGGTTCGAGCATAGGCAAAGGAATGGAACGGAGATAGTTCTTGGGGTGACTCGGATTTCCGGACCACGCCAGACCTACTCGCAGTCCACTTGCCGGCCATGGAAGCGTGGCGGCTTTTTGGAGGGCTTCATCGGGGACGAAAAGATAAGGCACCCGCGCGGGGATGGTTTCCAGGGTAGTGCCGAAGGCCAGCGGCAAACTCAAGAGCGGGGATTGAAAGTCGAAGGACGGCAGAGGATTGTCGCTATTCACCAGTGTGATGCCGGGAGTTAGCGGGGCGAGTCGGCGGAGAGTGGCGGGAACATCGAGAAGCACAGTGCCGCCGGCCGCAACGACCATGGGCACGTAGCGTAGGAATTGAAGCGAGTCGCCCAATCCCTGCTCGGCGTGAAGCAGAATGCGCGCGCCATCGAGCGGCTGACCGCTCCACAAACGCTGGGCAAAGAGCCGCGGCTTATAGACCTTCCAATGCACTTCGTAGTCGCGCCAGCCGGCGGCATAGTCGCCCTCGAGTAATTCGAGCAGTGACTTGTTCATTAACGCTTCATCGTAGTCAGGCTTGATGGCCAGGCTGCGCCGGTTCCAGGCGATGGATTGAGTCAGATTGCCCAGGTCAAAGCAGGCATTACAGAGGCAGTTGCAGGCTTTGTATTGATCGGGCTTCAGCGCCAGGGCGCGCTCAAACAAGAGCACGGCCTGGGAGGCCTTTCCCTGCGTATGGAAAACGTCGGCCAGGTTGCAGATCAGATCTGTGCGATCTGGAGTGAGGGTGAGCGCATGTTCATAGGTGGCGGCGGCCAGCTCGAGTTTGTTTTGCAAACCATAGACGATGCCTAGATTGCACATGGCATCGATGTAGCCCGGCTTGACGGCAAGCGCCCCTTGATAGCAGGCCACAGCTTGGTCGTATTTCTTTTGCTCCCGCAACAAGTTGCCAAGGTTAAACCTGGCCTCAGCGTGGTTGGGATCGATCTCAAGCGCGCGCTCAAAACAAGGTAAAGCCTCATCGAACTTGCCCTGAGCGCAGAGTGCGTTGCCCAGGTTGGAATGATAATACGGCTGCAGTGGCCTGGCAGCGATTGCGCGGCGAATCATGGAGGTGGCGACGGGGAAACGGCCGGTCTTGTAGGCAATCATGCCCAGCACGTAGAGGGCGTCGGCGTGGCGGACATCCATGGACAAAACTTGCAGGCACATGCGCTCGGCTTCCGCTGTTTGCCCGGCTTCGTAATGGCCGAGAGCGGTTAGCAACAGCGCCTGGATGGCTGCGGGCGGAGTACTTTGCTGCGTGCTGAGGGGCCTGAGGACGCGGTTTTGCTTTTGCGCTTTGGTCGGCTGCCTTGCGGTTGAAGACGAGCGGCTCACCCCCTTGAGCCGGGCAATTCTGCGGCCAAGGAGAGCGGGCAAAGGTTGGGAATCTCTGAATAATTGTGTGTGACAGGCTTGTATGTGCGAAAGCCCGCGTCCATAATGTGCGTCTGATGCAGGGGTTAAAACCGCGCTAGCCTACGGCTCAAGTTCATTTAGTGCCTTTCTTCCAGAACATCGAGAGCGCGAACCCTTTTATCTTGACCTATCCCTGCGAGCTTGCCGCCGGACTCGCCGCTCGCCTCTGTTATGCTGGATGGTTTAACCGGTATGGAGTGGGTGTTATGCCAGAGCACAGAGGACGAAAGCATCATCAGGACCGCGTAGCGGAGACGCTGCGGGTAGAGATCGCAACCATGATCGAGGGCGAGCTCTCCGACCCCCGCATTAATTTCTGTTACGTGACAGAGGTGGCGCTGAACCCCGGGGGGAAATCTGCGCGAGTTTACGTGGCCGTGGACAATGCGGTCAAAGATATCGTTCAGGCCGAAGTGGACACCATCGCCGGGCTGGAGGCGGCAAAGGGTTACATCCGCTATGAACTGAAGGAGCGCATGGGCGTGCGCCACGTGCCTGAGCTGAGTTTTCTGGCCGACCGCTCAGGCCGCTTCCAGGCGCGCATCGTGGAGTTGATGGACCGATCGCGAAAACGGCAAAAGACTCCGGCCGAGGAGCACCCTCAAAGGGAGCGACAGGCGGGGGGCAAGTGAACGCCGAGGAGCGAAGCAGAAATGGCCGGCTCCGGCTTGATCGATAAAATTTCAGGCGAGCAAAGCTGAAAGCGGGATTGATTCCCCCGCAGATAATAGTCCGATAACTCTTGAGAACCCACATGAATCTGTTAGCCTTGTCCCTATCGAATCTTATGCACGATCGCCGTACTCTAATTGAGACGCGGACCGCAAGCAGGTCAAAAGAATTAGATCGCCTGCCGATAGCCGAAATCGCCGGATAGAGCGGAAAACCCTGGGCCCGCCCGGTGGAGAAAACCTGGAAGTGGAAACGATTCACGAAACGTCTGCTCCCGATTCACCCTCAAGCAGACGCAAACGACTGCCCAGCTGGATGCTTGGCTACCTGGGACCTTTTCTGAAGCCGGCCAATCCGGACGCTCCGGATAAACTGTGCTGGCGACTGCCGTCGTGGAAAGGCATCTGTGAAACGCTGGTCTTTCTTGTTTTCACTGTCTATTTTCTTTCCTATGGCCTTACTCCTTATCTCGGCGGGGACGGATTGGGGCTGGTGGGAGCAGATGAACCCCGCTACGCGCAAATTGCCCACGAGATGCTGAGCCGGTTTGACGCCGCGCAAACCCTCAAAGGCAAGCTCAGCGCCTGTGTTACTCCCTATCTGTATGGATTGCCGTGGCTGGAGAAGCCGGCGCTCTATTACTGGCGGGCAATGTTTATGCTGCGGGACTTTGGTGTCCACGACTGGAGTGCGCGACTGCCGTCCACTTCCTTCGCCTTCGTCATGATCGGCCTCATCTACCTGCACATGAGACGATTTCGTCCCGGCGGCCACCTGGATGCGGCGCTGATTACCGTGGCCTGCGCCGGCATCATGGGATTTGCGCGCGGCGCCTCTACCGATATGCAGATGGCGGCGCCTCTAGCCATCGGGCTGCTTGGGTGGTATGCGTGGTATGAGACCGATTCCAAATTCTGGCTTTTCGATATTTATTTCTTTACCGGGGTGGCCACGCTGGCTAAGGGACCGGTAGCGCCTTTTCTGGCCGCCATCATCATCACCGCCTTTGCTTTTCTGCGCCGAGAGTGGTCCGTTTTGCGCCGTACGCTGTGGTGGCCGGGCGTGGTGCTCTACTTCGCGATGGTGCTGCCCTGGTTCATTGCCGTGCAACGTCAGAACCCTACATTCTTCCGTGAGTTCTTTTTCGAGCACAATCTGCTGCGCTTTGCCACCGACCGCTATCAGCACTTGCAGCCCTTCTGGTACTACGTGCCGGTAGCGCTGCTGGCGATAATGCCTTGGACGGTGATTGCCGTTCGCGCGCTGGCCGACGGCATCCAGACCTCGGTGCGCGAGTGGCGGCTGCGCCACTCGCGCATCTGCAAGCCCTGCGCGGGAACCCCCGGCGATGCCTTTCCAGAGTTCCTGGTGCTGTGGGCGCTGATTCCCATCGTCTTTTTCTCCTTTTCGCGGTCCAAGCTGCCGGGCTATATTCTGCCATCCCTTCCTCCCATCGCAATCCTTACCGGCGACTATCTTTTCCGCCGGCGGAAGGCGGGGCTGAATCGCTGGGTGTTATTGGGCCATGCAATGCTTTGCGGCGTAATGACCATGGCCGTGCTCTTATTGCCATGGTTTGTCGCCCACGGCTCGCAGATGCCGCCTGCGAATGCGATCGTTGCCGCTGCGCTGGCGGCGTGTGGAGCGGCGCTGCTGATTTTAGTTGTGGTAAGCGGCTTCGGCGTGGCGCGGTTGCGGCTGGTCACCACCGGAGTGCTGGTGGTACTGGTTTTCTTTCTCTATGGCGTTGGCCCATTCTTCGGTATTCCCCAGGTCGGCGCCACCAAGCGCGTGATAAACCTGCTCGATCGCTCCTACTCCGCGCGCCCGCTGGCCGACCGGCTGGCCGCTTATGCTTCAGCCAGTGAGACCGTTGCGGTCTTTCGCGTGCGGCGCGACACCGAGTACGGACTTTCGTTCTATCGGAATCGGGAGGTTATTAATTACGAAGAAAGTGGGGTTCCGGATGAACAACACTTGCTTGTGGTGCGTGTATCGGGGCGGGGAGGGGTGGACCTGCATACCCAGGAGGCGCTGGACGAGTACTTCGAGGGGCGCCATTTCGAGCAGCTATTTACCTGGCCGGAGCAGGGACTGGTGGTTTATATGGTGGGCAAACGGTAGCTGTCAGCGGTGAATTATGGCATCGGGCGTATCCATCGAGATTCTCGACCTTCGGCACTTTACCTCGCCGATGCTGCGCCCCGTGCTGGAGGCGGAGGGCGATTTGTGGAAACAGCGGCTGCATTGGGACTATCGGGCTTCAGTCAAGCTGCTGATGCAATACCTCGATAGCCACATGCTTCCCGGCTACGCGGCAGTGGAGGAAGGGCATCCGAGTGGCTATGCCTTCTGCGTCTACGAGGAGACAAAGGCGGTAATCGGCGACGCGTTTGCGCTATACAGCCAGGAGGGTATGGCACGCGAGATCGAGGGTACTCTGTTGCGACATCTCTTTGAGTTGCTCCAGAACTCGCCACAGGTGGACCGCATCGAATCGCAACTGCTTCTGCACCCATCGGGCACGCACGCCGGGGTCTTCAGCGAGGCTGGATTCAAGGTTTTCCAACGTCTCTTCATGGTGCAGCAGATTGCGAGCCACTGGAATCCGCCACACTTAGATCTGCCGGAGGAACTGGAGTTGCGCCCCTGGCGGGATGAGGATTTGTCGCAGGCCGGGCACTTGATTACCGATGCCTATCGCGATCATCCCGACAGCGCCATCAACGACCAGTACCGCACCGCGCACGGGTCGCAGCGGTTTCTACACAACATTGTTCGCTATGCCGGGTGCGGGAACTTCTCCGCGCAGGTTTCGCACGTGGTGGTAGATAAGCGCAACCGGGCATTCATCGCGCTGGTGCTGGGATCGCGCGTAAGCCCGGAGAGCGGCCATATTACCCAGGTCTGCGTTCATCCCGCTTACCGGCGGCAGGGGCTGGCTCGCATGCTGCTCTCCGTGGCGGCATTCCAATTCATGCGCATGGGGGCAAGCGAAATCTCGCTCACGGTTACCGAATCGAATACCGAGGCTATTGATCTTTATCTGGCTGAGGGGTATACATGCGCGCACCGGTTCGATGCGGCGGTCTGGCAGCGGGATTTGTCCTCTTAGTGTGCGATGAAGAACATTACCCAGCTGAGCACGATTGCAGAGCCTACGAAGAGCACAAAGCAGTAGATTCCGTAGCGGACCATGCGGCGCGGGGTTTCGCGCTGGGTGATGCCGAAGACGATGGAAGCGAAGAGAGAGAAGAGCACAACCGCGGCAAAGTGAGAGGGCCTGAACACTAGGATTTCCTCCCTGTGCGGAGATTGTGCGCGTCGACGGCGGCAATCACGTTGAGCAGACCGGCTACCACGATGAAGCGGGTACCGTAGTCGGCGGTGGTCACCATCACCTGGTCTGCTCCCAGGCCAAGAAGACGGCTTACAAAATAAAGCATCCCGTTGCCCAGGTCCCCGGCAAGGCCGAGCAGATCGAGAACGTCATGTGCGCCGCCGTAGACCTTGCCCTGCATGGCCAGGCCAAGCACGAACATGCTGAGGATGGAGGCGGCCAGCAGAGCTCCCCGGCCCCATTTATGCAGCAGAAAATGCCCCGCGCCAGGCACGAGCCAGCCGGCGATGAGGGGCAGATAAACAAAACCTTGGTTTGAGTCTTTTTTTCGCGGTACGTTCTGTTCGGTTTGCATTCCTTTTTGACTATAAAGCATACGGGCAATGGACAGTGAACAGCGGACAGTGAGCAGTGGGCAGTGAAGGTGCGGGCGAAAGGGAATTTTGAGAAGAAAAATGTTTGCATATAAATACGCATGATTTGGGCAGAATTGGACAAGTGGGAGTTTTCTGAGAGGTTTTGAGGGGGGGCGGGTGCGTAAGTTGTTGATTCCAGGTAGAGGGGTTGATGGGAAATTGGGTTTTTTGTCCTCGTCTTGGTTGTTTGAACAGCCATTTAACTCGTTTGATTTGTTTTAGTTTTGCCGTTTGGAGGGGTCAATTAAGGAGTTTGAGCGGGAGTCGCTACGCCAGGAACTGGACGAGACTTTGCTGGCGTTCCGGCTGGCGAAGAGACGGAGGGTAGGCGGGCAGGGGTGGCTGAAAAATATCCGCATGGCGGTGGGGATTCCGGTGGAAGAGGTGGCGCGGCGACTGGAGGTTTGCCGGTGGGAGATTCACCGCATGGAGGCAGCGGAAAAGGAATCGCGAATCAAGCTGGAGACACTGAAACGTGCTGCGAAGGGATTGGGGTGCGAGTTAGTGTACGCGCTGGTTCCGAAGGAGGGGTCTCTCGAAGCCCTGGCCGATGAACAGAATGATATGCGGGAGGAGGTGCGGATTCGGAGGGAAGAGGAGCGGGTGGCGAAGAGAAAGCCGTGGCTGGAAGCAATCGGCTGGCGGGAGGTTTTTCTAATGAACCTGCGGACGTGGCTTCGGAAGGAGGGGGTGCGGGTTCGTCCTCGGAAGACGGAGCGAGGAGTGGCGGAAGAAAAGGCCAATTTCGAGATGATTTTTGAGCTGGCTAAGGTGGCGGATAAGATGGGACCGGAAATGGGAAGGACAGGGAATAGGGAATAGAGCGACCGGATGGAGATGAGTAGCGGGTTGGCTCAACGCTCGAATGCAGAGCCACCTGTGCACAGCAGAAGGAGAAATGATTCAGGGAGCAGCTTCGATGGGATTGATCTTGATCGCGGCCTGGGTGAACTCAAATTGCAGGATCCACACGCTGGAGACGGACTTGCCATCGACTTGCGCAGGCTTAAATCTCCATTGCTGCGCCGCTTGCAGGGCTACTTTGGCGAAATACCTGCTGGGCCCCGGCGAGTCAAGCGTCGCATTCGAAACATGACCGCCTGCATCGACTGTTACCCTTATTTTCACTTTGACGCGGCCGCTAATTGACTGACGGGCACTTGGAAGTACGTCGGGCAGAACTTGTTCAGCGACCACGCTCTTCGCCACCGCACCTTTGGAGTCTGCATCGCGGGAGTTGGAGCTTGAGGCTGGAGCGCGGACTCCGCCGGCGCAGGTTGCTGTTTTTCAGCAGGCGACGATGGCTCAGTACGGTGAGATCGCAGTTGCAGCACGGTAACGATTGCAAGCAGGACGAGCACTGCGGCAATGAGCCCCGCCATGCGGAGTTTGAAAGGTGCCGTCCTACCCGTGGTTTTGGCGGCCGGCTGCATGAGAGACCGGGCAGGTTCGAGATGAGCTTTGAAATCGCTGAGGGTGCATCGCTGCACGGGGTCTAAGCGCAGACATTCCCGGATAATGTCGGCGAAGGGCTGTGGAATGGACTCCGGCACAATCGGTTCCCGATGTGGTGATCTGTCCCAAACCGGCGGATGCCCGGTCAGGGTTTCAACCAGGGTGACTCCGAGCGACCAGGTATCCGCGGCCGGGAAAACATTCCCAACGGCGATTTCTGGCGCGTCATAGACTCCCATTGCCGAAGGGTCTTTGCCAGGTTTGCCGGCGACATGAAGATTGTCAGAAGAAAGCTTCAACTGATCGTCGACGACCAGGATGTTCGATGGCTTGAGGCTACCATGCACGAAACCTTTCCCGTGAAGATAGGAAAGCACGTCGAGAACCTGGCCGAGCATCTCCCTGGTCTCCGTGAGCGTGAGTGGCCGATCCTGAAGAATCTGAGAAAGAATCTCTTCAGAATATTCCGTCACTGCGTAGAGTAGAGGAACGCCGTCGATCTGACAGCGTCCGGCGTAGAACAGGCGCATCAGGTGCGGATGGGACAGGTTTGTTGTCATGGCCCAGCAAGAGATTTGAGCCTCTGCGTCTCCGGCATCAGCAGGAATGAGCTTGATCGCGGCTTTATGCGTTCGATCCCCCTGCTGCAGTTCCGTGAGGAACACCCCACTCCATGCTGAGCCGCCTAACCACTGGATGAGGGCAAATCTACCGTCGATAATCCGTCCTACCCAATCACTGCGAATCATCGCTGTATTCATGACGTAACCATTCTATATATGAGCACAGTAAGAGCCAAAGCCGAGAGTCATAACTCGAACCGGCATTGGAGCGGGGGTTAGAACCTCGCCTCCTCCGGCATAAGTTTTAATCCTCTTGCGGCACGAATAAATTCGTGCCCTTTCAAAACCCGATCCGCGCAATCATTTTGATTCCCTATTCCCTATCGTCTGTTCTCTTTACTCTGCTCCCTGCTTATATCCGCACCAGCTCTTGCTGGATTCTGCCGGTTACCCAGGCTTTATTGGGGGCGGTGAGCATGTTGATCTCGCTGCGGACGCCGAACTCGGGGAGGTAGATGCCGGGCTCTACGGAGAAGCAGGTGTGGGGGAGGATGAGACGGTCGTCGTGGGTTTCGAGGTTGTCAAGGTGGGCGCCGGCGCCGTGGAGGTCCTGGGCGATGTTGTGGCCGGTACGATGGGTGAACTGGTCGGCGAATCCGGCGGCGCGGATTACGGAGCGGGCGGCGTCATCGGCCTCAAAGCCGCGGATGGGGCGGTTGGCCGCGAAAGCTTGCTGGACGGCGGTGATGGCGGCGTCGCGGGCGGTGCGAACTACTTCAAAGACCCGCTGCTCGCGGGGGGTGGGCTCGCGGCCAATGACGCCGGTCCAGGTGATGTCGTAAAAGATGCTGGCTGGCTGGTGAAGGCGGGCCCAGATATCGATGAGGAGGAAGTCGCCGTTGCGGATGGGTTCGGAGCGGGTGGAGGTGGGCTCATAGTGGGAGTCAGAGGAATTGGCGTTGATGCTGACGTTGGGGCCGTCGTCGAAGGTGAGGCCTTCGCGGCGCATGGCTTCGGCTAGCCAGGTTTGGAGTTCGTATTCGGTGAGGGCGGTTGCCGGGGTGATGGCGTCAGGTGGGCGGAGGGCAAGGGCGATGTGCCGCCAGGCTTCGGCGAGGATGGAGTCAATGGCGATTTGGGCGGCGGTGTGGGTGGCGACTTGATCGGCGGTGAGGATGGCTTCAAATTGGCTGACGAGATTGGCGGAGGAGACGATTTGCTTGCCGAGGGAACGGAGGAATTCGACGGTGCCGGCGTCGACGAGGGAGACGGAGGGGAGGGCGTTATTGGGAGAGTACTGCATGGCGATTTTTCCCCGGTTTTGGAGGAGATTCTCGATGCCCGCATGCAATTCAAGCCAACTGGAGTAAACGGTGCGGGAGCCGGGGAGAGTGTCGAGGCGGGACTGCTCGATGCGATGGACGAGCTTGCCGGGGTCGCCGTGGGCGGGAATGAAGTAATACCAACGGCGGGTGACGTGTGCGTGGGGGTCGAGGCCGAGGATGCGGCCGGCGATGGGGTCCCGATGGTGGTGATCGTAAAAAAGCCAGCCGTCGAGGGAGGAGGCGCGGAGGGCGGATTGGATGGCATCGAGATTCATGGGGTGATGATAGCGCGGCGGCCGGGGAATACGGATTGGGTGCGGTGGAATGATGGATACTTTTGGTGTGCGCGGCGCGACGGTGATGGCGGTGGCGGTTTGGCTGGCTGGGGCGGGGTATGGGCTGGCGCAGAACGCATATGGCTGGACTGGGGCTGTGGAGCGCGGGGGGCGGATGGCGCCGGAGGCGCGGATTGTGGTGGTGGACGAGGCTAGCGGACGGGTGCTGGCGGCGAGGCATCTGGGTGAGGCGGCGAGGACGCTTGCGGCGCCGGGGTCGACGCTGAAACCGCTGGTGCTTTATGGGCTGGTAAGCGGAGGAAGGTGGGATCCGGGACGGCGGGTGGCTTGCGACCGGAAGCTGAGAGTGGGGGGGCGGGAGCTGAACTGCTCGCATCCGGAGACGAACCCCATGGATGCGCGGGAGGCGCTGACTTGGTCTTGCAATAGCTATTTTGCGGCGGTGGGGGCGACGCTGCGGGCGGGGGAGTTGCGCGGGTTGCTGGCGCCGACTGGGTTGCTGGGAGAGACAGGGTTGGCGGCCAGTGAGGCGACGGCGGCGATGCGCGAGCCGAAGAGCGCGGACGATGAACGGCTGGCGGTGCTGGGGGTGGAGGGTGTGAGGGTGACTCCGCTGGAGCTGGCTGCGGCTTATCGGTGGCTGGGTTTGCAGTTGGCTGCACATAAGGAGACTGAGGCGGCAAGAGTGGTGAAGGCGGGGATGGAAGACTCGGCGAGCTTTGGAATGGCTGGGGCGGCTGGGTTGGGAGGGGTTCCGGTGGCGGGGAAAACTGGAACGGCGAGCGTGGCTGGGGGCGGACAAACGCATGGATGGTTTGCGGGAATTGCTCCGGCAGATGCTGCGCGGGTGGTGATTGTGGTCTATCTGCCGGCGGGTCATGGGGCCGATGCCGCGCGCGTGGCTGCCGAGGTGCTGGCGCATTCTCCGCTGAGGCGGGCGGTGCGATGAGAGCGGGATGGGGGGGTCGATGGTGCGCTGCTTTGGCGGCGGCTTTGGTTGCTGTTGGCTTCGCAGGCGGACAGAATTCGATCGCGAAGACAGGAGCACACGCTTCGGCTACTTTGCGCGTTGGGTTGTGGACGCTTTGGCACGATAAGGAGGTTACTGTAGCGCCGGTGGATGGCAATGCGGTGATGCGGAAGTGCGATGGGTGCGCGGTGGCTGCGATTACACGGCCTGTGTTGATTCGCGCTGTGGGCGCGCGGCTGGAGATCAAGGGGAAAGGCGAGGTTAGGGCAGTCCAGCTGGCTGGGGCCGTTACGCTGGCTGCTCACGGCGAGAGAATTACGTTGCGCAACCCGGTTCGCATTGGGGCGCGCAACGGAGAGTTGGTGCTCGCTGTCACCTTGCCGGTGGAGAGCTACGTGGAGCGCGTAGTTGCCAGCGAGAGCGGCGCCGGCGATAGCGCTGAGAGTCCTGAAGGCACTGGCAATTGTGGTGCGCTCGTTTGCGCTGCACCAGCCTCACGGTCACGCTGTTTACGATTTATGCGACTCGACGCATTGCCAATTGCTGCACTGGGGCGGGAATGCGGGACGGCAGGCCGCGGCGCACACTGCAACTCTCGAGACCGCGGGGGAGACGCTGTGGTTTCATGGGCAGCGGGCCGAGGCGTGGTTTCATCAGAATTGCGGAGGGCGCACTGCGGCGCCCGCAGAGGTTTGGCCTGGGAATGGGGTGGAAAGAAAAGCAATGCCCTGGCTGGCTTCGCGTGCGGATAAATATTGCACTGCCGGCGGCGCGCGGGAGTGGGCTGCGGATTTGTCTTTGGCGGAGTTGACCTCGGCGCTGGCTGCGCAGGGGCTGGCGCGGCCTGGGTGGAAGAGCTTAACGGTTGCGCGGCGGGGCGAATCGGGCAGGGCGGTTACGCTGCGGGTGGATTCGACGGAGATTTCAGCGGAAGATTTTAGGCTGGCGGTGGGGCGCGCGCTGGGCTGGAACAAAATTTTGAGCAACTGGTTCGAGGTGTCGCGGCAGGGTGATCGATTTTACTTCCACGGACGCGGGTCGGGGCACGGGGTGGGACTGTGCCAGGCGGGCGCGGCGGCGATGGGTGCGGGTGGGCATGATGCAACCGAGATTCTGGGGCAGTATTTTCCGGGGGCGAACACCGTTGACGAAGGGACGGGACTGAGTTGGCAGAGAGTGCGAGGGCAGGGATTTGTGCTGGAAACTCTCGACTCTGCTGACGGAGCTTATCTGCCCCAACTGAGTCAGGCGCTGGCTGAGGCGGAAAGCCGTTCGGGGTTGCCGCCGGCGGAGACGATCACCGTGCGCGCCTTTTGCTCGACGACGGCGTTTCGTGATGGGACGCTGGCTCCGGGATGGGAGGCGGCGTTTACCGAGGGCGACTGGATTGGGACGCAACCGTTGCGCACGCTGATGGGACGCGGGCTGCTGGGTCCAGTTCTGCGGCACGAGTTTTTGCATGCGTTGGTTGAGAGTGAGGCTGCGGGTGGGAGTCCGCTGTGGCTGCGCGAGGGGTTGGTTGAGGTTTGGGGCGGCGAGGTTAAAGCGAATGGCGCGGCGCCGGCGTTGAAGCTCGATGAGATCGATCGGGCGCTCGCTCATGCAGCGGACGAGGCACAGTCGCAGGCTGCGCATCGGGCTGCGGGTTGGTACGCGGCACAGTTGATTGCGCGGTTTGGCCGCGCGCAGGTGATTGGGTGGTTGCGGACCGGTGTGCCTGCAAGCGCGACAGCGATGCTCAATCGTTGAAACGACCTGTGTGGAGTTGAGTGCGAATCCCCACCCTAGATCACCCCATCGACGTGGACCTGTCCATGGGGACCCCGATGCCGCAAGAACAAAAACACGGCGAGGGTGGGGCACCCGGTGTTTTTCATTGCGTAGGCCAACTGGTTTATTCTTCCATCGATGCGTAAGACACTTTCTGTTGCCATGATTGCGATGAACGAAGAGGCGAATCTGCCTCGGACGCTCGAGAGCGTGCGCTGGGCGGACGAGATTATTGTCGTCGACTCGGGATCGAAGGACCGCACGCTGGAGATTTCTCAGTCGTTCGGGGCAAAGACGAGCTACCACGACTTTGGCGGGCACGGAGAACAAAAGAACGTGGCGCTGGACCTTTGCACTTCAGATTGGATTCTGCTGCTGGATGCGGACGAGGTGCTGACGCCGGGGTTGCAGAACGAGATTCGCGAGGTGCTTTCGGGCGAGCCTAAGTACGGGGCTTACTGGATTCCGCGGCTGAACTTTATCTTCGGGCGTTGGATGCGGCACGGAGGTTTTTATCCCGATCGCAAATTACGGCTCTTTCAGCGCGGTGCTGCGCGGTTGAGCGAGGGAGTGGGGCCGCACTCGACTCCGCAGTTTGAGGGGCCGCGCGGAAAGCTAAAACACGATATGCTGCACTATGCTTACCCGGATTTGAATATCTATCTCGAACATATGAACCGTTATAGCTCGGAGATAGCACAGTTACTCTATAACAAAGGGCGCACGAGTAAGTCACTGCCGGTATTCATCTGGAATGCGATTCTGAATCCGGCGGCAACTTTTGTTTATAACTACTTTTTCCGGCTGGGGTTTCTGGATGGGCGCGAGGGACTGCTGCTGCACCTGAATCACTCGGTCTATATTCATTGGAAGTTTATCAAGGCATGGTGGATCGCGCGGGAGAAGAACGGATAGGCGTGTTTCATGACGTCCCCATGCTCTTTGATCCCTCAAGGGTTAAAACCACCTGTCTTTCGTACGAATTTCGGCACGATAAAGTCGTGCCCTGACACAGAGCGTGTTGATGGAACACACTCTAGCGACCCATGATGTCCATTCCATGCGTTCGGATTCTCATCGGGCGGCGGAATCTCAACTGGTGCGAGGTGTAATGGTTCCGGCGGCTGCTGTTTTGCAAACAATGTTGCCTGCCAGGCCAGGAGCAAAATCCAACCCGTGACGGCCAGCAGATAAGCTGATGCCAGCTTCAGCACTACGCACCACACCTGCGCGGTTACCGAACCATGCGGCGTTTCAGTGAAGGACTTGCCCGGCAGCCAGACAGCGAGAAGCGATGCAAGCACAACGGCGGGCCACCAGCGCCAGTTCCACAAGATGTGCAGGACGCGACGCAAGGGAATCCGCCAGCCCCACTGGGCCGTTGCTGCCGCGTACGGAATTACTTTGGCAGGCAGGACAATCCAGCGCAGGATCCACTCGATGATGGTGAACCAGCGCACGATGTGGTCATAAGTGAAGAGTCTGGCGCGGGCGTGAGACGAGGATTCGGAGTTGAGGTAACCGGCCCACAGCGGAATCTGGTCGTCGCACCAGTCGAGCAACACCCAGAAGGCCGCATGCCAACGGCGATCCAGACCAGCAGAGTTATCGCGCCCCAGACCAGCTTGACGCGTTTGCCGTCGTCGTCGGCGAAAGCGCGCATGGTGCCGGCTTGTAGCTCCAGCCGCAGATAACCAGCAGGAGTGGGATCAGAGAGTCAGAGCTACCTGCCAGACGTGCTTGTCGGGCAGGCGCGTCCAGGCGATGCCGACGAGAATCAGCAGCAGCGTGACCACATACTGGGCCGCAAACCAGCGCCAACCTCGGCGCAGACGGGTAAATAAGTCGTTGAGATAGGGAGTCTTCACGGTTGCACCTCCAGAGTTGCAGGATCGGTGGTGGCTTGAACGTTGGATTGATACATGGGGCCCGCCTGCGCGGGGCTGATGGCAAACTTGCCGGGGTTGACTACCTTGAGCAGGTAGACGTACTCGCGGCGGCCGCTGAAATCGGTATTGAAGAAGGCCGCGCGGTCGTCGTGGAATTCCTTGCGCGTGAACCAGTCGGCCCACCAGTCGGGCTTGTTGTTGAGCGTGTAGAGGCCGGTGTTGGGCAGGAACTCGGTGCCCGCCGGAATGGGGTCCTCGGCCAGCAGATATTTCCAACTCGGTGCCGTTGACCGCCAGCTTGACGGCGACAATATCGCCCACGTGGACCGGGCCCTTGAGCGGAACCAGGTCGTAGGTGATGGGGTCGGTGGGCTTGGGCTGATTCTTCTGGAGCACGTAGTAGTCGCGGGTGATATTGAGCGCGAGCTTCTCCTGCTGATAGAGTTTCTTGTCGGCAGAGTACCACGTGTTTTCCGCCGACCAGTAAGTGATTCCGTTGCCGCTTTTGCGGATAGTGACCTGGCCGCCGTTGACCCAACTTGCGTGGCGGGAATTGTGACTCGCCAGGGAAGGGCGAAACCATCGCCGGGGCCGAAGTGACGCTTGCCCGCGCTGGCGCCGTTGACTAATACTTCAACGTCTGAGGAGTTTGATAACTCGCCGCTAAGCACGAGGTAATCTGTCAAGCCCTGAATCACCATCGAGGTTTGCTTGGTAGACCACCAATAGTTACCGTTGCGATTTTTGGCCAGCCAACCCGCGGCCTTGGGCATGAAGCCGCTGCTGCGGTCTTCGACGCACGAGCAACTTGAGCGCGAAGGCCGTGGTTTCATAGGATGTATCGCCCCAGAAATCAAGGAATTCATCATAGTTTCCCTGCCAGTATGCGTCGGCGTCGGTAGTCTTGGCTTTCTTCTCCAATTCGACTGCCACTTCTCTGGCCCGCGCGTCGCCTGCGGCGGCCAAAGCCAGACCGGTTAGCGCCAGATCCTTCATCGCTCACTTTGCTGCGCTGGTCCCAGGCTTTATCGAGGGCATCTTTAGCTGCGCCGCCGGTGGTGGCCAGAGCATAGACTGTGTAAGCGCGCAGGTCGGGGATCATATCAGGGTGGGAGGCGAGCATGGATTGGAGCCATGCGCGGCCTTTGTTGAGGCGGTCGTCGTCGATTTTGTAGCCGGCGTCTTTTGCCTGGCCCATTCCGCTGACCACATAGGCGGTCATGAAGACGCTGCTTTGATCGTCGGGCCACCAGCCCCAGCCGCCGTCGTCGTGTTGGAAGTTGAGAGACGCTCCAGTCCCGCCTTCACCATATCGTTGAGCGTGGCGCGGTCGATGGGGGACTTGAGGTGGAGCTTATCCACCGCCTGGGCAACGATGAGGTCGGGCAGGAAACTGGACATGGTTTGTTCGGTGCATCCCCACGGATAACTGGTTAGGTAATCGAGCGCATCGAAGACTGTGCCCGCCACGCTGGGCGAGACGGTAACCGTGAGGTCCGCGGTGCCGGCGTCGGAGCTAGATGGATAGCTATAACTCCACTGATTCTGGCCCGGGCCGGAGAAGACTACGCCCGGAGCCGGCAGCTCGCTGCTTTACGCCAAAGGGCAGCACCGGGAGGGTCATCTCAAGCGCATCGGACTCTTCGTTGGTGAGAGCTTTGGCAGTAAGGACGGCATTGCCGGTCGAGTGTGCGCGCGACTCGCCAGTCAACAGAGCTCTCGCCCTTGGCGGGAATGTTCACTTTTTGAGTTTGGCCGCCGATCACTTCGAGACCATTTACGTCGAGGGCAAAGGTTACGTCTTTGGCGGTTTCGAGGTAGTTATGCGCGATAACTCGGAGGGTAACTTCGTCGCCCTGGCGGAAGAAGCGCGGAGCGGCGAGGCGGACGATGAGATTTTTGCGCACCAGAACGCGTGTAACTACGCCGCCGGCCTTGCCGTCGT
Organism: uncultured Acidobacteriaceae bacterium; assembly: GCA_963839225.1. Lineage (GTDB taxonomy): Bacteria > Acidobacteriota > Terriglobia > Terriglobales > Acidobacteriaceae > Telmatobacter. The sequence goes on from CAWIVA010000002.1 coordinate 47,451, forward strand.
CGGTCATGGCGCGGATGGTGGTGCGCCAGGTGGTGAGCGCATCAGGGAAGTTGAACTCGACGCGGGCGTGGCCGTCGGGGCCGGTGTGAACGCTGGGATTCCAGTAGGCGGTATCGGGGAAGGCCTTGCGGACCTTGGGAACCACCAGGTCGGAGCCGGGTTTTACCTGCGCCAGGCGCGGATGGTAGAGGCCATCGCCAAGTTTGCCAGCAGCGGGCTCTTGGTTCCCGCCTGGCCGGAGAAGAAGAAATCGAAGGAGGTCTGCGGATCCAGATAGACGGTAGCGCTTGGGATAGAAGAAGTCGACGATGTTGCCGGTCTCGTCGGGGCGCACGGAGTAGAGGGCTTCGTCCACCTCGCCGAAGCTCAGGTCGGCTTCGACGGGCTTGCCCTTGTAGTCGACGGTCAGCACATCGAAGCTGCCTTTTTCGCCGGGCAGATATTTGGTCTTGCTAGGCGTGGCTGTGACGGTGAGCGTGCGCTCGAGGAGCGGGACTTTGAGGCTTTTTTGCGCGGTGATCAACTGGTTATCGTGGACGATGAGGCGCTGACGATCAGGTTGGGCTGGGCTAGTTGGTGATGGGCACGATCGAAGGCAAAGCTCTCGCCGGTTGCGTGAATGCAGCTTGCTGCGACTGGATGCTGTTGCCCTCGGCTGTGACTACCGCCCACGACTCCTGGCAGGCCGGTGACCAGCAGAAGATGCGCGGTATCGCCCACCTGGTAAGATTTTTTGTCGGCGACGATCTGGGCTTGCGTGTTCTGGTTGTACCACTCGCCGGCGTTGTTCCAGATCCAGATCCAGGTCTGCCTTCCACGGTGCGCTTTTCCGGGGTCTTGGCGCTTACTTTTACTTCAAAGTCGCCGCTGCCGCTTACCGGCAAATCGACCAGCGCGGAGCCGTCGGCTGCGGTTTGCACGTCGCGGCTGGTTACGGAGTGGTCGAACTCTGGCGGGTCACGGAATCCCATTTCTCGCAGATTGACGGCGATGTGAATCTGAGTTTGAACGGGCTTGTTGTCGTAGTCCTGCGCCGTCACTTTTACTCTGGGGTTTGGCCGGGGTAAAAAACATAACTAGTGGGCTCGGCGCTTAGGCGGAAGGAGCCATAGGTGGCGAGGACGGTGGAGTGGCCTGCTATTTCGCGATTGGCCGCGTCGGTTACGCGCGCTTCAATGCGGTAGTCCTGATCGTCGTGCTTGCCATCGATGGCTGCGGGAAGCGTAACGGTGAGACGGCCGTTGGCGTCAAGAACGCCTTCGTGCTCCTGTTGCTCGGTGGCGCCGTACATATAGTCGGAGTCGTCTCGCCGAGTCTGTCGCGTTTCGGCCTCGTCGCTGTCCGCTTCGTCTTCATCCCACCAATAATGCTGCGAGGTGTGGACTACGTACTTCACCTTGGCGTTGGCTACCGGCTCGCCGAAGAAGTAACGCGCCTCGATAGTTGCCTGAATGGAGTTGCCCTGGAGGACGCGTTGCACCGCGGGTTTCACGGTGACCTGGTACTCGGGCTTTTTGTACTCTTCGACATAGAAGCTGCCGCTGCCGGATCCGTTCCATCGTTCGCCGCCGACCGAGATGTCGTAATAGCCCAGGGATGCAGTGGAATCGAGGGTCAGATCGGTAGTTATTGATCCGTGCGCGGAGATGGGCAGATCCTGTTTGAAGACGATTTTGCTATCGGCATCGGTGACAGTGAGCGCGATGGAATTGGGATCGGGCAGATCGAGCGCATCACCGACTTTTTTGCGGATCACGGCTTTGATGTGGACGGTGTGGCCGGGACGATAGACGGGGCGGTCGGTGTAGACAAAGGCGGTGAGATTGCTGGTGCGATCGGCTCCGAAGGCATAGCCATAGGGCGTGATGATGGCGGCATCGCTGCCGCGGCGGGCGAGAATCCAGACATTCTCAGGAACAGCGCCCTCCGTCGCGCCGCGCACCTTCATGGTGAGCGAGGCGAGGCCGTCCACGCCGGTTTTGCCCGAGGACTGAAATTTGCCCTCCGACCAGAGCACCACGTCGGCTTTGTCGATGGGAGCGCCGGACTTGCGGTCGGCTACGTAGAGATCGGCTTGACCGGTGCTTGCGCGCTCCACAACGGCAATGCTGGTTACGATGGCCACGGTGTAGGCTTTGTAGGCGCCGTCCGTAGCTTCAATGAGGTAAACGCCCGCCCCTAGGCCGTCGATGGGCAACTGCTGGGTCTCGCTGACAAGGGCCGGGGGCGTTTTGAGCTTCCAGCGCGCTACGAGCTGGCTTTGATTCAAAAGCGGAATGCGAGCGAACTGGGCCACGCCCACCACCTGGCTGCGCTTGCCCAGGTTGCCTTGCTGCTCACGGAAGCTGTCGCGGGCTTCGTCAGTGAATTGGCCGCGGAAGAAGCGGCGCACCAGCCACCAGAGGTGGGCTTTGAAGTCGTGCATGCGCTCGAGCCAAGTGCGCTGGTCGATCTGCTCGGAGGGGGAGTAGTTTTGAATGCCGAAGCTGTGCAGGTCTTTGAGACCGGCGAAGAATTTTTGCGGATCGCGGACCTGGTAGACGCGGAATTCGAACTCGGGTACGTTTCTGGAGTAGAGCTGGATCTTGACGCTTTCACCGGGAGAGAAGGTCTGCGTCGTGGAGAGCGAAAAGGAACGCGGCGCGTCCTTGGCGGCGAGCGGCTGTGCGGCGAATAAGGCAAGAACGAGTATTGCGAACATCAGCGAATTACGGAGCTTCATAAAGTCCCTCGCAGAATATTCCAGCGGTAAACACCGAGAAAGTTGGGGTTGGAGGGTAACGGCCTCCATTGGGGCTGGGGATGGCGGAGAAGTTCGGAGAGAGTTACGCGGCGTAGTTCACCCGGTTTGCCGTGATCGGTTCCGGTATCGTAGACGACCGCAGGCTGAGAGCCGGAGCGGGTGACGATCATGGAGTGCCAGGGGGAAGACTGGCCGAATTGGCGGTAGAAGAGCAAGTCGCCGGGTTGGGCCTGATGGACGTCGCGGGTAAGTAAGTATGCGTTGCGCTGGACCAGGGTTTTGGCGTCGGCAAACTGCGCGAATGCGCCGTTGGTTGCGTCGGACGGCTCGAAGCTGCCGGGACGGATGCGGAAGAGAGACGCTCCGAGAGGGGAGATGGGATAATGCCAGGCGTGAATCTCGCCGGGGAGCGCGGGGACTTCGATGCCGGTAGTGAGGAACCAGGAATCGTCGTGGCGCTTGAGGGCTTCGCGGTAGGAGTAGCGGAGGAGACCGGCGCAATCGGTGATTTCGGCGGGGAGTTCGGATTTGGGGCGAATGGCCTGGTAGTCGGCGATGAGGGTGAACCACTGCCGGAAGGCGGCGCGGTCGGCGGGGTCGGTGAGGCGGAGGAAGTCCGGGGTGCCGTCGTTGAAGCTGTCGGTCCAGGCTGGGGCGGAGACTGGGTGGTTTGTCTCTGGGCGGTAGGCGGCCCTGTAGAGGCTGGTTGGTTTTGAGGTACGAAGAGTGCGGCGACTGTGGCCGTGAACAAAGACGAAGAGGCGCAGGAGAAGGACGAGAATGGCGAGCACGACAAAGCACGCTACGAGCAAGTTCCGGTTGCGCGGCTTTGTTTTGGGAGTCATGGATAACTCTGTTGCGAGGCGAAACAATCTTACAGTAATTTCGACACGCCTCGTGCAGATAACTCGAAAAGATTCTTTGTGATTATTGTCGACTCAGCCTATTCATTGAAACCGGAGAAGTAAAAGCAAACGCAGGTCCTTCGACTTCGGTCGCGGCGGCGACCTGGACCCAGGATGACAGTTTTGTGGGACTGCAAACATTCAACAATATAAGCGACCCGGGTAGGCGCAGGTAGTTACCAGGGGTGCGGGGACTGATGCGGCCCCCGTTGGTTTCATGCCAGGCTTGATGCATCAGGCGGGATAGATGTTTGGCTTCTTCGGCGCGGTGGCGACGGGCGGGGATTGAACTGCGGACATTGCGAAGCCAGCGGAGTTTATAGAGCGCGAGTTCGAGCCAGCAGGCCAGATGAGCTTTGGAGCCATGGTGCTTGCGGTAGTAGAGGAGGCTGGAACGCATGCGCCAGAGAACCACTTGCTGGTCGGATTGGGAGAATTTGAGCGAGGGTAGCTGGCGGCTGGATTCGCCGCCGATGTGGGTAACAACTATGTCGGGCCAATAGTAGACGCGGAAGCGGGCGGCCTTGATGCGGCGGCAGAGATCGACTTCTTCGCAATAGAAAAAGAAGGCGGGATCGAAGAGGCCGGTTTTGCAGAGGGCTTCGCGGCGGAGGATGAGAAAGGAGCCGGGGATCCAATCGGTTTCAGCAGGTTGTAGGGGGTCGGCCCAGGTGCGGTCGGGCGCGCCGAGGATACGGGAGCGTGGGAAGCATGCGGAGAGGCCGGTGAGGACAATTGCGGCGTTCCAGATGGAGGGAAAGGAGCGCGCCGAGGGCTGCCAGGAACCGTCTCGGCTGAGCTGGCGGGCTCCGGCAGCGCCGGCTTCGGGGGTCGCATTCATATGTTCGATTGCAAGCGAAAGGGCGCCGGGATGGAGGAAGGCGTCAGAGTTGAGCAGGATGGGGTATTGGCCCTGGGCTTTGTTGAGGGCTAAATTGTTGGCTGCGCCAAAGCCCAGATTCACATCGCTGCGGATGAGGCGAACGGGGATGCGGGAGGTAGAGAATTCGCGGGCGACCATCTCAGGCGACCCGTCGGTGGAGGCGTTATCGACTATGAGGACTTCGGCGGATTGGTCATGAGAGAGACGGGCGCATTCGGCTAGAAGGGATTTCAGGCAGTCGCGCAGCAGATCGCGAGTATTGTAGGAGACGACGATGATCGAGACCGCGTAGGGGTAGGAGGTGCGGAGGTTCATCGGGGTGCCTCAAGTATATGCGGGGCGGGTTGGTTAGTGGGGGATTTGCGGCGCGGATTTCGACACGGCTGTTATGCTTCACTTCTGATAAGCAGATCGGAATTAGAGTTGGTGTTTCCCACCCTAGCCGCAAAAACAAAAGCGCGGCGAGGGTGGGGCACCCTGGATCTTGGCGCACCCGGGATCTTGGCTTCGAAGAGGCTGGCTGAAGAATGGTTATGGGGATGAAAAGCACGGGATGGAATTTGCGCGTGGGTCTTGCTTTTGCGGCGATTTCGCTGCTGGGGGTCGCGGTGGTTGCGCCGTTTTGGCTGGTGCGGAGTGTGGAGGGAGCCGAAGGTGGGGTTACTCATCTGAAGGTGACGAGAGAGGTGATCTTGCCGGGAGTTACCCGGCTGGGGATCAATCTGGGAGAACAAAATTTTTACGATTCGGGGCAGATGATGAAGAACCTGCTCTATCGCAATCCTGGATTTGAGGGGATGGAGTACCGCAGCATTTTGCATTGCACAATGAGCGGGACGGGGGGCGGGGCGGCGAGTTGCGTGGATACTCGGCAGGGGTTTCAGTGGCCTGCGGGGTTTTGGGATGGGGCGCGGTTTGAGGTGCTGGATGGAATCGCAGCGGGACGGCGGGGGAGCGTTCGGGCGAGTGTGGCCAGCGGCGGAGGGTATGAGCTGACGCTGGACGGGGTGGTGATTGGAAGCGGGGATTGGCTGGCGGTGGAGAAGGAGTTTGCGGGGGATGCGGCGGCGGGGTGGTGGCCTGCGCTGAAGGGCGGGGCGCGGATGGAAGCGGAGCGCGTGGATCTTTCGCCGGAGACCGAGGGGCGGCAGGCGCTGCGGATTGAGGCGGCAAATGTGGGGCAGTCGGCGGAGTTGCGATCTTATTTTGATTCGACGGAGGGGTTTACGTTTGTGCGGCTGCGAGGGCGGTATCGGCTGAGCTTCAGGGCCAAGGGGTTGGCGGGGAATCGTGTGGTGCATGTGCACGTCAGGCGAAATTCGGCGGGGATGCACGACTACCTGGAGCAGGACGTGAGGCTGACGCCGCAATGGGCGGATTATCACGCGGAGTTTGCAGCGAATGAGGATGCGGGGACGGTGGGAGCGGTGGAGGCTGGGTTTAGCGTGGCGGGCGGGTCGCTGCTGCTGGACGACGTGATGCTGGAGCAGATTGACGGGGATGCGACGAATCGGACGGCCTTCCGGGATGAGGTGGTGAGGACGTTGAAAGAGCTGCGGCCAGGGGTATTGCGGCTTATGTCGAGCCACGCACAACTCGGCAGCACAGTGGACAATCTTTTGGCGCCGTCGATGGCGAGGCCGCGGTCGGGTTATTCAATCATGACGGCGACGATGGACGACATTGCGGTGGGAATTCCGGAGTTTCTCGAGCTTTGCCAGGAGGTGGGTGCGGAGCCGTGGATTGTGGCGCCGACTGCGATGAGCGAGGAAGAAGCGCAGAAGCTGGCTGAATATTTGGCCGGCGGGGCGGAGACTGCGGGCGGTTCGGTGCGGGTTGCGGAAGGAAGACGCGAGCCATGGACGCAGGCTTTCAAGACGATTCATATCGAACTTGGGAACGAGACATGGAATGGGATCTTCGCGGGCGAGACGATGGAGGATGCGGCTGCTTATGGGAGGCGGGCGGATCGGGTTTTTAGTGCGATGCGTCGCGGGACGGGGGCGGGGGCGGGGCAGTTCGACCTGGTTGTGGGAACTTTTGCCGGAATGCCGGAGAGGAATCAAGCGCTGCTGGAGGAGGCGAAGCAGGCTAATTCGCTGGCAATTGCGCCATATCTGATGCATAGCGTTACCCAGTGGGGGAATGACGATGAGCTTTATGGTCCGTTGATGGCGCAGCCGGAGGAAATGTCGCGTGGGGGACAAGTGCAGGCGGCGCAGGCTTCGGCGGGGGGACGGCAACTGGCGGTCTATGAAGTGAACTTGCACACAACCGAGGGAACGGCTCCGCAGACGGTGCTGGATCGGTTGGCTCCTTCGGCGGCGGCGGGAGTGGCGGTTACGGGGCACATGCTGCGCATGATGCGGGATCATGGCGTGCGCGATGAGATGCTGTTCAGCCTGCCGCAGTTCCGCTTCAAGCGGGCGGATGGAACGCTGGTGAGGCTGTGGGGTTGCGTGGTGGAGATGGGAGGGCGCGAACGGCCGCAATTGCTGGCCGAAAGCCTGGCTAATCGCGTGATGGGCGGGAATATGGTGCGCGTGGAGATTAGCGGTGAGGATCCGACGCACGATCAACCCGCGGGGAATGATGGGGTGAGGCTGCGCGGGGTTCATGAAATCGATGCTTATGCGTTTGAGGAAGGCAGAGGGCACGGGTTGATCGTCTTCAACTATGGACTGCGCCAGACGAGGCGGGTTAGTTTGGAGGGCCCGGGGCTTCGGGCTGGGGCGAGGTTGTGGAGATTGGTGAGTCCGGGGCCGGGCGCCGGCAATGAGGGAACGCCGCAGGTGACGGTCCGGGAAGAGCGGTTTGATGGTGGGGAGTTGGAGTTGCCTCCTTGCTCTATGGCGGTGCTGGCGTGGGAGGAGTAGAGCGGGAAGTGAGTACCATTTCCGCAAGTTGGCAGGTTTGCGAGCTGGCAGGTTGGCGAATGCAGGTTGCCTGGATAGCCGAGCGTGGCGGAAGAGCCGATGGTGGAAATTCCGGTGACTCAAGCTGGTAACTTATTTTTGGTTACCTCGATGGATGTTTTGAAACGAATGGGGGAGGGTATCTAATTCTTGAGTTCTACCTATTCGCCATTGCTCAGAGACAGCCATGCGGATAGCTTCTATAGAATCAAACCAGCGACCATTCAGAGTGGATCGATACATTAGGTCGATGAAGAAGAACTATAGCCAAAACGCTCAAAATGGCATTGGCAAGGAGCCCGAGAGAAGCGGGCCACGGGAAATTTGAGTTGAGGGTAGCCCAGGGCATGCGGGCTGGGAAGCGCTGTCGAACGGGAAATGGAAGCTTGAAATGATGCGAAAAACGAAGCACCCGATTGCAGTGCTGGGGCTGCCTCTTGATAGTTTGACGGCCAGCGAGGCTGTGGATGCTATTGAAGGACTGATTCTATCGGGCGGGACGCATCAGGTGGCCACGGCCAACCTTGACTTCTGGCTGAACTCCCTTGCGGACCAGCATCTGCACCGGATTATTGCAGGGTGCAGCCTGGTGCTGCCGGACGGAATGCCGCTGGTATGGGCCTCAGGATTGTTGGGCTGCCCACTGGCCGAGCGCGTGACCGGCGTTGATCTTGTTCCCCGGCTGGCGGAGCTTTCAGTGCGCAACGGATATGGAATTTTTATGCTCGGCGGCCGAGGGGACGTGGCTGAGCGGGCTGCGCAACTGCTGGAGAGGAATTATCCCGGGGTGCACGTCGTGGGAACGTATTCACCCCCCGAGGAGCACATTGCGCAGATGGACCACAGCGATATTCTGGGGCGGATTCATGCGGCCAAGCCGGATATATTGTTGGTCGCGCTCGGAAATCCAAAGCAGGAAAAGTGGATTTGGGTCCACCGCAAGCGGCTGGGAGTGCCGGTGGCGATGGGCGTGGGCGGGAGCTTTGAGATTCTGGTGGGCGATGTTCGACGCGCGCCCAAATTTATTCAGCGCTGCGGCCTGGAATGGCTGATGCGGCTGGTGCAGGAGCCATCGCGGCTGGGGCCGCGGTACATGCGCGACTTTCTTGGATTGGCGCGACGGCTGCCGATGACGTTGCTCTCAGCGTGGCTGCAGAGACCCTACCTGGGCAAAACTCACGCGATGACCGCAACCACTCCGCAGGCTTTGCATGTATATGTGCACGGCAAGCTGTCGGCTGGGATCGGAGCGGAATTGCAAGCGGCCACCGACGCCAGCATCGCCAGCGGACAGGTGATGGTAGTGCACCTGCAGAGGACCAGGCAAGTGACGGCGGCAGGCCTGGGAGTACTGATGGATGCGCGACGGCAACTGCTGGAGGGCGGGCTTTCCCTTTCGCTGGCCGGACTGAATCTCAAGATGCGTTTGCTTCTTCATGCCTGGTGCGCACAGCCGCTGTTTGACGAGTGGCAGCCTGCCATCGCTTATGGACGATCATTGGCCCCGGAGACTGCAACAACCGCCCGCAGGGATATGGACGAAGAGCGGGATGCGCTGGCGGCAGAGAATCGTGTTCGTGGATAAATTCGAGCAGCCCTTCGCACGAGTGGGGTTCAAATGAATCTGATCATCCTGATCCCGGCTCTGGTCTGCTGGGCGGTTTTGGCGCGAGGCTCTGCGCAAAAGGCCTTGGTCAACGTCTACCTGCCTGTGCTTCTTCTGTTTCCCGTGTATTTCAATCTGCGCTTTCCGCATCTTCCTCCGTTGACCTTTGCCGACGCGGCGATTCTGCCACTGGGCGCGGCTATGCTGCTGACTGAGATGCATCGCTGGCGGTGGAGTTGGATGGACCTGTGGGTGGCGCTGTTTGTTTTGAGCGCGGCGCTTTCGGAAGGATTGAACACGGTTGTGGCCAATGGAGGATTGCAATTATTTGCCGGGATTACGACCATCCTTCTGCCGTATATGGCGGGCAAACTGCTGATTGAACAGGAAGGGGTTGGGGATCAGCCGGTGAGGAGGCTGCTGGTGGAACGCATGGTTGTGGTGCTGGCGATTGTGGCCTGCATCAGCGTCTACGATTTTTCGACCGGATGGAGCAGCTGGCAGATTGTGTTCAGACCTTTTTTCCCCGCGGATCAGCTGGCGGAAGTGGCGACGCAATGGCCGATGCAGATGCGCTGGGGATTCGGACGCATTGCCGGGCCTTTTGCACACGCCATTCTGGCAGGAATGATTTTTCTGATGGGATTGATTTATTGCATGTGGCTGCGCAGGTTTGCGCCGGGCTGGGGGAGCAGGAGACTGGTGGAGGGATTGCCGGTGACCGGGCGGGGACTGGCGTTGACGGCGATGGTTGCCGGGTTGCTGATGACGCAATCGCGCGGGCCGTGGGTGGGGGTTGGACTGGCGCTGGTGTTTGCGTTGCTGGTGAGAGTGCTTTCATGGGGCAAGGCGGCGATGGTTTTTGCGGTGCTGCTGGCGCTGCTGTCAGCGGTTGCCTACAATTACGGCAGCAAGTACACAGACAAAGACATCTCTCAGGCCAGCAACGAAGAACAGAGAGACGCGATCTACCGGCGCGATCTGCTGAAGAACTATCTGCCGCTGGTGATGGAACACAAGGCCTTCGGATGGGGGATCAGCAACTACCCGGCGGCGAATGGACAGAATCCATCGATAACCAGTTTTTGATGCTGGCGGTCACACAGGGATTTACGGGGCTGGTGGCTTTTTTGGCCGTGGTGGCGGGGACGGTGGGGCGGCTTTTCAGAATGGCCGTGCAGCCTATGCGGGCCGAGGATCGGGGGCTGGTTTTTGCGCAACTGGCGATTATGACGGGGCTGATGACGACGATCATTACGGTCTTTTCTAGGCGAGCAGGCGCTGACGTTGTTTTTCTGATTGCGGGCTGGGTGCAGGCAATGAATCCGGTTCTGGCCGGAGCGGGAAATGGGGATGCGGTTGCGCCGTTCAAGTTTCAGCGGGTTTTGACGTAAGCAGCAAGGAATTTCGGGCGAGATCGAAGGGGAAAATGATAACGGCTTGGTATTTGATCGCGGGATTTCACGCAATGCGATGGAGTGCTGAGGTGTCCCACCCTAGGCGTAAAACAAAAACGCGCCGAGGGTGGGGCACCCGGCTTTGATACAGATCCCGCTGTCAGGAACTGGATTGATAAATAGTTTGTTCAGGGAATCATGAGTTGGGGAATCTGGGCCATTTATGCAGCAAGGGACAATATTTGCGTTGGCAGTAGTGATGGTGGTTTTCGCCACGCCGCTATTCCTTGACCTGGGGCTTTCAATCGTGGGAAATCTGCTCCGGGCGCGGGGGCCGCATGCGGCTCAACGGCGGACGATCCGGCTGGCCGTGGTGGTGCCGGCCCACGACGAAGAAACAATGATTGCGCGGACGGTTCGATCGCTGAAGGCGGCCGACGGCTGCGACGCCGATTTATGTGGTGGCGCACAACTGCTCCGATCGAACGGCGGCGATGGCGGCGAAGGCCGGAGCCGTGGTTGTGGAGCTGAAGAATCCCAAACTGCGCGGCAAGGGAGCGGCGCTGCGGCATGGATTTGCGGCGGCTCTGGGGGCGGGGGCCAACGCGGTTCTGGTGATCGATGCCGATTCCGTGGTGAGCCCGAATTTGTCGGCGGCGACGCGCGCGAAGCTGGAAGAGGGCGCGGAGGTTACACAGTGCCGTTATGAGCTGGAGCTGCCGGGCGATGGACTGGGACGGCCGTATGGCCCGATTGCGGGCGCTGGCGTTTCGCGGCATGAACGTGCTGCGAGCCGAGGACGCGCGGGACTGGGCTTTTCCACCGGGATTGTTTGGAAACGGATTTGCAGTGACGGCGGAAACCCTGTCGCAGGTGCCGTTCAGCGCCAACAGCATTGCGGAGGACGTGGAATACCACACCAAACTGGCCTGTGAAGGGGTGCGGGTTTATTGGGTCGGAAGATGCATTTGTCCACGCGCACCTGGCCGCCTCGGGGCGGGCGCAGGCGACCAGGAAGGACGCTGGGAGGGCGGGCGGTTCAAGGTGGGCAGCCGCGCAACGGGGCGGTTGATGAGCGGCGGTATTGCAGCGGAAAATGGCGCGCCCTGGAGACGCTGGCCGACGTTTGGAGCCTCCCGCTTTCGCGCGGCATTCTTGCCTTGTTGCTGACCGCTCGCTGCCGTTGCATTGGCTGCAGTATTTGCCGGGTGTGCGCGGGGATTGCGTTGCTTTATGTGCTGGAGGCTGCGTTGCTGGGCCCGAGACCGATGCAGGATCTTGGTTGCGCTGGCGGCTGCGCCGCTTTATCTGGTTTGGAAGGTGGCCATTACACCGATCGTGCTGCGCCAGTCCCGGAGCCGGGCGGAGTGGGCACGGACCAAGCGGGAGGCGCCGCAGCCATGACGAGTTCCATCGATGATTCCCGATTCGCGGAAATGGAGGTCGATTGGCTCTGGAATACAAAGCCGGGCTGGAGAACGCAGAGGCCGGTGAAGAGCCGCTGCACGAGGTGAACCGCCAGTTTGGCGCGCAACGTGCTGGCCACCATTGCCGCGCGCATGGTGAATATGGCCAGGGGGGTTTGCTGGTTCCCTTTCTGCTGGCGCGACATCGGGCTGGAAGCCTACGGCATCTGGACCACGATTTTCATCCTGGTGACGTATGTGGGCCTGACCACGCTGGGCATCTCCAACGTTTATATCAAATACGTCGCGGAGTTCCACGCGCGCCGCGAGTACGACAAAGCCAATTCTCTGCTCTCGACGGGCCTCGCGGTCACCATTCCTCTGTGCGGCGCGATTTTTTTGTGCTTTTGGCTGGGCTGGAACTGGGTTGCGCCCTGGCTGCAACTGCCGCCGGCGCACGCCGCCGACGGCAAGGAAGCGGTACTGATTGTGCTGGGCGTATTTCTGTCGAGCATCGCGTTCAGCGCCTTTGGCGACATGTTGACGGAACCCACCAGATTGCCTCCACGCAGGTCTTTCTCACGGTGAGCATTCTGGCCGAGTGCGCGCTGATTGTGTGGCTGGTGTGCGCAGGGCGCGGCATTCGCGGGCTGGCCGAGGCTTACCTGGTGCGGATCGTCATCAATGACGGGCTCACCATCTGGTGGGCCTACCGGAAGCTCAAGTGGCTGCGGCTTTCGCCGCGGCTGGTGAGCCGCGAGTCACTCAAATACGTGGTGCATTTCGGCGGGCTGGTGCAGTTTCAGAGCATGCTCTCGACTTTTCTGAACTCGGTGGAGCGAGTGGCTGCGCATTGAATTCATTGGAGTTTCGGCTGCCGGGCTGCTGGATGTGGCCAAGAAATGGCCGACTGCGCTATCCTCGATCCCAACGGCTTTTTTCGCCGCGCTGCTGCCGGCGGCCTCGCACGTGGACGCGGCTTCAGGCCGCTAAGAGTGGCTGGGCAATCTGCAGGGGCTTTATCTGAACGGCATCGCGCTACTCCAACCTGTGCACGGCGACGTTTGCGGCGGCTATGGCACTTTGGGCATCACCGGTAATGCACGTTTGGCTAGGTCCAAAGTTACCGATGAGGGACTCGCTCATCCCCCTGTTCGTGGTATTCAGTTTAGCGATGCAATTCCATATGCTGACAGGACCGGGGACCTCGATCTTTCGCGGGATGGGGAGGGTGTATGAGGAGTTCAATTACTCTGTTCCGAATTTGCTGTTGCTGGAGTCACGTTCCTTTGTCTCGCTGGATCAATGGGAGCTGGACGCCGCTCGGCATTGGCATTGCGGTAGCGGTGGCCACGGCCGGATCGGCCTGCGTGCTGATGGGCAGGGTGCTGTTCGTACTTGAATTGCCGCTCGAGCGATTTCTGCGGGTGGTGATTTTGCCGGGATTGGCGCCTTATCTTGCCGCCGGCTTGCTGGCCTGGCCCGCTGCGCGGCTGGTGGCGGAGTGAGCCGCTGGCAAGGTGCGGGAGTGATAGCGGCGGTGGGGCTGGTTTATGCCGCTGCGCGTTACAGCAACGTTGCACTACTGGATTTTAACGGACGAGGAAAAGCAAAAGGGAATCAGACTGGTACGCCAGGTTCTGGGCAGTTTCCGTAGCCAGGGAGGCAACGGCATGAAACATCGAATCGGGGCCAATTTCGTCTTTGTTCTGCTGGCATGTAGCTGCGTCCCCGGAATGCTTGTCTCACAAGATGCTGGAAGTTCCGAAGCAGAACCCAGTCCAAGCGACAGAATTTGCAGGTTCCGGGACAGCCGGCAGGCCAGTCGCAGGATTTGCCATCCCCGGGACAGCCGAACGGCCGGGAGCGCCCGACCCGCAACTGAAGCCTAATCCGCTGGAGACGCTGCGCAACTTTGAGCCGCCCGCCGACGAAGAATACCGGCTGGGCAAGGGCGACGAGATCGCGGTGGACTTTGTGGGGCGGCCGGATCTGTCAGCCAAGCTGGTGATCGGGCCGGACGGGCGCATTACCGTGCCGCTGGCCGGCGAATCTGATGCTGGCAGGACAGACGCGCAGCGAAGCTGCAAAGGCCATCGAAGCTGCGCTCTCAAGTTACTATTCCAATCTATCGGCCCAGGTTACGGTAACCAAATACACGGCCAACCGGGTTCTGCTGCTGGGCGCGGTTGCGCATCCGGGCATGATTACTTTTGACGGCACGCCGACGCTGCTTGAAGCGCTGAGCCGCGGCGGCATCGAGACCGGAACAAATCGGAACCGCAACAACGCCCGCCAAGGCCTCGCAGATTCCCGAGCGCTGCGCAATTTATCGCGGCCAGGACCAGGTGGTGTGGGTGGAATTGAAGTCTCTGATTGAGTCCGGCAACACGCTGGCCGATCTGCGCCTGCGCCGCGACGACGTGATCTATGTGCCCAGCGGGGCCGAGCGCTTTATTTCGGTTCTGGGCGAGGTGCAGCATCCGGGCGCTGTTGCCACTGACAAATGCTCCACGCTGGCCAGCGTACTGGCTGAGGCGGGCGGGTTTACCGGCAAGGCCGGGAACAAGCCGCACATACAGATCGTGGATCCAGCAAAGGGCACTTCGCGCGTAATCTCATTCAACGATGTGCTCAACCCGGCGAAGTCGCTGGAGATTACGCTGAAACCGGGCGAGATCATTTTTGTTCCGCAAAGCGGCTTCTATCGCGCCACTTATTTTCTTGAGCGGCTTAACCCGATGACTACAGTGGCGACGATGGCGATGCTGGTGACTTACTGATGACGCCGATGCACTTGCAACCCGGACCCATCGACCGGCTGCAGGCCGGCGATGGGGGGATTGCGACCAAGAACGCCGGCCGCGCTGTGCCGGCGGGGAACGGTTCGCAGGCGGTCTTTCGTCTCGATCTCGCACGCAGTCTGCAACTGCATCGCAAACTTGCGCTTAGATTTGCGATTGCCGGAGCAGTGCTGGGGGTGGCTTACTGGTTTTATGTGGGGCAGGTCTACCAGGCCGAGAGCATTGTTTATATTCAGCCCTCGCCGCCCAGGGTGATGCCACAGGGACCCAGCTGGCCCTACTCGCAGCGCTGGCCGTACGACTCCAACACTTACGAGTCGTATATCACGCAGCAGATGCAAAACGTGACGCGCGCGGACGTACTCGCCGGAGCAGTGCACAAGCTGCAGTCCAGCAGTTGGCTCAAAAGCGGAGAGAGCGACCAGGCCGCGGCGGAGCGGCTGAAGTCGGCGATCAAGGTAACACGCCAGGGAACGAGCTATCAATTCGCAATCGACGCGCACGCGAACGATGGGCAGGCAGCCGCCGATGCGGCCAATGCTGTGGCGGCCAGCTTTATTGAGAGCGCTTCCCACGAGCAAAAGGCCGGCGATATGCAGCGGCTGACGATATTGGCTGAGGAGCGGGCGCGGGTGCAGAAGGCGCTGGACGACGACCGCACCGAGCAGAAAGCTCTGAACATGCAACTGGGCGTGGCTTCAATCGGAGCAGCGCCTGACGTGTTAGACGAAGATATTGGCAGGATTCGCGGGGAACTGGTGGCGGCGCGCACCGCACACGACGAAGCCGCGGCGCGACTGATTTCAATGGACGCCAACCAGGGAACTTCTTCGGCGCTGGATGCGGCGGCCGACGAAATTGTGGCTAGCGATCTGGCCTGCAGAGCATGAAGACCTCGCTGAATCAGCGCCGCGCCGCGTTGATTTCGCAGATGGCCAATTTGACGCCGAATCATCCCCAGTACAAGCAGGACGCGGCGGAGCTGGCGCAGATCATTGGCAGTCTCGACGGAATGATGGCGGATTTGCGCTCGAAGGCAGCCGAGCGAATTCAGGTAAAGCTGCGTTCCGATCTGGAGCGGACTGCCGGCGTGGAGGCGCGGTTAAATTCGCAATTGGCGCAACTGACCGCAGCCGCGGGGGGCGCGACTTCAAAGATGCAGCGGGCCAGCGATCTTGCCATCGACATCAATCGTTTGCAGAACCGCTTCACCACAGTGGACGAGGAGTGGCGCAACCTGACGCTGGAGGAAAGCGCGCCGGGATCGGCGTTCCTGAGCGCGCCCGCGACCACGCCGACGGATCCCGCGGTGATGGGCAAGTTGCGGATTACGGGGCTACTGGCTTTCGCAGGATTGTTTTTAGGGATGATGGCGGCGGTGACTGCTCACAAGATGGATCCCAGGGTTTATATCGCCTCCGATGTGGAGCGGGTTCTGGGCTACGCGCCAATGGCGCAACTGCCGGACTTCTTCGAGGTCCCAACGGGAGTTTCAGAGGAATATATGCTGCGGCTGGCGGCGTCAATTGAGCATGCGCGCAAGCAGGGCAACCTGAAAAGCTGCATCTTTACTGGAGCTGGGCCAGGAACCGGTGTTTCGACTTTGATTGGCAAGGTACGCGATCTGCTGGAGGCCATGGGCAGGCCGACGACGCTTCTGGATGCAACAGGAACTGCGGCCGGCTTTGCTCAGGATAGCGCGAGCGAACTGCCCGGCACGCAAGCGCTGGTTGCCCGGCAGCGCGGTAGCCGCCAGAGTGCGTTGCTCAAACAAATGGCCGATGAAAGCGAGACGCAGAGAGAGGGCCTGGTGCTGACCGATACCGCTCCGTTGGTGCTTTCCGCAGAGACCGAGTACCTGGCGCGCTTTGTGGATTGCGCCATCGTGGTAGTTGAATCTGGAGTGACCACGCGCGCGCAACTTCGCGACGCGGCCTCCACACTGCAGAGACTGGATGTGGCGGCAGTGGGGTTTGTGTTGAACCGCGTGGCACTGGAAAAGGCCGACCGGGCATTTCGTCTTTCCGTGAGGGCAATCGAGGAGCACCTGGATGCTCAGAGCGGTTCCATGGCCGGACGGGCGCCGAGAAGAAATCACCCTATAGCCGAGGAAACAAAGACTGAGGAGAATATTCATTCGAGGGGAGCGGCGGTGCTGCTGGAAAATACGGCGGTGGCGGCAGAGCCTGTACCCGCATCTGCCGCACGCTTGAAGTTTCCGGCTACTCGGCGAACGGCCGCGCCGCAGCAGCGTGCGGCGTTAATCCCCGAGCCTGCGCTCGTACCGGCGGCACGTCAGACGCCTCCGGCTAATCCGGAGACGGCCGCACCGTTCAAAGCGCCGACCGCCGTCGCGCAGGCTGCTGCATCGCCCGCAACCCCGCCCGTCCCTGACCTGACGAAATTATCGACGCAGAATCCGCAGCGCAAACATTGGCAGCGTGCACAGGAAGCAACTCAGCCTATAACAAACCAAAATTTCACCACGCCCTGGTGGCTTGCGGAGCTGCACCAGAAGGCCAATGAAAGCCGGGCCGCCGCAAACTCATCACAGGCGGTAGGTCGCGAGGCGCAAGAGGTTACGAACGAATTGCGGCTGGCTGGCGTGGCGGCGAATCAGCGACCAAAGCTTCCGGCAGTTCAGCCCTGGGATCGGTTGCCACCTGTCCGCGCGGGGGCGCCGGATTCTGCGGCGGATTGGAAGCCCGAGGTTCTTGCGGCGATAGCGGATTTGTCTGCAGCGTATAAGCCCGCGGCAGTTCCGGGAGAGATTTGCGGAGCTGAATCGGAAGAGAATTCGACCGGTTTGGCAACGCGGCTGAGCGGACTGAGAAGCTTGCTCTCGATGCTGGGAGTGAAGGACCGGCAGCAGGCGACAGAGCAGTTGGTGGAGGAAGTCGAAGAAGCGCGGCCCGTCGATCCCGCGATTGAGCACGCAGTCTACGCGGGGAATATTGCGACAGCGGCGGCAGGGGCAATCGAAAGCGGAAAAGGCGCAGGCAAAACTTTGGGACTGGTGACCGCGGCGCCGGAATTTCTTCCCCCAAAATCTGCGGTTGAAGAGGCAGAGAACTCCCAACCGAGCCGCTTCAGAGATCGACGCGGGCGCGAGGATGATTTCGACGACGTGCAGATACTTCCATCCTGGAGAGGACAGTACAGGAAATAAATGGCCATCGAGTGCGATTTGATGGAATCCGAGGTCCAAAGCCCGACGCGCCCGTCGTTGGGCGAGGCGCGAAGTGTACATTCGCTGGTTTTGCTGGGATTCTCAACTTACCTGCTGGCCTTTGCGCGGCGCGTTTCAAGCGCCGGCATTCGGGTTTACGTCATCGACCTGGTTAGCGAGCCGCGTAGGTTTGTGCGGCGCTCGAATGCGGTTGAGCCGGACGGCATCACACTGGAGTGGTCCGCAGTGGGAACGCCTGAGGGCCTGGAGACGATTCACCGCTTTGTGCTTAGAGTGCAGGCCGATGCGTTGCTGACTACGGACGATTTCTCATTGATATGGCTGGGAAAAAATCGCGCTCGCTTCGAACCTGCCTGCAGGCTGATGGTCCCGCAACCGGAGGTCCTGGAACCGCTGCTGGACAAAGCTCGCCAGATTGAACTGGCGCGCGAGTGCGGCTTTGACTTGCTGCCCACCTGGACGCTTGTGTCGACTGAGGCGATCGCCGCCATTCCCACCGCGGCCTTTCCGGTGGTCGTCCGTCCCAGTCGGAACGACTCGGCCCGGCCAGTCTTCAAGGCGCTGGCGGTCAATACCCGGGCGGATCTGGGCAGACTGTGTGCTCAAACCCGATGGAGCCGCGCACCGATTGCTCAACCATTTCGCCTGGGTCCGAATTACGTGCTTCACGGCGTGCGGTCGGAATCGGGCGAGATGCTGGCTCTTCGGCTCTTCAAGGCTTATCGCAAATACCGCGGTTTTACTACTTCAATGGCGCCCGTGCATCTGACTTCCGGCATGGAAAAATCGGCGCGGCGGTTTGTTGAGGCGGCAGGACTTACCGGTCCGTTCCACTTCGAACTGCTCGGCTCCGATACGGACGATCGCTTGTACTTTTTAGAAATCAACTGCCGGCTGGGCGGAACCACGGCCAAAGTAATGCAGTTAGGCTACGACGAACCGGGGCTGCTGCTGGAAGCCTTCAGGCTTCGCGGACCGGAGCCGCTTCCTCTTCCGCGGGTCTATCCCCGGGCGACGACCATCAGCCTGAACCTGGCGCAGGCACTCGATGCCCTGCGCAACCGGCACGATCCACTCGCCTATCCCCAGCCGCCACGGGTACGGGCATTTTTTGCAGCGATCAGGGAGGCGCTTACGGTCCACGACGGACTGGTGGATCTGGGCGACCTGCATAGCTGGCTGTGGCTGTTGAAGGGACGAAAGGCTTCGCGGACTTAGAGTAACTATTTCGCCGTCAGCGTCTTGCGCGCCTAAGGCGCATCGTATAGAAAATAGATCGCAGGGGAAATTTCACCAAATGGCGTGGTAGTTCTGGTGCGCACGCCGATTTTAGTCATCCATTCACACAGCTTGGTGCACAATGGAGGATTGGGGGAAAATCGCGTGCCGCGAATCCATTTTCAACAACAACTCGCCGAACTCAAGGACCAGCTGCTTGCCATGGCTGCACTGGCGCAGCAGTCGGTAGAGTCCGCGGTAGACGCCTATCTTCAGCGGGACAAGGGACTTTGCCAATATGTGAAGCGGAACGAGGCAGCCATCAACACCGCGCAGCGGGAGCTGGACGAGATGGCGTATGAACTGCTGGCCAAGGAACAGCCAATGGCCATCGATCTACGTTTCATCCTGGCGGTGATCAAGATCAACGGCGACCTGGAGCGGATCGGCGATCAGGCAATGGGCGTCGTACGGCGGACCAAAGACGTGCTGAAGATCGAAGAGGTAGATTTGCCGGTTGATTTTGCGGCCATGGGAGAGTTTGTCGGGCGCATGATTCGCTCGGCTGTGCAGGCGTTGCTGGAAGGCGACGCGAGACTGGCCGAAGCGGTGCGGGAGATGGACGACGAGATCGATCGCATGAACCGCCGCGCTCACCATGACCTGCTGCAGCTTATCCAGGAAAAGCCGGAGTATACACACCAGGCACTGATCGGCATTTTGGTATCGCGAAACCTTGAGCGGATTGCGGACCATGCTTCGAATATCGCGACCGATGTGATTTTCTGGATTCGTGGCGCGGACGTAAGGCACCAGCTGAGCGTTTCGATGGATTGATAAAGGCAGGGAATAGGGACTAGGGAATAGGGACTAGGGATAATGACTATTTGATAGTCGCCGCCGAAAGAATCAATCTATTCTCAGAAGAAATATTTGCGGACTCGCCGCTTTTCCAGCCTCTCAGCCCCTAGTCCTTGTTCCCTGTTCTTACCTGCTACGGGATTATAAACTCGGATGAACACAGCCATTGCCTCTCGAAGTCGTCGAGCGGCAAGGCGCGGCTGAAGAGGAAACCCTGGAAGGCATGGCAGCCGATACTGCTGAGAAGATCGCGTTGCTCTTCGGTTTCAACACACTCGGCGATCACCGAGAGGCCCAGCGCATGGCCCAGAGAAATTACGGATTGAGCTATGGCGCGGCTGCCGACATCGGCCAGAATGTCGCGGACAAAAGAGCTGTCGATCTTCAATTGGTCGAGCGGCAGGCGCTTTAGATAGGACAGCGAGGAGTAGCCAGTGCCGAAATCATCCAGGGAAAATTTCAGACCATGAGACTTTAATGCCGTCATTTTGGCGATGACGTCCTCAATATTTTCCACCAGCATGCTTTCGGTGAGTTCGAGCTTGATGTTCTGCGGATTAGCGCCGGTGCGGTCGATCGCCACCAGAACCTTGTCAACGAAGCCGGTCTGGCGAAACTGGCGGGCGCTGATATTGATAGCGAGCGAAATATGCGAGGTCTCCGGCCTGCCTGCCCAGGCTGCAACCTGGGCGAAGGCGTTTTCAAGCACCCAGTCGCCCAAAGGCATGATCAGGCCTGTCTCCTCGGAGAGGTGAATGAACTCGCCGGGGAGCAAAAGCCCGCGACGAGGATGGTTCCAGCGGATCAGGGCCTCAGCACCAACCAGCCCGATGGTACCGAGTTGCGGCTGATAGTAGAGCTCGAACTGGCCGAACTTGATGCCCTGTCGAATATCTTCTTCGAGCGCGGCGCGGGCGTTGACGGCAGCCTGCAGGGCGGGGGCGAAAAAGCGCATGGTATTACGGCCGGCGGCCTTGGCCTGATACATGGCGATATCGGCCTGCTGCAAAACCTCATCGGTGCTTTCGCGCTTGTCTCCAAAGACGGTGATTCCGATGCTGGATGTGCTGAGGCACTCACGGCCGGAGAGCCAGAAAGGCAGATCGACGGCAGCCAATATTTTTTCGGCGACCAGTTCAGCCTGGGTCGCCGCTTCTTCGGGATTGTCGCTGAGGTCTTCAAGCATAACGACAAACTCGTCCCCGCCCAATCGCGCCACGGTATCGGACTCACGGATGCAGGCGGCAAGACGCACGCCAACCTCCTGCAGCAAGAGGTCGCCAGTCTGATGGCCGAGGGTATCGTTGAGGGTCTTGAAGTTATCCAGATCGACGAAGAGGAGGGCTCGCTTGCGGTTGGTGCGCGAGCTCGCGACCAGGGACTGGCGCAGCCGCTCCATGAGCAGGCGGCGGTTGGGCATATGGGTCAAGGGATCGTAGAAGGCCAGATCCCTGATCTGCTCTTCGGCGGCCTTGGCGGCGGAGATATTCCTGGTGACAGATAGGATGCATGGTATTCCGTCAATCTCAAGGATCGACTCCGATGCCTGTCCCCAGACGATCTCCCCGTTCTTTCTTCTGAACCGGGCTTCCAAATCGCGGCAGCTTTCGCCGCGTTTCAGAGTCTCGACCATTTGCTGCCGGACTCCGGGGTCCACCCAGAAATTGAGCTCCTGCGAAGTCCGGCCAATCACCTCCTCGCGCTCGAAGCCCACGAATTGGAGGAACGCTTCATTGACATCCACAAATACGCCATCGCTTAAACGGTTGATATTGATGGCATCGATACTCAACTGGAATGTGGCGCGGTAACGTTCTTCACTGGCCCGCAGCGCTTCCTGTGCCGCAGCGAGTCGCTCTTCGGCCGCTTTGGCTTCAGTGATATCGCGGGTGACGGAGAGGATGCACGGAACACCATCCAGTTCGATTGCCGACACCGTCAGCAAACCCCAGCGCAAGGATCCATCGTTGGTGTGATACTGAACTTCAAGGTTCCGGCATGAACCATCCCTGCGAATGATTTCAAGCAGTTGATTGCGGTCGCCGGGATTGGCCCAGATGCCAAGTTCCAGGGCTGTACGGCCAATGACTTGATCGCGCTTGAAGCCGGTGCAGGCTACGAATGCGTCGTTGACGTCGATGAACCTGCCGTCTTCAAGGTGGCAGATATCGACTGCATCGCTATTCATGAGGAAGACGGTGCGGTAGCGTTGCTCGCTGGCGCGCAAGGCTTTAGAGGCTTCGGCCAGACGCTCTTCGGCGACCTTGGCCTCGGTGATGTCCTTGGCAAAGGTAATGGTGCACTGGACGCCCCCGATCTCAATCAGCGAGGCAGACAAGCTCATCCAAAATATCTCCCCGTTCTTTCTTCTGGAGCGGACATTCAAATCGCGGCACTCGCCGGTGCGGAACAAGGCGTCATGCAGCGTTTGCCTGTCGGCAGGATCGACCCATATACCAAGATCCAGCGAGTTGCGCCCGATGACTTCGCTGCGCTTGAAGCGGGACGAATCGAGGAAAGCCCGATTGGCGTCGATGATGGCGCCATCGGCCACACGGGCAATGACGACAGCATCGGGGGTAGTCTGGAAGACGGTGCGGTAGTGGGTTTCGCTCAACCGCAGCGCCTCCATAGCGTTGGCCAGGCGCTGCTCGGCGATCTTACGGTCGTTGATGTCCTCGACTATGGCGATGAATCGAAGAGCGCGGCCCTCGGCGTCGCGCTGAAGAGAAAGCGTCATCTTCACCCACACCTGGCTGGCGTCCTTGCGAAGATAGCGCTTTTCCATGCTCTCCGTCACCGTAACTCCGCCCAGGATTCGCTGCATAGCCTCGAGGCTTAGGGCGCGATCCTCCGGCGCCGTGATCTCCCGAACATTGACTCCGTTAAGCTCGCCTGCGGTGTAACCAAGGGGGGCGGCAAAGCGCGCGTTGTAATGGAGAATCACGCCTTCGAACGTGGCATGAACGATGCCGACGGCGGCCTGCTCGAAGGTGGAACGGTAACTCGCTTCACTTTCGCGGAGTTGCATCTCCGCGAGTTTGCGATCTGTAATGTCCTTGATAATGCCGTGCATCTTCAAGGGCTGGCTTTGGGCATCGAATTCGAGCCCGCCGGTGCCGTGCACCCAGCGTTCGACATGGTCCGATATGCGAACAATGCGATATTCCTTATCGAAGTCCTTGCGTTGCCCGACAACCTCATTTTGGAAGTAGGCGGCCATCATGTCGCGGTCGTGGGGATGAATGAGGGCCGTCCAGCCCTGCAGGGTATGGGGATAGTTTTTGTCGATTCCGAAGATCTCATCCATTACTTCGGAACAGGTCCACGCGTCCGAGGTTATGTCGAAAACGTAGCAGCCGAGGTTGCCGAACTTCTGCGCTTGCTTGAGAAAATCTCCGCTCTCGCGCAGCGATTCCTCTGCTTGCTTTCTTGGGGTTATATCGATGAGGGAGCCTTCGTGGTAGAGCGGCTTTCCATCTGGAGAGCAGACGATCCGGCTGTTGAGCGATACCCAGACAAGCGATCCGTCTTTGCGCCTGAAGCGGCATTCATAGCCCAGTACGGGCCCGGCTCCCTGCTCTTTCACCAATTGCGCATACCTGTCGCGCTCCTCTGGATCGAACCAGACCTCCTGCCTTGCAGATTTGACTAAAGACAGGAGCTCCTGCGGGGAGTCGTACCCGAGAATTCTGGCGATCGCCGGGTTAGCGGCCAGGGGTTTGCTTTCGAGAGAGGTCCGAAAGATGCCTTCTAGAGCCTCCGTCGAAGATGGCATGATATTTTTCTTCGGCTTCCTTCAGAGCCCGCTCTACCGCTTTGCGTTCCGTAATATCCTTGCCAAAGACGGAGATGCCGGTGTTTACCCCGTCGGTTACGATGGGGTTGAAGGACAGTTCCAGGATCCGACTATCACCCAGAATGTATTCGGCTCGAAAAGGGCCTTCCGACAGCGCGCGCTGATACAGCGGAGGGAAGAGCGCCGCTTTCTCTGGAGGAAGAAAGTTTCTCGGGCTCATCCCTGACTCTATCTTTATTCCATAGCCAACTTCGAACGCCCGCTGCAGAGCCTGATTGAATGTGATGAGGCGATAGTTGAGGTCCACCGACCAGATGAGGTCTTCTGTGCTTTCGATCAAAGCCGTCAGATTGGCTTGGGCTTGATAGGGCATTTCGACCTTTCCCGCCGGGGGACGCCTTTCCGGGCGAGGCAGAGTCGCTGCTCGGGGGCGGACTCGCGGAGACTGGGAGCAGCGCCCGCCTGCCTGAAACAACTCAAGATGCAACTCTCCCTGTGCACCGGTATCCCTTCCTCATCGGAAAAGTCGAACCAACCTTTAAGGAACTGACAGGGCTGGGTTAATTGCCTACGAGTTTACTCCGAATGGGGGTAAAGTCCATCCCTTTTTCGTTTGAGGGAGCTATCGGGCGCTATTTCAGCGAGTTTGGAAGGAAGGCAAAACCAGGGCGGGCACGTCTGCCGGAGTGGGTGCGATGGCGTCGGCCTGGGCGTACTCCTGGGGCGAGCCGTATCCCCATCCGGCGGCGAGCGAGCGGATTTGGTTGGCTCGGGCAGCCTGAAAGTCGAACGTACGGTCGCCGATCATCCAGACCGCATCCGGCTGAAGGGAGGACGCGCACAGCAGGTTGGCAAGCAGTCCGGGCTTACCATGGTTGGCGAACTCGGCTTTGTCGCCGTAGATGGCAATAAAGAGATGGGCCAGTTCAAAGGCCTCAAGAATGCGCACGGCAAAGTGCTGCTGCTTGGAGGTGCAGACATAGAGAGGAAATCCCTGGTGGTGAAGGAGGGTGAGCATCTCGCGGACGCCGGGAAAGACGGAGTTGTTCTTCCAGCCTTCGCGGTCGTAGCAGGCGCGGTAATCACGCGCTAGGGCTACGCGGGCTTCTTCGGTTGCATGCGGCATTAACTCGACGGTCCACTCCTCGACGGGAGGGCCGACGAAACGGTCCAGGGGACCGGGATCATTGATTTTATAGGCCTCGACAACCTTGCGCAGGCAGCCGACGATGCCGGGTTTGGAGTCAGTGAGGGTTCCATCGAGGTCAAAGATGAGGGATGGTTGCGGGGGGTGCACGAATTCAGTGTCGCAGAGAAGTAGGGGGCGGGACAAATAGCAAGTCAGCGGGTCAGCAAGTTAGCGGTTTTGAAGTTCGCTTGTCAGCTAAGTTGCGAGCCAGCGAATTTTTTCCGCTGACTCGCTGACTTGCTTATTCCAAGCTAGCTCTAAACTTTCACTTGCGGGTGGGTAGCATAGTGCAGGAGCACGGCCACTGCACAACTGGTGAGGCGGGTTTCGGCTGAGTCGGCACGGCTGGTGAGGATGGTGGGTACACGCGCGCCGAGCACAATGCCGGCCAATTGTGCCCCGCCAAGATACTCGAGCTGCTTGGCCAACATGTTGCCGCTCTCGAGATCGGGAACAACCAGAATGTCGGCCTGGCCAGTGACGGGCGAGACCAGCCCCTTGATCTTGGCGGCCTTCACGCTGACAGCGGTGTCGAAGGCCAGTGGGCCGTCGAGGACGCCGCCGGTGATCTGGCCGCGATCGGCCATCTTGCAGAGGGCGGCCGCGTCAAGAGTGGACTTGATCTTGGGATTGACAGTTTCAACGGCCGAGAGCAGCGCCACCTTGGGCTCGGGAATGCCAAGTGCATGGGCCAGATCAATGGCGTTCTGCACGATATGGATTTTGTCTTCAAGCTCGGGGATGATGTTGATAGCGGCGTCAGTGATCATCAGGGTACGGGCATAAGCCGGCGTATCCATGATGAAGACGTGGGAGATGCGGCGTGCAGTGCGCAGGCCGGTATCGCGCTGCATGGCCACCTTCATCAGCTCGTCCGTGTGCAGGCTGCCCTTCATCATGGCCAGAGCATTGCCGGAGCGGCACATAGCCACGCCCAGTTCGGCGGCGCGAGTTTCGGTTTCCGCATGGAGGATGGGATAGGGGTTTATATCCAGGCGGGTTCTGGCGGCGAGCGCCTTAATTTCGGCTTCGTCGCCGATGAGAGTGGGTTCGATGAGACCCTCGATCGCGGCTTCGACGCTTCCCTTCAAGGCCACTTCAGAGAGGGGCCAGACGACGGCCGTAGAGAGGGCGGGAAGATCTTTGCATCTCTGGATGAACTTGTGAAAGACGTGATAGTCGGCGGGATGGCCGACCAGCGGGTCCAGGGCTACGGCTTCAGCCAGCGGTGCGAGATCGCTCATGTGGGTTTTCTCCTGCCGGCCGGGTTGAAAAATGGGCTGGCCTCACAGATTCTATTGTCGGCCGGGAGAGTATAAAAGCCTGTGCCTTTGATCACAGTCCGGGGTCATGTCCCGCATTGCGGGATGCGCTGAAACAATGCCGAGCAAGCGATCTGGCTGAAGCCCGGCATTCTTTTTTGTCTCATTTACGGCACGATTGAAATCGTTTCTGACACAAAGCCCAGGAGCTATCAGCAAGTCTCTTCGATCCGACAGCCGTCCCGGGGCTAAAGTCCTTATCGATACGTTGCAGTTTTGCCGCGGTTGAAGCCTCCGCCTCACCCCGGATCGACGGGAATGGCTATCGCTTAACGATTTTTGCCAGGCGGGGGTCATTCCATAGAGCCGTGAAATCGGGATCGTTATAGACCTTACTGATTTCGGGGAAGTTTTGCTCTTTGGCTCGGCGCAGATACTCCAAAGCTCCGTCGAGATTGCCACGCTTCATATACATCTTGGCAATAATATAGGAGACGCGGGCGTACTGCTCCGCAGTACTGAGCTGGGCCAGAAGTCCCTCCGTGCTGCTGTTGAGCACATCGGCGTCGAGTTCGAGGGCGCGGGTGTATTCGGTCATGGCGCGATCGATTTGCTCCAATCCTACCCAGGCCTCAGCAAGATTGACATGGATAGGAGCGTTGGATTCTTCAAGGGCGAGCGCCTGCTTGAAGTAATTGATGGAAACCTTGTATTTCTTGTCGAGCAGGGCAACGACGCCCAGGTTGTTGATGGCGGCGACGTAGGTGGGGTTGTAGCGGATGGCCTGGAGAAAGTATTTGCGCGCAGTTCCCCTCTGGCCCTCGAGAAGATGGGCGACGCCGATTTTGTCATAGAGCACGGCGTTGTGGCGGTTGAGGCGCAGGGCTGCCTGGTAGGAGGAAATTGCCAGCCCATATTGCTTATGGATGCGCGCCAGGTCTCCGCTTTCTTCGGCCATTTTGGCGCCCTCCATATTGTCATTGGCGGCCGCGGCCTGAAGCGGTTCCGGTCTTGCGTAGGGTGCGGCCAAAACCACCAGGCTTGCGGCAACGAACACAATTGCGAGTTTTCCCATGGTTCACCTCTGCTGCTCACGGGCATCCGATTGAAGCGGCCCTTCCGGCTAGCGGCTTCTCCAAGAGATTCCCTGCATCGACACCCATTAGAGATCGGGCTGCGGGAGGCCACAATGCTACACCTGCTACCTGCAGGTTGCGCGGGGGTTAAATATGGGTTGCGACAGGCGGAACTGCTTTTGCTGCTGGCACTTGAGCTGATTGGGAAACTGCCCAGGACGGCCCGGAGCGGGGCAGGCGGTGGGGTTACTTGCCGTTACACGGTCAATTTGCCGCTGTGTCTACACCGTTA
Organism: uncultured Acidobacteriaceae bacterium; assembly: GCA_963839225.1. Lineage (GTDB taxonomy): Bacteria > Acidobacteriota > Terriglobia > Terriglobales > Acidobacteriaceae > Telmatobacter. The sequence continues at coordinate 74,997 of CAWIVA010000002.1, forward strand.
ACGGCTATGCAAATTTGAAAGGAGGACTACATTACAATCAGTCCGGGGATGAGCGGGGATGGAAGCGATGGCGGCAGAAAGCCAAATATCGATCGGTCTCGACGCACAGCGCGCGGAACTGGAGGCGGTGCTTCAGTCGAAGAACTTCAAGCGCGCACCCACGCTGGCCAACCTGCTCTCTTATCTATGCGAAAAGCTCTTTGCCGGGGAGGCTCACCAGATAAAGGAATACTCGGTGGGAGTGGAGGTCTTCCACCGCGGACCTTCTTTCGACCAGGACTCCGATTCGATTGTGCGCGTGGAGGCCAATCGGCTGCGCAAGCGGCTGGCCGAGTACTACGCGGAAGAGGGAGCTTCGCACCGGCTGAGGATTGTTATTCCGCTCGGACAATATGTTCCGGATTTCGAATCTGTAGCTCCGGCGGCGGACAAGAGTGAGACGACCGAGCAGGTCGCGCCCGGGGCTGGCTGGACTGGAATTGGAAGTGCGGCTGTCACGTTGGCGGAGCGGTGGAATCGGAGACCGAGCGGACGAACCCGATGGATGGTCGCGGGAATCGCGCTTTTGCTGCTGATTCCGGCTCTGATCTTGCTTCATCTTGAGAAAAGGGCTGCGCCCGCTGCGGCGAAGTCAACCTCAGCGCACAAGCGGCGGAATCGCAGGTAGGTCCGCCGACGGGTGAGGAGATCCGCATTCTGGCCGGCTCAAGCCGCAGCTTTGTGGATCATGCGGGCAAGCTGTGGAATGCGGATGCATGGTTTGCGGGCGGCACGGCTGTGAAAAGCACCGTGGTGCAGATCTGGCGGACGCAAAATCCTGATTTCTACCGCACCAGCCGGCAGGGAAACTTCAGCTATGCGATTCCGCTGAAGAAAGGCATCTATGAACTGCATCTGCATTTTGCGGAGACCGTCTATGGGCCGGATGCCGCGGAGCCGGGCGGAGAAGGCAGCCGCATTCTGAGCGTGCACGCCAACGGTAAAACGTTGCTGAGCCGATTTGATATTGTGGCCGATGCCGGGGCCAATCGTACCGCCGATGTGAAGGTGTTCACCGATATTTCGCCGGCGGCGGACGGGCTGCTGCATCTGGAGTTTGCCGGCGAAGACGGGAAGCAGGCGCTGCTTTCAGCGATCGAGATTCTGCCTGGGTTCAGAGGACATATGCGACCGGTGCGCTTGCTGGCACGGCAAACGCCTTATTACTCCAACGACAGCCACTGGTGGAGTCCGGATAATTATTTTGAGGGCGGGCAGATGGCGGCTTATGCTGCGCCGGTAAAAGGGACCGACGATCCTGAGCTCTACGAGACGGAGCGCTGGGGAAACTTCACGTATGCGATTCCCGTTTCGCCGGGGAAGTATGCGGTTACGCTTTATTTTGCGGCTCGCCATGGAGAGTGGGATCAGTCTTCATCGCCGGACGGCGACAAGGTTCCAGTGGCGCATATCTTTAATGTGTTCTCAAATGGAAGTACGCTGCTGAAGGACTTCAACCTGGCCTTTGAGGCGCGCCGGACCGACGCGGTGATTCGCAAGTTCGTCGGGACTGGAGCCGAATGCGCAGGGGAAGTTGCTGCTGAGTTTCGTTCCGGTGCAGGGGTATGCGACTGTTACTGGGATTGAAGTGCTTCCGCAGTAGTTCTCTTCGTTTCGTTCAATCCGATTCAAATCTGAACCGCGCCGGTTCCCTGTCTTCGCAATGGCTGGGAATGATATTCTTGCGTGCGCTGGAAAAAGCATTTAGGCACGAGGGCGAACGGATATGTGGTTTCTGGGAATGGATGTGGGAACGGGCGGAACGCGGGCAGTGGTGGTGGACGGCGATGGAAAACTGATTGCCGGGGCATCGAGTGAACATGCGGCGTTCAGGACCGAGCACCCGGGATGGGCGGAGCAGGATCCGGAGGATTGGTGGCGCGCGGCGCAGGAGGCGATTCGCGGTGCGCTGAAGAGCGCGCCGGAACCTCGGCAGCCGATTGCAGCCATCGGGCTTACCGGGCAGATGCACGGCGCGGTGATGCTGGACGAAGCGGGCCAGGTGCTGCGGCCGGCGCTGATCTGGTGCGATACGCGGACGCAGCCGCAGTGCGACTGGCTGACGGAGAAGATTGGCTACGAGCGGCTGATCGAGCTAACCTGCAATCCGGCATTGCCGAACTTTACCGTGACCAAGATTCTGTGGGTGAAGGAGCACGAACCGGAGATCTTCGCGAAGATTCGGCACATCATGTGTCCTAAAGATTATGTGCGCTACCGGCTGACGGGCGAATTTGCTATCGACGTGCAGGAGGCATCAGGGACGCTGCTGCTGGACGTGACGCATCGGCGATGGTCAAAGGAAGTGGCCGAGGCGGCGGGGATTGAGGAGAGCTGGCTGCCGAAGGTTTATGAGTCGCCGGAGGTTTGCGCGCGGATCAGCGAGAACGCGGCGGGGCTGACGGGATTGGCTAGCGGGAACGCCGGTCGTTGCAGGCGCGGGCGACCAGGGCGCGGGCGCGGTGGGCATGGGGATTTTGCAGCCGGGATCGGTTTCGGCGACGATCGGAACTTCAGGGGTGGTTTTTGCCGCGACGGCTGCGCCGACCAAGGATCCGAAAGGACGACTGCATACCTTTTGCCATGCGGTTCCGGGACTGTGGCACGTGATGGGGGTTACGCAGTCGGCGGGGCTGAGCTTGAACTGGCTTAGAAAGACCTTCTTTCCCCAGCCATGATTATGACGAGTTGACCGCTGCGGCGGAGAAGATTCCGGCGGGCAGCGAGGGGCTGGAGTGGGCGCCTTATCTGCTGGGCGAACGGACTCCGCACCTGGACCCCGAGGTGAGAGCGGCGTTTGCGGGGATTTCGACGGTGCATACGGCGGCGCATTTTGTGCGCGCGGTGCTGGAGGGCGTGGCCTACTCGCTTGAAGATACATTTACGCTGTTTGCGGAGTTGGGAATTCCGGTGAGCGGGATTCGACTGGGCGGCGGCGGCGCGCGCGGGCCGCTGTGGAGGAAGATTCAAGCGGGGATTTATGGGCACGCGGTCGAGGTGCTGACGGCGGAAGAGGGCGGAGCGTTTGGTTCGGCGCTGATGGCTGGAGTGGGCGCGGGACACTGGGCCATCTGGACGAGGCTTGCGGCAGGCGATTGAAGTTGCGGAGCGGATCGAACCGGACGCGGAGGATTTGAAGGCTTACAAGGCTGGCTATGCAAAATGGAGAAAGCTTTATCCGGCGCTGAAGAGTTTGCGGTAACCACCTGCGGTGGATGCCAACTGCCTTCGGCTGGTCCATGCTATGAATGGCGCACGGAGAAGTAGTGACAAGAACAGCAACGATGCGTTAACCTGACTGGCGATTCGAAGAGGAGAGGAAGAACCGATGCGAATTCAAATTTGTTCGTTAGACGTTGATTGCTGTTGTGCGCGGGGGTTGGCGCGGCGGGGCAGAACGGCCAAAGCGGCTTCGTATACTTGCGCGGATCTGCACATGGTGCCTGCGCCGCGGGAGTGCATAACAGTGAAGGTGATTCCTACCGGATGTTTTTTTGCCGTGGCGGAAAATGAAAAAGATAAAGAGGATGAGTTTGCCGCCAATGATTTGAATCAGGTGGTCGGCGCGGAGCCGGGATGCCTTCCGATGAACGGCAGAATTCCCATGGTTGGGCTGGAGCGGCCTGCAAATACTGCGTATGCGAAGGAGCTGCTGCACACAACCATTTAACCTTTGATCCCGCGATGCACGACGAAGGGTATGTGATTGCTACTGACGTGCATGGAAATTTGTTTGTAGTTGCGGATACGGCGGCTGGGCTTTTCTACGGCGCGCAGACGGTGAAGCAGTTGATTCGCGGCAGCGGGAAGAATGGCGTGCTGCTGGCGCCCACGCTGCGCGATTGGCCGGCGATGGCGCATCGCGGACTCTCCGACGACTGGTCGCGCGGGCCGCTGCCCAATATGGATTTTCTCAAGCGCGAGATTCGGACGCTGGCGGCTTATAAGTACAACATTTTTTCGCCTTACTTTGAGCACACATTTGCTTATGCGAGTTCGCCGGTTGCGGCCTATCCCGGCGGGGCGATGACTCCGGATGAGGCGCGAGAGATGGTGGAATACGCGGCAAAATATCACATCACCATCATTCCGGAGCAGGAGTCGTTTGGGCATCTGCACAACGTGCTGAAGTTCGAGCAGTTTTCTCGCGCTCGGAGAGACTGCGCACGGGGCTGTTCTTGCGCCGGGGGACGCTGGTTCCCTGCCCCTGATCGGCGGATGGTTTGCGGAGTTGGCCAAGATTTTTCCGGGCCCATGGGCGCACGTCGGAGCCGACGAGACCTTCGAACTGGGACTGGGAAGAACGAGGGAGGAGGTCGATCAGCAGGGGCTGGCAAGGTCTATCTCGACTTTCTCAAGCAAGATCCACACGACGCTTGAGCCCAATCACAAGCAACTGCTTTTCTGGGGCGATATTGCGCTGAAGTCGCCGGAGCTGGTGAGCACGCTGCCGAAAGACATGATTGCCGTGCCCTGGATCTACGATGCGAGGCCGGACTTTACTCCGGCGATTTTGCCCTTTACGAAGGCGGGGTTGGAGACCTGGGTTGCGCCGGGGGTGAGCAACTGGAGCCGCATGTATCCGAATAATAATCGTGGCGCTCGATAATATTCGCGGCTTTGTGCGCGACGGGCAGAAGCTGGGATCGACGGGCGAACTGAATACGGTTTGGAACGACGACGGCGAAGGGATCTTCGACGAGAACTGGTTTGGCGTGCTGTTTGGCGCGGCGGCGGGCTGGCAGCCGGGCGAGAGTTCTGAAGACGCATTTACTGATTCGTATGGGCTTGTGTTTCACCACGACCAGACGGGCAAGATCAGCAGGCACAGCGGGAGTTGATGGCGGCGCACGCGGTGCTCATGAAAGCCGGGCTCGGAGACGCAGATGACAGCTTCTTCTGGGTCGATCCGTTTTCAGCGGAGGGGCAGCAACTAGCTGTGAAGCTGCGGCCGGCGGCAAGCGAACTGCGCCTGCATGCTGAGCGAGCCATTACGTTGCTGGCCGAGGCTCGGGCGGCGGGGAAGCTGGATAATCCAGGAGGCGCTGGACGCGATGGAACTGGGCGCGCGGCGGATTGATTTTGTGGGACTCAAGATTTCAGGCGGCCGACGAATCGATTGCGCTCTATAAGCAGGCGCAGGCGTGGCCGGCGACAAGACCCGCAGGGACGAAGTGGAGCGGATGCTGTGGACATCGGGCTGGACAACGGAAGATTTCTAGATCTTCGCGACGGATATGCACTGACACGCGAACTCTACAAGCAGGCGTGGCTGCGCGACAACCGGCACTTATTGGCTGGAGAACAATCTGGCACGCTACGACCAATCGACGCAATTGTGGATTGGACGCAGCGATCGCTTTCGGGCCAGGTAGATGCAGCAGTGGTGGAATACGCATACGCTGCCTTCGCTTGCGGAAGCCGGGTTGCCCTGAGGCGGCGAAGTAGGCAGGGGCGAAGGAGATTCATGCAATATCGCCGCCTGGGCCGCGGGCCGCTGGAGGTTTCGGAGCTGAGCTTTGGAACCTGGCTGACGGTGGCCGGGGGGATTGGGCGGGAGCAGGCGATCCGCTGCATTCATGCGGCTGTGGACCATGGCATTACGCTCTTCGATACGGCCAACCAGTATGGGGCGGGCGAGGCGGAGCGGGTGCTGGGCGAGGGACTGAAGGCCTATCCGCGGGATCGGTATCTGATTGCCACCAAGCTGTATTTTCCAGTGGGCGATGAGCCGGATCACGGGCTCTCGGCCGCGCAGATTGAGAAACAGTTGGACCGGTCGCTCGAGCGGCTGGGACGTAGACGAGATCGATCTCTATCAGTGCCATCGGTACGATAAGGAGACTCCACTTGAAGAGACAATGGCGCGCGCTGGATCGGGCTGTGCAGGCGGGTAAGGTGCGGGCGATTGGGTTTAGCGAGTGGACGGCGGAGCAGATTGATGCGGCCGCGGGGATTGCGGGCGAGAGCGGGCTGACTGCCTTTTCGTCGAGCCAGCCGCAGTACTCGATGCTGTGGCGGAAGCCGGAGAGAATCGGTTTTTGCCAGCTTGCTCGCGGCACGGGATTGGGAATCTGGCCTTTTCTCCGCTGGCGCATGGAGTGCTGACTGGGAAGTATGTGCCGGGGCAGCCGCCTCCGCCGGGGAGCCGCGCGGCAAGCGATGAGATGAATGTGTTTATGGAGACGGCGGGGCGGCATCTACCGGTCGGATTTTCTGCTGAAGGCGGTTGAAGAGTTAAAGCCTATCGCGGCGGATTTCGGACTGACGATGGCGCAGATGGCGCTGGCCTGGGTGCTGCGGCGGCCGGAGGTGAGTTCGGCAATTATCGGGGCTTCGCGGCCGGAGCAGATTGCGGATAACGTGAAGGCCGCAGGGGTAAAACTGCCGTCGGAAGCGCTGGAAAGGATCGATAAAGCAGTGGGCGGGGTCGTGGTTTGGGAGTGACTGCAGCGCGGGATGGGGGGCGGTTTCAGAAAACTATAAAGAACCTCAGTTATCTTAGAACCGTAGTTATAGGTATCCCACCCATCGCAAAGAGCGCGATGGATGGGGCACGCGCCTTTTCCGCCGACCTTGTTCCCTGCTTTCTTTCGGGCTAACTACTTTGAGCCGATCAGGCGGATGCGGGCTGTTAGTGCTCTGCCCTGGAATTCGCTGAAGGTGCCGTACTCGGGGAATCTACGTCGTTGATCACTTCAACGGGGTTCCCGCTACCGGTGATATTTTCAATTACGCCGCGCAGGCCGAAGTAGGCGCCACGGAAGTGGAAGCGCCATTCGAGTCCTGGATTAATGGAGACATAGTTTGGGTAGCGATGCGAGCCTGGTCGACCAACCACCTGCTGATTATCGTCGATGGATGTGAATGGAAAGCCGGTGCGCCAGTCAAGCGCGTAGACAAAGTCCCAATTGTGTTTGAGCTTTGGCAGCGATACGGGCAGCCAGCCGCGGGAGATTACCCGGTTGGGTGTATCCCAGGCAAGTGGACCGACCTGCTGCGGGCCATACTGCGACAAAGTGGGGTTATAGTCGATCGCTGAGTTGGTGCGCGCCGAAGAGCGAGTATAGGAGATAAAGAGCGGGTACGCGTTGGCAAAGGTATGGCGGGCTTCGAACTCCACGGAGTTATAGTGGTCCTGCCTTCCATTGGTTAGTTGATAGTTACCCGATAGAGCGGCGGGGTCGCTTTGATTCGCGTAGACAAATTCATTGGATATGCGTTTTTGAATAAAATTGGCAGCGGCAAAGATGGAATGAGGGAGTTTTTGCTCGACGCCCAGGGTCCAGTTAAGGGCGCGGGCCTCGTGGAGGGAGCTATCGTTGGCGATAAAATCGGTTTCCTGCGGCGGACCTGAGGGAGTTACGCCGTCTGTATCGTACATCGTGTCATAGCGAATGCCGGCGAGGGCGCGGGTGAGGTATTCGAGTTGCGTGTGCTCGTAGTAAAGGCCGATGCCTGCGGTGATTTTGGTTGAGCCCGCGGCGCGTGGCGGCGAGTACGAGGCGGCGATTCGCGGGGCGGCAAGCGGGCGGCGAATGATCTCGTCCCAATCGAAGCGCAGGCCGGGCTCGACCAGCAGGCCAGGGCGTATCAACCAGCGGTCCTGCGCGTATGCGCCGAATTCGGCGTTATGGAGGGTGAAGGGAGTTATCGAAGGGAAGACGCTCTGGCGCAGCAGCGTTCCATCTTCGCGCAGATAACTGATGGGCGCGCGGCTCACGTTTTCGTCATAGCCGACGTGGTCGAGATCCAGGCCTAACTTGAAATCGTGGCGGCCGGCCCAGCGGAGTGGAGGCAGATAGAGGGCCGCGGTTCCCTCGGCGCGCTGAGAAGTGCCGACCAGATTCTCAAAATAGCTTCCGTTGGGAAGTTCAGGGTTGATCTGGTAGGGGGAGTTGCCATGCGGTTCGTAGCCGTCGCGGATTCGGACGAAGCCGAGGGCAACGTCGAGCAGCGCGCCGTCGCCGAAGCTCCACTGATCGCGCAGGTAGGGGAGCCAGGCAATAGTATCGCGCTTGGTGGTGCTCTGTTGGGGCGTGATCGAGGAGATGCCATCATAGGGCGAGTGGTAATCGTTGAAGAGCACCGCGCCGGTAAGTATATTCTTGGGAGTTAAGTTGACTTGAAACTTTGCCAAGTTGCTGCCACGCACCAACTCGTCGGTATTCATATTGGCGGGTAACTCAGCGATATAGATATTGTCGTATTCAAATTCCACGCCGTCATAGAACCATGCGTGATCTTTCACCAGAGGTCCGGAAAAGGTAAAACGGGGAACGAACTGATCGAAGCGAATGCCATTGAGGTCGCGGAAAGAGGGAACGAAGTTGGTGGCATTGAAGCGAAACTTGTTATCGCCCATGCCGGTGAAAAACGCGATCACGCCGCCGGTGGTTCTGCCGAACTGGACCGGATAGCGTGTGGTTTCTGCATCGATGGAGCGAACCGCGTCGGCGCTGACCCGCATGCTGAGCGTCCCGCTGAGCGGAGAGCGCATATCCAGTCCATCGAGCAGGTCGAGGGTGCCCCAGGTTTCAGAGCCGGCAACGTGAACCTGGCCGGTGGAGTCCTGCACGACGCCCGGATAAAACGGCAAAAGGTTTCGGATATCGCGGGAGGTTAAGTAGGGGACGTTCACAATCTCCGGCGTATTCATGGTGCTTTTGTTCGAAATTTGCTCGATATCGATGCCGGGAACCGAGTCAGTTACATTCACCTGCTCCCTGACGATCTGTTCGTGGTTGAGCACGACCTGAACGCTGTTGATGTTCGGATCGAGATTGCCGGCGACAGTCTGATAAAAGCCGGGCTTATCCACGCGAAGCTGGTAAGGCGCGACCTGTTGGAGAATGTGGGAGCAATGGCCGGCATAATCGGTCCACTGGTGAACCGCGGCAAGCGAAGGCTCTAGAATTGTAACTTCGGCGCCAGGAACTGCCTGGCCGTTTTCATCAATGACCGTGAAAACGATTGGAGCGCGTGCGGCAGGAGATTGGGCAAGGACAATGGCCGGGCAGGAGAAAAGAAGCAGAATAACGATGAAGCATTGCACATATAAGCAAAGGGGATGGGGGAAAAATCGCAATTTCCGCTCGATGTCCCAACGGACCATGTGAATACCTTCTAATTGAAGGGTATATCGAATTTGACTCCATGGTATACGCTGAACCGCTAAGCGCGGCAGAGCTGCTGGGCCCATTTGCGAACAGACTCGGGAGCGATGGGGCGACCATCGGAGTCAGCCGCGGCTAACTGGACAGCGAGGCTGCCGATCGTGGCGCTTTCCGACTGGCCAGTTTCTATGGGCAGGCCGGTACGCTGCTCGGTGAGTGCGGTGAGCAATTTGTTGCGGCTTGCCGCCGCCGAGAATGTGAATGCGCTCAAGCTTGCGGCCCAGCATATGTTCCAGGCTGGCGATGGCCGAGGCGTAACGATCTGCGAGGCTCTGGAAGATCAGCCGGGCGAAGACGGGCTCGTTGCCGGCGAAGATCGGGAATGGGATCCATGCGGAGACGCCACAGTTCGTGGTTGATGCGCGCGGGCATATCGGAGTCAAGCAGCAGAGGCTCGGCATCCACGTCAATAACTCCCGGCGCAGTCTTGCAGACGGCAGCCTTTTGGACGAGATCTTCGATGGTCCAACTGCGGCCCTCGGCGCTCCAGGAATCCATGCATTGCTTGATGAGCCACATGCCGTTGACGAGAGTGTGGAAGCAGAGCCCGCCGGTGGCCGCACCGAGATTGGTATAGCGTGCGTCAAAGGATTCCGCGGTGGTGACGGGCGCGGAAGTGAGCGTGCCTACCAGAGACCAGGTTCCGGAACTGATGTAGGCGGTGGAGCTGAGGCTGACGGGAATGCCGGCGATTGCCGAGGCGGTATCGTGGGTTGCGGGAGCGATGAGCTGGGTTTCGCGATAGGCGTCGAGGGCAGCAAGCGGGCCCTGCATGCGGCCGAGATTTTCACCAGCGTGGACAATGGGCGGAGCGGCGTCGAGAGGGAGATCGAGGAGCTGAAGAGTTCGTGGTCCCAGTTGCCTGTCTTAAGGTCTACGAGGCCGGTGTGGCTGGCATTGGTGTATTCAGCGACGCGGCGGCCACCCAACCAGTAAAGAATGTATTCGGGCAGCATGACCCAGGGAGCCTGAGGATCGATGCGATCCCTGTGGCCGGCGACGGGGTCGGCGAGCAACTGGTAGACGGTGTTGAGGCGAAGGGGCTGCGCGCCGGTGCGCGCGAAGATCTCCATGGGAGAGATTTTGGCATCGGCGGCTTCCTTTGAGGCGACGGTGCGTTCATCGCGATAACAGAAGGGCTCGTGCAAGGGATAGCCGTCGGGGGCGAGGCGAACGTAGTCCACCGACCAGCCGTCGACACCGATGGAGGCGATGCCTTCAGGAGCAGCGGCTGCGGCCTTGCGGAGGCCTTCTTCAATGCCGGCAAGAAGAGCATCGAGCGGCCAGACGAGCCAGCGCCCGCGATGGACAGGGCCGTTGGGGATGCGGTGAACGACTTCGATTTGCGGCTTTCCGTTGATCCAGCGGAGCAGGGAGACGCGGCAGCTTTCTGCGCCGAGGTCGATGGCAATTCGTGCGGGTTCCTGCATATGTTTAGGCCGATCTTGGTTTGAGTCTACCGCAATTTTGCATGGCACGAGCGCCGGCAAGAAATTGGCAAGAGAGAAATATTGAACAGTTGCCTGCTCTATTCATAAGCCAGATTCCCTATTTGGCGACCAGGGTTTCCGGTGTTACAACGCTGTGGCGGACGTAGTTGTATGGGGGGACAGCGTAGCCGCGCAAAAGAGAGATGCCGAGCTGAATGAGGCGTGGGCCATAGGTTTCTGCCTGGTGGGAGATGGAGCCGATGATGGCGCTTTTGCCGGAGCGCATTTCTTCGAGCACCTCGGGGATGCAGTCCTGGCCGGCGATAGCGAAGTCCTGTTCGCGGCCGGCCTGGCGGGCGGCGTCGAGGACGCCGAGGGCGCTGGAATCGGTGGCGGCGGCGACCAGGATGTGCTCGTCCTTATGATGGCGGCGGAGGAACTCCTTCACCGCCTGCTGGCTGTACTGGCGCATTCCTCGGCCCTCGATCTGAATGAAGCGGTCGGCGGGCAGATCGGCAACGCGCTCGCGAATCGCCGTCGAATGCGCCGGTGACGCGGCTCTGGACAAAGCTGCCGGCCTCAGAGAGGCCGATGCCCAGAACCCAGTCCACCTTGCCCTTCCACTTGTGCTGGGCATGCTTGGCCAGGAGCGCGCCAGCTTCGTAGCCTACTTCAAAGTTATCCACGCCGAAGTAGGTGGCGTTGGGATGGGGAACATCGATGGCTACGAGGGGAATCTCGGCCTTCTTGAAGATTTGTGCAACGCGCGGAGCCATGTTCTCAGTGACTTCGAATTCGAGCACCAGGTCAACCTGTTTGGCGACAAATTCCTCGGCGTTCTGAATGGCGACGGCGGCGTCATAGCGATTATCGAGAATGAGCAATTCGACGCCCGCTGCTGCGGCGGCGGCGGTGACGCTCTGGGCTACGGCAACGGAAAAGGGAAGTTCCATGTTCTGGACGGCAAAGCCGAAGCGGAGACGGCGAGGGCGGGAGACCAGGCGATAAAGGCCGTTCTGCGCCTGGGCAACGTAGCCCCGGTGCACCAGAGTCTTGAGGATGCGGTAGACGCTGGTCTTCGAGATTTTGGTGCGCTGGAAAACATCCTCCAGCGAGACTGGAGCGTGGTTCTCCTCCAGCAGCTCGATGACGTCGAGCGCTTTGGAGAGAATCGGAATCAGGTAAAGCCGCTTGATTTTTCCCTTGGGCAACGGAGTGCCTCTCCTGGGGGCCGATCGACAGTATGACCTGAACGGAAAAGCGGGTGATTCTGCATCAGGAAAACTTACATTTCAAGCGTAACTGTTGACCGTGGATTGACGGCTGCCGCGCTCCTGGGCGATGCGCTCGACATAGCCGCTTGCACGGAGGGCTGCGAGTGGATCGGCAGGCAGGCCGCGGGCCTCACGCCATGCCGCGGCCATGGGACGAACATCGCGCCAGAAGGCGCCGCGGAAGAGTTCCTCGGCGGCCACCAGGTCGCAGGACTGCTGATAGACGGCCAATTGCTCGCGATCGACGAGAGCGGCCTTCAGATAGAGCTCCTGGGCGGTCACCACGGTTTGCACCATGGCTTCGATCTTGCCTTTCAGGTTGTGGCTCTGGTCGATCATGTAGGCAATTTCTGGGGCCAGGCCTTCGCCGTGGGCCGCAATGCAATTCATGGAAGATGCGGAAGATCTGGTAGGGATCGATGGAGCCGAGGGTGAGATCGTCGTCGGCGTAGCGGCGGTCGTTGAAGTGGAATCCGCCGAGCAGGCCGGTGTGGAGCAGCCAGGCAACAATCTGCTCGATGTTTTGCGAGGAATAATGGTGGCCGGTATCGACCAGAACGCGAGCCTGCGGGCCGGCGATGCGCGCGAGGTGGGAGGACATGCCCCAGTCGGCAATATCGGTGTGATAGAAGGCGGGCTCGAAGGGCTTGTATTCGATGAGCAGGCGCTGGTCCGGGGCCAGGCGGTCATGAGAGGCGCGCAGGGCCTCCTCAAGCCAGCCGATGCGCTTGCGCATGCTCTGCGTGCCGGGATAGTTTGAGCCGTCGGCTACCCACAGGGAAATATCGCGCGAGCCGAGCCGCTTGGCGATTTCGATCGAATCGAGCATATGATCGATGGCCTGCTGGCGGATCTGCTGCGGAGGGATTGCAGAGCGAGCCGAATTTGTACTCCTGGTCCTGAAAGAGATTGGGATTGATGGATCCGGAACGGATGCCGAAGCGGCGTTTCAAGCTGCTTGACGGCGGGGACGTCTTTGACGCCGTTGGGCAGAGTCCCAGAGCACGTGGAGCGCCAGCGTGGGGGTAACTCCGGTGAGGCGGTTGACCTCGGCAGCGTCGGCGAACTTCTCTTCGATAGTGGAAGCGGCGGCGGCCTGCACGAATTTGCCGAAGCGCGTGCCGGTGTTGGCGAATCCCCAGGAGGGGATTTCGATCTGGAAAGAGTCCAGCGCTCGTGCTGCCAGTTCAAAGGTTGCGGATTCGGATTGGCTCATGTTCAGTTGCCTTTTTTGGGGCCGATTGCCCTGTTTGAATTACGATATTCGTCGCGAACGAGAATTACGTGGAGAAAGCGTGGCCCGTGGACGCCTTTGATGCGCGTCATTTCAATATCTGCCGTGGCGCTGGGCCCGGAGATCCAGGTGACCAGGGCGGGGGGGTGCTCAAAAAGCGGTCGAAGTACTCAGGCAGGTTTCCACCACCTGGCTGGCTTGGAGAATGCAGAGGTGCCAGTCGGGCAGCAGGGTGAGCACGCGGCGGCCTTCAGTGGCGGAGTGGTGGAGGACGATGGTTCCGGAATCGGCGATGCCGCAAGAGGCGGCGGTGACGACGCCTTCGGCCTGTTCGATTTCGGTCGTGAGGCCGAGGCCGATCGATCGAGATTCCAGTCGAATCCGGGATCTGCCATGCGAGCCATCTCGGGCGGAGTTCCGGGCGGGGCGACAAAGTTGTGTTTGCCGCTGGCGGCGAGTTGCGCGGCGATGGCGGCGGGAAGTTCCGGCGGGCGAGCATTCAACCACTTCGGCGTCGTACTCGCGCAGGCGCTCGATCATCAGTTCGATACGGGCTTCGGCGTGAGAGTTCGCCGTGGCGGATATAGGCGCGCGGCAAAGCGTGCATAAGCATCTGCAGGCTGAGCCGCGTGACTTGGCGAGGGGTTTGCGTGGCTGCGCGGATGCGGTCAAGGATCTGTTCCCGGGATCTGGGACGGGCGCTCATTTTGCCTCCTTGCCGCTTTGGCCGCGCGCTGCCCACCACTCGTGGAAGGTCTGATCTGGAAGGCCGCGCAGGTCGCGGGTCTGGGTCCATTTCCCGCCGACGCCGGGCAGCGAATGAATCCAGCCGTCTTTGCGCGGTGAAGAAGCGAAGGCCGATGCGGCCGAAAAACTGCGCCGCATGGAAGAGCCAGGCACGGCGAAAAGAGAGATTGGCGATGCGCAGGCCTAGATACATGGGGTCGAAGAAGCGGCCGAGGTGCGTGCGCTCCTGGTCGACCACCTGGGCGCGCAGATCGAGCAGCACCTCGGGAATATTGATTTTGACCGGGCAGACCTCGTAGCAGGCGCCGCAGAGCGAAGAGGCGTAAGGCAGCGATTGCGCGTGTTGCATCTGCATCAACTGCGGGGTGAGAATGGCGCCGATGGGGCCGGGATAGACGGAACCGTAAGCGTGGCCGCCGGTCTGGCGATAGACAGGGCAGGCATTCATGCAGGCGGCGCAACGGATGCACTTGAGGGTCTGGCGCTCGCGTGGACTGGCAAGGATGGAGGAGCGTCCATTGTCGAGCAGGACAACGTGAAAGCGCTGCGGGCCATCGCCGGGAGTGACGCCGGTCCAGAGCGAAGTGTAGGGGTTCATGCGTTCGCCGGTTGCGGAACGGGCCAGCATTTGCAGCATGACTTCAAGGTCCTGAAAGCGGGGCATCACCTTTTCGATGCCGGCCAGGGTGATCATGGTGCGCGGCAGGGTAAGGCACATGCGGCCGTTGCCTTCCGACTCGACGATGGCCACGGAGCCGGTTTCAGCGATAAGGAAATTTGCGCCGCTGATAGCGGTGGGGATGGTGAGAAATTTCTGCGCGCAGCTAGGTGCGGGCGGCGTTGGTCAGAGCCTTGGGATCGTCGGAGAGATCCTTGAGTCCCATGCGGCGGGCAAAGATTTCGCGCACCTGGCTGCGATTGATGTGCAGAGCCGGAACGACGATATGCGAGGGTTCCTCCTCGCCGAGTTGGAGAATGATCTCGGCCAGATCGGTCTCGTAAGCGCTGATGCCCGCGGCCTCAAGGAAGGGATTCAACTGAATCTCGGCCGAGGTCATGGTCTTGATCTTGATGACTTCAGTGGCTTTTTCCTGGCGCAGCAGGTCGAGGATGATCTGGCGCGCCTCGGCGGCATCGGCGGCCCAGTGGACCGTGCCTCCGGCGGCGGTGCAGCGGGCTTCAAATTGTTCGAGGTAAAAGTCGAGATTCTCAAGCGCGTGGGTGCGAATGGCCGAGGCCGCCGAGCGCAGTTCCTGCCAGTCGGTTTTTTCGGCAACCAGCTTGGCGCGCTTGGCCTGGATGACGTCGATGGCGTGGGCCACGTTCTTGCGCAGTTGCGGATTGCGCAGGACAGGCAGCGCGGCCTGTGGGAAACGGAGGCGCAAGCGTGGGGTCGAGCACGGGATGGTTTGCGGCTGCCTGGCTCATGCAGTCGCCTCCGCGGGAGAGGCTTCGGTGCTGGCCAGAATCTGCGCCATGTGAATGGTCTTCATGCCCGCGTATTGGCGGTGCATGGCTCCGCCCAGGTGCATGAGGCAACTGTTGTCGAGAGCGGTGCAATATTCGGCGCCGGTGGAGACCACGTCCTGCAGCTTGACGGCCAGCATGGCGGAGGAGACCTCGGCGTTTTTCACGGAGAAGGTGCCGCCAAAGCCGCAGCAGCGGTCGAGATTCTGCGAGCGGCACATGGTCGAGGCCGCGCACTTTGGCCAGCAGGCGGAAGGGCCGGTCGCCGAGATGAAGCGCGCGCAGGCCGTGGCAACTGGCGTGGTAGGTGACGCGATGAGGAAAATATGCGCCCACATCCTCCACGCCCAGCCGGTCGATGAGAAACTCGCTCAACTCATAGACCCGGGGCAGCAGGGCGGCGAACTCCTTGCGTAGAGATTCATTTCCCAACTCGGCAAAGAGCGCTGGGATATTGATCGCGAATCATGGCCACGCAGGAGGAAGAGGGAATGACGACGGTCTCGGCGTCCTGGTAGAGGCGGACGAAGCGCTTGGCCTGGGAGAAAGCCTCGCCGCGGAAGCCGGTGTTGGCATGCATCTGGCCGCAGCAGGTCTGATGGGGATGGAAGTCCAACTCCACGCCAAGCCTTTCAAGCAGGCTGACCACCGCCCGGCCCGTCTCCGGATAGAGCGTATCGTTATAGCAGGTGATAAACAGCGACGCGCGCATGAATGCACCGTGGAGCAAAAAGTACCCGGAAAGCGTATATTATTCGATAGAGATACCAATTGTCTATTGCATTTTAGTCTTTTAACAATTGATCAGACTTGGTTGAACTGGGTCGGCCTGAGTATCTTTTCTCCAGAGTCAACCTTCCCTGCCCGTTCCCGTCTAAACTAGCTGGTGATTCCGTTGCAAAATCAAGCGGCGCATGATTCTCAACTGCTTTCTTCCTCAGGCTCCGGGCTCTCCATTTGCATTGGGCAAGCATAGACTGCCTTGCCGGAGTCGAAATTGTCATATAACCCTGGTTCCTTCCTGCATTTTTCGTGCGAGTGGGTCTAATCCGGCACACTCGGAAGCGAAGCGGCGGATTATGATGGTTTCAATATTCATGCCGTGGCGGAGCGGATTGCAGGTCAGTTTCAACTAATGGGTTTCTTTGATCGGGACGAGCAACTTTTCGTTCTTTCGGGGGTTTACTCCGGAGAAAGGTACAGGTAAACCTCTATGCGTGCGTATCCCTCCCCTACCAGGCAGTGGCCAGCGCATTCATCTGCTCGACAGTCCTGCTTTGGGTTCCGCACTTTGCCGGCCCAGAACTCTCGCGGCCGCTCCGACGGATTACCGCCAATGTGGATGAATCGCTGCTGACGACGCTGAAGGGCAATGTGCCGCAACGCGCCCGGGCAGAGTTCGACCAGGGCGAGGCGCCGGGTGCGACGCAAATGACCCACGTGCGCCTGGTGCTGCAAGCGCTCCAGCCAAGCAACAGGCGGCGCTGGAGCTTACCTGGCCGAGTTACATGACAAGTCGTCGCCGAACTACCACAAGTGGCTTACGCCGGCAGAGTTCGGCCAGCTTTATGGGCCGGCGGAATCGGATGTGGCGGCGCTGGTGGCGTGGCTTGAGTCGCACGGGTTGAAGCTGGAGACGGTTTCGCTGGGGCGCACGACTATCGCCTTCAGCGGAACAGTGAGCCAGGTGGAGGAAGCTTTTCATACAACAGTTCACAGTTTTGCAGTGAATGGGAACCAGTTCTATTCAAACACCACTGACCCGCAGATTCCCGAGGCGCTGGCCCCGGTAGTGAAGGGCATCGCAAACCTGAACACGATCCGGCCCAAACCGCAATTTGTGCACGGAAGCGAGGGTAAGTTCAATCCCCAAAACAAGCGGCTGGAGCCGGCCGAAGGACCAAAGCCCGGCTTTACCAGCGGCGGCGATACTCTCTATATCGTTCCTGGAGATGCAGCGACCATTTACGACACGCCTAACTCCTATAATGCGAATTTTTCAGGCAGCACAAGTTACAACGGTGCGGGAGTGAACATAGGGATTGGTGGAGCGGCAACGATTATTCCCGGCATTATCGAAGCCTACCGGCAAACTTTTCTTGGCAATTCAACCAGTCCGATTTTCAACTACTGCACAAGTTCCAGTTCATGCTCCCCTGTCGCGGGCGGCGGATACGATAACACAGACAATGCCGACGAAGCATACATCGATACTGAGCTCGCGGGTGGCATGGCTCCAGGGGCGGCGATTTACTACTATGCTTCCACCGACCTAACCACCGGTATTCAAGCGGCTCTCGATGCCAACGTGGTCGATATCTTCAGCCTCAGTTTCGGCGATTGCGAATCGGATATGGGCACCAGCGGCAACGCACAGCTTAACAGCCTTTGGGAGCAAGCAGCGGCGCAGGGGATTGCGGTGACGGTTTCGAGCGGCGACAGTGGTTCGGCAGGCTGCGACGACGATAACACGCAAACCACAGCTAAGGGCGGATTGCAAGTGAGCGGCTTTGCCTCGACGCCGTATAACATCGCTGTGGGCGGAACGGATTTCTATCCCCTGACCAATTCGTTCTCGACTTATGTGAGCACTTCGCAGGGCAGTTCCTCGACCTTTTACCGGACGGCGCTGAAGTATATTCCGGAATCGACCTGGAACGATTCATCGAAGACTGACGATTTTATCAGCACCGATGTCCCCGTGACCGGCACTTCTGACGGCATGAACCTGGCCAACATTGTCGCCGGCTCGGGCGGGGTGAGGCTCGGTCTACAGCAAACCATCGTGGCAGAACGGGGCCGGCGTGCCGGCGGATGGACAACGCGATTTGCCGGACGTGTCTTTAATGTCAGGCAATGGGTACGACGCGGCAACCTGGGCGATATGCGACGACGAAACTACCACGTACAATGGGCAGACGGTAACGCTGGATTGCGAGACGCAGCCCGACGGCTATTGGTTTACCGACGGTTTTGGCGGAACCTCGACTGCTGCGCCGTCGTTTGCGGGAATCCTGGCGCTGGTGGAGCAGAAAACCGGCGGACGGCTGGGGCAAGCGGCCGCGGAGTTGCAGGAATTGTATAACCTCGCAAATGGGTCCCATGCCAGCTCGATTTTTCACGATGTAACGGTGGGCAACAACTCGGTGCCGTGCTCCAGTGGCAGTCCGGACTGCGTGCAGAACTCGGCGGGCTCCTACTTCGAGAGCGGATACAACACCACTGCCGGTTACGATCTGGCAACCGGGCTGGGCAGTGTGGACGCGACCCAACTGGTGAACTACTGGTCCGCGTCCACCGGTGCCATGGCTGTCAATGTGAGCGCAAGTCCAACGCCCAATCCCGTGACAACCGTGGAAGTTCTTTCCGTCGCGGTCTCATTGACCGGCGGCAGCGGCACGCCGTCGGGCACGGTGACGCTCTCAGACAACGGCTTCACAGCCACAGGGACGCTCAACGCCAGCGGCGACTACACCTTCACTGTTCCGGCGGGAAGCCTGATGATCGGCAACGACACTCTGACGATTACCTATAGCGGCGATTCGACCTATGCAGCCACGAACATAACGACACCGGTGCAGGTGAATGGGCTGACCGCCACCGTGATGGTGAATCCGGTAGCCAGCATCAATTCGAACCAGTCTCTGACCGTGTCGGGCACGGTTTCAGGAAGCGGCGGTACGCCGACAGGTTCTGTCACTCTGACCGGCGGCGGTTACACATCTCCGGCGACGGCTTTGTCGAACGGCAGTTATTCCATCACGATCCCAAGCGGCTCTTTGAGCGCTGGGAGCGACCTGCTCACTGTGACTTACGGCGGAAACTCGATCTACGATGGGGGGGCCTTCGCGACGACGACCGTGGGGGTAACGCTTGTGGTTGTGCTCACGCCGACCGTGACAGTGACTCCAGCGTCCACCAGTATTTATTCCAGCCAGAGCCTGAATGTTAGTGTCACGGTGGCCGGCAGCGGGGCTACACCAACTGGATTTGTGACACTGACCGGCGGCGGCTATAGCTCCGGAGCTCAAATGCTGGCAGCCAGCGGCAGTTGCACGGCGGCTCTTTGCACCATCACGATTCCGCCCAACAGCCTCAGCAACAGCGTGGCCGGCAAAAGCGATATGCTCACTTCGACCTACAGCGGAGACGTGAACTATAACCCCGGCAGCGCAAGCGCGAGTGTGACCGTAGCCGAATCAGTCTATTCTGTTGCATCGAGCGCACCGGCAGCCGTCTCGCCTGGCGGGTCAACGACTTCGACGGTCACGGTGGAGCTCAAATCTCTTTTATTCGGGAACCGTGACGCTGGGGTGCCAGCTGACGAATTCTCCTTCCGGGGCGCAATACCTGCCGACCTGCTCTATCACCAGCGGCGCAACTGTGGACATGAGCGCGGGCATTCCTTCTCCCACAACATCTACCGCAACGGTGAACACGACGGCGGCTACCAGCGAACTGGCCTATCCGAAGCTGCACGGCAGAGGATGGGCCGGCGCGGGCAGCGGAGCGATTCTGGCGTTGCTGGTGTTCCTGGGAGTTCCTTCGCGGCGCCGGAGTTGGCGGCAGATGCTGGGCATTGTGGTGCTGATGGCGGCAATCGGCGGACTGGCCGGTTGCGGCAGCCCCAGCTCCATTAACTCCAATCAGGGTAATCCGGGCACCACTGCAGGCACCTATACTTTCACGGTAGCTGGATCCGGCACCCCCTCGATTACGCCTGCGCCCACGGGCACATTTACGGTGACTGTGAATTAGCTTTCTCCTCTGGTTCCGGGACCAGCCAAATTGGGTCCATGACCAACTTGGTGCCCCAACCATTCGCTCTCGGACTGGCGAATGGTTGGGAGGAACGGGCGGTTAGCCGGCGGCTCCCAGACTGCCATGGACCCGTACCCGCGAAAGGGAATTTTTTTGTTCCTCTGTGCAAACACTTGCACGCACACCCCGGAATAAGAAATGTTTCCGCACATATCAATGAACTTACGGCCATGAATATTGGGCACTCGATTGCTAGTGAATACTTAAGCCGCGACGGGATCCCCCTTTCTGGTCATTTCTTCAGGCGCTTCAAGACCGATCATCCCCGTCCGGGCCAAAGGAGTTCCCTATGGATTTGAATTTGCATAGTTCACTGGCCAAGCCCCATCTTGCATTCAGGTCGGCAGGACGGCTTGCCTTCGTGCTCGGCGCACTTTCGCTCTCAACCCTTTACCTCTCAGCTTCTCCAACCAGCTATACCGGATACGACCTCAACGCCGGTCCGGGCGGCCCGTTCACGAACTCCAACGCGGCTTATTCCTCGTTCGCCGCTGCGGCCGGCAGCTTGAACACCATCACGTTTGAGAGCTCTCCTGTCGGATCTTTCTCCTCGCTCTCCGCCGCTCCCGGGGTGACGGTTACGGGGGCAGACGCAAGTGGCAACAACCTGTATGTCAACAACACGCCCAATGATGCAGGGGACCCCTCACTGGATGGTTTCAATACCACGCCGGGGGGCGCCAATTACGTAGAAGACATGGGTGGGTACGCTACCTTCAGCTTCGCCACTCCCATCGACGCCTTCGGCGCCTATCTTTCGGGCGTCCAACTTTACTTCTACCAGGACAAGATCACGTTCTCTGACGGAACATCGGAGACGATCAACGTCCCGGGAGTGACGGATGGGACGGGCTCGGTGGACTTTGTCGGGTTCACAGATCCCGGCAAATCGATATCGAGCGTGACCATCGCCTCAGGCGCGAATGGTTATGGTGATTACATCGGTATTGACGATGTCAGCTACAGCGCTGCGGGCACAGTTACGCCAGAGCCCGACTCTGTGGTGTTGATGCTCACCGGCTGCATGGCTTTTGGCCTGCTAATGTGGAAGCGCAGCGCAGTTCAGATGTTCTAACCACGCACTACGCAGACTCGGACAAGACAGAAGGCGGCAAAGGGCAAACTCCCTTTGCCGCCTTTTCCGCTTGGGCGCAAAGCCAGCTGAGTGTCAGCAGGTCTTCAATTTGAAGTTCGAGATCGCACGCACACCGGGTACCCCGGATCTCGCTTAGGTGGAAGACCCGGGAAGGCTCGAACCAAGCGGTTACTTTGCCAGCTTGTCGAGGTCGATGTTCAGTTCGAGGACGTTGACGCGTGGTTCTCCGAGAATCCCAAGCTGGCGGCCGGCGGTGTGCCGCGAAATAAGTTGGCGGATGCGGTCTTCAGAGATGCCGCGGGCTTTCGCTACGCGGGGAACCTGAAAATCGGCGGCGTCGGGAGTGATGTCTGGATCGAGGCCGGAGCCGGAGGTGGTAACGAGGTCAATGGGAACGGGCTTGCCGGGGTTCTCTTTGGAGAGCTTGTCAATGGAGGCCTGGATGCGGTCAACGAGAGCTTTGTTGGATTGGGCCAGGTTCGATCCGCCGGAAGATGTGGCGTCGTAGCCATTGCCGGCGGCAGATGGGCGGGGATGGAAATATTTATCGGAGGTGAAGCTCTGGGCCAGCAGCGAGGAGCCAATGACCGTGCCGTCCTGGAGTTGGATGAGGCTTCCGTTGGCCTGGTGGGGGAAGAGCACGGCGGCTATGCCGGTGACGAAGAGCGGATAGCCCAGGCCCAGCAGGATTGTGGTTACGATGGTGAAGCGAATTGAAGTCTTCCAGACGGAATGCATTTTCGTACTCCTCGTTGCCTTGCCTCAGGGGCTAAAGCCCCATATTCTTTTGGCTGCTGCATGCGGCACGACTAAAGTCGCGCCCTGATACAAAACACATTAACCAAAACTGTCGAGCCGTGCCCTGATACAAGCCCTTTACGCCAGATGGACGGCTACCAAAAACATATCAATGGCCTTGATGCCTATGAAGGGCACGATGATGCCGCCGACGCCATAAATCAGCAGGTTGTTGCGCAGCAAAATGTCGGCGGCCTTGGGCTCGTATTTCACGCCTTTGAGAGCCAGCGGGATCAGCGCCACAATGATCAACGCGTTGAAGATGACCGCGGAGAGAATGGCAGACTCCGGCGAATGCAGGTACATGATGTTGAGCGCGCCGAGGACCGGAAAGACGCCGGCAAACATGGCGGGGATGATGGCGAAGTACTTGGCCACGTCATTGGCGATGGAGAAGGTTGTGAGCGCGCCCCGGGTCATGAGGAGCTGCTTGCCGATTTCTACAATCTCGATCAGCTTGGTGGGGTTGGAGTCGAGGTCCACCATGTTGCCGGCTTCCTTGGCGGCCTGGGTGCCGGAGTTCATCGCCACGCCTACGTCAGCCTGCGCCAGGGCGGGTGCGTCGTTGGTGCCGTCGCCGGTCATTGCAACCAGCTTGCCCTTGGCCTGCTCGCGCTTGATCAGGTCCATCTTGTCTTTGGGCTTGGCTTCAGCGAGGAAATCATCGACGCCGGCTTCGCGGGCAATGACGGCGGCGGTGAGCGGATTGTCGCCGGTGATCATGATGGTGCGGATGCCCATGGCGCGTAAGCGGGCGAGGCGGTCTTTTAGGCCGCCTTTGACGATGTCCTTGAGATAGATGACGCCCAGCGCCGAAGCGTTTTCCGCGACGACCAGCGGCGTGCCGCCGAGCCGGGCGATCTCTTCCACTTGCTCGCGGACTTTTTGAGGCAGTTGCGATCCCTGCTCCTCGAGGAAGCGGGCGATGGCGTCGGCTGAGCCCTTGCGGATGCGGGTGCCGGGCAGGTTGACGCCGCTCATGCGGGTCTGCGCGGTGAAGGGAACGAACTCTGCGTGAATGCCGCTGAGGTCGCGTCCGCGCAGGTTGTACTTCTCCTTGGCTAGTACAACGATGGAACGGCCTTCGGGGGTTTCGTCGGAGAGAGACGCGAGCTGGGCGGCGTTGGCCATTCGTTCCTGGCTAACATCGGGGGCAGGATAGAACTCCGCGGCCTGGCGGTTTCCCAGGGTGATGGTGCCGGTTTTGTCGAGCAGCAGTGTGTTCACATCGCCGGCAGCCTCAACGGCGCGGCCGCTCATGGCAAGGACGTTGTACTGGACGAGGCGGTCCATGCCGGCAATGCCGATGGCCGAGAGCAGGCCGCCTATGGTGGTGGGGATAAGACAGACGAGGAGCGAGACCAGTACAAAGACCGTTTGCGGGGCTTTGGAGTACATGGCGAAGGGCTGCAGCGTTACCACGGCGAGCAGAAAGACGATGGTAAGGCCAGAGAGCAGAATGCTGAGGGCGATCTCGTTGGGGGTCTTCTGGCGGGTTGCGCCCTCGACCAGTGCGATCATGCGGTCAAGGAAGGTTTCGCCGGGATTGGAGGTGATGCGAACCTTGATCCAGTCTGATAGAACTTTTGTGCCGCCGGTGACGGCTGAACGGTCGCCGCCGGCCTCGCGGATGACGGGAGCGGATTCGCCGGTGATGGCCGATTCGTCGACCGAAGCGACGCCTTCAATCACTTCGCCGTCGCCGGCGATATAGTGGCCGGCCTCGACGTAGATTACGTCTCCCAGGCGGAGCAGGCCGCTGGCAATCTCTTCCAAGGTGCCGTCGGCCTTGTACTTCTTGGCGATGGTCTCGCCCTTGGCCTTGCGCAGGGTATCGGCCTGGGCTTTGCCGCGGCCTTCAGCCATGGCTTCGGCAAAGTTGGCGAAGAGCACCGTGAACCACAGCCAGAGGGTGATCTGGAGGTTGAAGCCGAAGCCGGGGCGGTGGTTGACGATGTTGTCAATGAGCAGCGCCGTAGTGAGCACGCTGCCGACCTCGACGACAAACATCACCGGGTTTTTGACCATCCCGCGGGGATCGAGCTTGCGCACCGAATCAAGGAGCGCCTGGGCAATGATTTTCGTGTTCCAAAGACTTTTCTTTGTAGTCATGACTGTTCGTTTCGCCTTATTCCAATGCGATGGGGTTCCCGGGTTAGAAAAGCTGACCGGCCTTCAGCAGCAGGTGTTCCAAGATCGGTCCCAGGCTCAGGGCCGGGAAAGAAAGTGAGCGCGCTCGAGAATCAAGATCACGCCGACCAGCAGAACGGTGAAGAGCGCCGAGTTGACAGGGAATGTTCCGGGTGAGGGAGGCACGCTCTTCTTCTGCCAGGTTGCCGGCCAGGGCGAGCACAGGAATCATCATGAGGAAGCGCCCGATCAGCATATCCCAGCCGAGCGCAACGTTGTACCACCACTGGGTAGTGGAGTTGACGCGAATGTTGAGGCCGGCGAAGGCGGAGCCGTTGTTGCCCGCTCCTGAGGTGAAAGCGTAGAGAATCTCGGTGAGCCCGTGCGGCCCCTGATTGGTGAGCGCGGGCAAGCCGACTGTTGGGCCAGAGCACAAAGACAGCGGTGAGCGAAAGAATGATGAGGGGGAAGATGAGCACGTAAAGCATGGACATCTTCACGTCGTAAGACTTCGATCTTTTTGCCCAGGTACTCAGGAGTGCGGCCCACCATCAGGCCGGCGATGAAGACCGAGAGCACCACCATGATGAGGATGCCGTATAAGCCGGAGCCGACGCCGCCAAAGACCACCTCGCCCATCATGATGTTGATGAGCACCACCATGCCGCCCAGGGGAGTAAAGCTGTCGTGCATGCCGTTGACGGCGCCGCAACTGGCGTCGGTGGTGATGGTGGCGAAGAGCGAGCTTTCGGCGATGCCGTTGCGGACTTCTTTGCCCTCCATGTTGCCGCCGGGAGCGGTGAGCGTATGGGTCTGCGCTGCGCCGTGAATGAGCGGATGAGGCTGCGACTCGGCCCAGTAGACGGTCGAGAATCCTGCGGCGAAGAGCACAAACATGGCCGCCAGCACGGCCCAGCCGTGGCCGGGCGAGCCGGTCATGCGGCCCAGAGTAAAGGTGAGACCGGCGGGAATGATGAAGATGGAGAGGATCTGAAGAAAGTTAGAGAACGGAGTGGGATTCTCGTAGGGATGGGCGCTGTTGGCGTTGAAAAATCCGCCGCCGTTGGTGCCCAGCATCTTGATGGCTTCCTGCGAAGCAACGGGGCCCTGCGCGATGGTCTGCGTCTGGGAAGGTTGCTCCAGTGGATGGGCGACGGTGTAGGCGTGGAAGTTCTGCGGGACGCCCTGGGCGACTAACAGCAGCGCATAGATCAGCGATGCCGGCACCAGCACGTAAAGCAGCGTGCGAGTCATATCGACCCAGAAGTTGCCAATGGTGCCGGATGAAGTACGCTTGATGCCTCGGATCAGGGCGACAGCCACCGCGATGCCCACTGCCGCCGACCAGAAGTTGTGGGTCGCAAGCCCAGCCATCTGGGTGAGATAGCTCATGGTGGTCTCGGGCGTGTAGGACTGCCAGTTGGTGTTGGTGGTGAAACTGGCGGCGGTGTTCCAGGCCAGGTCAGGTCCGACGGCGGCCAGGTGCTGGGGATTGCCGTAGGGGATCAGGTTCTGCAGGCGCTCGAGGGCGTAGGTGACCAGCAGATGACGGCTGAAAAGCCCAGGATGGCAAAGGCATACTCGCGCCAGTTCATTTCTTCAGCTGCATTGACGCCGGAGAGCTTGTAGATGAGCCGCTCGATGGGACGGAGGACTGGATCGAGCCAGGTGCGTTCCCCTTCAAGCACGCGGGCCAGATAGATGCCCACGGGACGAACGGTTGCAAGCAGAATCAGAGAGTAGAAGGCAAACTGCAACCAGCCGTTGGCGGACATGCTAGAACTTCTCCGGGAAAAGCAGGGTGAGGGTCAGGTAACCCAGCAACAAGACGGAGAGAATCAGCGCAATGACGGTGATGACGTCAATATGCATGGGGGTTACCTCAACTTCTGGCAGGCCTTGACGTAGAGGAACGCCAGGGCGAAGAAGACTACGGTGAACAGCAACATGACCAGATCTTGCATAGCGGGCATCTCGATTTCCAGCCGGCATGCCGCCGGCATTTGGCTTAGCGGGGGTGGGAGCGATAAAGCAAGTTCGCATCGCCGCATTCAGTCTAAACCAGGCTCCCAACCCAAGAACGATTGTCGTTCAATCCAAGTATGAGTATAGAAAATGTTTCCTAAATAAAGCGTAAGGACGGTGGGGCTAACTGGAATCCACACAAAAGCCGGCGTTTTGGGAGCGGAATCCTAAAGCCATTTCCGTAGGGAATGGAACACGACATGGCCGACCATCGCAGCGGCAATGGCGATTACGAAATTAGTCAGTGTAAAGATATCGTGGAGGGCGAAGACGAGGGTTTTTCCATGGGCGTTGGAGGCGGTGAATTCACCCATGAGGAGATTGGAGTAGAACAAAAAAACGATGAATGCCACCTCGATGAGGACACGTCGGATGCGGGCGATGGGACGGCGGTCTTTGGGGGCTGGCTGCATGGGTGGATGATAACAGCGGCCACATAAAGATTTATGAAGACGGACGGATTTACTGCGGGCTGCCGGTCCAGCCGGCGATGAAAGCCGATCTTGAAAGAGCACTACTTTAGTCGTGCCGCAGGCGCCGTAGAATCAATGCCGGCTTAGACACAGCAGCGAATACCAGTGAAAAAGGCCAGCCCGAAGGCTGGCTTTCAGCATGGAGTTGCGGAAGCCTCGCAGCCGCTAGCTCATCAGAATTCTACGCCCGAAATGGACGATGAACAGACCGAGTAATCCGGAGCCAAGAAGGAAAAGGCTGCTGGGCTCGGGGGTGGGGATGGTGGTGGCAAAGACCTGGGCGTCGAACGAGATTTCCTCGGTCTCGTACGGCGCTCCGGCCACGACGTAATCGATAAGAAATACACCTTCGTAAAGGCCGGAGCCGGGGCCGCTGGAAGCGCCTGGGCCAACCGCATCCCAATCGATGGTCACATCGACTGGTCCCCCGGGCGCTATCGGACCCGAAGTATAACCGGAGATGGATAAATCTTCCGCAACAAGATTTGAATTGCCGGAGAGAAAGGTGAACCCTTCAGGCGTGACATAGGAAATCGTTAGAGTCGCGGGCGCGGGGTTAATTCCAGCGAAGGTGAATTGCTGTGGGTTTCCCACATTCTGCACGGCCTGAACCGTGATGCCCGAAGGGTAAGGGCCGGCGAAGGCGGTCTGGCCGGATACCAGCAGAGCGGCCCCGACTAGAAAGAGCCAGGGCATACGTGAGGGCGATGGGAAGGCGGGATACCTTTGCCGTCGCTGCGGGGGGAATTGACGATGCTCTCATCATTGACCTCCGATCTCAATGAATAGATTTATCTACCTCGAGCCCGGGCCATGACACTAGCCGGAATGATCGGCTCGGGCGCCGATATTCGTGAACTCATGGTGGTGGAGAACTCTTTGCCGTTCATCAAGATTGTGTTAAAAAACAGGATAATTTTGACACTTTCCGGGGGGCGCACTTGGCGTAGTGCAGGTGAGGCGATAACAGGGCAGAATCGCTATGCCCTGGCTTTTCGCACAGTGGCAAAAGAATTTGGTTCATGGCGGTTCGCAATGGCTCGGATTGCCCCACAGCGTTTGATGCCGTCCTGGCGCTCATTCCTCGCTTTCAGCCCATCCCTCGGGGAGGAAACGGTAGCCCACCCAAGGCTCCGTCTGAATATACTGCTTGCCGGTTTCGGCCTCGAGCTTTTTGCGCAACTGGCCGATGAAGACGCGAAGATACTCGGGCTGGTGGGCCGATTGCGCTCCCCAGACGGCGGTGAGCAGAGCGCGATGGGTGATGACTTTGCCGGCGTTGCGGGCCAGGTGGAGCAGCAGGTCGAATTCCTTGGGAGTGAGATGGATGGGCTTGCCCAGTACGCGGATGCTGTGGGCGCTGGAGTCGATGACAAAGTCGCCGGCCTCGATGGCTGCGGTGGTGCGCTCGGGGGCGCGGCGCAGATGGGCGCGCACGCGGGCCAGCAACTCCTGAATGCTGAAGGGCTTGGTCACGTAGTCGTCGGCGCCGGCGTCAAGGGCCTCCACTTTGGAGCGCTCGTGGTCGCGGACTGAGAGGATGAGCACCGGGGTTGGGAGCGGGCGCGAATGGCGCGGGTAACTTCAACGCCGCTCAGGCCGGGCATCATCAGGTCAGTAACAATCAGGTCGGGGGGCCAGTCATGAAAGACTTGCAGGCCCTCCTCAGGTTCGTTGGCGGTGCGCACGTCATAGCCTTGCGCGGAAAGGGCGGCGCGCAGCACCCTAGTGATCTGCGGTTCGTCGTCAATTACCAGAATTCTGCCAGGCATAACTTTCTTCTTTCATCGGAAGATTACATCATCCTGGCGGCCCGGTATGATGCACGGTGGAGGAAATATGGAAGGACTTTCCGATTCCCGGGGGGTGGTTCACTGGTTCGTGGGCGCTCTGATGACGGTGGCGACCACGATTTTACTGGTCTGGTCGGGGGCCGATTCGACAGCCGCGGGGATGGTGTTTCTGGTGCTGGTGGTGTGGGCTTCAACCCAGGCCGGGATTTCGCTTTCGCTGTATCGTAGCGGTTCTTTGCGCGCTCTCGTTCGACTACTTTTTCCTGCCGCCGTTTCGTACGTTTCGATTGGCGGGCGC
Source organism: uncultured Acidobacteriaceae bacterium (assembly GCA_963839225.1). Taxonomy (GTDB): domain Bacteria; phylum Acidobacteriota; class Terriglobia; order Terriglobales; family Acidobacteriaceae; genus Telmatobacter. Next base: position 103,798 of record CAWIVA010000002.1, read on the forward strand.
ACAGGAGTGGGTGGCCATGATTTCGTTCCTGGCCTGCTTGTATTGTGGTGAGCCGGGTGGCAGAGCGGGCGCGCCGGCAGACTCGAAAGGCCGAGCAGCGGCGGGAGGATGTGGAGCGGCTTTACGAGCTGAGCCAGGAGATGATGCTGCACGAGGATGCCGAGGGTCTGATTCGCGACCTGCCGCGGCTGATCAACCGCATCTTTGCGCTGGACGGGGTGGTTCTGTACGTCCGCGATCAGGACCAGTTCTACGCCTCGGCCGTCGAGTTGCCGATGAGCATCCGGGCCAGCATGATCGCCATGACCCAGGGGCAGAACCCGACGCTGGTGATTCCCGGCAGCTTCACCGTGAGGACGCTGATGCTGGGATTGCGGCCGGTGGGCGCACTGGGCTGGCGGCCGGCGATGCTTTCGCACGAGGTGGCCACGGCGGTGAGCGCGCAGGTGGCGATTGTGCTGGCGCGGTCGATTGCGCTTGAGGCGACGGCGCGGATGGAGGCGGCGCGCGAGGGAGAACGGCTGCGCACGGCGCTGATCGACTCACTGACGCACGAGCTGCGCACCCCGCTGACGTCGATTCGCGCGGCGGCGACCACGCTGCTGGAGTCCGAGGGGTTGGACGAGGCCGGACGGATGGATCTGGCGGCGATCGTGGACGAGGAGGCGGCGCGGCTGGATTCGCTGATCGGCGAAGCGGTGGAGATGGCGGAGATCGACGCCAACGTGGTGAAGGTGCACCTGGTGCCGCAGCATCCCCGCGCGCTGCTGGAGCAGGCGGTGGAAGAGTCGCGGAAGATTCTGGCCCTCGCACCGGGTCACGATCCGCGAGGATGCGCAGGAGAAAGCGGACGAGCCGGCGTGGTTCGATCCGCATCTGCTGGGGCGGGTTTTGCGGCATCTGCTCGAAAATGCGGCCAGCTACACGCCGCCGGGGAGCCGCATTACGCTGAGCAGCGGCCGGGCCGGAGACAGGCTGGAGTTTCGCGTGGAGGACAATGGGCCGGGCATCGATGCGCTGGATCTGCCGCTGATCTTTGAGAAGTTTTATCGCGGCAAGCGGGGCGCGATTACGGGAAAAGGATCGGGAATGGGGCTGGCGATTATTCGCGCCATTCTTACGGCGCACGGCGGAGGAATTGAGGCTACCAGCCGGCCGGGACACGGAAGCTGCTTCCGATTCTGGGTGCCGCTGGTGGAGAAGGAGCCGGCGGGCAAGAAGTAACAGACTAGACTACGAGCTGATGAATCCGTCTATTTCGGTTCCCCGCTCCAGTCGCAGGGGATTTCGCGGCGTTCGGTCGGAGCTTTCTACGGCCCACTCGAGCAGGCGGGCTACGCGCCATGCATCGATTGCCGCAACAGGGGCGGGGGCTTTGCCGAGCAGCGCGTCGCGGACGGCTGCATAGTAGAGGCGGTAGTCGCCTGGGATGGTCTCTACGGGGCGGGTGACCATGCCGCCGTCCACGTCCACGCTGCAGCGTGCCCCAGTTGGCCGGCGGCTCCTGGCCCCAGGTTTTGCTGTCGATGCGGGTGATCTTGGTGAGTGCGGCTTCCTGCAGGTCGAGACCCCACTTCCAATAGTTGCCTTTGGTTCCGCGAAGGTAATAGAACGGGCGAGCCAGCGAGGCGAGGCAGTTGCCGCTGAGCGTGACAGAGAGATCGGGATAGCGCAGGCGCAGAGTGAAGGAATCGTCGGAGCCGTTGCCAGCGCGCTCGCGCAACACCTCGGCGCCCACGGCCTGCGGTTTGCCAAAGAGAATGAGGGCCTGGTCGACGAGATGGGTTCCTATATCGAGCAGCAAGCCGCCTCCTTGCGACGGGTCTTCTTTCCAGGCTGCCCTGGTGACTGGCCGCCAGCGGTCGAAGTGGATTCGAAGTGAACCAGGCGGCCGAGCGAACCCTCGCTCAGCAGCTTCTGTAGCGTGCAGAAAGTCTCCGTCCCAGCGGCGATCGTGGAAAGGGACGAAGAGGACGATTTTTCTGCTGCGGCCAGGTGCATCAGCTCGGCTATTTCAGCCGAGGTGACGCACCGGTTTGTCTACGACGACATTCTTGCCGGCTTTGAGCATCTGGCGGGCCAGATCGAAGTGGGTGCCGCTGGGAGTGCTGACCACGATGAGGTCGAGCGAGGCATCGGCCAGCATAGCTTCGAGGGTGCGGTAGGTGGTGATGCCGGGATAGCGCTCGGCGGCGTGGTTGGTGGTGCGTTCGACTACGGCGGCGAGTTCGAGACCTTCGACCGAGGAGATCAGCGGCGCATGAAAGACGCGCCCGCCTAAACCAAAGCCTACCAAGCCAACACGAATCACGAATCACTCCCGGCCGGCAAATCGCCTTCGCCAAGCTTATCCTTCGAGTTTATAACGCGTCTCGGCGAGGCGATAGAGGCGGCGCCAGACCAGGCGGTTCATGGTGACCACCATGAGGGAGATCATGATGGTGGCAAGCAGCAGGATGGGGAAACGGCCGCTGGCTGTTGCGGCGTCGATCTGCGCGCCCAGGCCGATGGTTTCCAGCGTGCGGTCCTTTACGTGGGAGTACTCGGCCATGACGGATGCGTTCCATGCTCCGCCGGAGGCCGTGATCATGCCGGTGATGAGATAGGGGAAGATGCCGGGAAGGATGAGACGGGTCCAGCGCTGCCAGCGGGTGAAGTGGTAGAGCGATGCGACTTCGCGCAGATCGGAGGGAATGGAGATGGCGCCCGCGATGACGTTGAAAAGAATGTACCACTGCGTGCCGAGCAGCATGAGAGCGATGGAGCCGATGCCGAGGCCGCCGCCGATTTTGATCAGGCCGATGAGCAGGATGGGAAAGAAGGCCGTGGCCGGAACCGAGGCCAGGATCTGCGCGACGGGCTGCACGATGCGGGCGAGTCGCGGATTGAGGCCGATGGCGACGCCGACGGGGATGGTCCACGCGGCGGAGATGAGCAGGGCGGCGTTGACGCGCAGGAAGGTGGCGCCGCGCCCTCGAGCAGCAGGCGGAGATCGGGCCAGGTGACAGTGCCGGAGCATGAGGATGGCTTGCGTTGCTCCCCACCCTGCGACCACGATGGCCGCCGCGGCGAGTGCCCACAGTCGGGGGAGGCTTGCGGGGCTGCTCTTCATCCATCGGCTGGACGACGCGGCATTCGGTGGATTGCGCCATGCGGCGGCAGATAGGCTCATCCACATCGCTCCAGATGCGGCCGGGAACGGTACTGAAGAGAGTGGATCGGCGCAGCAGCTCGAGAATGGGAGAGGTAATGCGGTCGGCAGACTCGGTTTGCTCGAATTTGAATTTGTCACTCCAGGCGATAAGCGGGCGCCAGATGAGCTGATCGGTTGCGACGACGATTAAGACGACGGCCGTGATGCCGCTAACGAGGGCGCGAACGTCGCCGGAATAAGTGGCCGTCTGAATGTAACTGCCCAGGCCCGGCAACTGGAAGTTACGGTCGCCCATGGTGAAGGTCTCGCAAAAGATGAGAGCGAACCATCCGCCTGCGACGGATACGATGGAATTCCAGACCAGGCCGATGGCGGAGTAGGGCATTTCAAGCTGCCAGAAGCGCTGCCATGCGGAGTAGCGATAGATGCGCGAAGCCTCGATCATCTCCCTGGGGATGGACTTAAGTGAAGTGTAGAAGCTAAAGGCTAGGTTCCATACTTGGCCGGTAAAGATGAGCAGGATGACGCCCATTTCAATGCCCATCTGATGGCCGGGAACGAGCGCCACCATGGCCAATACTACGGGAGGCAGAAAACTGAGCACGGGAATGGATTGCAGAATATCGAGTACCGCGATCATCCACGGCTCAACGCGGGGATTGTAGGCGGCGATGTAGCCGTAGCTGATGGCGAAGATCAGGCTGATGAGGTACGCGATGCCCATGCGCACGATGGAGTAAAAAGCGTAGAGCGGCAGAGCGCGAGATGGAATTGGAGATGGGAACGATGGGGATGGGCTTGCCCATCCAGTAAGCGCCGGTGCTGACGATGGAGAAGAAGATAGTGAGGCCGCAGGCGCCCACGGCCAGATCGATGAGGAATGGCCAGGTGCGGACTGTAACCAGCGTTCGTGCCAGAGGGTGCTGAATCTTCACTCGGCATCCTCGCTGGCGGCGATTTCCTCTTCCTGCGCGTCGGGCAATACGAAACGCCGGCGGCCTGCATCGTAGTCGAAGAGCTCCGCGTAACGGCCCCAGGCGACGGCGGTCTCCATCTGCCGCAGGCACTCCTCTTCGCTGAACTGTTCGTCAAGCATATCGAGGAAAAAATCCTCGGGGACGGTGTGGTCGCTCTTGGCTTCAAGGGCGCGGCGAATCTGGCGCAGCAGCAGGACGTGCTCCAGCGCTGCGTCGCGGAAGAGTTCCTTCTGGCGGAGAATCTCGGAGTTGGCGAACTCGGTTCCGCTCTCAGTGATTACCGCGTCGCCCTCCTCAATGGTGAGGAAGCCGAGCAACTGGGCTGCGTCCACGATGGGCAGCAGGTCGTCGATCTCGAAGGCCAGATCGTCGGCCAGGCGGTAGATATCGTCGCGGCCACCTTTGTCGAGCAGCAGTTCGAGCAGCCCGGCCATGCCACCGGGACGTGCGTGGGGCAGCATCTGGTAATGCATCTGGCGCTGGTCGCGGATTTTTGGACCGGCTTGCTGATCGGGAGCTTCGGTGGGGGTGACGTCAGGCTTGGTGAGAACTTTATAGATGTAATCGACCAGTTGGGTGAAGGCCTCGGATTTGCGGTCGCGAGGCTGCGGGATCTGGACGCGGAAGTCGGTGCGGATGTGGCCAGGATTGCGGCCAAGCACGACGATGCGGTCGGCCAACAAAACCGCCTCTTCAATGTTGTGGGTGACCAGGAAGACAGCCTTGGTATGCATCTTTTTGTTAGCCCAAAGCTCAAGCAGTTCACTGCGCAGGTTCTCGGCGGTGAGCACGTCGAGCGCGCTGAAAGGCTCGTCCATGAAGAGAACTTCGGGTTCGACGACGAGGGCGCGAGCGAAACCAACTCGCTGTTTCATTCCGCCGGACAATTCTTTTGGATACGCGCCCTCAAAGCCGTCCAGGCCCACCGTATCGAGCATCTTCATGCTGCGCTCGCGACGCTCATCGGGAACAATACCGCGGGCCTGCAGCGGAGCCTCAACGTTTTCGAGAACCGTGAGCCAGGGAAAAAGGGCAAAGCTTTGAAAGACGATGGAGACGTTGATCTCAGCGCCGGCGATGGGTTGCTCGTGCCAGTAAACCTGGCCGGCCGAGGGCGTGGAGAGCCCGCTGAGCATGCGCAGCATGGTGGACTTACCGGAGCCGGAGGGACCGAGCAAGGCAAGAATCTCTCCGGGGACGATCTCAAGGTCAGTGGCGGAGATGACCTGAATACGGTTCTGGCTCGGCTGCGCGTAATACTTCTCAATTTTTTCGGCGCGAATGATGGGTTCCGCAGCCTGGATTTCCGATTGGGTAGGGTAAACTGCTTCCTGCATGCGTGGTTCTCCGGTTGGGGTCCGCGCCCTCATGAGCGGCAGCCGGTTGATATTGCAAGTGTACGATGGCACGGTCGCAATCAAATAAATAGACAAAGATTGCGGTGGCTGGGACGCATGAAATGGGAACGAAGCAGACCCTAGTTGTTTTCGGGCCTCTTATATGGCTGTTGCAACCATTGTTGGGCTTCGTTGACTGCGCCCTGAGAGTTATCGTTGGTCTGCACGGCCAGTCGGTATTCGTTTACTGCACGATCGCGCTGGCCGGTCAGGTCGTAGATCTTGCCGATCTGAATGTGGCTCCAGACTTCGGTCCAGTGCGGCTCGCCATCGCCGCGGAGCGCGTCACGGTAGTAATTCACGCTGGCCTGATAGTTGCGCTGGGCATAAAGAAGATCGCCCATGCGGTAGTTGGCCAGCGAGCTCTGGGAGTTAGCCTGCAATGCCTTTTGAAATTCAACCTCCGCTCCGGCCAGGTCGCCCCTCGCAACCAACTGCTGGCCCTTTAGAATGGCGGTGCGCAACTGCTGATCGGGAGTGGATTTGAGCACCCAGTTCTCGGGATCGATGACGATGTGGCGCGGGCGGCCGAAAGTATCCACAGTGAATTGAGTATCGGCACCTACCACATCGATCTTTTTGGTTTCGGTTTTGCCGTCGGTCTCGATGCGCAGTTCCACCGGCATGCGGAAGAGGTCCAGGTCCTGATGAATTTCGCCCACGGTGCGGAAGCCTTTATTGTTGCCCAGGCGATAGACGGCATACTTATCAGTGAACTGCGGTGCGCCGGTGCCGTCAATCCATTGCATAAAAAAGGCGGTCAACTGACTGATGGCTTTCGGCCTCGGCTAACTTTTCAAAATCCGTGGTGCTCATGGAATTGCCGGCGTACTGGCTGAGCGCACTCTTCAGTGTGGATTGGAAAAGCCTGGTCGCCCATGACCCAGCGCAACATATGGAAAATCATGGCGCCCTTTTCGAGAGTCATGGACTGGAACTCGGTCGAAAATGGGTTGAGGCGGGCGGCGCTCGACAGGGGAATTGAGTCGTAGGCCAGAGCGCCGGCCGCTACGTCTTGAATTGCCGTCTGCAATGTGCTGCTGCCGCTCTCGTTCTCTACGAACATCAGTTCGCTATAGCGGGCCATGCCATTGGTGATCCAGGCGTCGTTGAGAGTGGTTGGGCTGACTTCAGAGCCCCACCACTGGCGGGCAATGGTATTGGCCAGCAAGCGGATGCCGGATTTATCGCCCACGCGGGAGCCGGGAATCGCCGCGAGCTCGGGAGCCCAGACAGAGGATAGAGCATCGTCGGGCAGCTCAACCACATTTAAGCGAGGGGCCCCCGGAACGCCGAAGCTGGCGGTGAAGAAGTCGTACTCTTTGCCGGCAGTCTGCGCGAATTCGTTGATGGATTGCTGATGATTTGCCGTCAGATAAATCTTCACGTTGCCCGCGCCAGCGGTGACCGGGTCGAGAAAATGGCCGGCTATCACTGTTCCGGGGAAGCCAGGCTTGGTCCATTTGAAGTCGTATTGCTCGCCATCGTTGCCGGTGGCCAGCTTGACCGTATGCGACGGGCCTTGAGCGCCGCTCGCGAAGACCATCATTCCCTGTGGCACGCGAATGTGCATCTCGGCTGTGAAGCGGTTGGTGAGGTAGCCGGCGGTGGGAAACCACCGCGCGGGATAAAGCAAGTAGGTGATGGGCTCCTGAATGGCGGCTGATTTTTGACCTTCAATTGGACCTTCTTCATTGCCGGTAATCGTGCCTTCGTATTCGAAGGTCCAGCGCTGTGGCTGGCCGTTGATGAAAGGTGCGGCAGGAATTACGCGGAGGGTTCCATCGGTCAATCGATCACTGATGAGCAGCTTGCCGGTTTCGTCGGTGATCTTCCTTATCGTTAGCGCGGGATGAAAACCGAAGCTTACTTCGCCGGCGGTCTCCGGGGCGGTGAAGCCGATAATCGCTTTCGCGGAGATGTGGTGCGTGGCCGGGTCGAGTTCGGCATCGATCACGTACCCCGCGATTACCGGAGGGGACTGCCCGGGCTTCTGCGCGATGAGTGGAAGCGCCAATAATAGGACTAATGCAAAAAGGCCTTTCGGCGGTAAGCGCATTCCACATTTAATCCGCAAATTCGTCATTCGCATTTGCATTCTTCAGACTCGCACTGGTTCCGGCTTTGTGCTGCTGAGGCAGTTCGAACTTCTTCCAGCGTAACCGACGCTACGCGCTCGATTGCGCCGGTTCGTCCATCGCGGCCTGCAGGCCGACGGTTCAGCTTGCTGCGAATCTGCGCCAGGTCATTCATCATGGACTGGCGGGGTGGGCCGTTTGGTAGCAGCTGTTCGATCTGCCTGACTACATTTGCGCCTGTAAAGTCGTCCTGGATCAGCTCCGGTACGATGCGCTTGCCGGCAATCAGGTTGACCATGGCCACGTGATCCACCTTGACCACCCGTTTGGCAATGGCAAATGTGAGCGGCGAAACGCGGTAGACCACGACGAAGGGATTGCCAATCAGCGCCGCCTCCACGGTGGCCGTACCGCTGGCCACCACCGCGGCGCGGGCGTGGAAAAGTGCGGCGCAGGCGTCGCGGACGAACGTGATCCGGGGTGGGTGCTCGATCGGAGCCAGTATCCGGTCGCCAAGATCGTATTGAATGGTTGCGATCTGTTTCTCAGTGAGCGTGGGCGCGAGAGGAATGATGTATTCGTATTTGTCGCCGAGTAGGGCTGCTGCATCGATCATGCTCTTAAGATTGGAGAGAATCTCCGGCACGCGGCTGCCGGGAAGCAGGGCGACCCATTGTTTGTCTGGATCAAGCTCATAGCGAATTTTGCCATTGACGGGGCGCGTTCCTGCGGGCAGGCCGGCTGTTGAATATGGGCCGTAGTTCCATTGGTCCTGGTGAATCAGGGTAGCCTGTTGGGCGAACTCGTCGCGGCTAATAGTGGGCAGCGGCAACTCCGCCAGCGGATGGCCCACGAACTCCGCCTGCACGCCTTGCTGGAGGTAAAACGGCTCTTCAAAGGGGAAGATCACCAGCATGCGCCGGACATATCTTTTGACCAGCTTGATGCGGTGCTTCTTCCACGCCCACAACTGCGGGCTGACGAAATAAATGACCGGAATGCCGAGACGGTGGAATTCTTTAGCCAGACGAAAATGAATCTCGGGGAAATCAATCAGCACCGCTACGCTGGGGCGGCGGGCGCGTATGGCTTTTTTCAGCTTGCGGAACTCTCCATAAATGCGGGGCAGGTGGAGGACTACTTCAGTCAGCCCCATCACGGCCATATCTTCCGCGCGGACGATGCGCTCCAGACCGTCCGCGGCCATGCGATCGCCTCCCATGCCGAAGAAGTTTGCCGTTTGGCCGGATTCGGCCAGCTGCGTTTTCAGCGCTTCGATGAGCATTGCGCCGTAGTGCTCGCCGCTCGCCTCGCCTGCCGAGATGAAGATGGTGGGGGGCATGGACGGATCTGCGCCACCTTTCATGCGCTGCAGACCATCATAACGTTTTAGCGGATTGGTGGTTGCTCAATAGTGTTTCGGAGTCTGATTCAGGCCTCAGACCGGCCTCAAGGCTATCTTGAATTCGGCGGGCAAAAGCGATGAGAATTCTCGAAATTTCAATACAGATTTCGATATAATCAGCAACTGGATTTCAAATCCGAAGGAGGTAAACGATGAAAAAAAATGTTCTTTCCCCTTGCTCTGGCAGCCCTGTTGATCCCGGCGACGGTGGCAGCGCAAAGCGCATTCGACGGTACATGGAAAATCAACATGAACAACGTCAATTTCCCCAAGAAGCCTGATGTGTTCGTGCTGCAGAACGGTACATACACCTGCAAGACGTGCGTTCCGCCTTACACGATCAAAGCGGACGGAAAAGATCACTCAGTGAGCGGACATCCTTACTTTGACAGCGTCGCCATTACGGCGGTGAACGACCACCAGATCAAGGAAACAGACAAGAAGGGCGGCAAAGTTGTGGCGACCTCGACCACGACCATCTCGCCGGACGGTAATACAGCTACGTACGAATTCAGCGACAGCAGCAACACGAACGGCGGCTCTCCGGTCACTGGCAAAGGCGAATCGACAAGGGTAGCGAAGGGCCCTGAGGGTTCGCACGCAATTTCCGGTTCGTGGCGAACCGCCAAGATGGAGAACCTGTCGGACAATGCCACTGTCTGGTCGTACAAGGTGAATGGCAACCAGATCACCATGACGAGCATGTCCGGGCAGTCATATACGGCCACGGTCAATGGCTCCGAGGCGCCGATGAAGGGCGATCCAGGCGTCACCGGCGTAACTGTGAAGATGATGGGCAAAGACACGCTGGTGGAGACAGATAAGCGCGGCGAGAAGGTGATTGGCATCTTCAAGATGACGGTCGCGGGCGATGGTAAGACCGCCAAAGCCAGCTTTGACGATAAACTTGAGAACAAAACCATGGAATTCGATGTAATGAAGCAGTAGGCTCACGGCTGCTCCTTAAGTGTGGCTGAATTCCAGATATCCAACCCAGGCGTATCCCCGACGCGCCTGGGTTACGTCGTTATGCCGGGCAATGCAGAAGATGGCCAGACTACGCCGTTACACGGCGGAGCAAGCTCTGTCACTGCATGCATCGCCTGTATCCACAAGGTATAAATTCGTTCAGAAGGCTGCTAGATGCGAAGGAAAATTCTTCTGCGGAACATCCAATAGAGCATTAACCAGTAGACGGTCAAAGTGAGAGCGCCAAGGAAAACCGGTTCCAGAGTGGGGCCGAAGAGGTTGAGCGCGCGTATGCCGAGATGGATGCGGAAACTGTTTGCTATGAAGTCCTCGAAGAGATGCGCCATTAAGTAAGCGGCGATGGAATTCATGCCGACGACGACCAGCGGAAAGACAATGCCGCGATGCTTGCGGACGTCGACAAACCAGGAGAAGGCAGTCAGAAAGAGGAAGCAGACGCCGCCGCTGAAGAGCGTCCATGAGGGAGTCCAGATTTTCTTTACGATAGGGCAGATTCCGGTGAAGTGAAAGAACAGGCCGGCGGCGATCAACGCAACCGCGGCCAGCAGGAACCTTCGCAGCGGAATCTTTGGAGCTGAGGCGAGATACCAGCGGCCCGCGGCGACCCCCAGCAGCATTGTGCCCAGCGTGGGAATGAAGCTGAGGGTCAGATATCCGTCTTCGTTGAAGAGAAAGCGGCTGGGCCGTGGAAACAGGTTCAGAAACCAGAGATCGAAAGCCTGGCCGAGATTGCTGTTCCGGTTCCAGTGCGATGCGAAACCGGTGAAGAGATGCTTATGCCAGTCGGGAGTAACGCCGACGGCAGCGTAGTCGAAGTTCGGTCCCGGCGCAGGGTATAGCGCCCACGCCAGCCAGTAGCCGAAGAGAATCACGCCAAAAGCAGTCCATTGCCATCGCGGACGAACGTACACGAGCAGAAACGCAAAGGTATAACCGAGACCGATCTGGGTGAGCGTGTCTTCAAAAGTAAAGTTGGTCATGGGGCTGTGAATGGAGCGGAGAAAGATGCCCAGCGCCACGAGAATAAAGCTGCGCCAGATGGTATGGCCCAGCATGTACGGGAAGGTTTTACCTTTGCGCTGACGGCTCAGGATAGAGTAAGGAAGCGCGACGCCGGCGAGGAAGGTGAAGCCCGGCTGTATGGTATCTTCAAGGCTCATGCCTGCCCAATCGATGTGCGACTGCTGGAAACCGAGAAACTGCCAGATGGGATTTCCGGGGAACGATTGAGCTACCTCCGGCAGACGAAGAACTCCAGCCAGCATCAGCACCATCACCAAGCCACGGTAGGCGTCGACCGCAATGTTGCGCTGTTGCTGTTGCTCCACTTTCACAACCGTATCGCCCATGGGATTCCTCTGCTGAGAATTTTACCGCTACGGCTTTCCCACCTCTCAAAATCGTGCGAGGAGGGGCGCGAGATACGTCAGCCTCTGACCGCGCGCTTCAGCGCCTCAAGGTAGCTGTATCCCCAGTAGGTGTCCGGGAGTAGGACGTTATCCTCGGTCCATTCGTTCCAGGCATTGATGTAGATCAGCTTGCTATGCGAGGCTGCCGCGACGAAGTGGCGAGCAGCCCGCATAAGGCGTTCAAACTGGTCGGGGGTGCGGTCAATGGCAATCGAAGAGGCTTCGCCAAAGCGCGGGCTGTCGTCCCAACCGATTGTGCAACAGGGGAAAAACGGGACGTTTACATGATCACGTTTCGCCTTCCAGGATGCGATCGCATCGAAGGCTCCCACCCCGTACGGAAGGCGCGTGCCTGGAGGGCTGGTATAGGTCCAAGCGAAGGTGCCATAAGTTGTGGCACTATCAAAGCCCAGATTATGGAGTTGGGTTTCATACGGGCCGTAGATGTGACTGGCTTGCAGGTGCAGTTTTGCGAAGCCCAATTTCTGTGCTCGATCGCGCATCAATTGCAGTGCACGGCGCAAGCCATCCGTGCCCAGTTGCTCGACTGCCTTTTGCACATCGAAGAGAGCAAAGACAGGTGCGCCGTCGATCCTGAGATAGTTAGGCTGGCTGAAGTAATGCTCCGCGCAGTAATTCAGCACATTCACGAAATCAATAAACGTGTGAACCTGGGGCAGCAGAATGGCGGCATCGCTGGAGGAACGGGCGGGGTAGAGATTTTTCCAATCATGATTTGCCCACATCACGGCAAATTTGAGCTTCGAGCGGTTTTCTGCCTTCAGAAACCCCTGCTCAAGTTGCTCGTGATAAAACTGCGTGCCCTGGTGCCAATACCAGTCGATCATCCATGCGTCGATTCCATGGGCCGCCGCGAGATCGATCTCTTTTGCGGCCCAGGCTGGATCGGACTCGTCAAAATATCCCCAAAGCGGGTAATGGGGCATGGAATGGCCGGGAAATAGGGTGCGCGCATTGCGCAGAGTGTCGAACTCCGTCCATCCCTTGCCGAAGATGCCCTCCATAAACTTGGAAGGATGCCAACTGGGGAAGTTATAGGCGACGACCTGAACGTCTGTTGGCTTTTGCAACTGATCGGTTCCCAATGCATCATGGAGGCGCTGCTCCGTGAAGTAACTGTCCATTGCAGCTTTGCCGATCATGTTGGCTGGTGGAGCATTTGAATCTTGTTGCGGGCGCGCCATGCTCTCCGCTGTCTGAGCCGCCGCAGTTGCTGCGACACCTGCCGTCAATCCTGCCTGTAGAGATGATTTTAGAAAACTGCGCCTATTCATGAGGATCTCCTTGCATTCCCCTCTAGATTAGTTACCCGTTCAGCCTAAGCGATTGCGAATGGTCTAAGCGTCGCGACGGGCGCGGACCGCGCCGGCCAGTTCGGCAAGCATCGCGTGGGTTTCATTCCAGTCGATACAGGCGTCGGTGATGCTTTGGCCGTAGACCAGCGGTTGGCCGGGGATGAGCTTTTGCGCGCCGGCTACCAGGTTGCTCTCAATCATTACGCCGATGATGTTCTGGTTGCCAGCGGCGATCTGGGCGGCTACATCGTGGCAGACGATGGCCTGGCGGCGGTAGTCCTTGTTGCTGTTGGCGTGGCTGAAGTCGATCATGATGCGGGGATCGAGTCCGGCTTTCTCCATTTGGCCGGCGGTATCGGCAACATAATCGGCAGTGTAGTTCACCATCTTGCGGCCGCCGCGAAGGATGATGTGGCAGTCGGGATTTCCATTGGTGACGAAGATGGCGGACTGGCCGTGCTTGGTGTGGCCGAGAAAAGTGTGCGAATGGGCGGCGGAGAGAATGGCGTCGATGGCGATCTGCACATCGCCGGAGGTGGCGTTCTTGAAGCCGACCGGGCAGGAGAGGCCGGAGACGAGCTGGCGATGAACCTGGCTCTCGGTGGTGCGGGCTCCGATGGCGCCCCAACCGACCAGGCCGGCAAGGTACTGGGGCAGAGATCATATCGAGGAATTCAGTTCCGGCGGGGACGCCCATCTCGGCCAGGTCAAGCAGCAGATTGCGCGCCAGGCGCAGGCCGTCATTGATCTTGTAGGATTCGTCGAGATAGGGATCGTTGATGAGCCCCTTCCAGCCGATGATGGTGCGGGGCTTCTCAAAATAGACGCGCATGACGATGCGGAGGTCGGCGGAAAACTCCGCGATGGCGGACTTTGAGCAGGGCGGCATATTCGCGCGCGGCTTTGGTGTCGTGAATGGAGCAGGGGCCGGCGAGGACCAGCAGGCGGGGGTCGCGGCGGTTGAGAATCTCAGTGATCTCGCTGCGGGCGTCGAAGATGGTGGTCGAAGCGGCTTCAGAGACTGGTCGTTCTTCCTCAAGAAAGACGGGAGGAAGTACGACCTTAATCCATTTAAGGCGAATGTCTTCAGTGGCGTGGAGCATGGTTCGCTTTCCTAGCGGCGCATTTTTCGGTTTCGCATCTCGGCCGGCGCGAACAGACGCGGAAGTTTGAGACGGGAACTCCTATTTCAGAATCTACCAGCTTGAGGCCTAAGGCCGCTGCGGTTGGACGAGGCTCGTGTTGACACCTCCCTTGCTGATGCCTAAAATTAGAAAGGGGTCCCTATCTTCTTTCCCCGCTTAAGCGCCAGATAAACAAGCGCTTATCCGCTCAGGGACGAAGCCGGAGAGCAATTTGTTTTTTGTGAACGGCCGGAGCAAACAGGAGACCGAAGAAGATGCCTGAAGCGCGCGTCAGTCCGCGAGAGCGGCTGGTGCTTACGGCCATCATCGAGCTTTACATCGCTACCGGCGAACCCGTGGCATCGCAGGCGGTCGCGCATTATTTTGCGAACAAGGAGGGGCTGAGCTCGGCCACCGTGCGCAACGTGATGGCCACGCTGGGCGAGGCGGGATTGCTGGAGCAGCCGCACACCTCAGCCGGCCGGGTTCCCACCGCGGCGGCCTTCCGCTATTACGTGGAGCAGATTACCGGCAGGATGGGTCGCAATGGACGCATGGGGGCGGCGCAGTCGGCCAGTTCCCTTCCGCCAGGGCGCTTCAACCTTGAGTGAGGCGCGGCGCGGGCAGATCGAGGAGAGCTTCAGCGGCGTGGCCAGCTCGGACGAGTACCTGGAGCGCACCTCGCACGTGCTGGCGCTCATCTCGAGCGGACTGGGCGTGGCGCTGGCCAGCTCCACCGCCGGCCAGGTGCTGGAGCACATTCATTTTTCCCGCCTCTCGCAAGGGCCGCGTGCTGGCGGTGCTGGTTACGCAGGCCGGCGCGGTGCAGGATCGCGTGCTGGCGCTGGACCGCGATTTGACGCACCTGGAGTTGGAGACGGCGGCGCGCTATCTGAACGAGAACTTCCGCGGCTGGGCGATTGAGCGCATTCGTGCAGAGGTGGCGCGGCGCGTGGAGACGGAGCGGGAGGCCTATCACCAGATGCTGGCCTCGGTGGAGGAGCTCTGCCGCAAGGGTGCGTTGACCGGCGGCGAGGCCGGGCCCGCAATTTTTGTGGATGGAATGGCCAACCTGATTGCCGCGGAAGTGGATCGCGAGCGGATGCGCCAGATGCTGCTTGCGCTGGAAGCCAAACAGCGGCTGGTGGAGTTGCTGACCGCCTACGTGGACGGACGGCAGCAGGAGGTGCGCGTGGTGGTGGGCCTCGATGAGGCTTCGCCGGCGATGCAGGACCTGGTGCTGATCGGCGCGCCGGCGCGGCTGGGCGGCGACAATCTGGGCGCGGTAGCCGTTATCGCACCCACGCGCATCCAATATCAGGAGATGATTCAGGCGGTGCGCTACATTGCCAGGCTTTCCGAGCGCATCCTGGAAGTACCCGCCGATCAGAAAATTCATTAGAGCGGCGGCCATTGCGGTGACGCGACCCGCGGGACGAGTGCTCTAGCCGCGCAAATTATCATGAAATTAGGCAGCGTTGAAATTTTAGGAGAAGGCAGAGATTGATGCCGGAAAAGAACTCAAAGTCGACCCTTGCCGGAGCCGGTGGAGAGTACTGCTGAGCGCTGCGGCGGAAGAATCGCTGCTGACGGAGCAGCAGCGATGACGAAGTTCCCGCGGGCCCGACGGAGTTTGAGCAGTTGAAGGCGGAGCGCGACCAGTTGCTGGACCGTCTGGCGCGGTTGCAGGCGGAGTTTGAAAATGCCCGCAAGCGGGCCGAGCGCGAGCGGCACGAGTTTCGCGAGTATGCCACCGGCAACGTGGTGGAGCAGTTTTTGCCCGTGGTGGATAACTTTGAGCTGGCGCTCAAGTCCGGCGGCACGGCGCAGCAGATGCGTCACGGCGTGGAGCTGATCGTGAAGCAGATGGAAGAGATTTTGCGCCAGCTGCAGGTGAAGCCGATTGCCGCCGTGGGCGAGGCCTTCGATCCGCGGCTGCACGAGGCGCTGGGCGCGGTGGATCGCGACGACTTGCCCGACCAGCATGTGGCCGAGGAGATTCGGCGCGGCTACCAAATGCGCGAGCGGCTTTTGCGACCGGCGCTGGTGCGCGTGGCACATAACCCAAAACAGAACGAGTGAGATCGAGTTCAAGAGTGAGTAAAGCCGACTATCTACGAAGTCCTGGGAGTTTCGCGGGATGTCAGACGACCAGGAGCTAAAGAGCGCCTATCGCAAGCTGGCGCTCAAATACCATCCTGACCGCAATCCCGGCGATCAAGCGTCAGAGGAGAAATTCAAAGCAGGCCAGCGAGGCCTACCAGGTGCTGAGCGATCGCGGACAAGCGCGCGGCTTACGACCGCTACGGGCATGCGGGTCTCGGCGGTCAGGGCGGTTTGGCTCGGCGGACCGTTTGCCGGCGGCGTGGACATCGGCGACATCTTCGGCGATCTCTTCGGCGAGATGTTCAGCGTGGGCGGCGGCTCGCAGCGCGGCTCGCGCCAGAAGCGCGGCGACGATCTGCGCTTCGATTTGGCCATCGACTTTGAAGACGCCTTCTTCGGCGCTGAGACCGAGGTGAGGATTCGCCGACTGGAGACCTGCACGGTCTGCAAGGGCCGCGGCAGCGCATCCGGGCGCGGGCCCAGCGTTTGCCCGCAGTGCCAGGGCCGCGGCCAGATCCGCTACCAGCAGGGTTTTTTCTCCGTGGCGCGCACCTGCGGAGCCTGCGGCGGCGCCGGTCCAGGTGATCGGCGATCCGTGCACCGACCTGCCGCGGCGAAACGCGTGTGGCCAAGGAGCTGAAGCTCACCGTCAAAGTGCCGCCGGGAGTGGAAGAAGGCACGCGCATCCGTTACGCGGGCGAAGGCGACGCGGGCCGCTCGGGCGGTCCAAGGGCGATCTTTATGTTGTGCTCTCGATCCGGCCGCACGATTTCTTCGAGCGCCACGGCCACGACCTGCACTGCATCATTCCCATCAGCTTTCCGCAGGCGGCGCTGGGCGCGGAGTTCGAGATTCCCGGCATCGACGGCCCGGTGAACGTGAAGATTCCCGAGGGCACGCAGAGCGGTCGAGAGTTGCGCATCCGCGGCCGAGGCGTTCCTTATCTCAACGAAAAAGGCCATGGCGACCTGATTGTGAAGCTGATGGTGCAGATTCCCAGAAAGCTGAACCGCGCCCAGCGGGAACTGGTCACCAAGCTCTCCGAGTCGCTGACAGTGGACAATAAGCCCGCTTCGCCTGGGCTGATGGAGAAGATGAAGGATTTGTTTAACTAGAGGTCAGGGAATTAGGAGCAGGCGACCGCATTTCTATCGTAAGTTTCTGGACTTATTGGGGAAGTCCGGAAGGAATTGGTGGAGCTGAGCGGGATCGAACCGCTGGCCTCCTCGTTGCGAACGAGGCGCTCTCCCAGCTGAGCTACAGCCCCACGACTCTTCTATCTTAGCAGCGGGCGGGGAATCAGGAAAGCCGCGGTTGTCCAGTTGCTCAATGGACATGGATCGATAACCGGGGTAGAATCGGCCAAAAGCGGGCCTCGGGTTATTGATAACACTGACAATGCGCCGCGCAGATCGCGTCAAACCTCACTTCCGCGGAACGTCGGCTCAAGCTATTCTGAAGACCCTGAGGCGGAGATTTTGTACCATGGCAAAGCTCGTCTATGGATTGAACCAGTCCCTCGATGGATACATCGACCATCTGGAATTTAGGCCGAGCCCGGCGCTCTTTCGTCACTTCATAGAGCATGTGCGCGGCCTGACGGGCATTGTGTACGGTCGCCGCACGTACGAGGTAATGCGTTATTGGGACGAAGACCGTTCGGACTGGGCCGCGAAGGAACACGACTTCGCGGCAGCGTGGCGGAACCAGCCGAAGTGGGTTGTGTCGCGCTCGTTGAAGTCGGTCGGACCCAACGCCACACTTGTCCAGGATGACATCGAGGCGGTGATCCGTGGGCTGAAGGCTCAGCTGGTTGGGGAAATTGACGTTGCGGGACCAGACTTGGCAGGAAGCCTAACCAACCTTGGTCTTATCGATGAGTATCGACTCTACATCCACCCCATCGTAGTTGGTCGCGGCAAGCCATTCTTCGCCGGCCCCCGGCCGCCGCTCCGCCTTGTGACCACCGATCTGGTTTGCGAGGGCGTGATCAGGTTGACCTACGTTCCCGCTTAATCGCGCGACTCGCCTCGTACGCGACGGAGTCGGAATGAGATTGAGATCTTTTCCACTCGCTACGCATCCACCTACAACTGGTTCATGTTGGCAAGGAACTCGGCGTTGTTGCGAACCTTCTCAAGACGGCTGATTAGAAGCTCCATTGCCTCTACCGGCGAAAGCGGGTTGAGCACCTTGCGCAGGATCCAGATGCGGGAGAGATCTTCCTTGGGAATGAGCAGCTCTTCCTTGCGGGTGCCGGAGCGCTGGATATCGATGGCCGGGAAGACGCGCTTGTCGACGAGTTTGCGGTCGAGGATGATTTCCATGTTGCCGGTGCCCTTGAACTCTTCAAAGATGACTTCGTCCATGCGGGAGCCGGTATCGACCAGGGCGGTGGCGATGATGGTCAGAGAGCCGCCTTCTTCGATGTTGCGAGCGGCGCCGAAGAAGCGCTTGGGGCGCTGCAGGGCGTTGGAATCGACGCCGCCGGAGAGCACCTTCCCCGAGGGCGGGACAATGGTGTTGTAGGCGCGGGCCAGGCGGGTGATGGAGTCAAGAAGAATGACCACGTCGCGCTTGTGTTCGACCAGGCGCTTGGCCTTTTCGATGACCATCTCGGCCACCTGCACGTGGCGGGCGGCGGGCTCGTCGAAGGTGGAGCTGATGACCTCGCCTTTGACCGAGCGCTGCATATCGGTCACTTCCTCGGGACGCTCGTCGATGAGCAGAACGATAAGGACTACTTCGGGGTGGTTGGCGGTAATGGAGTTGGCGAGCGCCTGCAGGAGCATGGTCTTGCCGGTGCGAGGCGGAGCGACGATGAGGCCGCGCTGGCCCTTGCCCACAGGCGTAAGCAAATCCATGACCCGGCCGCTGATGGCCTCGCGCACGGTCTCAAGCTTGATCCGTTCCTGGGGATAGAGTGGGGTGAGATTGTCAAAAAGAATCTTATTGCGCGTTTCCTCAGGCGACTCGAAGTTTATGGCCTCGATCTTGACCAAGGCGAAGTATTTCTCTCCTTCGTGCGGGGGGCGGACGTTGCCGCTGATGGAGTCGCCGGTCTTGAGGTCAAACTTGCGAATCTGCGAGGGAGACACATAAATATCGTCCGGTCCGGGCAGATAGTTGTAATCAGGGGAGCGGAGGAAGCCGTAGCCGTCGGGCAAAATCTCCAGCACGCCCTCGGCAAAGATATGGCCTTCCTTTTCACTTTGTGCCTGAAGGATTTTGAAGATCAGGTCCTGTTTGCGAAGGCCGCTGGTACCGGGAATCTCAAGAGTGCGCGCGATCCGGCTCAGTTCGGTGATGTTTTTTTCTTTAAGCTCAGCGATGGTCATATTCACCTGAATTAGGTTGGGATGGGTGAGGGGGAAATCCTAAGGGGGGTCTTGCTCCAAGGAAAGAGTACGGGGAGTTCAAGGGAGCTGCCGGCAGGAGGCGAGCCAGACTGAAGCTCCCCGGAACAGGATAAATTAAAAACTCCAGGAAAAGACGGTTGCCTTGTGGTGCAAGCCGGGAACAACTTTGCCTGTGTCAACTATACACGTTCGTGCGAAAACACGCTCTCGGGCATCCCCTCAAGCGGCGCGGCGCACCTCAATCGGCAACTCCGCGGGCGCCTTGACGGGCGCTGTGAAGCCCGGATCGGTGGTTTGGAAGCGGCACAGCACTTCATTGGTGGTGTCTTGCAGCCGTGTGTTCGGCTTGTGCAGCTTGCGGGTAGCCTTGCTAGCCAGTTGACAGAGCCGGTAGCGATTGGACACATGAGAGAGTGCCCCAAAAACTAAATCGGAACGCATTGCAGTTTCTCCTTGTTAAGTTGCCTGCCCGGTGGTGCTTGCTTGGCGCCGCCGGTGCAGCCGGGAAGCCAGCAATTGTCCGATGGCTACCCAAATTTCCACTTCCCTAGCTATTAGACGCGGCTGGTGTGATTGCCGTTCAAAGTTTTGACGCACAAATAAACACCCTGTCACAGGTATTTTTGCCGAATCTGGGAAGAATATTACCGCTTGGAACCATGTGCCCTGTATTCCCAATCCGGAGGGTCAAAACCCACCTCGGCACCAATGAATGAACCTAGGCTCAAATTATGATGCGGAAATGACGATAGACATCTGTGCGATCTTGCACACCAAAACTAAAAATTTCTGGATGGCAATAACGAATATATCGCCAGTTCCAGCTCGGTCAATAGTTTTTTTCGAGGTTTTATTTGCTTTCGGCGGGCCGCGGGCATGAGGCCGATTTTTGCGAATTGCCTATTTATTATCAAAGAAATGCGGGTCGTCTCCTGGAGAATTTTCCGGACCGCTCAAAACCGGGCACGCCATCCAGCGTCAGGCGAATAAGCTGGGTTCGTGGAGATAGCTCAGTCTCAAGGCTGCTCTGGCGACCTGAACAGGCCTGCCTGCCAGCGAGCATCGGGTCTGGCAGAATGAATTTGCATCTCACGCCCAATAGCTGCGGTCGAGCGTGCGGTACTGGATGGCCTCGGCCAGGTGAGCTACGGTGAGATGCTCGGCGGCTTCGAGGTCGGCGATAGTGCGGGCCACTTTGAGGATGCGGTCGTGGGCGCGCGCGGTCAGGCCTTGCTGCTGCATGGCGCGCTCCAGCAGCCTCTCGGCGTCGGCGCCCAGTTCGCAGTGGGTGCGAATCTGGCGGGTGGACATCTGAGCGTTCGCGTAGATTTTGTCGCCGGCCTTGCGGAAGCGGGCCGCTGGCGTTCGCGGGCGGCCATCACCCGGTCGCGAATCTGGGCAGACCCCTCGGCTGCCGCTCCGCCACGCAGCTCCTTATATTGAACGGCCGGAACCTCAATATGGATATCGATTCGGTCCAGCAGCGGGCCGGAGATTTTTGCGATATAGCGCTGGATCATTGGCGGGGTACACATGCATTCGCGGGATTTGTCGTTGAAGTAGCCGCATGGGCAGGGGTTCATAGCCGCGGCCAGCATAAAGCGCGCCGGAAAGCTGAGTGACATGGAGGCCCGCGCGATGGTGACCGTGTGGTCCTCAAGAGGCTGGCGCATCACTTCAAGCACGTTGCGCGGGAACTCCGGCAGCTCGTCGAGAAAGAGCAGGCCGTTGTGGGCTAGCGAAACCTCGCCAGGACGGGGTACGATGCCGCCGCCGATCAAACCCGCATCGGATATGGTGTGGTGGGGCGATCGGAATGGGCGCTGCGTCACCAGGCCTGCGCCCGCATCGAGCACCCCGGCGACGGAATGAATCTTCGTAGTCTCCAAAGCTTCTTCAAAGGTGAGCGGCGCCAGGATGGAGGGCAGACGCTTGGCCAGCATGGTTTTTCCCGAACCGGGAGGGCCGATCATGAGAATGTTATGGCTGCCCGCAGCTGCGACCTCGAGGGCGCGCTTGGCTGTCTGCTGGCCGCGTACGTCACTGAAGTCAACAGTGAAGTGCTGCAACTCGCCCAACAGTTTTTCAGTGGAGACATGGTAAGGCTCGCGCTGGATGACGCCAACGACGGCCGAGTTGAGCAGCTCCAGCACATCGAGGAGCGAGGAGGCCGGATAGACGTTCACGCCTTCGACGACCGCGGCTTCGGCGGCGTTGGCGGCGGGCAAGATGAGATTCGCAATTCCCTTTTCGCGCGCCAGGATCGCAACCGGCAGCATTCCCGGCACGGCTCGCACGCTGCCGTCCAGTCCCAGCTCGCCTACCATCAGAAAGCTGCTCAGGTCGTCGGCCCTCAGAGCGCCGTAGGCTCCCAGGATACCGACGGCGATGGGCAAATCGAAGCCCGAGCCTTCTTTCTTCAGATCGGCCGGCGCAAGATTGATGGTGATGAAGGTGGGTGGGATCAGGTAGCCGGAATTCTTGATGGCGGCGCGAACGCGGTCGCGGCTCTCGCGCACCGCGGCATCAGGAAGGCCCACGGTGTGAAAGATGTCTTTATCCATAACCACACCGCTATAGTCGACTTCGACGTCGATGAGATTGGCGTCGATCCCATAAACGGCCGCACTGAGAGCTTTAAAAAGCATGATGGAAGTAGAAGCGAGTGTAACAGAAGTAGTGGTCAGGGGGCAGGCGCCGCGGCCGGCTTTCATGGCAACGCCTCTGCCCGGATCGTCGGTTATGGTAAGGCTGGCATCGTTGAAAACGAGCGGAGCATGGACGAGCAAAGGAAACTACTGACGCATTTCCTGGCGGCCTTGGCTTACCGGACACAGAAAGCGAGTGCACCGAGTGCAACCCAATGGGCGCGGCAAAGGCGGTGCAGGCCTCGCGCATCGCGCTTAACGAGCAGCAAGAGCAGGAAGCTTCGCTTGACCAGGTTATACGCACGATGCTTCTAACCGGCCTGGAGATGCAGTCTCGCAAGAAGGAAATGAGCCAGGCAGGACTTGCTATGAATGCGATTGAGTGCTGAGGGAGAAGAGCGCAGGAATCGCTGCAAGCGCCCATTTTTTCTTCGATCGCACTCCTAAAAAATCCGTTCACCGCGATTCATTGGCGATCGAATTTGACACGCGACGAAAAATTTCCATTCATTGCTCCATTCCGTTCAAAAATAATTGTTGACCTTTTTTCCACTCTTTGTACGTTTTTTTCTTGACATCGATGCTTCATGATTCTATACATTCATCATCTGCAATTTACGTTTGCAGAACTCGATGCAACCCATCGAAAAGGGAGAATAGGCAAATGGCAACAAAAAAGGCAGCCAAGAAGGCAGCAAAGAAGCCCGCGAAGAAGGCCGCAAAGAAGGCCGCAAAGAAAAAGTAGCGGAACTACCAACCAAAAAGGCAACACTTCAGGGGGACGCTTTAAGCGTTCCCCTTAGTGTTTATGCGGAAAACTAGACTTGTAAGGAAAGGACTAAGTACCGAACACAATGACACGCCGCCGCTGGATTGCCGAACATTGGGACGAGGCAACCGCCACTATCGATGGCTCGCAGGCCGAGCACATGGCACGCGTGCTGCGAGCGCAGCCGGGCATGGAGGCGGACGTGGTCGCGGGGGGGCATGTCTTTCACGCCGAGGTGGCCGCTGTCAGCCCGCACGAGGTGCGCTTCAACCTGATCGCCGAGGTTCGAGGCCGATCCCGCGCTGCCCGTCACGCTGGTAATGGCCATCTACAAGTTCGATCACATGGAGTGGGCGATCGAGAAGGCCACCGAACTGGGAGTTGCCGCAGTCGCTCCAGTTATTGCGCGGCGCACTGAGAAACACCTGGCGCAGGCGGCGGAAAGCGCGCGGAGCGCTGGCGGCGCATCGTGCATGAGGCGGCGCAGCAATCGCGGCGCTGCGACGTGCCGCTGATCCACGAACCGGGTCCGTTGGCCGAGCGCGTACGGCCGCTTAGGGGCCACGCGCATCGTGCTGGCCGAACAGGAGCGCACCATCACGCTGCGCAGGCTGATGGACGAGGCCGTGAACGCGGCCGGTGCAGAGATGCCGACAATCGAGATCGCCATCGGTCCCGAAGGCGGATGGGCGCCGACAGAAGAAGCGCTCTTCGACGCCAACGGCTGGCGCGCCGCATCGCTGGGCCCGCGCATTCTGCGCGCCGAGACGGCAGCCATCGCCGCGCTGGCGGTGGTTGCTTCGTACCTGGAGTAGTGCGACGAGATTTCCCTTCTTCAATTTGTGGGCCTGTTTATCCATCCCTTGAATCAGCACCGGGTCAGAACCAGGTCCTTTGTTTGTACTCCAGGTAGGCTGCGCCGAATTTCTCTTCGAGCACCTTGGCCTCTTTCCGGCTGCGAACAATCTGCATGGGAATGATGACGGCAAAGATGAGCAGCAGCCACGGCCTGTCGGCCCAAATGATGATTCCCGCGGTCATCAGGCTGCCGAATACGTAAATCGGATTGCGGATGCGCGAATACAATCCAGTGGTCACAAGCGTGGTTGCCTTGGCCTGAACGCTGAAAGCTTTTCCGAGTTGAATGCGCGCCAGAACAAAAAGCAGAAAGGACGGGACGAAGATGGCGACTCCGGCGATATGCGGAAATGTCCAGGGTTGCTCCCAGGCGACGAATGCAAAGATCAGTACAAAGACAACGAGAAAAACCAGCGTTCCGTAATTCAGCTTCATGTAAAGCCTCTTTTTTCCTGAATGCCGCATTGCCCGGCTATTGCTTGGATGCGGCAGTTTTGTCCGCGCCCGCGACTGCCTGAGAATATTGAGGCCAGTGGGTAAGCAGCTCGCTCACCACCACGTGACCCACAGTATAAGCGCTCTCAAGCGATGGCAGGTAGGCACCAAATTTGCTTACGCGCTGGTTGGCCAGGCTCTCGGCTGCCGTCATGCCTTGCGGCGGACGATCGTAATTGCTCACCGTGCGCAGCACCAAAACTCTCCGCAGATCCACGCGGCCGGCATTGGCCAAAAATTCGAGCGACTGCAGGGTACCGGTATCCTCCATCGCCGTGGTGGTGAATTCTCCCTCGCCCGCCGCGAAGTAGCGCACCCACTCCGCTGCCCACGCGTCAAAGAGCTTGCCGTGCCAGTAGGTTGAGGAGGAAAGCTCGTCACCCATAGTCACGAACGGCGGGCGTTGGGCGGCAGCTCCGTCAAAGTGGCTGCGAATCTCTTTCAACTTCTCTGAGTCGCCGAGCGGCGTGGCGCGGGTCAGGTTGAAGGCCCATTCGGCAAAATCTTTGTTGAGAGCATACACCTGGCCTGGTCGAGGTTCCGCGGGCTCTTCAAATGGTCGCGCCTTTCTGAGTGGCACATAGCCCGTGGTCCAATCGGGCGGAATCTCGCGAGCATCGATCTCGTAACCCAAATCTCCGTCGACCACCCAACGCGCCCACACCGCCGATCCCAGCGAGGCACGCTCCGGGCTCGCACCTGCAATGCCGGCGATAAGCCAGTAAGCATGGCTCAGGTCGAAGCGCGGGTCGAGGCCGAGCGCCATGATGGTTGCCGCGGCGTGCGCAGTTCCCTGCCCGGTGAGCACAGCCATCTCGCCCTGGCCGTTCATGCGCACCGCATGATAGCCGCCGGGCAGCGGAAAGATCCGGTCCAGATGGTCACGCTCCACCCAAAATTGCAATTCGCCGGGTTGGTCGCCGGTATCGGCGCCAACTTCAAACATCGTCACGACCACGACCTTCACCACAATCGGACGGGGAAGGGCGGCGCCGGCAGCGGCAAAGGCGAGGAGAAGGAAGAAGCTGAGGATGGTCCGCGCGCGAGTCATTCTTGATTGCGATAGTACTTGAGAAGACTGGAATAGGGAGCGGGGAATAGGGAATAGAATCAAGCATTCAACTGGGTGCCTTCAGCAAGTTTGAGTTATACCATAGAGGAATCATGGAGGTAACAGCCATGCACAAGACGAGAAAAACTCTGACAGGTGCGACTTTGTTCGCAATAGCTTTGGCGGGTGCGGTACTGGCGGGTGTGGCGGCAACGGCACAACAGCCGGCTACGGCGCCTACGAGGGTCATCGGCTTTATGACGGATTTCGACGTGAAAGACGATGCCGTGGGAATCTGCAAGGCGGTAATGGATGGAATTGCGCCCGGCGTGCATATCATTGACATTACCCACCAATCGGAGCCTTTTAACATCGCCATGGGCGCACGCTTTCTGGCCGGCTCAGCGCCCTATTTTCCCAAGGATGCTGTCTTTGTGGTGGTCATTGATCCCACTGTCGGGTCTTCGCGCAAGGCTATCATCGCCAAATCGCGCGTGGGACAGTATTTTGTGCTGCCGGATAACGGTCTGCTCACGCTGATTCAGGACCGCGACCATATTGTGGAAGCGCGTGAAATCGTGAACCCCGCCTGGATGATCGGTTCAGGCATCTCTTCCACCTTTCACGGAAGAGATATTTTTTCGCCGGCGGGAGCGCACCTGGCTCGCGGCGACGACTTCGCTGATGCCGGTCCGTCTATCGACGTCACCAAGCTGGTTCGCCTCGACCTGAAGAGCGCGACGGTCGATGAAAGCGGACTGCACGGGCAGGTGATCGGCACCGATGGGCCATTCGGCAACCTGGTCCTCAACGTGCCCGCAGAGACCTTCGCGCAACTGGGTTACAAACTTGGCGATCCGGTTCCCGTCACGCTGGCAGGGAAGAACTATACGTTTCCGTTTGTGAAGACCTTCAGCGATGTGCCGGTGGGGAAAGAGCTTTTCTACATCGACTCGCGTGGCCGGCTTTCGGTGGGCATCGATCAGGGCAATTTTTCCACGACTCATAAAGTTGGCGAAGGAGCGGAGCTTACAATCCCAAAGAAGTAAGATGGTGTTCTGCCGGAGGAATCCGTCATGCGGAAAATTCGGTTCTTACTCACTGGAGGGATCATGGTTACCACCCTCGGAGTTGCGGCCCAGGCACAGCAGCCTGCGCATAATTGGAGCATCGTGGTGCACGGCGGCGCCGGAGTCATTGAGCGCTCCGCTCTCACTGCCGCGGGTGACGCGGCCTATCGCGCCTCGCTGACCAAGGCTACCGAAGCGGGAGCCAAGGTGCTCGACCACGGCGGTTCGGCACTCGATGCGGTCGAGGCAGCCGTCCAGGTTCTCGAAGACGATCCGCTTTTCAATGCGGGGCGCGGCGCGGTCTTCACCTCGGAGGGCAAAAACGAGCTGGACGCATCCATCATGGACGGTTCCAATCTGAAAGCCGGAGCAGTAGCCGGAATTACGCACACACGCCACCCCATCAGCCTGGCGCGCGCGGTGATGGAGAAGTCGCCCTACGTGATGATGATTGGCCCGGGCGCGGAAGACTTTGGCGCAAAGGTTGGAATGGAGCAGGTGAGCCCGAGTTTCTTTTTCACCGAGGCGCGCTGGCAGGGGCTGATCAAGCAATTGAATAAAGAGGGCAAGCCCATTCCGCAGCGTCCGGCCGGCGCGCCGCCTGCGGGAGCAGCCGTGCCCGTCGCGCTGCTGGATGAGCCGCCCGATGTGCACCGCTTCGGCACCGTCGGAGCGGTGGCGCTCGACCGCCAGGGCAACATCGCCGCGGGAACTTCTACGGGCGGATTGCAGGGCAAGCTGCCGGGGCGCGTGGGCGACTCGCCGATCATCGGCGCGGGAACCTATGCATCGAACACTTCCTGCGCCGTCTCCGCTACCGGCTCGGGCGAGTACTTTATCCGGCTGGGCGTGGCACGCGAAATCTGCAACATGGTCGCATTCAAGGGGATGAGTTTGCAGCAGTCCGCCGATGAGGTGATCCACAAGGAGCTCGTCGCACTGCACGGAGACGGCGGGGTCATCGCCATCGCTCCTGACGGCCAGACCGCCTTTAGTTTCAACACCCCAGGCATGTTTCGCGCACGGCTGACCGAGGGCGGCAAACTGCAGGTAGCTATATATATGGATGAGCATTGAGAGCGGGTGAAGACCGAACCCCTCCGGCTAGCGCGAAGAGCAGGCATTTCGTCCCTTCTTCGCGCTAAAATAGGATTTGGACATATGAGCATTCGTCAGCCCATCCCGGCCCTGCTCTAGCGGCGCCCGCCGCCTATACTCTTTCCCTGCCCGAAATCCACATCTATCTACCAAAACCTGAAACCCCGGAGGGGCGCAACTTGATTGATCGTCTGGAACAAATGGAGCAACGCTACGAGGAGTTGAGCAACCAGCTCTCGCTGCCTGAGGTGGTCAACGACCGCGAAAAATATCAGCAGGCCGGCAAGGCGCTCAGCACCCTGGAAACCCCGGTGATGAAGTACCGCGAGCTGAAGCAGGTGCGCCAGGGTTTGGCGGAGGCGCGCGCCATGCTCTCAGAGAGCGACCCCGGCCTGCGCGCAATGGCCGAGGAAGAGATCGCCGCGCTGGCTCCGCGCGAGCCGGCTCTCGAAGAAGAGATCAAGGTGCTGCTGCTGCCCAAAGACCCCAACGACGAGAAGAACGTGATTCTCGAAATTCGCGCAGGAACCGGCGGCGACGAGGCCTCGCTCTTTGCAGCCGAGATCTTCCGTATGTATACCCGCTTCGCCGAGCAGCATCGCTGGAAGGTTGAGGTGCTTTCGGTCTCCGAGTCCGGCGTGGGGGGCTACAAGGAAGTGATCGCCATCATCGAGGGCGACCGCGTCTATTCGCAGATGAAGTGGGAGAGCGGCGTGCATCGCGTGCAGCGCGTTCCGGAGACCGAGACGCAGGGCCGCGTGCATACCTCCGCCGTCACCGTCGCCGTCCTGCCGGAGGCTGAGGAGGTGGACGTAAAGATCGAGGCCAAGGATATTCGCATCGATACCTTCTGCTCGTCCGGTCCCGGCGGCCAGTCGGTGAATACCACTTACTCCGCCGTGCGCATCACTCACCTGCCGACCAACACAGTGGTCAGTTGCCAGGATGAGAAGTCGCAGATCAAGAATCGCGAAAAAGGGATGCGCGTTCTGCGCTCGCGCTTGTATGAGATGGAGATGGACAAGCAAAATGCGGAGCTGGCCAAAGAACGCAAGCAAATGGTAGGCTCGGGCGACCGCAGCGAGAAGATTCGCACCTATAACTTCCCCCAGAACCGCTTGACCGATCACCGCATCGGGCTGACGCTGCATCAACTGGACCTGGTGATGGAGGGCCGCCTGCAGCCCATCGTCGATGCGCTCATCACTCATTACCAGGCAGAGCAGTTGAAAGCCGATGCGACCCAAGCCGCATGATCGCCCAATGATTCGCGCTTTACTCGCCGAGTCCGAGCGCACGCTTGCCGAGGGTCCGCATCCTGACCGGGCGCGGCTCGATGCCGAGGCGCTGCTGCTGCACGTTTTGGGCAGAACAAGGCCTGGCTGCTGGCCCACGCGGATGAGCAGCTCTCCGGCATTCAGAGCGCCCGCTATGCCGTTCTGCTCGAACGTCGCTTGAGCGGCGAACCCATCCAGTACATCACCGGCGAGGCGGAGTTTTACGGGCTGCCCTTTCGCGTTACGCCGGAGGTGCTGATTCCCCGCCCCGAAACTGAGCACCTGGTGGAGAAAGTTATCGAACTGGCCGCCAACTATCCTGAACCGCGCATCGTGGACATTGGAACAGGCTCCGGAATTATTGCGGTTACGGTCGCACACCACCTGCCCCATGCTCTTATCGCCGCAACCGATCTATCTTCAAGCGCTCTGGCCATTGCTCGGGAAAATGCGAAACGCAACGGCGTCGCGGGCCGCATTCGTTTTCTTGAAGGCGATCTGCTAGCGCCTGTCTCTGAAGGGCAATTTGAGATTGTAGTCTCCAATCCTCCTTATGTGCCAGAGGCCGATCGCGGTTCGCTTGCAGTCGAAGTCCGCGACTACGAACCAGCGCTGGCGCTCTTCGCAGGCGAAGATGGATTGGAAGTTTTCCGCCGTCTCATTCCGGCAGCCTTTGCGGCGCTCACTCCGGGTGGATTTTTAGTTCTGGAAATCGGCTATGGCCAGGAAGCGGCGATTCGTGCGCTGCTCGTCGATGCGGGATTCGAGGGAATCGAATTTTATTCCGACCTGCAGGGCATTGCACGCGTGGCTTGCGGACAGAGGCAATAGGTTTCTGATTCAGCTACTGCTTCGCCAGGCAATAAAGAAACCGTGACTTCAAATCCTCACTCAGGCCGGCCGGTCTTGTTGAGGTGGCGATAGAAACCCAGGTCTTTACCGGAGATGTACTTGGTGATATAGAGAATCTGCCCGTAGTGCATTCCGAAGTGCTCCACCACCTGGTAAACGGCGTCCAGGCCTCTGACTTTGTGGCCCTGAATCTCGAATGGAGCAAGCAAGTCCTCCGCGGTGAGACGCGCCAGAACCTGCGACGCTTCATCGAGGGTCGCGCGCAGCAGGTCGAGCGGCTCCGCTGCCGTAAACTTGCCGGTTGCACTGAATTCGGCGGGACGGTTTCGCTCGTCCTTCAGTTGGTTGAACGATGCAACCAGCCACTGGCGCACATTGCCGTTCAAATGCAGGAGCAGGTTTCCAATGCTGTTCGAGGCCTCATTGGGACGCCACCAAATCTGCTCGCCCGTGAGCGGCTCGACAGATTCACGCAGGCGAGGCCAATACTGCTCCAGCAGCTTGTGCCGGGAGAACTCAAGAAAAAGCGACGTTACGGTCGGGGCATTCGCGGTCATCGGCTATATTCCTCCTGTTGAACATCTTTATATAAGAATTGCTGGAAGCGCGCCAAACCAGCCTCAAATGAAACAAGAACAGATACATGGCCGTTTTTCAGGCGGGCAATTCTGTCATTGGCAGCCTTACCTCGAGTTCCTTATAGTTCCCCTCTCAGTTTCTTATAACTATTGTGAAAGAATATCTTTTGCCGGATTAGCTCAAGAGGCTTGCGGACCGGCCTTGCGATGAACTTGTACAACGCGGCTCAATATCTGCTGTTTGCAGTAATCGTCACTGTCCTTATCCGACCCCTGGGCGGGTATCTGCAGCGGGTCTTTGCCGGACAACGAACCGCACTGGATCGATTATGCGTTCCCGTGGAGCGATGGATCTTTCGCCTTGCGGGAGTCGACACCACGGTGGAAATGAGCGCCGGACAGTACCTGGTTTCATTCGTTATATTCAGCCTGATCTGCACGCTCTTGCTCTACGCCATCCTCCGGTTGCAACGCTTCCTTCCCTGGTTCTACCCCGCGTACCAAACCACGCCTCTCTCGCCCGATCTCTCGTTCAATACAGCCATCAGCTTTGCAACTACTACGACCTGGCAAGCCTACGCGGGCGAAAACACCATGAGCTACTTCAGCCAGATGGCAGGATTATGCACGCAGAATTTCCTGGCCGGGGCCGCGGGGCTGGCTGTAGGCGTTGCTTTCATACGAGGGCTCGCGCGGGAATCTTGCGAGACGCTGGGAAACTTTTGGGTCGACGTGACCCGCAGCTTGCTGTGGGTTTTGCTGCCGGGCGCGCTGGTTGGGTCGCTGCTGCTGGTTTGGCAGGGCGTTCCCTTGAACTTCAATCATTATTCGCTTGCCACGACTCTGGAAGGAACGCGGCAGGTGATTCCGCAGGGACCGGTCGCGGCGCTGGAGATCATCAAGAACCTGGGTACCAACGGCGGAGGATTTTTCAACGCCAACGGCGCCCACCCCTATGAGAATCCCTCACCGCTGACGAATCTTCTGGAGCTGCTCTCGATCGTTCTGCTGCCTGCGGCACTGACCAACACTTTCGGCAGGATGGTAAGCGATCCGCGCCAGGGCTGGCTACTCTACTGGGTCATGCTCTTTCTTTTTACCGGCGGGCTGGTGGCAATGCACTGCAGCGAGCAGCGCGCCAATCCCATGATTCATTCCGTGGATTTCAATGCCAGCCGGTTTCAGTCCGGTGGCAACATGGAGGGCAAGGAAGTTCGCTTTGGAATCGGGGGAACAGTACTTGCCGGAGCGGTAACTTCGAACACCGCAACCGGGTCGGCAAATGCGGCCGACGACAGCCTTACTTCGCTCGGCGGCATGATTCTGCTGGTCAACTTACTGCTTGGCGAAGTAATCTTCGGCGGCCTGGGAACCGGAATTTTCAGCATGATCATGACGGCTGCAATTGCCGTTTTCCTGGCCGGGCTGATGATCGGGCGCACGCCGGAATACCTGGGCAAGAAGATCGGGCCATGCGAAAACAAGATGGTGGTGCTCTATGCGCTTACCGGGCCGGTTACGATCCTGATTCTGACCGCGATCTCAATCGCAACCAAAGCCGGACTCGCCGGCCTGACCACAAATTCAGGCGCTCACGGACTTACCGAAATTCTCTTCGGCTTTGCTTCCTCGTTTGCCAACAATGGCCAGGCCTTCGCCGGTCTCAGCGCCAATTCACCGTTCTACAACATTCTGACGGCAATTGCCATGATGGCGGGACGGTTTGGCCTGGCGATCCCGGCGCTTATCTTTGCCGGACAGTTTGCGCAACAGAAGAACAGGCCGCCTTCGCGAGGAACGCTGCGCACCGATTCCTTTACCTTCGGCGCCCTGCTCACGACATTCCTGATCATTGTTACCGCATTGAGCTATCTTCCCGTGCTGACTCTCGGCCCTGTTCTGGAGCATCTGGTTTTCAGGATTTGACTCCCTGCTCGTGCTGAACCGGCAGGTCGATCAGGCGACGGAACGGAGTACCTCTTCAGCCCAGGCTACGGCCTCCACATAGCAGCGAATCATTAGTTCTTCGTTTAACGCGTTGGCCTCAACTACTGCATCGCATCCCGGCCAATCTCCATACTCGTGGCACTCCAACCACTTCAACATGCAGCGCTCCGGGTTGGCATCGCCTTCCAGCGCACGGCGAATCTCGTAGCGAAGCGGCAGTGCCGGCGTAAGTTCTTCCATGGGCAACCTGAGCATGGCCGGAAGCAGACTGAACAAGCCCAGCAGGTATTGCTCGGTGGGGTCCAGTTCGCAGAAGCTTGCGGCCAGTTCGCAGAATCTCCCGCGCACAAATGCCATACGCAGGATCTCCGCCGGCTGTCCGGTGTTTAGTTCGCTGGTGATAGCCAGCGTGGCGATGCGGCGGAAGGTCTCCTCGCCCACGGCCAGCAAAGCCGACTGAATGGAACTCACCTCCTGGCGCACAGCGCACATGGGCGAGTTGACCAGCCGCAGCAGCCGGTAGGTGAGCGATGCATCGCGCTTCACTAGCCGCGTAAGCTTGCGGATATCGATCGACTCGTCGCGCAGCATTCGCAGAATTTCGATCTGCGAGAACCGGTTGGGGGGTACCTTGCGGTTTTCCATCAGCACCGGGCGGCAGAAGTAGTAACCCTGAAGAGTGTGAAACCCTCCTGGCAGGCCAGCAAGTGCTCTTCCTGTGTTTCAATCTTCTCCGCAACCAGCGCCAACGCGACCATTTTCAGCCGTCTCAGCAACCTGAGCCGTTCCGCCGCATCGGTCGCCATGAAGTCCACCTTGATATAGTCGGCAAGCTCTATAAGAGGATCGAACTTCGGCTTCCAGGTGAAATCGTCCAGAGCGAGACGGAAGCCCGAGGCCTTGTGCCTGCGACAGGCATCGATCACGGCGGGCGTGGGATCAAGGCTTTCCAGTATCTCGAGAACCGTCATGCTGGAGGGAAGAATATGGACCAGGTCGTCGATGAGCGACTCACCGGTGCAGTTCACAAAGGCGGGCAGCCCGCCGGTTAGCCGGTCCAACCCGTAGACGACCGTGTTGTCGAGCATTGTGCGGGTAGCCAGATTGCCGTCCCCGCGGAAGACCGCCTCCGGGCCGGCGCGGAAGAGCAGTTCGTAACCATGAACCCTGCCGCGCAGGTCCATGATCGGTTGTCGCGCCACATAGCGCAGTCCGCCCACCACGTCGGGCGCCAAGATCGCAGATTTCTTGACAGGAATTGCCAGGGTCGCCACGCGCACCATCCCAAAACATCTATCGGTTGGCAGCGGCCGTAACTTGAACGAGTGTAGGCAGCCGCGACAATCCGGCAGCCGCCCTGGGAATGCGTTTAGCCGCCCATGAACATGCCGCCGTTCACGTCGAGAACGTGGCCGGTAATGTAGGAAGCGGCATCGGAGGCCAAAAATTTGACCGCGTTGGCGATATCTTCGGCCGTACCCCGGCGGCCCAGAGGAATCTGCGCCAGCATGGCCGCGCTCTGTTCTTCTGTTAGCACAGCAGTCATCGGCGTCTCGATAAAGCCTGGCGCCACGGCGTTTACAGTGATTCCGCGCGAGGCAAACTCGCGCGCCATTGAGCGCGTAAGCCCAATCAGGCCGGCTTTCGAAGCAGCGTAGTTTACCTGGCCTGCCTGACCGGCTCGACCCACCACGCTGGCCATATTCACAATTCTTCCCCACCGATTTTTGAGCATGGGGCTGAGCAGCGCCTGCGTCAGCAAAAAGGCTCCGGTCAGATTGATATCCAGAACCAGATCCCAATCTGCGCGCTTCATCCTCAACATCAGGCCGTCGCGGGTAATGCCGGCGTTGTTGATTAGAATCTCGACTTTGCCGAAGCGCTCAAGGACGGCCTTTGCTCCGGCATGGATTGAATCTTCACTAGAAACATCTATTTTGAACACCGCCGCCTGGCCGCCGGCCCCCTCAATCTCCGCCGCAACCTGGGCCAGTTTGACTTCGTTGATATCCGCCAGCGCCAGAGTTGCTCCAGCTCGCGACAGTTCCAGCGCAATTGCGCGACCGATGCCCTGCGCTGCCCCGGTTACCAGCGCAATCCTTCCCTGCAAATCACCCATTTCTGTCTCCAGCCTCAGCGCAAGATTTCGCGCCCTCTTCGTCCTTAATTATAGATGGGCAACTGTGGAGGATTTGCAGGGCGCAGGAAAACCGGGTGCAGGGGGAAGCCGGCTACAGGAACAGAAAGAATCACCGGAGCTAAAATTCCAGCTCCGGCGCCATAGGAAAATCGAACTGACATGTTTCGCTGCCCAGCTAAAGGTCAGTAAGGATAAGCCCATCAATATGACGAGCCAGCAATACCGTATTGCCGTTGGAGGGATTCACGATCAACAGGCCCACGACGCGAATCTGGGCGTTATCGAGCAGGTCGCCGAACACGGCCAGCCCGAAGCGGTAGTCGGTATGATTTCCAAGGTAGACGGTAATCGTTTGTGGAATCACTTGGCCGGCAAAGCCCTTGACCTGCATCTGGAAGGTGCCCGCTCCGGCTTTCTCGCTGCCGGGAACAATGGTGCCGTTATAGCCCCAATTGCGCAAAATGATATCGTTGACCGTCACATCCGATTCATTCGACGCATTCGTGGCCGATCCGCCTATCACTACGTCCTGACCCGCCACCAATCCGCTGCGGTTAAAGAAGGATTGGGTAAAGTTTGAGAAGCTGTTGTGCATCCAGTAAACGGAGTAGTTCTCTGAACCGGTCAACCCAACGGTGGCAAGAGTGCCCAATTGAACGCCTGTGGTGCCAGGCAGTACACCGCGAACATAGATGTCAAAGGAGTTGGCTGGCCCGGTTGCCGGATTAACATAGGTGACTAGTCCGCCGGCAGCGAAGCCATTCTGAGAGAGAATCGCCACTTCGTCGGCGTCAAAGGTCTGGCTGGCCGGATCCAATGTGCCGGAAATCTCCACGATGTTGCCGGCGGCTAATGTGCTCAGGCTGGCATTGCCATCCCACTCCGTTTGTGAGGTGGTGTCGATGGTGAAGTTTTCGCCGTGCGGCCCCTGGACCGCGAAGGATTCGGGCTCGCTGGTGCCGGCTGGCGCGGTAACTACGGCGGAGACAAACTCGTCGATATAACCGCCGGCTCCGGTTCTTGTAACTCCCCTAATGTCAAACGTCGGAGTCACAGCGCCGGTGAAATTGCCGTTTCCATCCACGCTGATGGTCTGGCGCAGATCAAGGTCGACGCGCACACCCACAGGCTCACCTGATGCGGTAATCGTAATCGGGTTAGGCAAACTTACTGAGTAAGTGTAACTGGATGCGTTATTGGGGTAAGTCGCCGTCTGGCTTGCGATGCCGGGCTCACCTCCGCCGCCGGGCACATTCATGTAGCCGATGGTTGCCGCTCCCAAGGTAATTGAAACCTCGTTATAAGTTGCCGCCGGAAGTGTATTCACGTCCATCAGGGTTTGCAAGCCGTTATAGCGGGCGAAATCCACCGTTGGCGTGCCGGTGATGAGCGGGACCACATTGTTGTTGGTATCGGTGACCGTGAGGCTTTCAACCTGCGCCGAAAACGAAACGACACCCGCCAGGGGTGCGTCTGTGCCGACCACAAATGCAGAACCTGAGCCGGATGGAGTGTTGTTGTTGGCCGGAGTGGCGATACTGGAGCACCCCACCACGATCAATGAGGCCGCAGCCAGAAAAATTGGCGCGATTGGCAAAAATTTGAATTGCGTCCTGGATACCATGAAAGTTGTACCTCTTTCTTTGAATTTTCGGAGTCATATCCGAATTGATGGAGACGCGCCAGGGAAAAACTCTGCAGCTTTTGCCAGCGGTCTAACGCGAGAACCCTGCGCCTGGCGACAAGTTGTGCGCTGCAAGTGAAAATTAATTTCTAGCTTGATTTAGGCGAATATTTAGTCTCTTTGTACTTTGAATCATGTGTCGAACTCCGAAAAATGAGACACGCATAGCACAAGCTTGACTAGCCGTTTTCGGTAGCAGTGATGAGTTAGACGGAGAAAGTTTGTAGCGGGTTTACATCGATGGCGTAGCCACCGCGGTCACTGGCCGGCCGGCCAGAGCGGGACGCACCAGCTCAGCGGGCCAGATGTAGACCGCCAGCCGCCGCGAGTAATGCAGCACCGGTTGCTGGTCCGGCAGCTGAATTCCGATTGAAGCCGCAAGATCGTTGCGCTCGATCTCTGCCTCTGCCTCTTCCAGGGGCCAGGGAACGTGGTGCAGGTTGGCCCGCACGGCCTGGCCCGCATGGTTGCGCGTAAAGAGGCACGAGCGTTCCATTAAAAAATATTCGAGCGTCCCAGGGCGGCCTTCCGCAAGCTTCCGATCCGGTCCCAGCCCACGGTAGCGCGCCTTGAAGATTACCGGCTCCCTGGAAAATCGCCTGCGGCTGTAGAACGAGAACTCTCGCTCAGAGCGCTGTTCCAACCGCATCTCCGCCCAGTGGCTGGGAAGGTGATAGAAGGCGCGCGCCGCCGCCACGGCCAGCAGATTGCTGGCATCGAGCGAGAAGAAAAACACGCCGGCCGTACCGTTCTGGTGGTCGCGGACGTAGGTGCGCAGGTTGAGATCTGGAAAGCTGCGCGCTCCGGGGATGGGGGGCACATTGCGGACTTTGATGCGATCCAGCCAGAACGGAACCACTCCCAGCCAGGCCGACCCCTGAAACGTATCAACTTCAAGCCCCTCGGGCAGTAGCGCTCCGATAGCGGCCGTGGGAATTGGCCAATGCGCAAACAGCAGATCGTTCCACCGCTGGGTCATTCTCCAGGG
This sequence comes from uncultured Acidobacteriaceae bacterium, assembly GCA_963839225.1. Taxonomy (GTDB): domain Bacteria; phylum Acidobacteriota; class Terriglobia; order Terriglobales; family Acidobacteriaceae; genus Telmatobacter. Next base: position 140,568 of record CAWIVA010000002.1, read on the forward strand.
GCCCGGGGGCAATGGCCGCGGCCTATGTGCTGTCCGTATCAGAAACTTTTGCATTGCCTGCTCCTGCGCAGCCGCATTTGGCGTATATTATCGCGCGTTACGGTCTTTTCGGCTCGGTGAATCTGGAAGGGCGTCGAATGTGCCAACCTCGACTGACCCTCATGCCGTATTCTGTTCGCGAGCCCTTATCCATGTCCAGTGAATCTTTACTCCCCCCCGGCGCACGCAATCAATCCGACGTATTCGCCGTCCACGGCGCAGAGCCGGAGGTACTGGCCTACGCCATGGCCAAATACTCTCGCTCTGCGCTCTCCATGCGCGAATCGCTCAAGGAAATCAGCGCCCAGCGCGCCGAGCAGTTTCTCAATACGTTTTATTTTCAATATGGCCATCGCTCCATCGCCGACCTGGCTCACATCGGATTTGCGATCGAGCGGCTCAGCCTGCTGGCCGCCATTGTGCTGGTCGACGAGCAGCGCTGGGACGGCCAGGAACGCTCCACTCGCTACCAGAACTTCCTGAAGTCGGGCTGGTATTTTCCTGATTTCGGCACGGATTCAGACTCTGGACAGCTTTACGCGAAGACCATAAAGGATCTCTTTGCCGCCTACGAGCGCGTTACCGAGGCCGTTTTTCAATCCTTTCGCCGCCAAGTTGAATGTCCCGAGACCATGAAGCAGGAGGCTTACGAGCGCACCCTGAAGGCTCGCGCATTCGACGTAGCTCGCTTTCTGCTGCCGCTGGCGACCAACACCTCCCTGGGCCAGATCGTGAATGCCCGCACGCTTGAGAATCAGGTCTCGCGCCTGCTCTCCCACCCCACCGCGGAGGTCCGTGATCTAGGGAACAAACTCCGCGAAGCAGCCTCAGGTCCCGCGTGGAACGTGAATGGCCAGGCCGGCGCCGAGCTGGTTCAGAAGCTGGCTGAATCCGATCCGGAACTGGCCGGGGAAGCAGCGCAATTGCTCACTCGCGAGGTTCGCACCGCGCCAACGCTGGTGAAATATGCCCAGCCCAACGAATACGAGGTCCAAACCCGCACCGAACTGACTCAGGCCGCTACCGAATTTCTCTCCGGCCAGCCCATTGCCGATGCACCGCTGGTCGATCTGGTGGAGCGAACGGAAAGCCTCGAAGTCGAACTGGCCTCCACGCTCTTTTACTCGGCCAGCCACCACCCCTATCGCCACATCCGAGACCTGGTAGCAGGACTGCCGGAAGCGCGCATCAATGAAATCATCGAGATTGGACTACGGCATCGCGGCAAGCACGACGAAGCCCTGCGCGCCTTCCATGTAGGGGCTGCTCTGCGTTTCGACATTCTCATGGACATCGGCGGTTTCCGCGATATGCATCGCCATCGGCGCTGCACCCAAATTATCCAACCCTTCACCACCCTGCACGGATTTGAGATCCCCACTTACGGCGATCTCGGGCCATCGGACGAAAACGGCTACATCGACATACTCATCGATGCATACTGCCGTGCGGATTTCATCTCCGCCATCAAACAGGCCCACGCAGCCAGCGCGCAAATCGCCGCAAGCCAGGCGCCTGAGGCCGCACAGTCCGCCTTCTACCTGCTTCCGTTGGCTACAAAGATTCGTTCTCTTTTTAAGATGGACTTTGCCGAAGCGCAATACATCGCCGAACTCCGCTCCGCCCCAGCTGGCCACTTCAGCTACCGCCGCGTAGCCTGGGAGATGTTTTTAGCTCTCCAGCGCCAACACCCGTCCCTCGCCGCCCACATCCGCGTGACCGACTTCACAAAACCCATCGACCTGCTGCAGCGATAGCTCGAATCCTGAGAGCGGATTCACGAATACACGTCTCCACTGCACCGCAATCAGGGCAGAGTCATTTCGTGCTTGGCTAAATGTGAAATATGCGGCGTAACCGCATCGATACAATTCCAAGATGAAGAAGGCCGTCCGCAAGGACGGCCTTTTCACTTTCGATTGACCGGCAAACTACTGGTTCGAATTCCGCGCCATTGCTTTTTCAGTCAGCACTTTGTGCGCATTATCTTCCAGCGCCTGCGCCTCGGGTAGATAAGTGAGCGCCTTCTGGATCATCGGGTCCCATTCCGCGCGCACGCGCAATCCCTGCAACTGCCCGAACTGGATGGTCACGATTTTGTCCTTGATGCTGGTCTTCAGCCAATCCATCACTCCGGCCAGATCGGCATCGGTCCAGTCGATGTTCTGGCTGGTCAGGTAGCGCTTGAAATCGGCCAGCACCGCATCGTCCACCTGGAAGTTCTTGTCCACGGTGTGATCGGCCACATAAACCGGCGCAAAATGGAAGAAGACGTCTTTGTAAAGCAGTTCGTCCTGAAAGTGGTTGCTCTTGGGGCTCTCGATCTTTTCGTCGGGCGTAATGCCGCCGCCGCCGTATACCGTGCGGCCCGCGTCTGTGAGCTTGACTTCGAGATTGGTCGCATTGTTGGGCTGAGCACCGGCATGGTTGTAGTAGTAGTCGTAGAGCGAAACGCCTTCATAGTTGCGTTGGATGAGCCGGCCGGAGGGCGTGTAGTAGTGGTAGGTGGTGAGCGCCAGCCCGGTATTGTCGGGAGTGTTGTAGACCGTCTGCACCAGCCCCTTGCCAAAGGTGGTCTCGCCCACAATCAGTGCGCGATCGTGATCCTGCAGCGCGCCGGAGACAATCTCAGCCGCCGAAGCCGTATTGTGATTCACCAGCACAACGATGGGGAAGGTCTTGCCGCCATTGCCGTGGGTTGCCATATAGACCTGGTCAGGATAGGCGCGCCCACGCTGCGAGACGATGCTTTGTCCCTTGCTGAGCAGGTGGTCGCAGACCTCCACGGCCTGGCCCAGCAGGCCGCCGGGATTACCGCGCAGATCAAAGATCAGACCCTTTAGATCGCCGAAGTTGTCGATCGCGTCATCCACTTCCTGCGCCGTGGTCTCCTGGAACTGGGTGAGGTGAATGTAGCCCACGCCGGGACGAATCTCATACTGCAAATCGACCGACGGATGGGGAATCTCGTCGCGGATAAGGTCGAAGACCAGCGGCTTGGGCTGCCCTTCGCGAACCATCGTCACCTGCACGTGCGTGCCCTTGGGTCCCTTGAGCGCTTTGGCCACCAGGTCAGAGGACATTCCCTCCGTGCTCTTGCCGTCTATGGCGAAGATGATATCGCCGGGGTGAATGCCGGCCCGGAAGGACGGCGTCCCCTCGTAGGGCGTGAGCACGTAAACCTTGGCGTTCTGCTGCTGGATGAGCATGCCCACGCCGTAGTATCGGCCGTGCTGCTCTTCGCGCATGCGGGCGTAGGCCTTGGGATCGTAGAAATTTGAGTGCGGATCGAGCACCCGCAGCATGCCGGGAATCGCCCCGTCGTAAATGGCGACGTCGGCTTTTTCCCCGTCGATGGGCTCGGCGTAGTTCTGCTCCACGATCGCGTAGACGTTGGTGAACGACTTCAGGCTGTCGCGCAACTGGCTTTCGTCAGCCGAAGACTGGGCCCCCACCCTGCCCTGCAGGATGCTGCCGGCTACGGCGCAGACGGCGAGAAAGAGTACGGCGCTGAAAAGTGCGCGACGAGCGCGAGGAGTCATAATCAGATGCAACCTCCGGACTGCAGATACTCGAGCCCCTTCGGTATTCCAATGGACGAACGCAAACCGCGGTTAGTTGCGGCTCCTAAAAAGTTAACCTTGCCCGATTCCGGCAAGGCTAAGGGGGGCACAGGAAACCGCTCTAAAGGCCCTGGAAAAGCAGTCGTGAGCTAAAGTATATCACTCGTTTCATTTGACGCCAGCGGCGGGGTTCCGGTAGCTATGGCGCTCGGGCGCAGCCCACGATTCCTGGCTGCCGATAAGGGCGCGGGTGAATGGCCCGGGGGGGTAACCTCGGCGCAATTTCATAAATAAAAAACTAGCTTGCCGTTTCAGTTGTCCATGCCGCACCCAGGGCGTGCAGGATGAGGCGGTCTTCGATGCTCAGGTGGGCCGGGTCAGTGACGACCCGGTATGCATATTGAACACTGGCTTTCTGCGTTCTGCACCAGTGCTCGTGGCGAACGATTCCACCACAATGCCGGCAAGCCGAATCTGCGCTGTATCGATTGCTGTGGATGAGCGGAGGTCCGTCTCGTCTTTGCATTGGCAACTCCTGGGGGGGTGCTGATGGAACCAAACTATATCCCGGTTTCATGCTGCTTCCTGTGATTCAGATCACACCGGCATCAGATTTGTTTTACAAAGATCCTGCTGGGAGGCGGGCGCCTGGATATCGCCTTTCGAATATGCGAGATCCCGGAATGGAATTTTCCTGGTTCCCAGGAGTGATTTCAGGGAATGAACCATTTGCGCGCCAATCCAGCCCGGAATCAACGGATTTCGCCCGTGGATCGGACCCGGATTCTTTCCCCCGCAAAGCGCACATGCTCCCCGGCCATTTACAATGACGTCTATGCATAAGGGGGTGATAGTTTGCCTCCTGCGGCTATCTAACCTATGACCCATACTCCTCTTCGCACTCCTGCGGCGTTCCTCTTTGGTACGTTGCTGTTCGCAGCTTCCACGCTCGCGCAATCGCACCCTGCCGCGCCGGTGAGCCCTTACGGCGGCACCACCGTGGAGGAGATCGTTGCCCGCGTAAACGACCAGATCATCACGCGCTCAGACTACGACCGCGCGTTGAAGGAAATGGATGCGGAAGCGCGCGAGCACGGCGCCTCCATGCAGGATATCGCCGGGGCTCACAAGGACCTGCTCCGCACCCTCATCGACCAGCAGCTCTGGCTCTCCAAGGGCAAGGAGCTGGGCATTACCGGCGATACCGAGCTGATCAAGAAGCTGAACGAAATCCGCAAGCAATACAACATGGAGTCCATGGAAGACCTGGAGAAGGCAGCCAAGGACCAGGGTGTGTCGTGGGAAGATTTCAAGGCCAATATCCGCAACGGCATCATCACCCAGCTGGTGATGCGCCAGCAGGTTGGGCGAAAAGGTTCAGTTCACCCCCGGCGAAGTGGCAGCGCTATTATGAGCAGCACAAACAGGAATACGCGCAGCAGGAGAGCGTGCACCTGAGCGAGATTTTGGTTTCCGGTCCCGGCCCCTGCGTCCGGCGATCAGCCCGATCCGGCAGCTCTGGCCGCGGCCAAGGCCAAGGCCGACGATATCGAGGCCAAGCTGCATGCCGGCGGCGACTTCAGCCAACTGGCGCGCACCTTCAGCGACGGCACCACGGCATCTGAAGGCGGCGACCTGGGCCAGTTCAAGCCGGGGCCCTGGCCAAGGTCCTTGAAGATGCGACCTTCGAGCTCAAGGACGGCGAATTTACCGCGCCCATTCAAACCAAGCAGGGCTATGTCATTCTCAGAGTTATCAAGCACACCCCAGGCGGCGTTCCGCCCTTGAAAGACGTTGAAGACCAGGTGGAGGAAGCCTTCTACATGAGCCGGATGGAGCCGGCCATCCGCGCGTATCTGACCACGATGCGCGAAGAAGCTTATATCGAGGTGGCGCCGGGCTATACTGATACCGGCGCCAGCCCCAAGCAGATCAAGCCGGTCTATAGCGCCTATGTGCCGCCTTCGGGCAAGAAAAAGAAGAAAGTGGAGCGCACCCGCTACCGCGAGACTACGCACACCTTCCGTCAGAAAGGGCCGCAGGCAGCGCCTCCGGCTGAAGCTGCAGCTCCGGCTCCGAAAGGCAAAAAAGGAAAAGTGCAGCCGGTCAATCTGGCTTCAATGAAGCCCGGCAAGAAGGAAAAGATTCGTTACGGCAAGGCGCCCCAGGAGACCCTCCCCAGTGCTGCCAAGAGTCAATACCGAGGATGCAGGCGCGGTGCAAACAGCCGCCAATACAACGCCCGAGCCAGTCAATCCGCTGGAACCAACCAGGCCGACGCAAAAGACCCGCTTCAGCGAGCGCCCCAAAGTGGCCAAGCCCGCCAAGAGCGCGCCCGGCGTCCCAAAGATGGACCCAAATGCTCCCGCCGCCGCCCGATGCTGCCGAGGTGGCTGACCGCCAAACCCAATCCGCTCCTCTGGGCCTGGGCGGCAATACCGCGTCCAAAGAAAAAGTCCAAAGCGTACCACCGTCGGTCAAAAGACCCGTCTGGCTGAAAAGAACAAGAAGCCGGTTGCGCCCGAGCAGAATCCGAGCGATGTGCCGCCCGCTCCCGCACCGACTCCAAAGCAATAGCATTCTTTGAAAGGGCGCGGCTTTAGCGGCACCGCGAGACTGAGCAAATCAAATCAATCCGCCGGGCCTGGGAAGCAATCCCAGGCCCGGCTTATTTCTTGGGCGGAGCCGGCCCGGTTGATTTAAGCTTCCGGTCAGAATGAAAGACATTTATATTTCCGATCTGGCCAACTTTGACGAAGGCAAGCTCTTCGACGGTTTCTTCTGGTTCTGGTCAAACAGCAGCGCACCACCAAATCCAACAAGCCCTATCTGAACCTGATCCTGGGCGACAAGACCGGCCAGCTCGAGGGCCGCGTCTGGGCGCCCGATGACCCGCGCATCGCCAAAGACTTCGAGCGCGGCGATATTGTGAAGGCCCGCGGCAGCGCCAGCCGCTTCGACGACCGCCTGCAGATGAAGATCGACCAGCTGCGCAAGGCCATGCCGAGCGAGGTAGACAAATCGGACCTGCTGCCCTCGCACCAACTATGACGTAGCGGAGTTGTGGCGCCAGCTGCTCGGGTTTGTCGACAGCCTTACCAATCCCGATCTCAAGCTTCTGCTCACCACCCTGCTGGCCGATCCGGATCTGGCCCAGGCCTATCGCGAAGCTCCCGCTGCCCGGCAACTCCACCACGCCTGGCTCGGCGGCCTGCTGGAGCACGTGGTCAGCCTGCTCACCCTGGCCGACCGCGTCGCCCCCCACTACCCCCTTCTCGACCGCGACCTGGTGCTCACCGGCGTGATCCTGCACGACATCGGCAAGGTGCGTGAACTGAGCTGGGAGATCGGGCTTCGACTACACCGTCGAAGGTACGCTGTTGGGTCATATCCAGATGGGCATGGCGCTGGTGGAAAAGACCATCGACAGCCTGCCCAACTTCCCGCCAAAGCTGAAGACCCTGGTGCTGCACATGATTCTGTCCCACCACGGCAAGCTCGAATTCGGCTCGCCCAAGCTGCCCATGATTCCAGAAGCGCTGGTGCTGAACTTCCTCGACGACCTCGACGCCAAGATGCAGGCCGTCAGGGCGAATTCGATAAATGCATTCGCGAAGGCAAAGGCCCCGACGAGCTGACCGGCAAAGTCTGGGCCCTCGATCAGCGGCAGTTGCTGAATACGAAACGCTGGCTGGGAGAAAGCAAGGAATAGAGAACAGGGAAGGCAGCGGAGCTGCGATGCAGCACGAAATGAGATACAATGTATCTCAGGAGCTTGATTCAATGGCGACCACGATGGTGCATATCCGGGTAGACGAGAAGGTGAAAGAAGATGCCGCAAAGACGCTTGCCTCAATGGGCATCTCCGTCTCCGATGCGGTGCGCATGTTGCTGGTGCGCGTGGCGGCAGAGAAGGCGCTTCCCTTCGAGGTACGGGTTCCCAACGCGGCCACGGTGAAGGCGATGCGGGCGGCGGATCAGCGAAAGGGCAAGCGTTTCAAGACTGCCGATGCGCTGTTTAAGGACCTGGGAATCTGAAGATGCGAAATCCGGTTCTTGGCGCCAGATTCCGGCGCGACGTGAAGCTGGTACAGCGGCG
>CAWIVA010000003.1:0-112712 GCA_963839225.1 uncultured Acidobacteriaceae bacterium
TGGCCGGGGTTCAGAACTGCGCAACTCCAACCGCCTGATCTCGCGGTTCTTTAATGCGGATGGCCCGAAGCTGGAAATTGTAGTCAACCGTTACGAGCCTCGCTTCCTGGGAGTAACTGAAGAACATATCTCCAAGGCTTTGAACCGGCAGGCGCAGTGGAAGATTCCAAGCGATTATGACGCCATGCGCCAGATGCAGAGCACCGCTACTCCGCTGACCATGATGGATTCGCCCATTTCGCGGCTGATTATGGAGATGGCCTGCGCCGTTACCGGGCATCCCTTACCCAAGTCAAAAAGGAAGGTATTCGGCTTCAAGGATTCGGGAAAGGGGGTGCGGAGAGTCCTGTCAATCACTGAAAAGCTTCCCGCGTTACACCAGCGGTAATCGGTTCAAAGCCGGCTTACACCGGGGCTGCTCCAGGATATCTCGTGGAAATGCACCCGCGCCCATTACCTGCGGCGGCGCGCTCAGTAACGACCAACTCAATGCCACAGCTTCGGTCCCGGCACATTTATATATACCCCCAGCGCCGGCTACCATGTTGCCCGCGGGAAAGCATACGCTGTGGGTGACCTTTACGCCCGAGGGCGGGGGAAGCTCCGATTGCGGTGCAGGCGTCCGTCATTATCATGGTTACCAAAGCAACGCCAACCATCGCCTGGCAGGCGCCTCGCGACGTTGCCTGCGGTACCACGCTAAGCGGCGCTCAGCTAATGCCAGGGCATCTGTTCCCGGCACATTCGAATACTCTCCCGCTGAGGGCGAAGTCCTCGGAGCAGGGAAGCACACGCTCTCGGTCACCTTCACGCCAAAGGACGAAACAAGCTACACAACCGCGCAGGCTGCGGTGACAATTACGATGTCTCAATGGCGACGCCGGAGATCGCATGGCCGGAACCGGATCCGATCCCCTGTGGCACGCCGCTGAGCGGCATTCAGCTCAACGCCACCGCGTCGGTGGCGGGTAAATTCGCTTACAGCCACTCCGCAGGCGAGCTGCTGGCGGCGGGAACGCATTCGCTCGCAGTAACATTTACTCCCAAGGACAGCGCCAACTACGCAGCGGCGCAAGCCTCGGTTTCAATCACTGTCACCAAGGCCAAGCCGGTCATCGCGTGGCCGACGCCGGACCCGATCACCTACGGCACCCGGCTCAGCGCCGCACAACTCAGCGCCACCGCATCGGTTCCCGGTAAGTTTATTTACAACCCGGGTCTGGGCTCCGTGCTGGCGGCCGGCGAGCATACGCCCTCAGTCAACTTCACTCCGGATGATACAGCCAACTACACCACTGCCCGGACCGCCGTATTGCTTACAGTCGTCAAGGCGGATCCCCTCATTGCATGGCCAATGCCGAGTTCGATTAGCTTTGGCACCCCCCTCAGCGCCGCGCAACTGAGTGCCGCTGCCTCCGTGCCGGGAACGTTCGTCTACACTCCCGCCCCCGGCGAGGTGCTTCCAGTAGGCGATCATACGCTCACCGTAACATTCACCCCGGCTGACACCATGAATTACAACGCGGTGCGTGCGAGCGTGAGGCTCGTTGTGACGGAGACAACACCTACCCTGATCTCGTGGCCCGCACCCGCCCCCATTACCTATGGCACCGCGCTCAGTTCCTATCAACTCAACGCCACGGCGCCGATTCAGGGAAGCTTCGCCTACACTCCTTCTGACGGCGACCTGCTTCCGGTTGGGCGGCATACACTCTCGGTCACCTTTACTCCGGCGGACACTGAGAAATATGCGATAGCGCACGCCTCGGTGCCACTTGTCGTGGAAGCATTGCCAAATATCGATTCGTTACTTGCGACAGCCGCGCAGACTCCACATACTCAACCTCGCGCCGCCGAGCAATCTTACTTTTTGGACGCAAAGCCGAAGCCAGTAATCACCATGAATCCACTACGCCAAAATTTTCAACGTGAAACACGCACGTACAAGGGTGCTACCTATGAGAAAGGGGACGATGGCCAATGGCATCTCCAGCAAAAATAGCTCAACTACCCGATACACTTCCCGAAGATTTCGGCGAATGGGATGAGGTAGATTCTCCGGCCGATCAACCTATCGGTTCAGGCGTTCTTACCCCCGCTCCTGGCTTCAATGTTCCCAAGCCGCCAGCGCAGCCGGCAAAGCCGCTGGCAGTTCCGGCGCGCAGAGTTAGTGTGATAAGCAACACGACCTCGAACACGCGGTCGAGCAGCGCCGTAGCCAATGCGACGCACAATCCGGCTTCGATCAAGGCAGCCGCAATGGCGGAGGCGGATGAAGTAATCTTTCAGACGATCCGAACGAATCGGGCCAGCGCGGAAAAGCATACGCGCCCCCGCAGGAATTGGTTGCGGGTTGCAACTGTTCCCGCCGGCTTGGTTGTGGTAATACTCATCCTTTTTACGCTGATCTATCGCGGCAAGCTGCCTTTTTTGAGGCATACGGTCGAAGCACAACCGGTAGCGGCCGATACGCTGCCGGCGAACACCATCATTGAGCCGCCGATGCAGTTAGGCTCTCCTCAGAAGCCCTCGCCAGCCGATCGTACAGCGAACACCCAGCCGGCTACAGAAATAAAGGAAGCGGTTCAGCCTGCGGTGGAGTCGAAAATGATGCAAGATCAGCTCTCCACACCGGCACGAATTCCGCATGACGCTAAATTGAAGGCCTCCGACGATGCGCCGTCGCCTTTGAACATGGGCGCGTCAACCATGGAAGGCCAGGGCAGCGGCAATGCGATTGGCAGCATATTCAGCCACCAGTCACAGTCCAGTGTGAGTGTTGCGCCTGCCAAAACAGTAAGCGTCTCAGCCGGCGTTGCCGGTGGCCTGCTGATTCAGAGAACTCCGCCAGTTTATCCGCAGATCGCCAAGTCAGCCCGTGTCACCGGCACGGTGGTGCTGAAAGCCATCATTTCGAAGACAGGGGTCATCGAGAATCTGCACGTCGTGAGCGGGCCGTCCATGCTGACGCAGGCTGCCGTTGACGCCGTGCGAACCTGGCGCTACAGGCCCTACAAGCTCAACAACGAACCGGTGGAAATAGAGACAACGGTCAATGTGATCTTTACCCTGGGCGGCTGATGCTTCTTGCTCCTTCATGCAGACTGAGCATCAGAGGTAAAGGCGCGTGCCATGACTGCACCATCCCGATTGAAGGCAGGCGTTTCAATTTTCAAAGTTGATCGTCAGCAAGCGGCTCGTTCAAATAACCGGTCGTGATCCCCCAGCGGGCGAAGTGTCTCGGCTCCCAGTCAAACAACGATGGATCGACTGCCACCGTCTCTGTCACGTCCGGCACAATAACCTCTGTCCGCGTTCCGTCCGGCGCAATGTATGAGTCAATGTAGTCCCACTCGCCGCAGTCATTGTAGACCACCAGTCGAACGCCGTTGCCGAACCGGAACCACATGTTCCCGGAGTAAGCTTTGTCCCAGGTCTCACCACCCTCCAACTCCACCGACAGCTCCCCCGCATCGACCGCCCTGCACATCGCGAGGATATCCTGTTCCGTCACGTTGCCTCCAGGCAGAAGCGCGGCTCAACGACCCATGGTAACGCGCCGCGACTTACTTGAAGCCAAGGAAGTATTCAGAGCCACGGCTGCGCGAATCAGAGCCTTCAGCGCTTTTTCGTTTATCTTGTCGCCTTCGCGGAAGTCAATGGCTCGCCTTACTCTGCCCTCGAGACTGGAGTTGAAGAGACCCGCGGGGTCGTCCAAAGAGGCGCCCCTGGCAAACGTCGTCTTTACAGCGCTCTTGTAAGTCTCGCCGGTGCAGATGATCCCGTCGTGCGACCACACCGGTATTCCCCACTTCCACTCTTCAACGACTTCCGGGTCGGCTTGTCTGATCAAAGCGCGAATGCGGGAGAGCATTTCTCCGCGCCAGCCACCCAGCTCCTGGATTCTCGCGTCGATCAGCCTAGAATCAACGCTCTGAGAAGCATTCTTTTTCATGATGATTTCTCGCTTTCTCCTGAGTGTTTTCCGGGTCGGAATAGAGACGTAAGCCGGATTGAAACGGATCCGCATAAGAAGGTTTGTCAAAGTACCGAAGCGCTTCCATCAATCAATGCTACCTGAGCAGGCAGCAAGGACAGCCACTCGAATTGATGCATGTAAAAACGCCGGCGTTCCGAGGAACTGCGCGGGGGTTACAATCTTGTCAGAAGAATGTAAGTAGATTGTCATTTTCATATCCTTCCGTTTCCATCATATAGCGATTGGGTGACAATCAAGATATGTTGCAAAGCGAAAAGGCTGTGACGGATTTCGGTGTAACGGATGCGCAGGCTCACCCTGCACGAACGCAGATTCTTATCATCGAAGACGACCCGCATATGCAGAAGGTGCTGCAAAGGACCTTCCGCGAGCAGGGCTATGGCGTGACCGTCTGCGGCGATGGCCAGGCGGGGCTGGATGCATTCCGCTCGGGCAGGCCGTCGGCGGTAATACTGGATCTGTTGCTGCCCAACATCTTTGGACGCGACCTTTGCAAGATTATGAAGGCTGAGCAACCTGGTGTGCCAGTCGTGGTGGTGAGTGCGATCAGCGAGGTAGCGGACAAGGTGCTGCTGCTGGAACTGGGCGCGGACGATTATGTGACCAAGCCGTTCAGTCCGCGGGAGCTGATGGCGAGGGTGCAGGCAGCCATACGCAGGTTGCAGAAGCAAGTGGCCACGACTGCCTCGTACAGTTTTGGCGAGTGCGAGATCGATTTCGCCAAGATGAGTGCGCGTCGAGCCGGCAAGCCGGTTACACTCACGGCGCACGAGTTCAAACTGCTGAAGTATTTCGTCGAAAATGCAGAGCGCGTCCTGAGCCGTGAGGAGTTGCTGAACGAGGTATGGGGATATCACTCGTATCCGACGACGCGTACGGTCGACAATCAGATATTGAAGCTGCGACAAAAGCTGGAGACGAACTTGGCGGAACCCCGACATCTGAAGACCATGTATGGCGCGGGATACAAATTTGTCCCGTAAGAGAAAGGATTCTGTGTCAATCGAGAAACACGGGCCAGGATCCGGACACGAGCCCTGTTTTTGACCTCTCTGGTGCTTATCATCGCCGGCACTACCGCTGCCAGCCTGTACATCATTCGCAGCCGGTTACGGGCGCAGATATATGCAAACCTCCAGTCAGACCTGGAGCGCTCCGTGGAAACTTTTCAGGATATGGAGGCGGGGCGTTTAGCCGCGCTTGAACGCGAAAATGCTCTGATGGCCGCTCTGCCGAGCCTGAAGGCCCTGATGACAACGCACGATCCGCGGACTATTGAGGATGATGGCGCGGATTTTTGGAAGACCAGCGGCAACGACCTGTTTGCCCTTGCGGACGGCGATCGACGGGTGCAGGCTATTTACGCGCAGGACGCGGCGAGCACCGGTATTTTGAGGCGCGATCTTCAAACGGTGATCGCGGACCCATCCAAACATTATCTTTTGAGCGACGGCCAGTTTTTTGAATATTCCGTGCGCCCCCTTTACTTCGGCAGCCCGGCGACCGGGGCGCTGCTGGGATACGTGATCAGCGGGTATGCGATCGACGGAAGATTTCTTCGCGAAGTGGGGCGCGGCGCAGGCGCAGAGGCGGCCTTTTTGTCGGGTAATGCAGTCGTCGTGAGCACTCTGCCAAGTGAAAAGCAGCACTCACTGCAAGTGATGGCGAGTTTGCTGCAACCGACCGGCAACTCGGGCATTGCAATGGTCGGCCAGGAGCGATATCTGACGGCAAGCAAAGACCTGTCTGGCGGAGCTGGCGCGCCTCTGCGGCTCGTGGTCATGAAGTCTTTCGATGCCGCGGACCGCGCGGAGGGGGAGATCAATCGGCTGGTCTTTTGGGTGAGCCTGCTGGCGGTGGCTGCAGGTTCTGTGTTGATGTTGTTGTTGTCACGGATGGTAACGCGGCCGCTGGAACTGCTTGCGGCTGGCGTGAAGGCATTCGGCGAGGGCGATCGGCAGCATTCGCTGCCCGCGGACGGTACGCAGGAGGTGCGCTACCTGAGCCGCGTATTCGCCCAGATGCGCGACGAGATTCAGAAGAAGAATCGTGCCTTGTTGGAGTCCGAGCGATTGGCAACAATCGGACGCATGGCGAGCTCGGTTTCGCATGATTTGCGACATTATCTGGCTGCAGTCTATGCGAATGCGGAGTTTCTGGCCTCGCCGGAACTCCCGGCAAGCACGCGGGCAGAGCTGTTTGAGGAGATCCGGCTTGCAGTGAATGGGACAACAGACATGCTGGACTCCTTGCTGATATTCAGCCGCACGGGAACTGCGCTCCAGCGGGTACCAACCGCTATGTCCTCGCTGGTAGATCGAGCGGTGGCGCTGGTGAAAACGCATCCCGATGCTGAGCGAGTAACGATGCTGTTTCAAGGGATCGCCGCCGACACGACGGCAGCGGTAGACACCAAGCAGGTGGAGCGCGCCGTCTACAACCTGCTGCTCAATGCCTGCCAGTCGGCGAGAAAGAGTGCGGGACTGCGCGAGGTGAAAATCTTCTTGGACGCCGGGAACGACTTCATAGGCGTGACCATTGTTGACAGTGGTCCCGGCGTGCCCGAAAGTATTCGTGAGAGCCTCTTCGACGCGTTTGTGAGCCAAGGGAAGCAAAAGGGCACAGGTTTGGGGCTGACGCTGGCTTGGAGTGTGGCGCGAGAGCATGACGGCGACGTAAAGCTGGTGAGCAGCCGGGAGGGCGAGACAATCTTTCGCCTGACCGTATCGCGGCATCTACCGGAATCATTGAGAAATGCCAATTCTCAGGTAGCACGGCGCTGACGTCATGAGACCCAACTCAAAATACACTGCGGAAACGCGCGGCTTCGCAAACAGGGTGCAGCGAGCTTCATTGATGTTTGCTGTGGCGTTCCTGGCTCTTTGTTGCCCGAGCAGAATTTTGTTGGCGCAGAGCGCGGCCGGCCAAACTGCCAGACCGGAAACGACAGAGCAGAAAATTGCGCATCTGACAGCCGCCGTTGCGCAGGCTCAAGCGCAGTTGGAAGCGAACCAGAAGCAACTGCTCGAACTGCGCAAGCAACTAGAGGCGCTGCAGCAGCAGATGGCAGCGGAAAAAGCGGTTGCTCCTCCCGCAACTCACCCGCCAACTGCGAATAGCGGCGGCGAGGCTTCCACCGTCAACGCCGCATCGCTTGGGGAGATTCGAGAACGACAGGCGATCGAGGAGTCACAGATCGCGACGCATGACGTGACCAAAGTGGAGACGCAATCGAAATATCCACTAACCGTGAGTGGATTGCTTCTGTTCAATGCTTTCGTAAATACCAGGCGGGTGGACATCGCCGCTTCACCGGCCTACGCAATTCCAGGTTCGGGCAGCACGGGGCTTTCATTGCGGCAAACCGTCCTGGGGCTGGATGCGCGCGGACCGCATTTGTTCCATGCGACCAGCCACGCAGATCTTCGCGTGGATTTCTTTGCGAACGGCGCGCAATCGGACTATGCCGCCGGCGGTGTGGTGCGGATGCGCACTGGGCATGCAGCGTTGGATTGGCGGAACACGGAGGCTTTTATCGAGCTGGATCGCACCATTCTCGAACCGAACGAACCGACATCCCTGGTCGCCGTCGCACAGCCGGAGTTGGCATGGGCGGGCAATCTTTGGAGTTGGAGCCCTCAGATGGGGGTTTCGCAGCATTTCGTACTTTCAGGCTCCTCGCGCATCGAAGCGCAGGCAGTTCTGATCGATCCCTCCGACCCGCAACTGCCGGGGTCAACTTCAAGCGCCTCGTCTGTGACGCAAACGGAGCGCGGCCGATGGCCGGGAACAGAGGGTCGAATCGCGTATCTGCATGGGGAGCACGGCGTTGGTCCCGAGATTGGCGTCGGAGGCTACTTCAGCCCCCACCAGACGGAGGAGGGTGATCGCTTCAACGCATGGGCAGGCACAGTGGACTCGCGGTTTCCTTTGACCAAAGACTTTGAGGTGACGGCCAACGCGTATCGCGGACAAGCGCTGGCCGGACTTGGCGGCGGGGGCTTTGCGAACTACTACTATGAATACTCCGAATACGACGGAACGAACCGGATTGTTCGCCCGCTGGACGATGTTGGCGGGTGGGCACAGTTGAAGGCCAAGGCGGGTCAACGGGTAGAGATGAACGCGGGCTACGGCACCGACAACCCATTCGCCAAAGAGATTCAGGCAGCCATTTCATCTTCATGCACTACGTGCTATTCAGGGCTGGCTCGAAACCGTTCCTTTTTCTCGAATGTGATTTACAGCCCCAGTGCATACCTGCTGTTTTCGCTTGAGTACAAGCGGCTTTGGACCTACTACCCCACCGGTTCCTCAGCTTTCAGTAATGTAGTTGGAATTGGAGCGGGGTACAAATTCTGATGCTAAGCGTGAGTATTACGCAACTGCTCTGGCCGGCCCTCCTGGCGGGATGCGCCACACTCTGGGCGCACAGGGACCCGCTGCATCTTTGCGCCACGCCCAGGTGACCGCCAGACTGGCGACGGCGCAGCGCGAACCGGCAAGCAATGCAGTGAAGACTCCGCCGGCGGTGATCTGGTTGAATCCCCTGCCCGCCGACAATGCGCGGCCCGTGACACCGGGTACTTTCACATTGCTCCAGAAAAACAAGATGTTCACGCCACACTTGCTGGTGGTGCCTGTGGGCAGCAGCGTCGCATTTCCAAATGCCGATCCGTTTTTTCATAATGTATTTTCGCTTTTCGATGGAAAGCGTTTCGACCTCGGTCTGTATGAGGCGGGATCGACGCGCAGCGTAGTCTTTTCGCGCGAGGGCGTCTCCTACATCTTCTGTAATATTCATTCGGAGATGAGCGCTGTGGTGCTCGCTCTTGCGACGCCGTATTACGGCATCCTTGACCCAAATGGCGGGTTTCGAGTGACGGACGTCCCCGCCGGCGACTACGACTTGCACATATGGATCGAGGGCCAGAGACAGAGTTCGCTCGATCGGCTCACGCGGCGCGTTCATATTGCCGGAACCATTGTCGACCTCGGTGAAATACACGCCGATCACCCCGAACAGCCAGAGCATTTGAACAAGTTCGGCCGGCCCTACGAGCCCGAACCTCCCCCTATTTACTGATAGAACGATGCCCTAAATCCGATGTGCGGTTCTTCAGCCAGATCGCGAATAGCCGCGATCTGGCCGAAGCAGAAACAGGCCGGCCGAAGAGCTAGAAGACGATTCTTGCAAAGGTGCCGGCCAATTCGTCGGTGCCAATCCCCTGACCCACGGTGACGAACAATTCGTTGGTCGCTCCATTGTTCGCGGTTCCTCCGCCAAAGGCAATTCCCCAGAGGTTATTGAGAACGATCGGCTTTCCCGTTCTCGTCCTTTATCGTACCGACGAACTTCCCGGTAATCGGGTCGAACGCATTGATGGTGCCGTTGACGGAGTTGTTTGAAACCAGCAGAGTATTGCTCAGCGGGCCAAAATTAGACGGAGCGGCGGCGATACCCCAAGCCTGGTTGAGTGTCGGTCCTTGAATCAGTGTCTTCACAAAGGTGCCGTCCTCCTTGAAGACGTCGACGTAGCCTCCGGCGCCGACGTTCGGTACGGCATAGGTGACATAAACCAGGCCATTGATGTCCTGAATGCCGAAGACAGAGTAGGTTGATGGGATCGACGGATCACCGAACGACTTCACCAGGTGTGAAAGTGCCGTCGTACATATCGATTACATTGTTCGCGTTGTCCGCCGCGTAGAGGAAATTCCCCGAGGGATTGCTGGTGATGGCCAAGCCCGTGTAACTTGCTTTGTTGGCCGAGTTGTCAACCACGAGGGTCGCCAGGTTCTTGTTCAGCCCGGCGCCAGGCGCTGATGGTGCCATCCAGCGTGGCAAAGATGAAAGACGAGGACGTGCCCTGAAACCTGGAAATCCGTCTTCGATCCGTTGTACACGATTCCCGTCGGTGTGCCCGGGCCGTTTAGGCCTGTCGCCTCGACCGGTCCGTTTCCGGCGGTGGGAATCAAAACCTTGAGTGACTCCTGCTTTTCCGGCTGCGGTATAGATAGTCGACCAGCCGGTGTCGTTATCACTGAGCCACCAGGGCGCTCGTGGCGCTCCGCGCTAATCCCCAGGGATTGGCCAGCAGTGGATCGATGGTCGGGAGCTTGGTGCAGTTGATTCGAAACCAGGTTGTAGATGTGATATTGTGCTTGGGCCGGGGCCGAAAGCATGAGAAGAATCACGCCGAGGCAAGCGGCGACTGCGGTCCTGCAAATCTGCATACTCGTTTCTCCTTAGGGAAGTTGGCACAGAGGAAGCATCGAACCATTGAGTGGAAGTGACCGGCTAAAAAACCTTCTCTGGCGTTTTTCAGCGTAGGCCAGGTCGCGAGTGGGAGTTGTCACCTGCTAGTCACCGGTTTGTAAATCTCTTCTTTTGACGAGCCGCGCGGGAATGCACTGAGAAGGACGCCGCATGCAAATGGGCCGGTTATCGGGTTGCGCATCGGCAATGCTATACTTCTGCCGAACATCGGCGCAGAGGGTCGCGGCGGCTGGGATGGAAGCCAGGAACAGCCGTTCGGGAGGAGATTCACGATGCCGGAAACGAATGATTCTACGCAAGAAAAGTTGCATCCCACCACGCGTGTGCTGACGGAGGGTTTCGATCCTCGCTTGTCGGTCGGCTCCGCTCGGCCAGCCGTGTTTCGCAGCTCAACCTACGTTTTCTCCACGCCGGAGGCGGCGGAGCGGGCCTTCGATCTCATGGCAGGCCGCGCGCAGCGAACCGAAAACGAGCAGGTGGATCTGGTCTACTCAAGGTTCAATCATCCCAATGCCGAGATTCTCGAGGAGCAGCTTGTGCCTCTGGAGCGCGGGGCCCATGCGGCATTGGTCTTCAACTCGGGGATGGCGGCGATCATGACAACGCTGTTCTGCCTGCTCAAACCGGGACAGACGGTTGTGTATACGACGCCGATCTACGGCGGAACCCTGCAATTCCTGCGCGACTTCCTGCCTCGTTGGGGTGTGCGCGGGATAGCTGCCCCAGCCGGCAAGGGTGACTTGCTCGATGACCGAATCCGCTCCGCCGAAAACCTGGGTATCGTCCTCATCGAAACGCCAGTGAATCCAACCCTGGTCATGAGCGATATCCGGCGCGCCTGTGCGACGGTTGAAGATCTCAAGCCGTCCGAAGATGGAAGCCGTCCGCTGGTCCTGATCGACAACACCATGCTCGGCCCGGCATTTCAACATCCGCTTCCTCTTGGCGCCGATCTTGTCGTTTACTCGGGGACCAAATACCTAGCCGGCCATAGCGACCTGCTGGCTGGCGTGATCCTCGGCAAAGACCCAATGTTGGTCGGCAAAATCAGGCGATCGCGCAGCTTGTTTGGCAACATCCTGCAACCGGATGAGTGCTGGATGCTGAATGGCCGTTTGCCTACTGTCGGCCTGCGCATGAACCGCCAGAGCAAGAACGCGCAACGCATCGCCGAGGCATTGCATAGACACCCGAAGATTGAGAGAGTGATCTATCCAACTTTGTTTGACGACCCGGAGCAGGTTGCGATTTACAAAGCGGAGTGCGACTTCCCAGGAGGTATGTTTTCGATCGTCCTCAAAGGAGGCAAGCCCGCAGCCTTCGACTTTTTGAGGCACATCACCATCGGTCGCAATGCAGTCTCTCTCGGCGGTGTTGAGACGTTGGCCTGCCATCCCAATTCGACCACCCATTCGGGCTTCACCCAGGAAGAGTTTCGAGCCACAGGCATGTCGGAGGGTCTGGTGCGCATCTCGGTAGGCATTGAGGACTGGCGCGACCTGTTGGCAGACTTTGAGCAGGCCCTCGAACGGTGCTGAATGCGGGGCACAGTGAAGCGTGGGCGACGATCCATTCGATTGGCAGAGCAATCTCACCGCGAAACGTTGTATAGCCAGAAATGAAGCCCGGAAGCTTCTTTGACAGGCGGTCGACAGGTGCCTATAATGACCCGGATGCTTGAGTAAACGTTTGCTGTGTTTTGTAAATCAAATGAAAGGCCAGGACGCCATGTATAAGATTCGCTTCTCCGCAAGCCTCAAGACACTTGCGCTTCTCCTCCTTGCTCCGTGCCTCTTCGCCATTCCTGCATTTGGGCAGGCAACAACAGGCTCTGTTTCAGGCCACATTTCCGATCCCACTGGCAATGTCCTCAATGGAGTCCACGTCTCTATTCTCGATATTGATACCGGCATCGTCACAACCACGGCGACGAATAGTGCAGGCGAATTCATTGAAACGGCATTGCCGCCGGGCCACTATACCATCACCGTGGAATTAACCGGCTTTGAAAAAGCTGACATCCCAGCCTTTGAACTGAACATCGATCAGAAGGCGCGCTTCAATATTCCCATGAAGCTCGGCGCTGTGACTTCGAGCGTGGTTGTGAACGACTCCGCTCCCGTCCTGCAGCTGCAGGGCGCAGAAACCGGCCAGGTGATCGGCACACAGCAGCTAACAGATTTACCCGTTGAGGGCCGGAACATCACGAGTCTGTTGGTGCTACTGCCGGGCGTGGGTAGCGGCGGTGGAGGCAACAATCTGAACCTCTCCGTCGACGGTCAACGTGAGTTTTCAAACTCGGTTGAAGTGAACGGGACTGAAGTCACAGGCAACCGCAACAACGATACCAATATGATTCCCAGCCTGGACGCCTTGCAGGAGTTCAAGGTAGTCACCTCGACCTACGCTCCAGAGTTCGGACGCGCATCGGGAGGAGCGGTGCTGCTGCAGACCAAATCCGGCGCCAACAATTATCACGGCAGCGCATATTTCTTCTATCGCCCCACAGAAACGGCCGCCAATAATCCGTTTTCCGCTGCGGGCAGCACGCCCAGCTTAACGGATAAGATTTACGGCGCCACCATCGGCGGGCCCATCAAGAAGGATAAGGCGTTCTTCTTTCTCTCCTATGAGGGCAACCGGTCGCAGCAAACCTTCAATTACCTCGACAACACGCCTCCCGTCAACCAGGTGGTCTATGACCCCGACGGCGATGTCGATCTTTCCGGGCTGCTGGATCCTTACACCGGCGAGCAAGACCCCATCTTCGACCCGGTCTTCTTTAACAACAACTACTACGCCGAGCAGTTTCCTGGGAATATCATTCCGGCGGACAGGGTGAGCCATGCAGGCGAGCTTATGCTGCAAAACCTCTTTCCAACGCCCCTGTCCAGCAGCCTTGGGTTAGGCTACTTCACCAACTTCCCCGTTGCGCAGTCCTATTTGCTCAACTCAAACGTAGCGAATCTGCGCACCGACTACACTTTCTCGCAGAAAGATCGCATCTACCTCACCTATGACGCCGAGCAAGGCGACTCCGCAACCGGCGATCCATACGCCGGCCACATTCCCATTGTGAACGGCGGCAGCGCTGACAGCGGCGACCGGACGAGCTTTGAAAACAACGTAATTTCGCTCAAGTACAATCACGTCTTCTCGTCAACTCTTCTCAACGAAATGGGCGGTAGCTACTTTCTCTCCACCGTTTCGCAGAACAGTCCGCTTGCAGGCTCCACGCTTGCCAACACATGGGACATCGCGAATGTCATCATCCCTGGTTTCCCATCCACCAACAACCTTCCACAAATCCAGTTTCAAAGCGGCCCGACGGTGGGAGGCTCGACATACAAGCCGCTTACGTTCCGCGACAAGAACTACACCTTTACGGATGCTCTGACATGGACGCGCGGCCGGCACAATGCCAAATTCGGTTATGAATACAGGCACCTCAACTCGCACCCGAACTTCTCGCTCTTCCCCACACCCTATGAGTACATCGGCGGCGAGGGAGATGCGCTCACCAGCGATCAGACCTACTCGTACTACTACAATCCAAGCGCGTACTATTACAACGGCGGCAACGAGATAGCCGACCTGCTGCTGGGATTGCCTTACGTCGTCGATCAGGGCCTGCAACTCACCTTTGCAAGCACAACGGCCAATGAGCATACCATTTACGCGCAGGACTATTGGCAGATAACGCCGAAGCTCAATCTCACCTACGGACTCCGCTACGAATATCTGCAGCCTTATGTGGAGGCCAACGACAACCAGTCAAACTTCAGCACCTCAACACTATTGCTTTATCTCGCCGGCCGCGGAGGGAACTCGAGGTCGCTTGTCAATTCCAACAAGACTGACTTCATGCCCCGCGTCGGAGCTAGTTATCAGATTGCGCCTACCTGGGTAATTCGCGGCGGCTTTGGCCTTTTCTATTCGCCTGAAAACGACGCCCGCGAAGATATACTAACCAAGAACTATCCCTTCTTTACCCAACAGCAGTTCGTCAATTACTTCAGCTATGACTGCTATTGTTATCTTCTGCCCTATGACCTCGACGCAGGTCAGCCACGCGTGACTTCAGTCCCGATTCCGAGCGGAACCTCCACAATCAACCTGGCCAACGTCTCGGGCGGCAACACCCAGACGGTTTATTCTGAGGCGACCAACTTTCCGACGGCGCACTCGTGGAATTACAACCTGACCTTACAAAAACAGTTGGGCAACTCAACTTCGGTTGAGGCGGGCTATGTGGGTGCAAATACCAGAGATCTGTCCTATGCGGTGGGCAACTACAACGTCAATAGCTACCTTTCCTCGAGCATAGGCAAGGTGGATACTTTGCTGCCCATCGGCCTGAGCAATTACAGCTCGATGCAAGTCAAACTAAACCGCAAATTCTCTCAGGGCTATAGCGCACTCCTGTCCTATACCTGGGCCCATGGAATGGATAACGGCCCCGCCCCGTTCGACCTCGGAAAGGGCGGCAACTATCCGCAGAACCCGTTCAACATTTCCTCAGAGTATGCAAACTCTGACACCGATCTGCGTCAGCACTTTGTTGCGAGTCAGATTATCGAGCTGCCTTTCGGACACGGAAAGCGCTTCCTGACAACCTCAAAGGGCCTGGAAGATGGGATTATTGGCGGCTGGCAATTGAATAGCATCACAACCCTGCAAACCGGCAAGCCTTTCAACGTGGTCAGCAACGGCACCAATCCGAATTATCCCGGATTACGGCCCAATCTCATAGGCAACCCTAACGTGGCGCACGCCACTGTTACTGAGTGGTTCAACAACGTCCTCAATAAGCCCAGCAGCGCTTTCGCGATTCCTTCCGGGCAGGCGAAGTCCACGTCAGGGGGTCCGCTGGTCGTCGGGGACGCTCCCCGCAACTTCCTCTATGGTCCTGGCTACACCAACGAAGACATATCGCTTTTCAAGGTCTTCTCCATGCAGCGGGATATGAAGTTCCAGGTTCGCGTGGAGGCTTTCAACGTGCTCAATACAGCCCACTACGATAACCCCGTAGGCAACATGGCATCGGGCCAATTCGGCAGGATTACCGGAGGATACTATCCGCGAGTCATGCAGTTCGCCGGACGCCTTACTTTCTAATGAACTGAGAACGTCGATCTCTATTTCAAGCGGCGCCGCGCGGTATGCAGCGCCGCTCTGATTGTGTTTTGGAGAAACATACTGTGATTCGCTCTTTGTCCGGCATTCGATCCTGCATCGTCGGCTGGGCCGCTGCGATTGTCTGTCTTCAGTGCTTGTGCCTCGCGGTGCGCATGCAGGCACAAGACAATTTACCGCGCGTGTTTTATATCGATTGCTCGACCGCCAACAACGGAGACGGATCGCTCGCTCATCCATGGAATGGCCTGGCAGCGGCGGAGGCGCATCCATTCGATCCCGGTGACGAGATCGCACTGGCCCGAGGCACAGTCTGTCACGGCAGCTTCGCGTCGCAAGGCTCTGGAACAGAGGCCCGAGTTATCCGGCTCACCGCTTATGGAAAGGGACCGCGCCCGCGGATTATCGCTCCCGCAAGCGCCCGGCAAATCCTGCTGCTCTTCAATCAGGAGTATTGGCAGATCGACTCGCTCGATCTCTCCGGCGCGAGCACTTATGGAGTGTATGTCACCGGCGATAAGGGGCCGCTCCATCATATTTATCTAAAGAATCTCTATGTTCACGACGTCCATGGCGGCCCGCTGAAGAACAAGGATAACGGGCTCGTCGTGGTAGGGCCGAGCGGCCCGGCCGCCATCTTCGACGAGGTGCTGGTGGACGGGGTCGATGCCGCGCATACCAACCAGTGGTCCGGCATCCTCGTTGGCGGCGGGCCCTTTGCATTTCCCGAGGGCGCGCCGTTGAACCGCCACGTGCGGATCGTCAATTCGACCGTGCACGATGTCTACGGGGATGGCATCATCCTTTTCCGGGACGAGGATAGTTCGATCCGCGCCAGCGCTGCTTGGCTAACCGGAATGCAGCCCACCCAGGACATTGGCACACCCAATGCCATCTGGACCTGGACATGCGACCGATGCACCGTGGAGGATAACGAGGCATTCCTGACCGACAGCCCCGGCGTAGACGGTGGCGCTTTCGATATCGACTGGGACAACACCGATAATACGGTGCAGCGCAACTACGGGCACGATACGCAAGGCTACTGCATCGCCGTCTTCGGCGCCGGCTACATCACCAGCAACAGCCGCGTGCTCAACAATCTCTGCATCGACAACAGCGTTAGTCCTCGCATGGCTGCGACCGAAGGCGCCATCGAGATCTATACCTGGAACGAGGGCAAGTTTCGCGACGTTGAGTTCCGAGGCAACACGATCCACTGGAATCCGCGCGTTCCGGGCGCTGCCCCAATCTTGTGCAACGCCAGCGTTGACGGCCCGCCGATCGTATTCGCGAACAACACCATCGAGTCCACGTCGCCGCTCATTTACCACATTGATCGCCCCTTCGCATCTTCAGACAACATATTCAAGCTCAACGTCGCGCCGCTTTTCACTGTCGGCGATAAGCAGGCCGTCACTCTTGAAAAGATGCAATCGGCGGGCATGGAAATAAGAAGCTCGGTCAAGCCGCTGAAGGCCGTGACGTATGCATCTTCGGCGCAGGCCATTGCCACCATCAATCCTGCGCTCGACAGCGACGGTTTGATGGCCGATGATCCCCGCCGGCAGTTGTTGCTTTTGCGCAGCTTCGGTGGCCAATACAGTCACGACCGCTTCGATATCACGGTCCATCTGCCGCGCACTCCGCCGAGCCAGGCCGAGGTGAACGCGCTCAGCGATCTTGAAGACGTCTATCCCGGCACGTTGCATTACGTGCGCGATGTTGATGCGGGGGCCAGCGAGCTTTCGGCAGGCATATTGCACATCGTCTCAAGCGACGGTACGCACATTCTCGAAACCGACGGGTTCTTTGACGTCACCGCCCTGGGCCTCGCTATCCGAACCCACCTCGGGCCGCCCGACTACTCGCACATGCAGCCGCTCGAGCAACTGGGGGGCCGCCCATGACGCGTAACGGCAAGCGGCTCAATCGCAACTCGATCTGTTTCATCCGTGCCGGCGCCGCGGCTGCATACCTTTTGTTAGCGCTTTGAACAGTTGCGGTTTCTGCGCGGGCACTTCATGCAGAGCAGTTGCGGTTTAACGCTTCTGGTACGGGTGGAATATGTAGTCCTTCGCCCTCACGACCGTATGGCACGTATTTCCGCAGTCTGAAAGGCTTGTGGGATCGGCCGTGTACTTGTCCGATGCGGCATCGTAGTTGAACACTGCGTATCCCCACCCGCCGGTTTTCGGAAATCTCTTGCTGTCCTTTTCCATCACGAAAGCCTGTTTAAAGAGATCAGGCACATCCACGGCGAATTGGGCCTCCGTGCTCTTCTTCGGCTTCCACTGCAGCTTCACGATCATGGAGCCTTCAGGGAAAGGCTGGCCATGGCCGGGAACGCCGGCCTTGAACGCCTTGATCATCTTCGGATTGGCGACGATCACCTTGAGCACTTCTTCGGTCCGCGCGGACGAAACGACGGACCAGTCTTCGTATCCCCTGAAGTCGGAAAACGCGATTCCGCTCGGCGACTTCAGCGAGTACTTGTCCTGCGCGTAAACGGACGTGACCACGAGGACGGCGGGCACTGCCACGGCTATCGCTACGACGGTAAAACCGGCAATACGATTCATGGTGGTGCGTGTTTCTATCTTCTGTTCTGGTTGATCTTGCGCTACAGATTTGGTCACAAGTCCACACATGGTGTGTTCTCCTTCACGAAAAAGTTTTCGAAGTCCGAACAACGTGCGTCTCGGATGCTTGCGATTATGCCAGAAGCCAGGAGACTAAAACAATTGCATAATGGCATCTACGATATCCTTTGGTGGAGGGACAAAAAGTGGATTGGAATCGGTTGGTCCAATTTCTGCTGCTGGGTAGCAGTGATCTTGAGCAATATGCGATCCTGCTGGTGCGCGTTTCGCTCGGGCTGTTCTTTGCCATCACCGGGGCAAACAAATTGTTTGTTGCCGGCCGCAGGCAAATTATGTACGAAACTCTCGTCAAGGCCAAAGTTCCGTCTCCCCGCCTGATGACGTATTTCGTTGCAGGTGTTGAGTTTGTTGGCGGACTCATGCTGACCGCAGGATTTCTTTCGAGCATGGCATGCGTAGCTCTATTGGGCGATATGCTTGTCGCCATATTGACCACCAAGCTTTCCGCCATGCCCAAAGGACTTTCGCCTCTGAACTGGCTCGACGATTTCCTCTATCTTCCAGAGGTTCTGTACGTACTCCTTTTTATCTTGCTGAACTGCCTGGGTCCGGGAAAGTTCAGCGTCGATTACTGGTTAGCGGGCATGTTACTCAGTTGATCGATATCTACTGAGGCTGTTGAACCAATCAATGGGCGAGTTAAATAGATTGGCCGACTTCGATGATGTAACCGTCAGGATCGCGAATGTAGCAGCGAATCTCGCCATACTTTTCCTTCGGTTCCGTGATGAACTCGGCTCCACGGCTCTTCCATAACTCATAGCACGCTTGGATATCCGCAACGCGGATATTCAAGAAGCTATTGACCTCATTCGGGTTTGCGGGGACGCTGAGCGTTATCGCCGGCTTGTCTGGGGTGGGCCCGCCCCCGACGTTGACAATCAGCCAGGTATTCGCGATCTGAATGTGCCCAGACGCACCCTTGCTGTCGCCTCTGCTCAGAATGCGGCCGCCGAAGACCTTTTCATAAAAATCAGCCGATCGGTCGATGTCGGCGACGGTGATGAAATGTGTGACGGTGAACCCCTCGCGCGGGGGCATCTCATAGCTCTTTTGCTCGATTTGTACGCTGCTCATTGACGGCTCCAATTCAGAGAAACAGTGACGATCTGCTGAATGTGATTCCTTCGTATCCATGCCAACCGGTTATCAGGCTTCACCTGTGGGAAGGCGTCATAAAGTCATTCACAAAATCAGCAATCTCATCGGCAGCCGTGTCCAGCGCGAAGTGGCCGCCGTCGACAATGTGGACTTCGGCGTGCGGCACATCCTGGCGGTAGCTCTCGGGCTCGCTCGGGTCAAACGAGGATTCGTACTTGCCCCAGATCACGAGCAGTCGCGGTTGCTTTTCGCGCATCCAGGCCTGCCACTTCGGATAGGAGTCCACATTGGTTCGGTAGTCGTAGAAAAGATCGCTCTGGATCTCGGCCTGGCCGGGCCGATTCAGAAAATAAAACTCGTCGGTCCAGAGGTCGGGATTGTGGCGCTCCACATCGGGATCGTTTCCGACATGTCGCGCACGCGTGGTCTCGAACGACAAGAGATTGGTGCGCAACGCGCTCTCATTGGCTGCCCGATCGGCCCAGAACGCGCGCCGCGTTTTCCAGTTTGCTCCCAGGCCTTCGTTATGCGCGACGGCGTCCTGCACGATCAGCGCCTCGACTCGCTCCGGATGCGCCAGTATCATGCGAAAGCCGACGGGGCCGCCGTAGTCCTGCATGTATAAGGTGTAGCGCGAGAGCCCCAACGCCTGAGTGAAATGGCTCATGATCTCGGCATAGCGATCGAAAGTGTAAGCGAATTTCTTCGGGTCGGGCCAGTCACTGTGTCCGAAGCCGGGATAATCCGGCGCGATGAGATGGTAGCGGTCGGAGAGCCGCGCGAAAAGCGGCTCAAACATGCGCGACGACGAAGGAAGCCCGTGCAGCAGTAGCAGTGTTTGCGAATTCTTCGCGCCAGCTTCCCGGTAGAAAATCGATAGGCCATCGATCTGAATGGTGCGAAATGCCACAAGATTCATCGGCAACTCCTTCCCTCGCACTTCGACTGGCGCCAAGCATGGCAACATGATCGTGCAAACGATGGGTATCCCCGATTCTTATGCCAAGGAAACCGACTTCTTCTTCCCATCGAGCGCCGGTAGAAGAAGTTTCAGAAGGGCCTGGTCGGAAAACGGGTTCTGACCTGAGATCAACTCGCGATCTTGAAGGGCGTAGCTCCCCCATGGCGCGACCGCGCTTACGTCACCGCCTGCAGTGCGCAAGGCGAAGTCGGGGTAGAAGAGAACCTTGCCCTTGATTTCAAGCGGCTCGCGCTGCTGCTCTTCTGCCGTGGAAAAGATGGTCATCTTATATCCGGCGTAGATCCATCCTTTTGCCTTGGCCTGGGCTCCGGCGGTATCGCCCGCCGCGAGTGCGGCGACAAACGCCTTCGAGTCGGGAAGCGCAGAGAGCAGTGAAATCGGGCCATGGCAGAGCACCGCGGTGGGCTTGGATGTTTCATGGAAATGTCGCATCACGATGCCCGCGTTGGGATCGTCGAGAAGATCGATCATGGGGCCATGGCCGCCGGGAACGAAAACTGCGTCGTATTGATCGAGGCCCGATGCAACGACATCCGCGATGCGAGTTGGATTTCTGAGGCCGGTCAGGTTATCGCGGAATTTGAAATAGTCCTGAAGCCTGGCCTCATCCCCGCCGAAGAAATCGGGGACAGCGGAGTGCAGATCCAGTTGCGGCGTGTTGCCTTTGGGGTTGGCGAAAGTGATTTCGTAGCCTTCTTCCATCAATGCGCGAACCGGAACCGTCAACTCGTTCAGGTAATAGCCGGCGCCGCGATAGCACCCGCCATTTTTTAACGGCAAGCCGTTTCCACTTGAAACCAGCACTAAGACTTTTCCTTTTGTAGCCATTTTGTTCTCCTTTTTGAAATCGTTTCTGTTTCCGTTGGCTAAACTCCTGGGAATCCAAACATCAACCAGGACTGATTCGCTACCCAATCCGGGTAGAGCGCCGTCATCTGGTTGAACAGGTCGAGGTCGGAGGTTGCGGACTTTTGCAGGCGATCGAAGTCCTCAAGGTAACGCCTGGTCTCCTGAATTGCCGAGGGGGAATCGGGCGCGCCGGGCTTCTTGTGGCCGGCAACAACAATCGCCGGGTTCAGCGCTGCCAAGCGCTCCAGGTCCGCGATCCAATTTCTTCGGCTCTCGGGGGTGGTGTCGCCAACGTACATGTGGCACTGGTTGTACACGACGTCGCCGGCGACGATGAGGCCGATGGATGGAACATAGAGAGACGTTGAATCGGGACTATCGGTGCGGCCCTGCTTGATGATCCGAAATTCGTGCCCTTCGAGAGTGAACGATTCGTGCTGGTAAGGCTCAGGCGCCACCAACCTGGCGGCGATTTGCCCAGGAAACATGCGGCGGGCCAGCCGCTCAACTACGGGAGTGAACGACATCTGCATGGCGTTCAGCGCCTCCGGCGTCGCTATGGCACGTGCGGCGGGGAAACGGTCAAGCAGAATGCCCAGGCCGTAGAAGTGGTCGAAGTGGGCGTGCGTAATATAGATGGTGTCAAGGTTGCGATTGTGCAGAGCAACCCAGCTCGCGAGAGCCTCGGCCTCGGCAACCGTGGTCATTGCGTCCACCAGCACCGCGTCATTCTCGCCGAAAATCAGAGTCGACGTCATCGGGTCAAAGCCGAGCGCTTCGCCAAAGGGCTTTGGCCGCTCGCCGACCATCGCCTTTCCGGGGGCGGTGAAAACGTTGACGCTCAGCTTGCTCGATGCGGCGGGCGCGGCCTCTTGCTGTGCAGTTGTGCCGTCCATTTTGTACTCCTTTCTGTGCTGGGGCCAGTGACTCTTCAAAGCAGAATTGACAAGGCGCGAACGCCGAATCCATTCAAGCGACGCATCGATCCACGCCGAAGTGCCGGCTTTACCTTGCGGACAGGAACATTCCTTCGTTCAGCCCATCCGGGGCGGGCGTTAACCGTAGGTGAGATCGGTGCTCTGTCCCACCTCGATGATGTAACCGTCAGGGTCGCGGATGTAGCATCGAATCTCGCCGTACTTGGGTATTGGCGCCGTGATGAACTCGGCTCCTCGACTTTTCCACAATTCATAGCACGCTTGGATATCGGCAACGCGGAAATTCAAAAAGCTGTTGATGTGATTCGGGTCGGGGACGCTGAGCACTACCGTCGGTTTGTCGGGGGTCGGCCCGCCCCCAACGTTCAGAATCATCCAGATATTCGCAAGCTGAAGGTACGCAGGCGCGTTGCCGTCACCCATGCTCAAAATGCGCGCGCCGAAGACCTTTTCGTAGTAGTGAGCCGACCGGTCGATGTCGGCCACGGTGAGAAAATGTGCGATGCTCAGCCCTTCGCGCGGGGGCATCTCATAGCTCTTCTGTTCGACTTGTACTGCGCTCATTGATGGCTCCTTTCGATTCGATGCTCATTAAAGGCTCGGTGTTCCGAGTCCACTTCGATTTATCAAAAATTAATCGATGCGCTAGTGCAACAGCGATTCCCAATTGGCTGGAACCCTTCCCGCCGGGCCAGGAACGGGCTGAGTTCTTGGATGAGAATGCGGCGGAAGCAACTCCATTCCTCTGATCTCCCCACCCGTCCCGTAATCGAAGAACCAATTCTCACCCGGCTCAAAGCTGGCTATGATCGGATGCCCTGTTGCCGCCGCATGCTTTGATGCATGCTGACCTGGAGAACTATCGCAGCACCCGATATGCCCGCACTCGGCACACCGGCGGAGATGGAACCACCAACCTCTCGGCGACGCCAGGCATTCCACACATCCGTCACCACTCGGTTTCGAAGCAAGATTGAATCCGCGGCGATCTTTCGTCATTTCGACTTCTCCTTTTGGTCTTCAATGTCCGGCCCCTGGGCGATCGGCTGCTCGGCGGCCATTCCGCCGACCACGTCCGTCGCCGCACTTTGCTGTGCAGGTGGGTACTGCCGCGGGTGCCCGATTTCGAGGACGATCTTGCCGGGTTTGTGGGGTGCACCGGCAAGCATTGCCTGTGCTTGGCGCGCCTCCGAAAGCGGCAGGATTGAACCCACACGCGTTGTGATTCTGCCTGCGTCAAACAATGGTGTGAGCGTCTGCAGGCGCGCGGCGGTCACCTCGGCGTAGAAGAAGGTGGCCCCGGCCGGCAGCGACTGCCTGGAGACCAAGGTGACGAGTTTGCCTCTGGGTCTCAACGCGGCGATACAGCGCTGAAACGTACTGCCACCAACCGTGTCGAGGATGGCATCGACCGGAGGGAGGTCCCGCTCGAATGCGGGTTTGCTAGAGTCGATGATGGATTTCACGCCCAAAGAGCGGAGCAGACCTTCGTCGTCAGCGCGAGCAATGGCGATCACGTTGATTCCGGCGTCTAACGCCATTTGTACCGCGTAGGCCCCGACGTTCCCGGCGGCTCCGACGATCATTACCGTTTGTCCGCGCATCGCTTGTGCAAATTGGAAGAGCATTTGCCAGGCGGCCACTGCAATGACGGGAGCCGATGCTGCTTCCACATGACTCAGCGATTGCGTTTTGCGGTCGACCATCCCGGCCATGGCCACGGCGAACTCGGCCTGGGCGCCACAGAACTGCGGGTTGGTGACGCCATAGACTTCGTCGGCCGGCGCGAAGTTCGTAATGCCGGGGCCAACCTTTTCGACAACACCGGAGAGGTCCGAACCGAGCGTGAGTGGAGGTTGCGGGCTGACCTTGCTCTTGCCCTCACGGATGAGTGCGTCCCATGGAGCGACGCCCGCGGCCATCACGCGCACCAGAATTTCGCCGGGGCCCGGCGACGGCACCGGCACCTCCTCGACCACTACTACATCGGGCGGCCCGAAGCTATGAATTCTGGCTGCTTTCACGGCTACATCCTTTTCACCTTGAAGATCATCGAGCGTCCGCTAGAAACCGAGGCCTCCATCGATAATGAGTTCAATGCCAATGTTCTCTTCAGGCGTCGCAGGTCCAGGAATGAGTTCAAGGCACCAGCAATACCTTCCCGATACCACCCTTTTCTGCCAATGCCTGAGCCTCGGCCGCTTTGCTGAGTGGCATTTTCGGGCCAACAGGAATCACCAGCTTGCCGTCTCGGACGGCCCCGGCCATGAACTCCAGAGTTTTCCTGTCGAATTGCGAAAATACTGTCGCCACCTTTACAGATGGGTACTCTGCGGAGTTCTTCGGTGCCCCGACAACCGAAGCGAACACTCCCCCCGTCTTGACCTTGGCGATCAGCTTCTGGGCGGTTGTTCCGTCGACGGTATCCGCAACCGCATCGAGCGGAGGAAGATTCGCAATAGCCGTGTCGTCGTCGGTTGCGACCAACTGATCCGCGCCAACGCTCTTCGCTATCTCCATTTGTCTCTTCAAAACTCCTGCGGTCACGGTCGCTCCCAGCTGCTTCGCGGTGAATACCGCCGAGCGCCCGACATTTCCCTGAGCGCCAGAGACAAGCACCGCCTGGCCCGCTTTGATTTCCGTAGCAGTAGCCAATTGGTTGCCGGTCACCGTGACCAGCGGCAGCGCAGCCGCCTCGATCAAGTCGAGACCCTTTGGGATCTTTGCCAGAGCCGCGGCTTTCACGACACAGAGCTCGGCGTAAGTGTTGTCCGCCATGGCGAACACCAGGTCACCAACGGAGAAGTCTTCCACTCCCGGCCCAATCTTTTGCACAGTCCCCGACATATCGACTCCTATGAGGCCCGGGAACTTGAGGGGATAAAAATCCTTCGTTAATCCAGCACGCCGCTTGTAGTCGATCGGATTCACGCTCGCGGCGGCGACCCGCACCAGCACCTCGCCCGGTCCCGGAACTGGGTCAGGGTAATCTTCGAATTTCAGCACTTCCGGACCACCATATTGGTGGACAACAATTGCTTTCATCATTCACCTCCAAGTTGGGCAAATAACCATTAATGAACTGTTGGATGAAGAAAGCCGGGAATGGTCGCAGTATCTAATATCGGGTCGACACCTTGGCAGTCTGCGCGGCGGCAAAAGAGTAAGGAATTCAAAATTTCCCAGTCTTTTGATAGGCCCCCGGCATCGCATTTGCAGAAGGCTGAATTAAGGTCGCATTTTTGAAGGAGAGGCTACATATGCCGGGCAAACAAACGGCAATCATCACCGGAGCAGCGGGAGGTATCGGCTCGGGTTTGGTCGAAGGGTTTCTGAGAGAAGGTTACAACGTCGTCGCGACGTCTCATAGAGCCGATCGCGGGCTGACTGCCTCGGCCAGCCTGATTCTCGTGGATGGCGATATCAGCAAACGGGAAACGGCGGCCCAGGCGGTCGAAGCAGCAATCAACAACTTCGGAACCGTGGATGTTTTGGTAAATAACGCAGGTATCTTTCTGACCAAGCCTTTTACTGAATTCAGTATCGAAGACTTCGACGCCCTCGTCTCCACCAATCTGCTTGGATTCTTCTTAATGACTCAGTGCGCTGTGAAAGAGATGCTGAAACAGAAATCGGGGTGCGTTTTGACGATCTCTGCGGCGCTTGCCGACCGGCCAATCGCCGGCGAAAATGGCTCGATCTCGATGATTACAAAGGGCGGATTGAACGCAGCAACCCAGAACCTCGCCGTCGAGTATGGAAATGATGGCATTCGCTTTAATGCTGTGGCTCCCGGCGAAGTGGATACGCCAATGCATCAGAATGAACCCAAGGACTCGACGTTGAAGCCAGTTGTGAAAAGGGCGACGGTAAAGGATATTGTCGACGCTGTTCTTTACCTTGCAAAGGCGGGTCATGTGAGCGGGGAAATACTCCACGTGGATGGCGCCGCGCCGGCTCGTCGTTGGTAACCTCAAACTGGCCCGATGCATCGAAAATAAGAGGATTCTGGGTCGACGCTGGCCCCCAAAGAATCGAAGGGAGTCGAATCATGCGTTCTGATATGGTGCCTGGAAGCGTTTTCCCCGATTACGAACTTCCCGATCACACGGGCAAGATGCGCAAGCTCAGCGAGCTGCAAGGCGACGATCCGCTAATCCTTACCCTTGCGCGCGGCCACTATTGCCCAAAGGAGCACCAGCAGCATTTGGAACTCGCTGCGTTCTACCCGAAGATCGCTGTGGCATACACTCAGATCGCCACGATCGCCACCGACGATCACCATACGCTGCAGGAGTTCCGTGCCTCAGTCGGGGCCCAGTGGACCTTCCTTTCCGACCCCGGCCGAACGGTTCAAAAGGATCTCGACATCCAGGAGTACACCGACCCCGAGCACAATCCCATGATCCCGTATACGCTGGTGCTCAAGCCTGGCCTCGTAATCCACAGCATCTATAACGGTTACTGGTTCTGGGGCCGCCCGTCGATCGCCGATCTTTGGCGCGACCTGCGTGCCGTGACGAGCGAAATCCGCCCGGACTGGGATTTAAGCGCCCCCGGACTCCATGAGGCGTGGAATGCGGGTGACCACTCGCCTTTCCACGGCTGGAACAAGAAATAGCGCGGGCACCATCTTCGTTCGAATGCGGCATGGTGCAACAGACGTCGAGTTTTTCAGAGCCCCTTCCGGCTGCGGAACTCCCGAACCACTTCGGCTGGATCGCGATGCTGGCCGTCAACGCCCTGGTTCATAGCTCGCACGTCTTCCTCCGTGACTTTTCCCGCAAGGGCGTTAAGGGCACTTTGAATCCCGGGCCAGCGTTTCAGCGCATCGTCGCGCACCAGCGGAACAGCCTGGTAGGGAGGGAAATAGTGCTTGTCGTCCTGAAGCACGGTCAAGCCCAATGCCTGGATCGGCCCATCCGTCGAGTTGACGGCGATCATGTCAACCTGTTTACTCGTGAGCGCGCGATAGAGCAGCCCCAGGTCCATGGTGCGCGGCGCGCTCGCGAAATTGAGCCCGTAGGCTTTGCTTAGACCAGGCAGGCCATCCGGGCGCTGTTCAAATTCGTAACCCACACCTAGACGCCACCTCGATGTGTACTTCGCGGCCTGGCTCAGCGTCGTGAGATGGTATCGCCGGGCATCGTCGCCGCGGATCACCATGACAAAGGTGTTTTCGAAACCGAGCGGCTCCGCGACCGTGATGCCGTATCGCGCGGCATAGAGCCGGCGGACAGTGCGAAGAACGGATTCAGGATCGCGGTCGACAGGTTGCTTGAGCACGGCGGTGAGCGCCGTACCCGTATATTCAATATATGCGTCGATGCGTCCCGCAACTAACGCCTGCTGGCAAATGTAGCTGCCTGCCAGATAAAAACGCCGCTCGACTTTGAGATCGGATTTGGCTTCGATCTCCTGCGCCAGAAGTTCCCCGAGAATCACTTGCTCGGTAAAATTCTTCGCGCCGATGACAGGATGGCTGGGCCGCGGAGGAGAGCACGAGGTGAGCAGAGCGCACACCATGACCGCGGCCCCAACTGTGGGCGCGTGCATCATCAGGCGGGAACCTTAAACCAACGTTCGAGTTGGCCGAGCGCCGCATCAGCCGCAAGCGCCAGCAGCGCTGCGGGAATGGCCCCG
Organism: uncultured Acidobacteriaceae bacterium; assembly: GCA_963839225.1. Classification (GTDB taxonomy): domain Bacteria; phylum Acidobacteriota; class Terriglobia; order Terriglobales; family Acidobacteriaceae; genus Telmatobacter. The sequence continues at coordinate 27,593 of CAWIVA010000003.1, forward strand.
GCAAGAACAAGGCGATTATCAACCGACGCAACGCCGCGGAAGATGAGTTCGCCAAGCCCGCCAGCGCCCACTGCCGCCGCAATCGTCGCTATGCCGATGCAGGTAACAGTCGCGGTTCTAAGGCCGGCAAGAATGAAGGGGGCCGCGAGAGGCAGCTCGACCTTGAAAAAGCGTTGCGAATCGGTGAGTCCCATGGCGCAGGCAACTTCAATGACGGAATGGTCAATGCCCCGGATTCCGGCGTAGGTATTGCGCAAAATGGGCAGCAGGGCATAGGCGCAGAGTGCAACAATCGCAATCCGTGCGGCGCGTTCCCCCAGCCAGGGCAAAGGCAAAAGGAAACCGAACATCGCCAGCGACGGAATGGTCTGCAAAACATTGGTCAGGCCGATCACCGGCTTAGCCCATCTTGGCGAGCGGGCAAGCCAGACGCCAGCGGGTACGGAGATCGCGGTGGCAAACAACATGGCCGCTCCGGTGAGCCAGAGGTGCTCGAGCGTCAGTGTTGCAATTTCGCTGCCGTATTGGGCAAGAAAACCGGCGTTCATATGTCACTCTCCGCAAACCGGATCTTCGGCGCCGCATGGTGCCAGCCGCGATGATAGGCGCGCACATAGGCCTCAATCACCGGCTCGCGAGACGCAATGAACTCCTTCGGCTCGAGACAGGCAAGCAGCTTGCCTTCGCTCAGTAGTATGATGCGTGCGCAAGATAAAGCGCCTCATCCAGATCATGCGTCACCAGCAGAACTGTCTTCTTCAGCCGGCTTAACAGGTCCCGGAGCATGTCCTGCATCTCTGCACGCGTCAGCGGGTCAAGCGCCCCCAGCGGTTCGTCCATGAGAAGAAATTCGGGATCGGCGGCCAATGCGCGGGCCAGACCTACACGCTGGCGCTGGCCTCCGGAAAGCTGGTGCGGAAAGCGCTTCGCAAAGCCGGCGGGGTTTAGCCCGACAACTTCAAGCAGTTCATGGCTGCGGCGCATGCGATCCTACCGGGAACGCCCCTCCGCTTCCAAAACAAAACCGACGTTCCGCTCGACTGTGAAGTGCGGGAAAAGGCCTGTCTCCTGAATCACGTAACCCATGTTGCGGCGCAGTTTGATGAGGTCAAAAGCGCTAATATTCTTGCCGTGGAGCAGAATATCGCCGCGCGTAGGCAGAACCATTCGATTGACTGTACGGAGCAGCGTCGTTTTCCAGAACCACTCCGGCCGAGGATGGCGGCTGTGGTTCCTTCTTCAAACGAGAGCGAGATCCTGTCGAGCAACAGCCGGCCTTGCGCATTCGCAAAACAAAGCTCGTGGAATTCGATGGCAGCGTCCATGGCTCTCTTCGACTCTCTTTCTCAGTGTAAAGCGCAAGCCACAGGCCTCAGAAAGGCGGGTAGGGTTCGCATTCGGTCGTTGCGCACGAGTCCAGTGAGCGTTCAGGTCTTTCCCCAGTCGAAGGCTACTTTAGATTGCCGGTATTCCACTCGCACGGTCGTGAAACAGTTTAAAGCAGGCGAGATGAGGGCGACCTCAACTCTGCATCCGATCCTTCCTTCAAGGCTCTGAATGCATGGTTTGCCTGCAGATCGGCATAGGTTTTCTCCAGGGCGAATGAAAAGCGCGTTCCACATCCTGGGTCGCTCTCAACGCACAACTCCGTGCCGTGGCGCTCGGCGATCCACTTACCGAGAGCAAGGCCCAGTCCGGAGCCGGCGGCATGGGTTCGCCCGCCAGCGCAACGCGGTAAAAGCGGTCAAAGATACGCGCCTTGTGCTGCGGGCCGATTCCGATTCCTGTGTCCTCGACAGAAAGCACGATGCGCGCCCCAGCAATCGCCGCGCACAGCTTCACCGAGCCTCCCGGAGGCGTATATTTGCTTGCGTTTTCCAGCAGGATCGAAAGCAGGCGCGGGATCAGATGCTTGTCGCCCAGAACAGACGAGTTCTTCTTCGGGCAGCCTCAATGCGAAAATCCAGCATCGCCTGATTCATCGCGGATTTCCAGACTTCGCCGGTCTGCCTGAAGAGATCGTCGACCCGAATGGGAGCAAGAAGAATGGTCTCCGCTCCTCCATCGGTTCTCGCCAGCGAAAGCAGGTTCTCCACCAGGCTCGTCATGCGCACGGTTTCATCGTGCAGACGGCCTAGAACCGCCCTATATTCCTCTGCATCGCGAGGACGAAAAAGTGCCACTTCAATCTCCGTACGCAGCAGCGAAATGGGAGTGCGAAGCTCATGCGAGGCATTGCCCGTAAATGTGCGCACACTGGCAAAGGCTTTATCGATTCGTTCCAGCATCTGGTTCAACGTCTGCGACAGATCGGAGATTTCGTCCTTTGCGCCGGTACAGGCAGGCGAATATCGAGATTGCGATCGTTAATGCGGCGCGCCTCGGCTGCCAGCACTGCCACCGGCCTGAGCGCCTTGCGGCTCATGAAATGGCCGCCCAGCCGCGGCGAGCAGAATCACAATCGGCGTCAGCAACAGGAGATTGGTGCGAAAGTTGGCCAGCAGGACCATGGACTTGTTCAAGGCAATGCCTGTCTGCACCGAATAGTGCTTTCCCCGCACTTCAATCGGATAGGCAAGAACGCGAACGTAGCGCGTTCCCTGGTGGAACTCCGAGATCGACCCGTCTTTTGGAAGTTGACCGGGAGCGGGCAGGTCAGGGTTTTGCGCGATCATTCGCTTTGACCGGAAGATCCAGTTGCCTTGTTCGTCCCGCACCTGCAGGTATTTGCCATCGTCTTTCAAGTTATAGATTGCGGTGAAGTCGTCAGTGATTTGTGCGAGGCTGTTGTCAGGACTTTCGTGACTAAGGACCTCCTGCACATCTTCCGCGCGTTCCTGAAGATCGTGGTATTCGGTCACATCTACGCTACGCCGCAGCATCCACAAGCTTGCCAGGCACAGGAGCGTTGCAGCCGATGCGAACATGGCGAAATACCACAGCGTGAGACGGACCCTGATGGGTAGAGGTTTCATTTTGAATCCTACTTCGGCGATGCCGCGGCGTGTTTAAAGATGTAGCCCAATCCGCGCACCGTGCCGATCAGTTTTTTCCTGGGTAGGCGCATCAATCTTGGGCGCAATGAGTTCACCAGAACATCAAGGGCGCTCGTCCCGACAGGATGATCCGCGCCCCAAACAAATTCCATTAGAGCCTGCCTGGGCACGCACTGCCCTGCCCGTCGAGCGAGGCATGTAAGCAGCAGAAACTCCAGGCGAGTGAGGTCGACACTGTTGCCGTTGCGCGTGACCGTGCGACGAATCGTATCGATAACAACGTCGTCGGCCTTGATGGTGCCGTCTCCTTGCTCGCGGTCATGCCGCGTGATGGACTGCAGCCGGGCCACCAGTTCGGGAAAGGAGAATGGCTTGGTAAGATAATCGTCCGCACCCACATCGAAGCCGCGTATGATCTCGTCTTCCGTATCCCGTGCGGTCAACATCAGTACTGGCGTCGTCTGCGCGCGGGCGCGTAACTCCTTCATCAGGGCGTATCCATCCAGCTTCGGCAATCCGATGTCCAGCACGATGGAATCGAACTCATGAACCGTGGCAATCTCCAGTCCCGTCTCACCATCCTCCGCAGTCATCACCGTAAACCCATACTCATAAAGCCCTTTGCTCAACAACTCCAGCATCCGAGGTTCATCTTCGACGATAAGAATACGCATAATGGTCCGCCGCAGCGCCAGCGAGATCTGAACTCTCGCAGCTGAGATGAATTCATTTCACCATACCTGTTCGTAATTGTCGTCGCCAGAAGCGCAACCTTAGCAAAAATTCGCCGCATTGTTAACGGAGCTTTAACAAAGCACTTTAAGGTGACGATATACACGCAACAAGACCGTGCTGAGTTGCGAACGCGGAATCTGCTTGCGTATGGAGGATTCTATGAGACGTTTGCCATTCTTTTCCTTAATACTGGTCACGTTTCTCGTGCACACCTGTCTGAGCCAGTCGACGAAGGGCGTTGTCACGGGACGAGTAATTGATGCCGCTGGCGCTGTGGTACAAAATGCGAATGTTGATCTTGCACCGGCCGGTTTAACTACCGTTAGCAATGGTTTGGGTGAATTCATCTTCCCAAATGTCGCACCGGGTTCCTACACATTGAATGTTCACAGCGTAGGCTTCCAGAAGAATTCAAGGGCTATTACAGTCACCGCGGGACAAACATTGCACATGGATATATCCCTGGCCGTTACTCGCGGTTCCGAAAATGTCGTTGTGTCCGCTGAAACTGGACTGAATGAAGTTCAGGCGATCAATGAGGAAATGCTCTCACCAAATATTGTGCAGGTGATGCCGTTAAGCGAGATCGTCGCCTTGCCCAACGCCAATGTCGCCGATGCCATAGGCCGTATGCCGGGTGTCACCCTACAGCGCAATGAGGGCGAAGGAGAATATATTCAGGTCCGCGGCCTGGACCCCCGCTTTACCAATCTGACCATCGACGGCGTAACTGTTCCCTCTCCCGAGTCAGCCATCCGCCAGGTCAATCTGACCACCATTCCCTCTGACATGGTTCAGTCGATCGAGTTGAACAAGACGCTCTCGGCAAATCAGGATGCGGATGGAATTGGCGGATCGGTAAACCTGGTAACCAAGAAGGCAAGCGAACAGCCAACCTTCACCATCGGCAGCACTTTGGGCATAACCCCAATCGAGGGTGATCGCTACATGGGCAAGGTGGATACAACGCTCGGCCAGCGCTTCAGGGCAGACAAGCGTCTGGGCTTGATCATGGGCGCGGAATACGACTACAACGGTCGCGGAATCAATGATGTTGAGCCATCACCGGACATTAATCCCGACGGAACCACGAATCCGTATTATGACGGTGCTACATTCCGCGAATATCGCTATCCAGCGGCTGCGCTGGGGCGGCACGATGGGCGCCGACTACAAGATCAACGACCACTCCAGCCTGGGCGCTCATTTCCTGCTTTCGGATTTCAAGGACTGGGGCGACAAGTGGTATTACGAGGTCAACACCAACGACAAGCCCAAGTTCTACGAGTCAAGCCGCAAGCCGGATTTCGCCATCGGAAGTTTATCCGTGGATGGAAATCACATCTTCGATAATTCCTGGGTTTATTGGGGTGCGGCAGTCTCTCGTTCGCGCGAACTCAACGCATCGGGGAATCCTGAGGTCAGCTGGTCGACCGCAGGCGCACTGAAAAGTTACGACAGCGCGAACTGCAACTACCTCGGCACCAGCGCAAAGAGCATTTATCTCCCCCAGTGGTCGTCCGCATGTATGTATCCGAACCCAGTCGCTGCGGATGATACATTCACTCTCTCGAACTACACGATGAACGAGTACATCACCACCACCGGCCAGGCGGTTCAGTTGAATCTGCAGGGTTGGGTCAGCATGGGCAAGAACTATAAGATCGGCAAGTACTCGTCCACGCTGGAGTTCGGCGGCGAAGTCCGTAACGCTCACAAATTCCAGAATGCCTATACGCCGAGTTTCGACTACAACGGATCCGCAACTGCAGATCAGTTCGAAGGCGGAAATACCGACCCTGGCTACTACGGCGGCAACTATCACATGGGGCCGCTTACCAGCTACGACAAGCTAGTCGCATACTATGACGCCAATCAGGGCCTGTTTTCGCTGGATGTGAACGACACTCACTTCAGCTCGGACCCAGCCAATTTCAACTTGATCGAGCGCGTTTCAGCGGGCTACATCATGAACACCGTCACCATCAATCGGTTACGGCTTCAAACCGGCCTCCGCATCGAGGGAACCACGCTGCGGACCCTCGGGTACACGATCAATCAGGATTCATCCGGTAATTGGCTCTCCGATACCACTGTCACGTCGAACAACACCTACTGGGATCCACTGCCCAGCGTTCAGGCGCGCTATGCATTCACGAGCGATACTAATCTGCGCGCCGTTTACGCTCGCGGCATCTCACGCCCGAACCCCCTTGATCTGGTCCCGTACGTAAGCACCAATTTCGGTGGCAACCCAGCAATTACAATAGGCAATCCCAGTCTCCTGCCTACACATGCCAACGACTACGATCTGCTCTTTGAGCACCAGATCAAATCCCTGGGACTGATCGAAGCAGGATATTTTTACAAGCAGCTCAGCAACCCGATCTTTGCCGACTACTCGATCATCCCTCCGAGCTCGCCGTATTACGGCACTTCGGGCGAACCAATTGACATACAACAGCAAAACGTGAATGGCTCTGGAGCACACGTATCGGGCGTGGAGATCGCAGTGCAGGAGCGCTTCGCGAGTCTCCCAAGCGGTTTCAGCGGCATAGGAATCAGCGCGAACTACACTTATACGACCTCAGACACGGAAGGCGTACCGGGACGCACGGATAATCCAACGCTCGTCGGGCAGGCAAAGAATTCCTACAACTTTGAACCTTCATACGAATACAAGCGCTACTCCGCCCACATGGGTATCAGCTACAACGGAGCCAACATTTACGCTTACCAGTACATCGACAACGCCCCTGCAGGAAGCGGTCTGAATTCTCCCGGACCGCTCAATGGACCGTGGGGCGACAACTACTTCTTTCCGCACCTCCAGGTTGATGCTCAAGTTGGCGCCCGTCTCTACAAAGGGGTTCATCTGGAGTTGAATGGCCTCAACCTGACCAATGAAGTCTTCGGCTTCTACAACGGCAGCCCTCAGTACTTCACACAGCGCGAATACTACAAGCCAACCTACAGCGCAACCCTGCGCTGGACCTCGGGGCCTCGCAAGTTGCGCTGGCCGGACAAATAGAACGTAAGTTATCAGAAAAATCGAGGGGGAATATGCAATCGCAATTGCCTGTCCCCCCAAAAACTGACTGCATGTTCGGGTAATCGACTTGACGATGCATATTCTTCGCGCCCAGCTATTGCGGACGAAAGACGGAATTGAATGAAAAAGATCTTTGTGCTGTGCCTATTCGCCTGCTGCCATCTTGCAAATTCGCAGGCACCGGCCGTTCTTACTTTGAATCGCACCATTCCTCTTCCCGGAGTCACCGGAAGATTCGACCATCTGGCAATTGATGCCGCCGGCAATCACCTTTTCATCGCCGCAACCAGCATTAATTCCGTTGAAGTCATCGATCTGAAGACCGACAAGGTGCTCGAAAGCATCACCGGGTTGGGCAAACCGCACGGATTGGCGTGGGCGGCGGAAACCGGCAGTCTCTATGTGTCCGACGGGACGCTTGGACAACTCAGGGTATATAAGGGAACCCCGCTCACCCTCAAAGGAACGATCAAGCTCTCCGCCGATGCCGACGACATGGTCTATGACAAGGCCCGCCAATTGCTCTTCGTTGGGCACGGTACGGGCGATGCGGCAAGTCCAACCGAAGTCGCGGTGATCGACGCCAGGAACTTCAGACTGATCTCCAGCCTCTCCGTGGCAACTCATCCGGAGGGGCTCGACATCGATCCGCAGGGTGAACGCTTGTTTGCAAACATTGCAGAGTCAAATGAAGTCGCAGTGATAGACGCAGCAAGAAAGGCAGTCATTGCGCACTGGAAGCTGACCAAGGCCGCCGACAATGTGCCGATGGCTTTCGATAGCGATCATAAGTTGCTCTACGTTGCCTGCCGGAATCCGGGAATGGTGATCGCCATCGATGCGTCAACCGGCAAGGAGATAGCCAGCCAGCCGGCAGCCGGCGGGGCTGACGATCTCTTCTACGATCCCGCGCTTCGCCGCGTCTATGTGATCAGCGGCGCGGGCGAAGTGGACGCCTACCAGGTGAGCGAAGCCAAAGTACTTAGCTCGATCGGCGTCTTGCACACGGCCGCCGGGGCAAAAACTGCCTTATTTGTTCCTGCGCAGAATTTGCTCTATTTAGGGGTGCCGGGAGTGGGCGGCAAATCCGCGGAAATTCGCGTATACGCAACGGACAAAAGTGGGATCAATTCCGGAGAAGGTAAATGAGAGGCCGCATTTCTAACCGAACCGCTGCGTTCGTTCTGAGTTGTCTGCTGTTTGCCGCGTTCAGGCTAGCTTCGCAAGCGCCCAATGAAAGCAAAGCGAAGAACGCGGCAGTTCAGAAAGACGAATTGAAGTTCGTCGTGATCGTCAGCCGCCACGGAGTGCGCTCGCCCACCGGTAAGGCGGACCAGTTAAATCAATACTCCCGGCAAACGTGGCCCAAGTGGGACGTTCCTCCCGGCTACCTCACCGAGCATGGTGCGCATCTCATGACTTTGTTCGGCGCCTACGATCGCGAATTGCTGGCCTCACAAGGACTTCTCGCGCCGGGCGGCTGCGCAGATGCGCAGCATATTCGCATCGTTGCCGACTCCGACCAGCGCACCCGTGAGACCGGCAAGGCTCTCGCGGCAGGACTTGCATCGGGCTGCGCCGTGGAAGTCAGCGCACTCCCTGAAGGAACCGCCGATCCGCTCTTTCATTCTTTGAGCGCTGGCGTCGGGCATCCTGATAAAGCACTGGCTCTGGCAGCCATCTCAGGACGCATCGGCAGCAACCCGCAGGGCTTGACTGAAGCATATCGCCCTCAGCTCGGGGCACTTGAAAAGGTTTTGCTCGACTGCAATCCCGGCATGACCTGCGCAAGTGCGCCGATACCTGAATCTCTCTTCGATATCCCCGCCTCGCTTGGGCCGGGTAAAGGGGACCACCTGGTTGACCTGCACACGCCGCTGGGTACAGCCTCGACCATGGCTGAAAATATGTTGCTTGAATATACCGAGGGCATGGATGCGGCCAATGTGGGCTGGGGCCGCGTAGATATTCGCAAGCTACGCGAGCTCTTGCAACTCCATACCGCCAGCGAAGACATTGCACAGCGCACCGGCTACATTGCCCATGTCCAGTCCTCGAACCTTCTCTTCCACATTCTTCAGTCGATGAAGCAAGCGGCCGATGGGCAAGCGGTAACAGGGGCAATCGGCAAACCCGGCGATCGTGTTCTGATTCTCGTAGGCCACGACACAAACCTCGCCAATATCAGTGGCGCCCTGGGATTGAACTGGTTTATCGATGGCCGCCGCGACGATACGCCGCCGGGTGGAGCGCTGGTTTTTGAGTTATGGAAGAAGGGCGGCGCGACTGAGTATTCTGTGCGCACCTATTACACTGCGCAAACGCTGGACCAGATGCGTAACGCCACGCCACTCCATCTCGATAACCCACCGGAACGAGTGGCTGTGTTTGTGCCCGGCTGCAGCCGTGCCGATCAATCCTGTTCGTGGCGGGCCTTCGAAGCGGCAATACAAACCAGCATCGACGTGGCATTCGTGAAAGAATAACCGCCAAGCAGATGATCATGAAATTCTGTAAAGTGTTGAGTATATAATAGTTAAAAGAGTGTATGGAAAAGGAAACGCGGTCCTTGAGTTCGCTACAAGTACACGGGATTTGAGAGGAGATGAGATTCGCGCCTGAAGTTCTGCGATGTGCGGAAAACGGGGAACCAACTCACCGAGCGTTATTGTATTTCAAAGGTTACTTCCGGATTGGCGGGCAACCGTCCCGCGCAGGTTGGCGGGTTCTTTGGCGCTGCTACGCTTATTTAGAAGGAAACGACTCGAGGAACACGATGGTAAACTGTGCATGATGATGCGATTTCTAGCTTCTCCGCATATGAGACGCAACACACTCGCTCTGGGTCTGTGCCTGCTGGCGTTCCTCTTTGCGTTAGAGGCGAAAACAGCCTGGTACAGTCCGGCTAACGGTCCTGGGCGTGATATCCAGAGCCAGAAGGCTTTCCCCAAAGAGTTGCCAGTCCCCGTGCCTCATGGCATTTCGAAGATTCACCAGGCTACATTCCCTATCGACCTGATTTTCCTGGCATCCATCGTCTCACTCGCTTGGACGAACGCCGATTTTCAACCCGGCGTCGACGCCGAATTCAACCGCATTCCAGTTTCTGCTGCACCATACTTCTCTCCCGGGCTTTTCTTCCGTCCTCCGCCAACACTTTAGTTGATCGCAGGCAAATTTCCTGGTCGGCCTGTGTCTCTCGCTGTTCTTATCCGCTGAATCCGCAGAATTCAGGGCATCGGCGCGTGCTTTCCTCACGAGCGCAACTCCTGTTTCAGAGCGTGCATCCAACAGGTAGCGCGACTGTCGCTTGCCTTGGCGTCTCGGTCCCAGCCTGACACATAGCGACCTGTAGAAAAAAACTCCCACAACCAGGAGTCTGACCTTCATGCGCAAATCTTTTTCAAAGCTTGCAGCCGTTCTGGCAGCTCTTTGCACCGCATTCGGCTTTTCCGGTTGCCACGCCGGCAAGGGAAATTCGGATGTTGATGCGGGTAGGGTTGCCTCAGCGCGTGTCGCTGCCGCCCAGCGTGGCGATATCTCGCGCGTTCTCACGCTGGCCGGGCAATTCCAGCCGTATCAGGTTGTCGACGTGCACCCCAAGGTGAGCGGGTATATGTCGCGCATCAACGTAGACATCGGTGATGTTGCCCGGCAAGGGCAAACACTGGCAGTGCTGCAGGTGCCCGAACTGAAGGCTCAGTTGCAGGCAGCCACCTTCGCAATGGAGCAAAGCAAAGAAGAGATTACGCGAGCCCAGCATGAAATCGATCGCGCCGAGGCGACTTACAGGGCCCTGCACGCGCAGTCGGAACGATTGAAGCAGGCCGCCGCCACCCGCCCCGGACTCATCGCGCAACAGGAACTGGACAATGCGCAGGCGCAGGATCTCTCCGCTCAAGCACAGGTGGATTCCGCCAAGGCTGCAATGGCCGCCGCCAAACAGCATATGGGGGCGGCAAACGCAGACAAACAGGGCGTTCAGGCGCTCGAGAACTACACCAATGTCACGGCGCCCATTTCAGGGGTCGTGATCTGGCGCTATGCCGATACAGGCGCACTCATTCAGGGCGGAACTAACTCCAACGATCAAGCACTGCCGATCGTTCGCTTGTCGCAAAGCAGCCTTCTACGGCTGCGCGTTCCCGTTCCGGAAGACGACGTGCAATATGTGCATGCCGGCGATCAGCTCGAAGTACGCGTAGATGCGATCAACCGCAGTTTTACCGGCAAGATCGTGCGCTTTACGCGCAATGTGAACTTCGAGACACGCACCATGGAGACCGAGATCGATGTCGACAACAAAGATCTCTCCATCGCTCCGGGCATGTATGCTAACACCCTGCTCGAACTGGATGATCATAAAAACGTGGTGACCATTCCAGTGGAAGCACTGGTGTTGAACGGCAACCAGCGGACAATCTACGCGCTTGACGACAGCAATCGCATTCACGTCCGCAGCGTTCAAGTGGGGCTGGAAGGACAAAAGCTGGTCGAGATTGTCAGCGGACTCAATCCGGGCGAGCGTGTCGTGATCGGCGGGCAGGAGAATTATCGCGAAGGTCAGCAGGTCAACCCGCTGCTTACTCAGGAACCTGCTTCCGACACCGTGCACGAGACCGGCGGCACCATCGACATTAAAGCCGAGGAAAACGAGGGGAGCAAAAACTAATGCCAAGGTTTGCTCTCAAGTTTCCCTACTTCATCATCATGCTCTGCCTCATGGTGGGGCTGGTTGGCGTGGTTAACACGGTGCGCATGCCCGTCGATCTCTTCCCCAAAATCGACATGCCGGTTGTGGTGGTTGCCACATTCTATAGCGGCATGCCGCCGCAACAAATCGAAGCGGACATCACTAACACATTCGAGCGGTTTTTCACGCTTGCGGCCAACGTGGATCACAGCGAATCACGCTCGCTCACCGGTGTGAGTCTCATCAAGATTTACTTCAAGCCCGGCACCGACCCGAATGCCGCATTAAGCAACGTGGCCAACCTGGCCATGGCCGACCTGCGCCGGCTGCCGCCAGGAACACTTCCGCCCGTCGTGCTTGGCATGGACGCGTCGAGCCAGCCGGTATGCCTGGTTACGCTCAAGGGACAGGGTTTGAACGAGACGCAACTCAAAGACATCGCGCAGTTCCAGGTACGCAACCAGATTGCCAACGTGCAAGGCGCATCTGTGCCGCAACCCTACGGCGGCACCTACCGGCAAATTCAGATCTACGTCGATCCGCTCAAGCTTGAGGCGCGCAACATGAGCCTCAACGACGTGGTGAAGTCTGTCAACGAGTCAAACCTAATTCTGCCCGCAGGCGACGTACGCATCGGCTCCAAGGACTATAACATTTACGCCAACAGCCAGTTCCCCGATGCGAAATCGATGAACGAGATGCCGCTCAAGTCCGTCGGTAATTCGTCGGTCCTTGTAGCCGATATCGGCAAAGCCGAGGATGCGGGAGCGTTACAGTACAACATTGTGCGCATCGACGGCCAACGCTCGGTTTACGTGCCTATCTTCAAGCAGGGCGGCGACAGCAATACGATCACCATTGTTGACGGCATGAAGGCGGCGATCAAGCGCCTTGTCGATATTCCTTCGCAACTGAAGACGGCCGTGGTCTTCGACCAATCGATTTTTGTGAAGCTGGCAATCAAAAACCTGGTCAAGGAAGCGAGCATCGGACTCGTGCTCACGGGAATCATGATCCTGGTTTTTCTGGGTAGCCCGCGCGCCACATTTGCAGTGATGTTGTCGATTCCGCTTTCCGCTTTGGTCTGCCTGCTGCTGACAAACCTGATGGGCGGTTCCATCAACACGATGATTCTGGGCGGACTTGCGCTAGCCTTCAGCCGCTTGATCAATGACTCGGTTGTGGTACTGGAAAACATCTTCCGCTTTATGGAAATGGGGACACCGCCGCAAGAAGCCGCGGAAAAGGGCGGCATGGAAGTCGCACTTGCAGTTCTCGCGGCTACTTCTACGACCTCCATCGTGTTTTTCCCGGTCGCATTCCTTACCGGCATCAGCAAATACATCTTCACGCCGCTGGGACTTGGCGTGGTGTTCTCAATTTTTGCTTCGTACTTTTTTGCCATGACCGTAGTGCCGCTCTTCTGCGCACGCTTTATTCGCGTGGATTATGAAGCGCACGACGATGAGATAGTGGGCCGCAAGCCAACATTCTTCAGGCGATTTCTGCATCGCTTCAACCGTTCTTTCCATAACTTCCTCAACTGGTATGAGCACCTCGCCTTCCGTGTGTTACAACGCCCAGCTTATGCGGCCGGAGGCATTCTCGCAGGCCTGGCCATCATCCTTGTGGGACTATTTCCCTTTCTCGGACGCGCTTATTTTCCGCGCACCGATCCCGGCCAGTTCATCATCGACGTACGCATGCCCAGCGGTTCGCGGCTTGAAGTAAGCGACGATTACATCGCCAAGGTCGAAAACGTGATTCGCAGCGTGGTCAAGCCGAAAGATCTCGGCATGATCGTCTCCAACATCGGCGTTTACCCCGATCTCTCCGCTATCTACACGTCGAACGCGTCGATGGACACAGCCTTTGTGCAGACCAGCCTTAACGAGGGTCACAGCATTGGCAGCTATGAATACATGCGCCGCGTGCAAAACGCCATCTCTAGGCAGTTGCCCGAGCTGACTGCTTACTACCAGGCGGGAGGACTTGTAGACGGAGTTATTGATCAAGGGCTCCCTGCTCCCATCGATATTCAAGTCGGCTCAATGGACATGAATGGCGCATACGATCTGGCGCAACAACTGGCCGCAAAAATCAAGAGCATGCCCGGCGTGGCGGATGTCTACATTCCGCAGGACCTCAAATATCCCGGTATTGCGCTCAACATCGACCGCGAGAAGGCCAGCCTGATAGGCCTGAGCGCGCAGGACGTTGTCGACGACGTAATTACCGCAATGACCTCCGACGGACAGGTTGCGCCGACATATTGGATTGATCCGAAAAGTGGCAACAACTACATGGTGTCCGTGCAATACGCCAACCGGTGGCTAAACAACATGTCGATGGAGGACTTTGAAAACATCCCGTTGCATGGGACGCATCCGCAGGGCTACAGCCCGACCAACGTTGGTCTGGCAGCCACAACCATGCCGCAGTCAATGCTGGCGGGCAGTCATAATGCAGGGTACACGCCACTAAGCTCCGTAGCCGACATCCAAATGATCAACACGCCCACTGAAGTGGACCACTACCAGATCCGCAGGGTAATCGACATATATGTGGCGACGAAAAGCGAGGCGCTGAATCAGGTCGGCAAGCGCATCAATCGGCTTATTGCCGACACCAGGACGGAACACAACACGGTACTGAAGGTGCGCGGCGCGGTCGTAAGCATGAACCAGGCCTTCAAGGAATTCGGCGTTGGCCTCGCGATTGCTGTGCTGATGGTCTATCTCATCCTGATGGCCCAGTTCCGCTCGTTCATTGATCCGTTCATCATTTTGATGGCCATTCCACCGGGCCTGGTCGGCGTGCTTTTGATCCTGCTGCTCACCGGCAGCACGCTGAACATCATGTCGCTCATGGGGGTGATCATGATGACCGGCATCGTTGTCTCGAACAGCATTCTGATCGTCGAATTCGCAGGTATCCTGCATGGCCAGGGGCAGCCGCTGCTCGATGCAGTAGTGCATTCATGCAAGATTCGCCTGCGGCCGATTCTCATGACCTCTTTGGCCACACTGCTGGGCATGATTCCCATGGCGCTGGGGTTTGAAGCAGGCAGCGAACAGTATGCGCCGCTGGCACGCGCCATCATTGGCGGGCTGGGGCTTTCGGTCGTCGTTACTGTGTTTCTGGTTCCCGCTGTGTATCTGGTGATTCATGGCAGGCGCCAGCAGAATCTCGCGGTCACGGAGGAGTAAATCATGACCAATCAACGAACACATTACCGGCACTCTGCATTGTTTGTGCTTGTACAAGCAATGTGTCTGTGCGGTTGGCTTCCATGCGCTGTTCCGGCACAACAGGCGCCGCCGGCCACGCAGGTTAAAGCGTCCGAAACATCTGAGCAATCGCCCTCTGCGCCGAGCTTGACCATTACGCAAGCCGAGCAAATTGCCATCCGCAACAATCCCCGCATCACCATTGGCCGATTGCTCGCGCAGGCCCAGAGGCAGGTGACGCGCGAAGTGCGCTCGGCTGAATTCCCTACGGCCCTCGGCAGCCTGACCGCCGTTGACGCGCACGCTGGAAGCCGCATCACAGCAGGCGCGCTTAACAATTCTTCCATATACAACCGTGCGGCTGGCGGCTTGACGGTGACCCAGCTCATTACCGACTTTGGCCGGACGCACAACCTGGTGCTCAGCGCGCAATCGAGCGCCCGAGCGCAATTGGATAGCGAACACGCCACAGTGCTTGACATCACGCTGGCCGTCGATCAGGCCTTTTATCACGCACTCACCGCGCAGGCCGTCCTCAAAGTGGCACAGCAGACCGTCGCGCAACGGCAGGCAACGGTCGATCAGATCGGCGCACTCGCCGCGCAGAAATTGCGCTCTGATCTCGATCTCAGCTTTGGCAATGTGCAACTCTCGCAGGCCAAGTTGCTGCAGCTCGGCGCCGAAAACAATGCACAGGACGCGATGGCCGGCCTGAATGCGGTGCTTGGTTCGGAGGCCAACCAACCCTACACGCTGGTCGACGAGACGGGCACCAATCCCGAGCCCGGACCGCAAGATCCAGAGGCCATGGTGCAATCTGCATTCGAGCATCGACCCGACCTGGCTGCTCTGAACGATAGGTACAAGTCTGCGCAGCAGTTCAGCCGCGCCGAGCACGACCTGTGGATGCCCACAGTCTCCGCACTTGCGGCTGCCGGCGGCACACCTATCCGCGCCGACCAGATCACATCGTCGTGGTACGGAGCTGCGGGAGCCAATGTAAATATTCCCCTCTTCAACGGCTTTCTTTATAGCGCCCGCGCAAAGGAAGCCAGCCTGCGCTCCAACGCTGCGCAGCAACAGGTTCGAGACCTGCGCAACACCATTGCCCGTGACGTACGCACTTCAGTCCTTCAGGCGCAGGTTGCGTTCCAGCGCATTGGCGTCACGCAAGAGATGCTCAATCAGTCCAACGTGGCGCTCGACCTGGCGCAGGCCCGCTACAACATCGGCTTGAGCGGAATCGTCGAACTCAGCCAGGCACAGTTGGCGCAAACACAGGCGGAAATTGACTACGCCAGCGCGCGCTACGCATATCAGACTGCTCTGGCCGAAGTAAGGTTCCAGACCGGCCAATAAACAGATTGCCAATAGGCCGATGCGCTCATTGAGCCGTGAAATAGAGCGCTATTCGGAGTTCCGGAAGGTTCGTCACCTACTCGGTTATTCGACATTCCCTTTTTCGGTGAATAGATACCCGTGTGCCTGAATTGTGATGGACTCGTATAGGAGAGCTTGCCGAGTGCAAATGCGCCAAAGTCAGGCAATTCTCTATTGGCACACCACAAGGACAGGAGATCATGAAATCCTGTAAACTATTGATTATGTAATAGTTAAGTGGTGCCGGGAGGGGGGGTCGAACCCCCATGACCGCAAGGGTCGGCGGATTTTGAGTCCGCTGCGTCTGCCAGTTCCGCCATCCCGGCCGGGGGACTTTGCCTTCAAAGTATCGCACAGCCCTCGCTTGCGGCGCTAGATAGATGCCCTGGACCTTTAGTTGCATTCCTATTGCCGCAATCTGAGCGCCGTCCGACTTTCCACACCCGCTCACCGGCGCCCGAATGTGAATCCCGTGCGACAATGGAGGCAACCGTGATGACCACCGCCTCCCCCACAACCATTCCCTCGCCGGTTGAAGTGACGCCGCAGTTGTTGGCCCGGCACAGCATCACCCCAGAGGAGTACAAGCGCATCCTTGCGGCTCTGGGCCGCGTCCCATCTCTAACAGAACTCGGTATTTACAGCGTGATGTGGAGCGAACACTGCTCTTACAAGTCCAGCCGGGTCCACCTCAAGCGCCTGCCCACGAAAAGCGACCGCGTAGTGCAGGGGCCGGGAGAGAACGCCGGCATCATCGACGTTGGCGAAGGCTGGGCCTGCGCCTTCAAGATTGAGTCCCACAACCATCCCAGCTACATTGAGCCTTTCCAGGGAGCGGCGACCGGCGTCGGCGGCATCCTGCGCGATATTTTCACCATGGGCGCGCGACCGCTGGCAGTCATGGATTCCCTCCGCTTCGGTCCGATCACCGAGGAAGCCGGCCAGGACGAGGAAGAGCGGAAGCTCATCTCCCGCAACCATTCCGTCGTTGAGGGCGTAGTCAGCGGCATCGCCGCCTACGGCAACTGTTTCGGCGTACCTAACCTGGGCGGCGAAACCAAGTTTGAGGCCTGTTACAGCGGCAACCCCCTGGTGAACGCCTTCGCCCTCGGCCTGGTACGCAAGGACGAGATCTTCTATGGCAAAGCCGCCGGCGCAGGTAACCCGGTGATTTATGTCGGCGCAAAGACCGGCCGCGACGGCATCCACGGCGCCACCATGGCCAGCGAAGAGTTTCACGAGGGCACCGAAGCCAAGCGCCCCAACGTCCAGGTGGGCGACCCATTCATGGAAAAGCTCCTCCTGGAAGCCTGCCTTGAAGCCATGCAAACCGGCGCCATCGTCGGCATTCAGGATATGGGGGCTGCCGGATTAACTTGTTCCACCTGCGAGATGGGGGGGCGCGGCGGCGTAGGCCTCGACGTTGAATTGGATCTCGTTCCCCAACGCGAGACCGGCATGAGCGCCTATGAAATCATGCTCTCCGAAAGTCAGGAGCGCATGTTGCTGGTCGCCACCAAGGGCCGTGAAGACGAAGTCCTCCGTGTCTTTGAAAAGTGGGGCCTTGATGGTGTTATCGTGGGCACGGTCGAGCCCGAGCCGCGGCTCCGCATTCGTCATCACGGCGAATTGGTCGCCGATATTCCCAACCGGTCCCTCACAGACGATGCCCCGCTCTATCATCGTCCCGTCGGCGTCTGGAAATCTCCCATCCCGCTTGAGCCTCCAGAAGAGATCCTTGCCAAGCTCGCCAAAGACCGCGACTACACAGCCGATCTCAAAAAACTTCTCTCCAGCGCCAACGTCTGCTCCAAGCGCTGGGTCCACGAGCAATATGACACCATGGTCCAGACCAACACCGTCATCGGCCCCGGCGGCGAGGCCGGGGTGATGCGCATCAAGGGAACTGCGAAGCCGGACGCGTTTGATGGGCCAGTCGGGGAGATCGGGCTGGCGATGGCTCTGGACGGCAACGGGCGATGGGCTTATCTCGATCCCAAACTTGGCGCCAAGCATGCCGTGGCCGAGTGTGCGCGCAAGGTTGCCATGACCGGCGCAACTCCGGTGGCCGCCACCAACTGCCTCAATTTTGGCAACCCCGAGAAACCCGAGATCATGGCTCAACTTTCCGCCGCCATTGACGGCATCGCGGAAGCCTGTACGGCGCTGGGAACTCCCATCACCGGCGGTAATGTTTCGCTCTACAACGAAACCCGCGGCGAAGGCATCTATCCCACTCCGGTTTTGGGGATCGTAGGCATTCTGGACGACGTAAATAAAGCAGTCCCGGCGGATTTCCAGGCTAAAGACGATGCCATCCTGTTGCTCTGGCCGGTTCCACGCGGCGAAGATCCTGAGCCTAAACTGGACGTTCCATTCAAACCTCTGCCCATGAGCCAGATCGTCCTCCCTGTCCTGGAGGCTGAACCAAGAATTCACGTCGGAGGCTGATGCCAGCGAGGGGGTTGCAAGGGAAGAGTTGATCGCCTTCGGCTCATCGGAATTTGCCAAGGCGGTTTTGGAGGCGTTCTGGGGCGCCCCGCCCCCGCTCGATCTCGAGGCCGAAGCCAGCCTGCATAAGCTGCTGGCCGCACTGGCAGAAAAAGGTCGCCTCCGTTCCGCCCGCGACATCTCCGACGGCGGCATCGCCACGGCCCTTGCCCAGGCTGCATTCCCGAATAATTTGGGCGCAACTGTAGAGCAGGAACCCTCCCTCATGGTCCATCCGCTGTTCGGCCTCTTTGCCGAACCGGCGTCTACCGTGCTTGTCAGCACTCACCCATCGAACGTCTCAGAAATCGAAAAGCTGGCAGGCAAATATAACTTCTTAGCCGCCCGCATCGGAACCACCGGCGGCGAGCGGCTTGAAATCTCAGTTGATGGCGAGTCCTTCGTTTCGGTTTCAATCGCCGAACTTCGCAAGCCCTGGGCCTCCGCCCTGGAAGCCACACTCCACGGCGAGGTAACTGCATGACCCAGCGGCTTTATCAGGGCATTGAGGGAATCCGCGATGCTTCGACCGCCATACTTGCCGCAGCCAAGGGAAAGAGCACTAGCGGCAACGCCGTGTCCCGGCGTGCGCGAAGCACCGACACCTTTCACGAAGAATGCGGCATTGTCGCCATTCACGGTCACTCCGAAGCAGCCCGCCAGGCATATCTAGCCCTCTATGCCCTGCAACATCGCGGCCAGGAGTCGGCCGGCATCGCCACCGCCGACGGGCTGCATCTGGCCAACATCAAGGGCATGGGCCTGGTCTCTGAAATCTTTACCGACGACGTGCTTGCCAAACTCCCCGGCCAGATGGCCATCGGCCATACTCGCTACTCCACCACCGGCGACTCGGCCCTGCTCAATGCCCAGCCCATTCGCGTCGACTCCACCAAGGGCCTGATTGCCATCGCTCACAACGGCAACCTGGTGAACCTCGGCAACCTCCGTGCCAGCCTCGAGCGCGAAGGCGCGTACTTTCAGACCACCTCCGACTCCGAGATCATCGTCCAGCTCATCGCCCACTCCCGCGCCGGATCCCTGGTCGACGCCATCGCCGACTCGCTTCGCCAGGTCGATGGCGCGTTCTCCATCGTCATGATGACCCGGGACCGCATCTTCGCCGCCCGCGATCCGCGCGGCTTCCGTCCCCTCTCCATGGGGCGCATCCGCAATATCGAAGGGCCAGACACCATTGTCTTTGCCAGCGAATCCTGCGCCTTTGATCTGCTTCGCGCAGAATTCGAGCGCGATGTGCTCCCCGGCGAGCTGGTCATGGTCACCAATGACGGCGTCACCAGCCGCCAATATGCCACCGGCTTCCCGCAGTCCAGTTGCATCTTTGAGCACGTTTACTTCGCGCGGCCCGATAGCCGCATCTTCGGCCGTTGGGTGCAGGAGAGCCGCGATCAGATGGGCCGCCAGCTAGCCCGCGAGTCCGGCGTGCCCGCGGATCTGGTCGTTCCCGTCCCCGACTCCGGCGTCACCGCGGCCATGGGCTACGCCGAAGAAGCGCACCTGCCTTTCCGCATGGGCCTCATTCGCAACCACTACGTTGGCCGCACCTTTATTGAGCCCGAGCAGCGCGTCCGCGACTTCGGCGTTCGCCTCAAGCTCAACCCCGTCCGCAATCTTCTTGAAGGCAATCGCGTCGTGCTCATTGACGACTCCATCATTCGCGGCACCACCAGCCGCAAGATCGTCCGCATGGTCCGGGGCGCCGGCGCGAAAGAAGTTCATCTCCGCATCAGTTGCCCGCCGACCATTTCGCCCTGCTTTTACGGCGTAGACACCCCCAGCAAGCGCGATCTGATAGCAGCCAATAAGTCCATCGAAGAGATCCGACGCTTCATTGAAGCCGATTCACTTGCCTATCTATCTCTCAGTGGCCTGCTCGAAGCCTGCGGAGGCGAATCACAAAACGGCTACTGCACTGCCTGCTACACCGGGAACTACCCCACGCAATGGGTCGACGTAGAGGAGATACTGCCCGCATCGGTAAGCAATTAGAATCTTTCAGAAATCTTAGACCATCAAATAACAGATTTCAGCTGCAGTCGGTTGAAAGGGGAAGTCGATGCAATTGAGATGCCTGTCCGTAGTCGTTCCCGTTTACAACGAGGAAGATACGCTTGCCACAATTGTCGACAAGCTGCTCAGACTGCCGCAATTGCTTGAGATGGTCATCGTCGATGATTGCTCCACCGATAAAACGTCTGAAATTCTTCGACGCCTGAAGGAAGAACATAAAGAGATTCAGGCTGTGCGCCATGAAAAAAACAGCGGAAAGACCGAAGCGCTCAAAACCGGCTTTCGCCTAACCAAGGGGGACATCGTGATCGTTCAGGATGCCGACCTCGAATACGCTCCGGAAGAAATACCCAGCGTAATTGCTCCCATTCTTGACGGCCATGCGGACGTAGTATTCGGATCTCGCTTTCTGGTCAAGAAGGCAACACGAGTTTTGTACTTCTACCATTTTGTCGGCAATAAACTGCTCACCTTCCTCTCCAATTTAGCCACGAACATTAACCTCACCGATGTGGAAACATGTTACAAAGCCTTCCGCGGCGATATCATCCGGCAGATGAAGATCCAGTCGAGCGGATTCGGCTTCGAAATCGAAGTCACCGCCAAGGTTGCCAAGCTGAAATGCTCCATTTATGAAACTCCAATCAGTTATTATGGCCGTACCTACGAAGAGGGCAAAAAGATAACTGCCTGGGATGGCGTCGCGGCCGTCTATTATATCCTTCGCTATAACTTTTTCTGCAGTCTGAAAAAGAGTTATTACCGCATACCTCAGTTTGGTTCGCGGCCAACCACCGGCGAACCTTTAGTTCCCTCTGCAATGACCTCAGAGAAGAGATAAACGAAATGGATGCGCCCGGGCAGAGTCTGCGGAATGCATTCATTCAGTACTGCTTGCCGTGCCTTTATACTGGATTGTTGTTTGCGGCAGGCGGGATGTGGGAAGCGAACCGCAAGATGAGGAGTATTCGTTGGCGCAAGCGGAGATTGGAATTATCGGCGGCAGCGGGCTTTATACGATACCCGGATTTACCAACGTACACGAAGAGCCCATAGAAACTCCCTTTGGCGAGCCGTCCGATGCATTTGTATTGGGTGAGCTGGAGGGGCGCAAGGTTGCCTTTCTGGCACGGCACGGACGAGGCCATCGCATCCTGCCCTCGGAACTGAACTTCCGCGCCAATATTTATGCATTCAAGAAGCTCGGCGTCGAGCGCATCCTTTCAGTTTCCGCCGTAGGCTCGCTGAAAGAGGAGCATAAGCCTACCGACTTTGTGATGCCAGACCAATTCATCGATCGGACCTTTCTTCGCATCGCCACTTTTTTCGGCGATGGGATTGTGGGCCACGTTGCCTTTGGCGATCCGGTCTGCGCGACGGTCGCCAAAGCCGCGTCTGAAGCATGCGCGAAGGTTGGCGTTGTAGGCAAGCTGGGTGGAACTTACGTATGCATGGAAGGCCCGCAATTCTCCACCCGCGCCGAATCGAATCTCTACCGCAGTTGGGGCGCGGACGTGATCGGCATGACCAACCTGCAGGAGGCAAAGCTGGCCCGCGAAGCAGAGATTTGCTATGCCACCATTGCCATGGTCACCGATTACGATTGCTGGCGCGAAGGCCACGATGCGGTAACCATCGAAGAGATTGTCGCCGTGCTACATCAGAACGCTGAAAACGCCTGCAAAGTAGTGAAGGCAGCGGTAGCGGCGATGCCCGCCGAGCGCACCTGCGCCTGCGTATCAGCCGCTAAGTACGCAGTGCTCACGCAACCAGACGCAATTCCCGCTGCAGCGAAAGAGCGAGTGGGTCTGCTGTTTGGGAAATACCTAGGCTGGTAAGCACCTGTGGTGCGGCCACAAGTGTCAGGGCACGACTTCAGTCGTGCCGCACATATCGCGAAGTGAACGCGGGCTTTCGCCCCCGAAGGAATCTTCGATGTGGAGAAAAATCTTCTTTGCTTGTGCGCCTCTGCTAGGAGTCGCAATTTTTACATTGCAAGCGAGTGGACAGAATGAGCTGAAAATTGATGCTTCCTGCATTCAACCCATCCAAAGATAATGCAGCGCAGTTTTTAAGATTGATGCGGGTTCAGAACTGAATAGGCGAGTGAAAGAACCATGGCAATCACCGTAGTGGGCAGTGTGGCCTTCGATTCCATTGAAACTCCGGCGGGACGGCGGGATCGCTGCCTGGGCGGCGCTGCGACTTACTTTTCGCTGTCCGCGAGCTTCTTTACCGATGTGCGCGTAATCGCCGTGGTCGGCGAAGACTTCGGCTCCGACCAGGAGGCGGTATTTCGCGCGCACCATATTGATACGCAGGGCATTGAGCGTACCGCGGGCAAAAGCTTCTTCTGGGAGGGTTCGTATCTCGAAAATCTAAACGAGGCGAAGACCCACACCACCGATCTGAACGTCTTTGCGGCCTTTGAGCCGAAGATTCCTCAGGCTTATTGCGACTCGGAGTTTCTTTTTCTGGCCAACATCGATCCGGTGCTGCAGCGCCGCGTGCGCGAACAGATGCCCGATGTGCGCCTGGTTGCGGGCGACACGATGAACTACTGGATCAAAGATCATCGCGCAGCCCTGCTCGAAGTTTTGAAGGGTTTGGATATTCTGCTCATCAATGACACTGAGGCAAAGATGCTGGCCGGCAGCAATAACCTCGTGCAGGCTGCGCGAGTCGTCCTTGGATTGGGACCAAAGGCGCTGGTGGTGAAGCACGGCGAGTATGGCGCGACTTTGTTTCATAGTGATAAGTTTTTTCGCAGGCTAGCGACTCACAAGATTGGCGAGTCAGCAGATGAGCCAGAGGTGCTGGGCACAAAGATCTTCCGCGCCCCGGCACTGCCTCTGGAAGAAGTAGTCGATCCGACCGGCGCGGGGGACAGCTTTGCCGGCGGATTCTTCGGCTTCCTGGCTTCGCAGGCTGAACTCACTCCTGCCGCCTATCGCCGCGCCATGTTTTACGGCAGCGTAATGGGCTCGTTCGCCTGCGAGCGCTTTGGCACCGAGAGGTTGCAATCTCTTACCCGCAAGGAGATCGACGACCGCTTCAATCTCTTCCGTGAGCTGACTCACCTTGACTGAAAGACCCATCTCGCGCGCCGAATGGCTGGCCGTATTGGTTTCCTGCGCGGCAGCCTCAGTGGCAGCAGTTGTGTGGAGCTGGCGTCATGGGGCCATGCTCAACTATGGCGATGCCGTCGCACACCTGCATATCGCACGGCGTGTCTTTGATTCGCACCAGCCGCGATTTACTCAACTCGGCTCAGTGTGGCTGCCGCTGCCCCACCTGTTGCTGATTCCCTTTGTTCAGATATATAGCTGGTGGGCCAGCGGTTTTGCCGGCGTAATTCCGTCGGCTCTTGCTTATCTTGCCGGCTGCGCGGGCATCTATCGCCTGGCCCGCCACTGGCTGCCTCCAGCAGCGTCCGTCCTGACGCTGGTCTTTTTTGCCGCCAATCCAAATCTGCTCTACCTGCAAACGACGGCAATGGGCGAGCCACTATTCATTTGCGAAACAATTTGGATTGTTCTCTGGCTGGTGGAGTGGCGCGCCGCGCTTGACTCAGACCCGACGCGAGCCGGCCGCCTGCAAATTTGGATTGCAGCCGCCCTCGTTGCCGCCGTCTTCACGCGTTATGACGGCTGGGTCTTGGCAACGCTGGCTTGGGGGTGGGTGTGTCTTGTGCTGATGCGCCGTGGCGGTTTCGGTTCACGCGGCTTCTGGCTGGCAAGCGCTCTGGTGGTTGCAGCGCCATTGGCGTGGTTTATTTATAACGCCGCGGCATTCGGCGACTGGCTTTACTTTCTTCGCGGACCTTACTCCGCCAAAGCCATCGAGATGCGCACTGCCACCCCAGGATTCCCGCCTCACCCAGGCTGGCACAATCCATGGGTCGCACTGATCTTCTATGTGAAAGCCGCAGAGTTGGACGCAGGCGCAGCGGCCTGGGGCAAAGTGCTGCTGTCGCTGAGCCTGTTGGGAACGGCGTGGGGCTGGCTCATAGCACGCCGCCGCGCATTTCAATGGGCGCTGCTGTTGTGGCTGCCGGTTCCGTTTTACGCATACTCGGTAGCTTACGGGTCAGTGCCCATCTTTCTACCTGCATGGTGGCCTCACTCCTGGTATAACTCGCGCTACGGGTTGGAGTTGCTACCCGCGTTAGCGCTGGGACTTGGTTTTATCGCAAATTTATTGCTCGCCGCGGTACAGGATTTCAAGCCGACGTGGGCACGGATTGCTGCCGGCTTCTTCTTTGCACTCGTAGCGCTGAATACCGCGGCAATGGTGCGCGAGCATCCTCTGGTTTACGTGGAAAGCACAAAGAACGCTGAGGCACGGCGGCCCTACGATCTCGAGATTCCTCTTGCCTTGCGTGCGCTGATCGCCGAGCGGCCGGGCAGCGTGATTCTGATGGATACTTCGGCCTATCCTGAGATCGTGGCGCTCACCGGAATTTCGTTGCGCCAAACCATCAACGAAAGCGACCTGGAGATCTATCGCGACGCGCTGGCCGCGCCCTCCGCACATGCGGCCATTGTCCTAACCTTCGATGGAGACGAGGTGGACCGCGCGGTGTACGCCCATCCCGCGGGCCTGACCGCGATTCGCCGCTTTACGGCCAAAGGCCAGCCCCCGGCAACGATTTACGTTACCGGTACTCCTCTAGTTCAACAGGCTCGATAGGCCTAAACAAGCCAAGCTGCACGGTGATAGCATCGGTCAAGGTAATCCAATGAGCATTCTCGCGGCAGCATTCGCTCAACCTACAGTCATCAACGAGCTGCGTGGAATAGCGGTGTTCGTGAGCTTGCGCATTCCGGAGGAAGATTGATTGCCTTTACCAAAGCCCACGCCTGCGGCAACGACTTCCTGATTGTGACGGAAGAAGCCGCCCGCGGCGCCGACTGGGCTGAAATTACGCGGCGGCTGTGCGCTCGCAATACCGGCATCGGGGCCGACGGGATCGAGTTTTTTGCGTGGACCGGGCCGAAGTCAGGCCGCATTCGTCTGCACAATGCAGACGGCTCCATCGCCGAGATCAGCGGCAATGGCACCCGCTGCGTGGCTGCGTGGATGGCTCATGAACGCGGTTTGACTGCCGGTGATGCGGTGGAAATCACGACAGATGCAGGGATGCGAGTGTGCAGCATCAACAGAGTGCACCAGGACGGCGGCTTTACGGTGGATGTGACCACGGATATGGGTTTTCCGACATTCGAGAATCGCATCGTGAAGATATCTGACGGGCATATAGTGCATGGGACGGCTGTGAATACAGGCAATCCCCACTTTGTTACTCACCTCGACCCAGTGAAACTCGCAGCGGCTGATCGATCCTGGCAGGCCATTGGACGGGAGATTTGCTTTCACGCCGATTTTCCCAACCAAACTAACGTCGAGTTTTTCAGCATCGTCAGCCCGACAGAGATCGAGATATTCATCTACGAGCGCGGCGTTGGACCTACAACATCTTCCGGTACAGGCAGTAGCGCTTCTGCCGTTGCGGCAATCGGCGTCCACGGTTGCCGCTCGCCGCTCACCGTGGTCGCGCCCGGGGGCGCGCAGACTGTTGCATGGAACGGCCCCGGCACGGAATTGATGCTCACAGGACCGGCGGCATTGATTGCCCGCGGCGAGGCTTTCTAGGTATGATCGATCTTCTCAAACCGTCCCCCGTCCCCGTCGATGCCGTCGTTGCCGTAGTCTCTCCAGCTTCCACGCCGCAGGCCGAGCGGGTGGAGCGTGGGTTCGAGGCCTTGCGCATGATTGGCTACGCGCCGCGCGCCTCCGAGCATCTCCTCGCTCGCGGACCGCATTATTTTGCGGGGACGCCCGAGATGCGCCTCGGCGATTTGCATCATGCCTTCGCAGACGATGAGGTCCGCGCCATCTTCTCCACGCGCGGCGGCTACGGCTCGAACTATCTGCTCGATGGATTAGATCTCGACCTGATCGCCGAAAGCGCCAAGCCGCTCGTCGGTTCCAGCGATCTGACTGCGCTGCAACTCTGGCTGCTGGACCAGATTGAGATGCCCGCGTTCCACGGCCCCATGCTCTCGGCGGATTTCTCCCGCGAAGATGGCGTTCATCTGCCCAGCCTGCAAGCCGCATTCTCCGGCCAGCTTTATTCCGTCGGCGCAACAGAAGGCATCCGCACCCTGCGCACCGGCCAGGCAAAAGGCACGCTTTATGGTGGCTGCCTCAGCGTTTTGGTTTCGCTGCTGGGCACTCCTTATGAGCCGCAGACCGAAGGCAAGTTGCTTTTTCTTGAAGACGTGAACGCCAAGCCCTACCAGGTTGACCGCATGCTCTGGCAACTCCGAGAGGCCGGGAAGCTGGATGGTGTGCGCGGCATCGTCTTCGGCGAGATGCTCGATTGCGTCTCGCCTGGCGCGCCCTCGGGCCTGCTCGACGAAGTCATTCTGCGCGTGCTTGAAAATTTCAAAGGCCCCATCGCCATTGGCCTGCGCTGCGGCCATGTTACGCGGCAGAATGTGACTCTCACCCTCGGCGTGGAAGCCGAGTTGCGCGCCGCCAGCCAGTCTGAACTCCGCTTGCTGGAACCGGCGGTGAAAAAACAGGGAATAGAGAGTAGGGAATAGAGAACAGTGGATAGTGAAAAGGGAACTGGCATGCATTTAATTGGGCCCGGGGTGATGACATGACCGCATTGCACCGGCATATTCACTTCAGCGGCATCTGCGGCACCGCCATGGCTTCCCTGGCCGGGCTTTTGCAGTTGCAGGGTCATCGCATCACCGGCTCGGATAAAGCTGCTTATCCGCCCATGAGCGACCTGCTGCGCGAGCTGGGGATTCCGATCATGCAGCCCTACGCCGAGGCAAATCTCGATCCCGCACCGGATTTAGTCGTTATCGGCAACGCGCTCTCTCGCGGCAACCCCGAGGTAGAGCGCGTGCTTGACGAACGCATTCCGTTCACCTCCATGGCCGCACTGTTGCGCGAAGAATTTCTGCTGGGGCGCGAGTCGCTGGTGGTAGCCGGAACCCATGGCAAAACCACCACCTGCAGCATGCTTGCCTGGATCTACCAAGTCGCCGCGCGAGAGAAACCGGCACAGGAACCGTCGTTTCTCATCGGCGGCGTGGCGGAAAACTTTTCGACCAGTTTCCAGTTATCTCCTACGCGCACCTTTATTGTGGAAGGGGACGAATACGATACTGCCTTCTTCGATAAGGGCCCCAAGTTTCTGCATTACTTTCCCGACGCATTGATTCTGACCCATGTCGAATTCGATCACGCCGATATCTACGCCGATCTTGAAGCGGTGAAGACCGCATTCAAGCGCCTGGTGAACCTGATTCCGCGTCGTGGCTCGATCGTTGCCTACGATGGCAGTGAAAACGTGAGTGAGTGCGTGAGCAATGCTCTCTGCCGCGTCGAGCGTTACGGCTTCAGTGCCAAAGCTGACTGGCGCATCCGCAACCTGCGGCATGAAAACGGCCTCACCCGCTGGGAAGTTTGGCGCAACGGAGCGATGTGGTCCGAGTCGGAAATGAGCCTTGCCGGCGAACACAATGCGCTGAATGCAACTGCGGCCGCGGCGCTGGCATTTAGCCAGGGCATCAGCAAGGATGCGATTCAAGAGGCGCTTGCAACCTTTAAGAGCGTGAAGCGGCGGCTGGAAGTGCGCGCCCAAATCGGCGGCATCACGGTAATCGAAGATTTCGCGCATCATCCCACCGCTATTCGCGAAACGCTGCGCGCTCTGCGCTCCGTCTATCCGCAGTCGCGCCTCTGGGCGGTTCTTGAGCCACGCTCGAACACCCTTCGCCGCAAGGTGCTCGAAAGTGACCTGATCGAAAGCCTTCGCTTGGCCGATCGCGTCGTTCTGGCCGGAGTTTACCAGCAGCAGCGCATTCCGGAATCCGAGCGGCTCAATCCGGAAGATGTTGTGCGCGCGCTGAATGAGGCCGGAACCGAAGCAGAGCTTTTTCCCGATGTGGATACGATCGTCAACAGCATTGCGCCTCAGCTCAACTCCGGTGACGTGGTCGCGATCCTATCGAATGGCGGCTTCGACGGAATTTACGAGAGACTCCCTGCGCGGCTCAAAGAAATTCGGAGTTAAGGAGACTTTGCACACAGACAAAATACGAGGATGCTTATATGAACAAGAAAACGGCTGTAGGAGATCGGTTCAACTGGTGGTTGCCGTTCTATGCTGCAATAGGCGCGTTGATTTTCTTTTTACCTGTCATATTTTATGGTGGCGATAGCGATGGTTTGTATTTTCTTTTTGCCTTGCTCATCAGCTTTATCTTTTTTGTTGTCGCTCTGGTTCACGCTATTTGCAAAAATAGGCTCCGGAGTCTGGCGGTCTTGTCAATGCTGGTAGTCTATTGTGCTGTCTCATGGTGCTTGTTAAAAGACTCTCGTGAATTGCACTCGACCGCCCAATGGTTCCTAAAGTCGAAAGAATATAAAGTTAAGGTTCTGGCGCAACCGGACTCGACAAACGGAGAGCTGAAGCATATTGAATGGGATGGTTGGGGATTTGCTGGATCGGGCAACACAGTTGTGTATCTTGTTTTCGACCCGAACGATTCACTTTCGACAGCAGCCAAGAGTCATTCGCCGGGCAAATTTCACGGCATACCCTGCGAAGTCTACCGTGTTCGCCGTCTGGAGAGCCATTATTACACCGTTCTGTTTTATACGGATACTGACTGGGGTTATTGCAACATATGATCTCTTCATTCATCTTCATGGCTACAATGGTTGTTACTGGAATTCCCACGGCGATTCTCTTTATTCCCTGGTGCTGGTTGACGGGCAACGTGTTGCCACTCTACAAAGGCACGCGCTTCATGCTCTCCAGCAGTTGCCGTCTAGCCGGAGTTCGCTTCCGCACCGCAGGACTGGAGAACGTCCCCGGCGACCGGGCGTGCATCTTCATGTCGAACCACGTCTCTAACCTCGACCCGCCGGTGCTGATCTCTCTGATTCCGGGACGCACCTCGGCCTTCATGAAACGCTCGCTGATGGAGTTGCCAATCCTGGGGACCGGTTTCCGCCAGGGTGAGTTCATCGCCGTAGACCGCACCGGCAACGCGGCAGACGCGAAGGCAAGCGTGGCCGCGGCCCAATGCGTGCTGGCCAAGGGCGTGCACATCACCACCTTTGTTGAGGGCACCCGATCGCCGGACGGACGCATGCTGCCCTTCAAGAAAGGCCCGTTTTTCCTGGCCCTGGCCGCCGGAGCGCCGTGCATCCCGGTCTCCATCCACGGAACGGAAAAAATTCTGGGCAAAGGCAGCCTGCGCATGCATCCCGGACCTGCGCATGTTATCTTTCATCCGCCCATCGATCCGGCCGGTTTCGCCACGCGCGAAGAATTGATGCAGTCTGTTCGCGCAGCCATCGCATCCGGGCTGCCGGAGTGGATGCGGACTTAGGGAAGCTCCGAACAAGTCTCGGCTTTGAAAGGGCGCGACTTTAGTCGTGCCGTAAGTGGATGAAAATGAAAGTGGGCTTTAGCCCCTGACGGAATGCTCGATGGGTAACTGGACATAATCAGAGCATCCTTAGAAGCATTGTTCCGATTGTCCACCCGCGCCCGCAGCAATAATACTGTATTCAGTTCCTAAACGGAAACCTCATGATCATTTCGCTCTACGTATTCGTCATCATTCTCATATTGAGCATTCCCTCGGCAATTATCTTTATTCCGCTGGCTGTCGTTACCCGCAACGTGCGGCCACTCTACTCTGTAACCTGTCTAATTGTCCGCACCGGCTTCCGCGCTGCCGGCATCCGCGTGCGGGTGAAAGGGCGCGAGAATGTTCCCCCGGCCAGGCCTGCATCTTCATGTCCAACCACGTCTCCAACCTCGATCCTCCGGCTTTGATTCCTCGCATTCCCGGACGCACCGCGGCCTTTGCCAAGCGCGCCCTCTTCAAGCTTCCCGTCTTCGGTTACTGCCTCAAGCTGGGCAGCTTCATCCCGGTCGACCGCACGGGAAGCGCCCACACCGCGCAAGAGATCGTAGGGGCGGCAAAGCGTGTGCTTGAGCAAGGCGTCCACATTACTACTTTCGTTGAGGGCACGCGTTCCAGAGATGGGCGCATGCTGCCTTTCAAAAAGGGCACGTTCTACCTGGCGATGCAGACCGGCGCGCCGTGTATTCCGGTTTCGATCTACGGCACCGAGACGCTGATGTCGAAAGGCAGCTTTGCCATCAAGCCAGGGACGGCGCAAATCATCTTCCATGCGCCCTTGCACCCAGCCGACTTTGCCACTCGTGAGGAGTTACTGGGGGCAGTACGTGCGTCGATAGCTTCAGGCTTGCCAGAGTGGATGCGGAACTGATTCAGCTCCACTTAGCCGGCATTCGTGCCGTCTTCCTGGGCGAGCGAGCCGAAGGCAGATGGCCCCACCGCAGGTGGTTACGGCTGCACGACTGCGTTATAGCCGTCGCCCAGCAGCTTTAGCCGCCAATGGTTCGCTGCATCGCGGCTGCTGAACGGGCCTATGCGCACGTGGATCATCCCATCCACGGCCTCGCGGCGGGCGGCGACTGCATAGCCACGGCTGCGCAATGCATTCACCAGTACGTCGGCATCCTCCTGATGGGAGACAGCCGCAATCTGCACCATCAGCGGACCTGCTGGGGCCATTGCCGGAGCCACTGAGGGCGATGCCGACTGTGCAGCCGGGGCCGTACTAGCCATAACCGGCAGTGCGGGCCGGACCTGAGGCTGGGCCTGCTCAGAACCCTGTGCACTCGCTGGCGGAGCAGCTTCCGGAGTCGGGGGCTGCGGCAGATCGACTATTACGCTCTGCTTTTCAGGCGCGGCGCCGGTTGGTTCGATTGCCGAGGGCTTGGGCCGCGAGGTGTCTGTCTGCACGGTTGTTTGTGCGCCGGCTGAGCTCTGCCCGGCTGTCGAAGCCTGCTCCGAACCGCGACGACCCAGAGAATATCCGAGGCCGAAACAGAGTCCGCAGATGAGGACTAGGCCAAAAAAGATGGCCAGCAGCATCATGGAGCTTAACGTAACTTCGGTGTAGCGCCGAGGTTGCTCCGGTTGAAGCTCCTCGTCGTCAAAAACTCCCGTCATGACCTGTCCCCAAGTCGTCTGGCGTCATTCATGCGGGGACGAGTTTCAGCCCATCCCCTGCGAGCCTCGTTTCTAACTATTCGATGGATTGGGCTTCTCTGCTGCCGCCCTGGCCGTTGCCCCGATCTTGTTGAACAGCGTCATCATCTCCAGCGGCAGCGGGAAAACAATGGTCGTGTTCTTTTCCACGCCGATCTCAGTCAGCGTTTGCAGGTAGCGCAATTGCAAAGTCATCGGCTCGGTGGCTAGCAGGGCAGCGGCGTCCACCAGCTTTTGCGCGGCGTTGAACTCGCCCTCGGCATGGATGATCTTCGACCGCTTTTCGCGCTCCGCCTCCGCCTGCTTGGCCATGGCTCTGAGCATCTGCTCGGGCAGGTCTACTTGTTTTACTTCCACAGAGATCACCTTCACGCCGAACGGCTCCGTCCGCTGGTCAATGATGGTTTGAATCTTCAGGTTCAGCTTGTCGCGGTGACTGAGCAGCTCATCCAGTTCCACCTCGCCCAGTACCGAACGCAACGTGGTCTGCGCAAACTGCGAGGTTTGATAAACGTAGTTGGCCACCTTGATGGCCGCGTCGTTGGGATTCACGACGTAAAGCGTCACTACCGCGTTCACCTTGAGGGTGACATTATCGCGGGTAATTACGTCCTGGGGCGGAACCTCCAGCACATCCTGCCGCAGCGAGATGCGCACCATCTGATCGAAGGGGCGGAAGACCAGAATGATGCCCGGCCCCTTTGGCGTCGGCAGAGCGCGGCCCAGCCGGAAGATCACTCCGCGCTCATATTCGCGCAGAATCTTGATGGAGTTGAGCAGATAGAGGACGACGATGGCGAAGAAAATCAGGACCGGGATACTTAAATCTGACATAGATTTTTCCCTCACTTACTTGTACTTGCGAATTCTACTCCAAACAGGTTATGCGCGGACTTCCGGCAAATCTCGAGAATCTGCCGGAGCCACACGCAACAGGTACTGTTCATGGCCCACCACTCGCAGCGGACTGCCTGCGGCCACAGGCTCGCTGGCCACCGCGCGCCAGATCTCTCCCTCCACCAGCACGTGGCCCTCGGGGGCCAGCGCTTCCATGGCCGTGGCGTTGCTGCCCAGCAGCGCATCGACGCCCAGCTGCGACTTTCTGCGGCGGGCGCGCACCGCCAGCCGGACCAGAAAAACGGTAATACATCCAAAAGCCGCACTAACCGCAAATGCCACCCAGGGGTTGATGCCCAGTTCCGGCACCGGCGCGGCAACCAGCGTAAGCGTTCCGAAGGTCAGGCAGACGATGCCCGCGATGGCCAGTACTCCATGACCGCCAAACTTGGCCTCAAGCAGCAGCAGAACCAGCGCCGCCATCAGCAGCAGCACAGCCGTATATCGGATGGGCAACAGGTCCAGAGCAAAGATGGAGAGCAGGACCATCAGCGTGCCCAGCGCGCCGGGAACGATTGTTCCGGGAGCATTGAATTCGAGGTAGATCAGCAGCGCTCCGCCCACCAGCAGCAGCAGGGCGATATTGGGATTCACCAGCCAACCCAGCAACTGCTCACGCATCGTTGGCCGCAGCGTTTCAATCCGCGCCCCGGCCAGATGCAAGGTCAGCTTAGTCCCGTCCATGCGGGTAATCTCACGGCCATTCAAGGCGGCCAGCAGTTGCGCATCATTGGTCGCCAGAAGGTCAATCAGGTGCTGATCGAGCGCCTCCTGGGCGGTATAGGAGTGGGACGATTGCACCGCCGCCTCTGCAGCCTGTGCGTTGCGATTGCGCCGGGTAACGTAGGAGCGCAGAAACGCCTCCGCATCGTTCTCCACCTTTTGGTTCATGGTGTCGCTGAGCTTCTCGCCGAACTCGGTCACCGGATGAGCCGCTCCGGCGTTTGTTCCCGGGTCCATGGCAGCCACATCCGCCGCCTCCAGCAGAAAGAAGCCCGCCGAACCCGCGCGCGCCCCCGCAGGAGTCACATACACAATCACCGGAACCCGCGAGCTGAGGATTGCTCCAACCATGGTGCGGGTCGAATCGAGCAGCCCGCCCGGAGTATCCAGCTCCACCAGCAGCGCCTGCGCTCCGTCGGAATTGGCTTGCGCAATGGCCCGCTCCAGTAATGCCTGCGTCACCGGTTGGATGGTATCGGAAAGAACCAGCTTGTCCACAAGAGGCTGTTGAGCCTGCACAGGGGAACTGGGCCCGAAGGCCGCAATTAAACCAATCAGTACAGCAAATCCACGCGTATGCTGAACCATCGCTTGCTCCTTCAAGGGCCTTTCGACCCTACTTCTTCAGGCCGCCGCTGACCGCGATCTGCCGGCGAAGCTCCTGCGCCGCCTGGTTCGCCGGTTCCAGTTTGAGGGCTGGCTTCAGCTTCCTGTTTTGCGTCGTCCGTTTGCCCCTCCGCGAGGTCTAGCCGGCCTAGCACCAAATACGCATTGGCCGAGGGCTCCAGTTTCAATGCCGCGCGAGCCTCTTTGCGAGCAGCCTCGGCATCGCCGGTCCGCTCCCGCACCTCGGCCAGCCCCTCGTGTGCATCGGCCACTTTTCCATCGGCGGCCACGGCGGAGAAGAAGAGCCGCTCTGCCTCGAGCAGCAGCCCGCGGTCGAGATAGTCTCTGGCCTGGTCTGCGAGCATCTTTGCCCGCTCGCTCGGTGCGAGAACTGCCAGCCGCGACGCCGCTATCTGATCCATCATCTGCGCAGCCTGGCGAAAAGCAACCGCGTTAAAGTTGCGCGCAATGCGCTCCAAAGGATCGGCCTTTAGCTCCGCAACTGGATCGGAGCCGGATTCGAACCTGACTTTAAACTGATCTTGCTCCCGCAGGCTTCACTCCAGCGTTCTTTCCATAGCTGACTCAGTTCCTGGGCTTCGCTGTCGTTGGGCCGCAGCATCAAGCATTGCGCCAGCTCTGTCATTGCCTCGGCAGCATTTCCGTGGCGTTTCAAGCTCACCGCCAGGTTGAAGTGATAATCAGCATGCGTGGGGTCGGCCGCCACTGCTTGACGAAAAAGCGGGGTTCCGTCCTGCCCGTCCCGGCTTACCGCAACTCCCTCATTATTCACCACTTCAGCCAGCGGCAAAACTCGCGCAACGCCGGCAAAGGCCGCTTCGGCTTTGTCGTAGTCGCCGGAAAAAATCAGCGATAGCCCGCCGTAAAAGCCTGCCTCAAGCGCATCGGGATCACTGCGCCCCACCTTGGCAAATGCCTCCGCGGCCTGGTCGTACTTCTGGCCGTTGTAGTCCTCGCGTCCCAGCGCCATCCATGCCGGGCCCAAATTCCGGGCTCAGCTTTACGGCCTGTTCAAATGGCGCAGCCGTTCGGCCTGGTCCGGCTCCGTAATGCCGCGAATGTACTGCTCGAACGCATCCAGCCGCAGCCCCTTGCCGGCCGCCACAAACGTCTCCTCGGTGCCTTTGAAGCCAGGTCGAGCTGCCGTGTCACTTTCCAGGCCAGCGAATCGAAGACGGCAATGAGGTCGCGCATCTCGCCTCGGGCGGTCACCGGCGCACTGATTCTCAGGTGTGGCACGTCCACAATTTGCGCCTCGGCCACCATGCCCGTTCCATCGGTCACATAGCTGCCCACAATAATCGAATCGGCGTCCAGCGTCTCGGCCAGTTTCAGCGACGTAGCCCGCGAGGGATGAAAGCCCTCGGGCAGCCCCAGGTGGTCCAGAGCATACCTTCGGTCCTGGCGGCTCATAGGCGCAAAGCCCGCGGAAGCGAACCGGCTGGTCAAAATCTCCGGCGCCGCCTCGCGAATCCACTCCAGGCTCGGCTGTCCTGTGCGGTTATCAAACGGCAGCACCAGCAGAATGCGCCCGCTCTCCGGGGCCGCTTGCCCAAGAGCGCTCACCGCCATGGTCAGGGCAAACAGAAGACTCACTCCACAAGCAGCGGCCAATTGCCAGCCCCGGCGTAATCGGGAAAAAACAGTAGTATGCACGACAGGCTGATTATAGGCGGTGGGGCGCACCGGCGTCGGCTACCGCGAACGACCCGGAATCTCCAACACCGCCTCAAATTGCCGGTTGAACCGGATCAGCGCAATCCACTGCCGATTCCCTTCCGTCCTCAACAGAATCGTAAACAACTCTATAATTACTCTTATTCAGAGATATAATCGAGTATATACTGAATGCAGGTGGTTCCATGACCTTCACAGCCAAATCCAGAACAAAGGAAGCCACGCCACAGGTAAGGAAGTCGAAGTTCCAGGCTGATCTGGCGCCGTCGGAAGACAAGATGGTGCGCGCCTTAAGGCGGAGCTGCAACTGGCCAGCAATTCGGACTTTCTTTCGGACGCCGTTACGCTCTTTCGCTGGGCGGTTTCTGAGCGCAAGCGCGGCTACCGCATTGTGAGCGAAAGCGCCAGCGGAGAACGGCGGGTTCTGGTCTTTCCACGCCTGAACGCGTGGTCCCCGATCTGGATCTTCCGAGGGTCGAAATGAACTGGACCGATCGGGAGATCGAGAGCCTTTTGGAACTCTCCCAAGGTCCGCCGGCCGAGCCAACCGAAGCGCTCCGCCGAGCTATGAGGGAATGAATTGACGGTTTCAATTCGCCGCCTCGAAGAATTCGACGCCACGGAAGCCTTCGACTGCGGAGATGAGGCGCTCAACAATTATCTGTGCCGTCACGCGTGGATCAACCAGCAGAAGAGTTTCATCGGTGTGACTTACGTCGCCGTCGATGAAGTCGCGCCTATTGCGGTTCTCGGCTATTTCACGTTGGCAGCGTCCAACATACCCCGCGAACGGCTGCCGAAAAAATATGTGCGCGGCCTTCCATCCTACGATCTGCCGCTGATTCTGCTGGCCCGTCTGGCCGTGGATCAGCGTTTCGCCGGCAGGGGCCTGGGACGGGCGCTGCTCGTCGAGGCGTTCAGGATTGCTTTGCGGGTAGCGGATGAGGTCGGCACTCGCTGCGTGGTCACCGATGCCTACCGTGACAAGGTCGCTTGGTATGCGAAATACGGATTTATCCCGATTGAGGGCGCAAGCGAAAGCGGACTGCAGAAGATGTTTTATCGATATACGAACAATCCGCGATGCGTTTCAACCCTCGCCTCGAATTGCCGGTTGAACCGGATCAGCGCAATCCACTGCCCCTGGTCTTCCTGCTTCCAAACCACCGCGCCGCCCAGCTCCCGGGCAATCTCTTCCGGCGGCAGATCGTGGTGCAAGCCGAAGTAGCGTTCGTCCATCACTTTGCTTTCAGAACCCAAGGTGAAGACCCGCGACTCCGGATCGATCTGCGTGGAAAAAACCAGCGCCGCTGAGAATCTTCCTGGCTCCGCGGCAGCGCGGGCAATCGACGCGGCGGTGAAGTCTTTGAGTGTATAAACCTCGTACGGCTGTTTCAGGTAGCCAAGTTCGGGACGGCTGAGTTCGTCGCTCATCGGCCAGGCCGTAAGCACGGTTGCGCCGGAATAGCGGGCGTTAAGCTGGGCGATGCCGGCCTCATGCAGCCGCACCACGTGGGTATAGGCCAGGTTGTCTTCTGGAGCATAGCCGTAGGGAGGATTGACGAACAGCCCCAGCACGAATGCCGCCGCTGAAAATACTGTCAGCCCCTGCCAATAAGGAACCCTGCAATAGAACGTTGAAACCGCCACCAGCAGCACCAGCGGATACATAGGCAGCAGATACCTCGTCAACAGCGCGCCGCCTAATATGCTGAAGAGAAGGGCGTTGACCAAAACCAGCAAAAGAATCCGCCGCAAAGCGGGAGCACCAATTGCCGGCCGCTCGTTGCCCTCGGCGTCTTTCCTGGGGTCCAGCAGCAGCGCCGCAATCGTCATCAGCACCGGCACAAACAGGTTCATGTGCGCGGTAAGATGCAGCACGCGGTGGCTGAAGGCGGCCAAAAACCGCATTGGCGAGAGGGTGGTCTCAGCGTTATAGCGCAAATACTCCGGGTTGCCGAAGAGAAAGCCGGTCTTCGCGTAGTGCCAGGCGTACCAGCCGGCCAGTGGTACCACGCAACTCGAAAGCCAGGCCGCTTGGCGCCAGAGCCTCATCCGCGCCGGCTGCGCAACGCTGAAACCCTCCAGCACGTTCACCGCAGCCAGCGTCAGCGGAACAACAATTGCCGTCTCTTCGAAAGAGCAGCCGCGGCAAACCACAACGCAGCAACCCAGTTTTTAGGAAACCACTCCCGCTCCCTGCCCGGCAGCGCGTAAACCAGCCCCCACAGCGTGCAGGCCGCTGCAAAAATATCCGCATTGGCCAGGGTGCTCTGCGCAAACCAGACAGGATAAAGCCCGGTCAGAACCACGGTCCAGAAAGCCACCGCAGGCAAGCCCACCAGCCGCATCGCCAGCCGCCAAACCCCGAGCAGTCCCAGTGACGCCACCATCAGCACCGCCTCGCGCGTCACCTCGGGAAAAAAGCCGGACAGCTTCCACCACAGCGCCAGGTAGATGCTGGGCAGCGGGGGATGAGCGTTGGTCAGTGTGGTGATGGGAATCAGCGAGCCAGTGCGGAAAAAATCCCACGCCGCGGGAATGTAGTAGCCGGCCTCGTCCCAGTAGTAAGGCAGGCGCAGCAGCGTAAAGTGGCTGGCATAGAGCGCCGCAAAGATCACCGGAAAGATCATCCACAAGGGCAACGGCGCGTCCAGCCGCGGCCTGAGGGTCTTTTTCACGCGCAAGAACTTGCTCCTGGTCCAGCAGCCGTCACTGCTTCAAGGCTTCGATCGGACTGAGTGATTCCGTAGATCCCTTCTTCTCCCGCCGCCTTTTCGCAATTCACTGAGCCAATGTTCCTTAATGCAGGAACCTCCAGAGATGCTCAGAGAATTCCCCGGCCTATTCCCTAGTCCCTAGTTAACCGGTCCTTGCGGAAAGTTTTGCCCATGCGGCTCCAGGTTCAGCACCCCGAAGGCCTGCTCGTACTGGGCAAGATTCTGCCCCAGCACGTTCCACAGTGCCTTGGCCTGCTGCGGGCTCAAAAAAATCGCATCGTGGTTACGGATGGTCACCTGGTCCGGGCTTTCGCTCGAAGCCAGGCCGAAGACGAGTTGAAAATCCCACACGCTAACGCGCACCTGCACGCTGTTGGCGTAGGACTCGCGGAAGTCGGGGGTCTGCTGAAGATCCACTTTGGGCTGTTGCGCGGATGGACTCATGGTCTTACCAGATTACTCCCGCCGGGCAGAAATCGCCTGTGACCCGGAGCATGCCTGCCGGGTCAGGAAACCGGTGCGAATAAGGTTGGCGCGGAAGGGGCACTCATTGGGCAGGTGCTCCACTGTGTCCAATCTCGACTCTGGCTGGCCGCCGTAGTATAGTTATGGTGCTTTCGAAGCTGAAGCTCCTGTGCTTCGATACCTCAAGTTGGAGTAAATTGGAGATTTGGAAAGGGTCGAAATTATGCTCACTTCCCGCGCGACTTACCTCACAGTAGCATCCGCTCTCTCAGTTTGTTGCGCCATTACGTGTTTTGGGCAAACAATGAGCGTAAAGGTAATTCAACGTCAAAACAATGAAACAGGGGTCAGTGGCTACGTCCCCGGTCATTTCAGTTCGTCGTCAGATACAAATGCGAATTGCTATGGGGGCTCAACGAACGTAAATTGCTCTGGTACCACAAGCAGCACCGGAACTTACACTGCACCAAGAACGATTTCCTATAGTGTCACGGGAGCGACCCTTTCTCTGCTATTGCCGGATGGCAGGGTCGCAGTCGTTAACTGTGTGAGCAAGTACAAACTAAAGATGGACTACGTCAATCAGCGTAGCTGTCGAATGCCACTCGTTGATGATGTCCAAGCCGAGTTCAAAGGAAAGAGCGCCAAACTGACTTGGACAGCGAGTATAGACGGTAAGAAGTTTGAATCCGAGACGTACAAGATATTGGCTGTGCTGGACAAATAGCTTGCAGAACCCCATTCACCACATGACGATTTTGAGCGACGAACTACCGGCTTCCAGTCCTGCGAATACCGAGGAATCTGGCTGGGAGGTTTCAGTCTCTTTTGCAAAATGCTAGGAAAGCTGGTAAGACGCGTCTTCGGTCGTCCATAAGCCATATTGAGAATGGCCTATGAGATTATTGGTGCGAAAGGGGGGACTCGAACCCCCATGGATTGCTCCGCCAGATCCTAAGTCTGGTGCGTCTGCCAATTCCGCCACTTTCGCGCCTTTTAGTGAACTCAGGCGATATCTAAATTGTCGCACGAGTTCACAGAAGTCGAGGCGGGCAAATTCACGATGCCGATTGCGCTTCTCCTCGTATACTCGACCCAGAGCATGTCTACTGTTCTGGACACGATATTAGCTGCGACCCGTGCCACAGTCGCCACTGCCAAGGCGCTCACGCCGGCGGCCGATCTGGAGCGGCGTGCGGCGGCTCATCGCCCGCGCGGCTGGGTGGCGGCTTTGCGCCGTCAGGAGGCTAAAGGGCCCGCGGTCATTGCCGAACTCAAGAAAGCCTCGCCCTCCAAAGGCCTTATTCGCGCCGACTTTGATGTCGAGTGGCTGGCCCGCCGCTATCAGGCTGGCGGTGCGGCAGCGCTTTCGGTGCTTACCGATGAGCCATTCTTCCAGGGCAGCCTGCGCAACCTGGAACTGGCTTCAGCGGCCGTCAGGCTGCCCTGCCTGCGCAAGGATTTTGTGGTCGACGAGTACCAGATCGTCGAGGCCCGTGCCCACCGCGCCGACGCAATCCTGCTCATCGCCGCCGCACTTTCCCATGCGGAGTTGAAACGCTTTGCCACGGCTGCGCACAATCTTTCGCTCGATGTGCTGGTTGAAGTTCATACCGCGGAAGAGCTCGATCGCGTGCTCAGCGCTGTGGGCGAAACCGGCGCAGACGCCATTGGCGTGAACAACCGAGACCTGAAGAGCTTTGACGTGCGCCTGGAAACCTCGCTCCAGCTAGTGAATCAGATCCCTCCAGCGCTGGTGCGCGTGGCAGAGAGCGGCATCTCAACAGCGGAGAACCTAACGCAATTGCGAGCAGCAGGCTTTGACGCTGTCCTCGTTGGCGAAAGTCTGATGCGCCAAGCCGATCCCGGCGCGGCTCTGGCGGAACTGCTGGCCGCAGCCGTCGAGGCGAAGTGATCGTATGAGCCTGTGGATCAAGATCTGCGGCAACACTTCCCTCGAAGACGCACAGCTGGCCGTCCAGGCCGGAGCCGACGCGGTAGGGTTTGTCTTTGCGCCCAGCCCGCGCCGTATAACAGCCGCTGAGGCAGCGGCCATTGTGCAGCATCTTCCGACAGCGGTGGAGAAGATCGGCGTCTTCGTCAATGCCCCTGTGGACGAGATTTACTCTATCGTTCGCGAGTGCGGCCTGACCGGCGTGCAACTCCACTTCGACGCTAAGCCGGAGTTACCTGCCAAACTGCGCGAGCTCCTGGGCCTGGAATTACGGATTCTGCGCGTGGTCCACTTTGACGCCGGAGCCGCCAGGCTGATCAACGAGCAGGTAGCCGCGCATGACTTGAACCCGAATATAGACGCGGTCATGGTGGATTCACGCACCGCAGTGGCAGCAGGCGGCACCGGTGCAACCTTCGACTGGGCCATCGCCCGCAAAACCCTCTTCCAAAACACGAAAGCGCGGAAGCGCCGCATTGCCGCGGGCGGCCTGAGTCCGGAAAACGTAGCCGAAGCCATCGCGACGCTGCGCCCCTGGGGCGTAGATGTGGTCTCCGGCGTGGAGTCCGCGCCGGGAAAGAAAGACCCTGAAAAGGTCAAGGAGTTTGTAGCTCGGGCCAGAGCGGCGAGTCGCGAGTAGCGCTGCCGTCCTCGATATGGGAGCAGCTACAATCGAGGTAAGCATATGGAAGCGTTTCTCTCCCCCATCGAGAAGCCCCGGGCGCCGTTTTTACAGTTTGCATATGTTATGGCGCGCCGGCAATTCGGCAAAGTCATTACGCCGCTGAAGGTCTTTTGTGCGCGGTTGCCGGTTGCATTCGGCC
The DNA here is from genome assembly GCA_963839225.1 of uncultured Acidobacteriaceae bacterium. Taxonomy (GTDB): domain Bacteria; phylum Acidobacteriota; class Terriglobia; order Terriglobales; family Acidobacteriaceae; genus Telmatobacter. The sequence continues at coordinate 69,216 of CAWIVA010000003.1, forward strand.
TGTTTTATTCGAAGATCAGCCAGTTGGACAAGAAGCTGGTATTGCCGCCGGAGACAGCTATGCTGATCCGAGAACAGGTCGCGCGCATCAACATCTGCACTTTTTGCATCGATATCGGGCGCTCGATCGTAATCAAGACGCATATGAATGAAGCCAAATTCGATGCGCTGGAGCAATACGGGACCAGTCCCTTATTCAACGACGCCGAGCGCGCGGCGCTGGATTACGTGACGGAACTGACAAGAGATAGGCAAGTTGACCCAAAGACCTTCGCGCGCCTGGCCGGTCATTATTCTGAACGCGCAATTTGCGAGATCGTCTGGCTGGTCGCCAGCGAGCATTTTTATAATATGACCAACATTGGCTTGAACATTCATTCCGATATGCTTTGCGATATTCGCAAAAAGAAGACGTAAGATCGCTATTTCAGGCTGCCTATTTCCACTCCTAGTACACTGAATAGTTCCCCCGTTTTCGGGCAAACGAGCAGGAGGCCCTCCATGGCAACGATCATTCTTCCCTCAGCCTCATCCGAGTCGCGCCCCGGGCGCTTCGGCGTCTATGGCGGCCGCTATGTGCCGGAAACGCTGATGGCCGCACTGGTCGAACTGGAGCAGGAGTACGAAAACGCGAAGAACGATGCGGCTTTTCAGGCCGAGCTTGCCGCTCTGCTCAAGGACTATGCCGGCCGGCCCACTCCGCTCTACTTTGCCAAGCGGCTGACCGAGCAGTTAGGCGGGGCAAAGATCTATTTAAAGCGCGAAGACCTGCTCCACACCGGCGCGCACAAGATCAACAACGCGCTGGGCCAGGGACTGCTCGCGCGACGCATGGGCAAGAAGCGCGTCATTGCTGAAACCGGGGCAGGCCAGCACGGAGTGGCCACGGCCACCGTCTGCGCACTGCTGGGTCTCGAATGCGTGATCTATATGGGCGATGTGGACATGGAGCGCCAGGAGCTGAACGTGCTGCGCATGAGGCTGCTCGGCGCCGAGGTGCGCGGCGTTTCATCGGGGTCAAAGACGCTGAAGGACGCCATCAGCGAGGCCATGAGGGACTGGGTCACCAACGTCCGTACTACTTACTATTTATTAGGCAGCGCCCTGGGAGCGCATCCTTATCCCACCATGGTGCGCGATTTCCAGCGCGTAATCGGCATCGAGCTGAAGCAACAGATTCTGGAAAAAGAAGGCCGCCTACCCGCAGCCATCATCGCCTGCGTTGGCGGCGGATCGAACGCCATCGGAGCCTTTTACGAGTTCATTCCCGAGCGGCAGGTGCGCCTGATCGGCGTGGAAGCGGGGGGCCGCGGAACCTCACTGGGCGATCATGCGGCGCGCTTCTCGGGCGGTGCGCCGGGAGTGCTGCAAGGCACCTATTCCTACGTGCTGCAGGATGAGAACGGCCAGATTGCGCTGACCCACTCGGTTTCCGCGGGCCTGGACTATGCCTCTATCGGCCCGGAGCACGCTGCGCTCCACGACTCAGGCCGCGCCGAATACGTCTCCCACGACGACGCTGCAGCTCTCGATGCCGTCGTCAGGCTGGCGCGCACCGAGGGAATTCTGCCGGCCCTTGAAAGCGCGCATGCCGTGGCAGAAGCCCTGCGCCTTGCTCCTACTTGTAGTGCCCATGACATACTGGTAGTCAACCTCTCTGGACGCGGCGACAAAGATATGGGCATTCTCGCCCGCGAACTGAAGCTTCAGGGAGCCTAGAGCTGCCATGGCGATTCGCTTTGACCGCAAACCCGGACTGGTCGTCTATCTGACGGCCGGAGATCCCGATCTCGCCTCGACGCGTGCGATTGCCATCGCCGCCATCGACGCGGGTGCGGCGGTGATCGAGCTGGGAGTGCCCTTCAGCGATCCCCTGGCCGACGGACCGGTCATTCAGAGAGCGATGGAGCGGGCATTGACGCGCGGAACGCGGCTCAAAGACGTGCTTCAACTGGCCCGCGAGATTCGCGCGGAACGGCCTAAAGCCGGCCTGGTCATCTTCAGCTATTCGAATCCGATTTTGCGCTATGGCATGAGCAGGTTTGCCGATGAAGCTGCAGCGGCAGGCGTGGACGGCGTGCTGGTTACCGACCTGATCGTCGAAGAAGCGGGCGAATATCTCGCCGAAATGGACCGCGTGAAGCTCGCGCCGATTTTTCTCGCCGCTCCCACCAGCCCCGACGAACGGCTTAAGGCCATCGCCGCTCACTCCAAGGGTTTCGTTTACGCCATCTCCCGCATAGGTATTACCGGCACGCAGCAGAGCCTGGCCTCCGATGCACCGTCTCTGGTGGAGCGCATTCGCCGATGGACCACGCTGCCGGTAGCCGTGGGGTTCGGCATCAGCAACGCGGAACACGTCACCCAGGTGGCTCGGTTTGCGGATGCCGCGGTAATCGGCAGCGCGATTGTGGAGCTGATCGAACAATCGGCTCCAGGCGCCGCGCCCGCCGCAGTGGCTCGATTTATCAAGGGCCTGCACCTGCCTGAGGCGGCGCTGGCCCGGTAAAAATACATTCATCAGTTATAGCCAACAGCTTTTTGCAACACGAGGATCGAATGACGCTGGAAGAATTGCGAGATCAAATTGATGTTCTGGACCGCAGGCTCGTCGAGCTGCTCAGTGAGCGGGCGCGGGCCGCGCAAATGGTTGGCCGGCTCAAGGCCGCCACGTCGCTGCCGGTGTATGAACCGCAGCGCGAAAAAGTGGTCTACGCCAACGTGCGCGCGGCTAACAAGGGTCCCTTGCCGGATATAGAACTGACGCACATCTACGAGCGCATTATCGACGTGATGCGGGCCCTGCAAAGGGACGAGTTGGCATCAAGGAGGGACGCCCAGGGTCGTCACGACGACTTGCCGGGCCAAGGCACTGGCGCAAAGACTGAATCTGACGCGCTTGAGACAGGGAATAAGCAATGATCGTTGCTATGCAGGAATCGGCCACCGAAGAACAGATCGATGTGGTCATCGAAGTGATGGAAGAGGCCGGCGTCCATGTTCATCGGACCACCGGAGCCATGCAGACTATTTTGGCCGCGGTGGGTCCGACCGCCGGACTCGACCTCACCAAATTCGAAGTTTTGCCGGGCGTACTCAAGGTCCATCGTATTAGCTCGCCTTACAAGCTGGCCGGCCGCGCCTTTCGTCCTGAGGGCAGCCAAATCGAATTTCCCAATGGAGTGAAGATCGGCGGTGAGCAGGTTGCCGTCATTGCCGGCCCGTGCGCCGTCGAAAATCACGAGCAGATCTTCACCATTGCCAAGTGCGTAAAGGCAGCGGGCGCAGGTTTTCTGCGTGGAGGCGCCTTCAAGCCGCGCAGTTCGCCCTACGCTTTTCAGGGGCTTGGCATTCCGGGCCTCGAATTGATGCGCGAAGCCGCCGCGGCCAACGGCCTGCTCACGGTGAGCGAAGTTATGGAGATCTCGCAGATCGAGTCCATGCTGCCCTATGTGGACTGCTTCCAGGTAGGCGCGCGCAACATGCAGAACTTCAACCTGCTTCGCGAGTTGGGCCAGGTGCGCAAGCCCATCCTGCTCAAGCGCGGCATCGCGGCCACCATCGAGGAGCTGTTGCTTTCGAGCGAGTACATTCTCTCCGGCGGCAACTACGACGTGATCCTGTGCGAGCGCGGCATCCGCACCTATGAGACCGCGACGCGCAACACTATGGACATCGCGGCCATTCCCGTGGTGCATAAGCTCTCCCATCTGCCCATCGTGGGCGACCCCTCGCACGGCACCGGACGTCGCGATATGGTTCCCGCAATGGCTAAGGCAGCTGTGGCCGCAGGCGCGGACGGAATTCTCATCGAGATTCATCCCAACGCCGACAAAGCCGCCTCCGACGGCGCGCAGACTTTGTATCTGGATCAATTTGAGAAACTGATGAGCGAGATGCGCGTGATTGCGACGGCGGTGGGGAGAACACTGTAAGGTTGTCGTGTGGAGCACGGTTTTGAAGGGGCACGGCTTCAGCCGTGCCGACACGAACCGAAAATGAGCGCGGCTTTAGCCGCCGAGGGAATATAAATTGTTGCAAAGACGTTTCCTCGGGGGCTAAGCCCCGCCCTTCAAAACAAGAACGCAAAAGTGCGTCGGAGTGAAGATTGCCATGATCGAGCGCATCGCCATTTTGGGCACGGGCCTGCTGGGCACATCGGTGGGACTGGCGCTGCGTGCGTCGGGCTTTCACGGCGCCATCGTCGGCTGGAACCGAAGCGCGGAGGGCGCGCAACAAGCGCTCACCATGGGCGCCATAGACTCCATAGCCGCCGACCCCTTGCAAGCCGCTCGCGATAGCCAGGTGACGCTGCTGTCCGTACCCATCTACGCCACGCTCGATTTTATGGAGAAGCTGGCGGGACTTCTAAGCCCCGATCACCTGGTCACCGATGTAGGCAGCACCAAGGCGATCATCTCCGCAGCCGCCGCGCGCCTCTTCAATCAGCCCGATCGCGCGGCCTTTCTTCCCGGCCATCCCATGGCGGGCAAGGAGCGTGGCGGCGCGTCGCTGGCCGATGCGGCGCTCTTTCGCGGCGCGGTCTGGCTCTTCACGGACGACCCGGAGTGCCAGCGCTCGCCGCATGCGGCGGAATTGGCGAAAGGCTGGCGCGATCTGGTGGTAGCTATGGGCTCGAAGACTATCGATCTCGACCCCGCGCGCCACGATGAGCTGGTAGCCTGGGTCAGCCACCTGCCGCAATTTGTATCCACGGCTCTCAGCGCGCTGCTCGAGGAAGAAGTAGGCCACGCGCCGGAACTGAGAGACGTCGGCGGCCGCGCCCTGCGCGAGATGACCCGTCTTGGCTCCAGCCCCTACTCCATGTGGCGCGACATCGCTTATACCAACACCGAACCCGTTGAAGCCGCGCTCGAGGCCCTGGAGCAGCGCATCGCCCACCTGCGCGAAAACCTCCGCACGCCAGCGCTCCGTGATGAATTCGAGCAGGCGAATAAGTTCCGGCGGGAATAAATAACCTGGCACAAAGTAACTGTCGATTTCAATAGACAGCTTGGCCGGGTATTTTGACTTTTGCCAACTCAGAGACGAGGTACAAACCGAAGTTTCTGGCAGGCTCCGAGTGCCCATTGCGGAAATCGACCAAACGATACCTGCCATTCACTTTCGATTCGATAATCCAGTCGGATCCATCCATTTGCCCTCCAGGTTCGGGGGATTCATCGCTGAATTTGATTTGACGAAACAAGTCGAGAGCATGCGCAACCCCTTCGGGTGGCACCGGTAGCTGCTGGTCGAGCGTTACTCGATACCACTGATCTCTGGAAATGGCCTTTTCCCCAGGTCGGGGCGGCATAGGCGGCCCCTCATGCGCCAACATCCTAACAAGCACAACGCCACTCCCATCTTTTTTCACGACAAGCCTAACAACTATTGGCTGGCTCAGGCTCCGGTCCCAAAGAAAACGATATTCCGGGTCATCGGTTGGAGAAGAACAGGCATAGAGTGAAGGCTCATGCATACGTCGGAGGAAATCCGATTCCCACTCGGCCTGAGAGTCTCCGTAATAAAACTTATTCCCGGATAATTCCGCATGTCTTGTAGGGAAATACTCATTCGTAGTTGAGCACGAATTGACCTCTCCTTCTTCTCGGGAAATCTAGGTGATGATCGCTTGCAGGCGGGAATCAGAACCGAGCCTAAACTAACCGCAAAAACGAGATGGCGGAAGCTCTTATACATATTTATTTAGACACCAGAGCCAACGAAAGCGGATTGAGTCCTCGCATGATGAGTAAAAAATTCCTCAACGCGGGTTGCCCCACATCTTGCATTTAAGATGAGGGATTCGCACTCGGTTACTCCGCCTCTTTCTCCACTTCGATCGCATCCTTAGCCGGGTCGATCGTGTGGAAACCCTCACCTTTGGCCGCTTCCAGCAGCTGCGGCGAGGCAGAGACGAAGATGATCTCCGTGCCCTGGAACATTTCGCGGGCTACCAACGCCGCGCCCAGTTGCAGGGTGTCGGGCCAGCGTAGAGCGGTGCGGTCCAGGAGCTGGCGGGAGGCTTCAAGAACTGCCGGATTCAGCGGCTGCTGCACCATGCGCGCGGCCTCGATGCGCAGAACTGTCGAGCGCGGCCGCCGCGTCTTCCGCGGAGATGTCGCCGGCCCGCTCGCGCCGCCGGATGGCCGCGTAGACCTCCAGCGGCGTGGAGGCCGAGATCAGCTTGCGATTGTCCTCGACGGCTTCCATCAGCGCGGATCAGCGCGTCGGTCCCCTGCTCCTGCACAAACAGCTTGGCGAAGGCCGTGGCCTCAAGAAAGTAGCAGCTCACTGGTTCCCCCGTTCCTCTTCAATGGCCTCGGCAATGGAGTCGCCATGCACCGCGACCGGATGGAAACGCTGCGCCTCCTCGGGAATGCCGGCCTCGGCGCGGTTGAGGCGGATGGTGGTGGTGGGATAGGCCGGGGTCTTGGGATTGGCGATCTTGCTGGTGATCACCACGCCGCGCTGGATGGCCTCAGCCAGCACCGACTGGCGCGACTCGGGATGCTGATTCCAGCGGAAGGCCTTGCGCGGCAAGAAAGAGTCGCGGAACCACTTCAGCGCGATAAAGGCGTGCCCGCCCCGCTCGGCTTCGGCCAGCGCCGCGCACAGTTCTTTCACGCGCACGTCCAAATCGGCGGGAATCACGGCCTCCTGGCTGTCGTCGTTCGTCGTCGTAAGTGTGGTTGGCCACTGCGGCGCGCGGGCGCGCGGACGGGGCGCGGCGCAGCTTCGCCGTCGTCGCTGCGCTCAAAGTAGATGCGCACCTCGTCTTCTTCCGGCGACCACGAATCCGCCGAGGCGTTGCGGCGCTTGCTGCGGCCGTTTTCGCCGCATAACTCCACGATAGCCTGGTAGCCCGGAGGCGCCAGGAAGTGCAGGGCCCGCGCCAAGCCGGGGTCAGGGGAAAACGCCAGCTCGTTCAGCGCTTCTTCAATAATCTCTTCTGCATCGGGAATGCTCAGGTTGCTCATATCTACGCTGCTTTGTGCAGCTTTTGTCGTTTTCATACTTTCTCTCCGTATGCCGCTGCTCCCGCCTGCCGCTCCGCCAACTCATCGCCCGCAGCCTTATGAGTATTTTATGCGGGATTGTTGCGCGCCCTGCAGGGCTGGCAAGATATGGCAGCCTTAAGCTTTAAATTCTGTCATTCACGCTGGATCAAGCCGACGGCCCATCGGGCTTTAAAGAAATGTTATTCTGGTTTACTGAGTTCGCGGGCCATTTTCCGCCATTGGTTAAACGAATGCGGCCCATTGCGATCTCCCGAATCAAATGTAATGTGGTCCCAGGTATATAGTGGCTTTTCATCGATTAAAGCCATCTCCTGCTTCTCTCTTCAACCTTGCATGGATTCGAGAAAAAAAACTGTTAAGCTAGACCCTAAAGCTCAAAACTATACATCTCATACTATACCCGATAATTCGTTTGAGCGCTCTAAATAATATAGATTGCTACTTGCAACCCCAATTAAGCATGAAAAGTTGCCGCTCCGGAGTCGCTTATTCTATGGCGCTTGAGTTCGTACAATAGGTAGATATGCGCCCTGATCTGCGCTTGCTATTGCTGTTCTCTCAGTTCAATTGGACTGCACGCCGCTGACCCGGCCTTTGACCTCGTCCGGGCCAAAGGTCGATGTGCATGTGAAGCGCGGCGAGGTCACGCTGCCCATCAGCGAGGTGCCCAACCTGCTGCCCGGCGACCGGCTCTGGATTCATCCCGACCTTCCTGAGAGCCAGTCCGCACATTATGTGCTGATCGTCGGATTCCTTCGGGGGGTCACCAATCCCCCGCCCGCCGGAATGGTTTACCCGCGTCGAAACCTGGACCCGCGAAGCACGCGAGGAAGGCGTGTTTGTCACCGTTCCCGCTGAAGCGCAACAGGCCGTGATCTTTCTTGCTCCAGAGACGGGCGGCGATTTTAGCACCTTGCGCGCGGCCGTGCGCGGCCGGCCCGGCGCCTTTGTCCGCGCCACCCAGGATCTGCAGGCTGCCAGCTGGGACCGCATGCGCCTTGAAGCCTACCTGGCCCTGGTCAAGGAAACTTCCCAGACCGACCCCAAAGCGCTCAAGGAACGAACTGTAAATGCCGCTCACAGCCTGGGCATCAAACTCGACAAGGAATGCTTCGACAAGCCCACTGACCAGCAGGCTCCCTGCCTGGAGCAGCACACTGACGGGCTGGTGCTTGACGATGCCAACGCGCAATCGCTGGTGAATCAGCTGGTGAACGGTTCAACCAGCGACTTGATGAACCAGATCAGCAGCTCTCCCATGGCCGGAGGCGGCGCATATAGCCCCTATATCGGCGCCATCGTGGATACGGCCAAAATCCTTTCTTCGTTGCATACGGCGCATTTTCAATACATTCCCGCGCTGGCTCTGCCGACCAAAGATACCCTCAACCTCCGCCTCAACGTACCACCCTCGTTCCGCTCTCCCAAATCGGTGGTAGTGGTTGCTCTGCCGCCGATAATCTCAGCCAGGGATAAGCAGCCGCCGCTGCATCCAGTCAACCCGTCGGAAACTTATTGCGCGCAAAAACCCGGCCTGGTCTTGCCCGTCGAGGGTGCTCCGCTGGTCTTTGCCACCCAGTTGGCCTACGGACTTACTCTGCACATCACGCCTCGCCCGGACTCCAAAGCCCCTGCGGTGGATCTGCCGGTCATTGCCGATCCAGCCCAGGGCGGTTTGGTGCTCAATCATCCCGCGCCCCCTCTATCGGAAGGCAGTCTGACTGCCGAGTTGCACGGCAAGTGGGGCTTCGACGACTGGGTGGGACCTCGTTTCCACCTGCATGCGGCTCAGCCCGGCAAGTGGACCCTGGTGGGTGGAGATCAGTCTGCCCTTGTGGTGGGCCGCGAGGATACGCTCCATCTGGAAGACGAAAGCACGCTTTGCATGGACCGGGTGGAAGAAGAGGTTGCCGGTGGCAGCCCCCTGAAGCTGGCATGGAAGTCGTCCAAACCGGGGGCGCTGGAGGTAACCGTGCCTTTGAAAGACACCGCTCCGGGGCTGGTAACCATAGAGATATACCAATTTGGACTGAATGAGCCCGACAAACTGCCCTTGAAAGCCTATGCCGAAGCCGCCTCGCTGGACCGGCTCACGCTAAGCGCCGGCGACGAACAGGCGGTACTGAAAGGCAAGCGCCTGGACGAAGTGGCTACCGCAGAACTGGACGGAATTAAGCTCACCCCCTCCGCCCTGAACCGCGTGCAGGATTTTGACCAGTTGGCCATGAGCGCCTCGGCCACCACGGCCAACCTTGAACCGGGAAAGCACTATGAAGCCAAGGTCGAATTGCGCGACGGCCGCCACCTCAAAGTACCGGTCACGGTGGACCCGCCGCGCCCGCAGGTCGCCCTGCTGAGCAAGGGCACGCAGGACCAATCTTCCGAGACGCCCAATCCTGTTCAACTGGGCTCTCTGGACGACCTGCCCGCCGACAATCGGCTGGTCTTTTTCCTCAAATCCCGCGTCCCCGTGAACTTTCCCCGGGACGAGAAGGTGGAAGTGGCAGCGGTGGACGGGAGCTTCCGCACCGTGCTGTCGCTGGCCGATGGCAGCCTGATGCTGGAAGATGCGAAGACCGCTGTGGGAACGCTGGATCCGCTGGCGCGCTTCGGTTCCTCGGCCTTCGGGCCGATTCAGGTGCGTGTGATTGCCGCCGATGGAGTGACCGGCGACTGGCTGCCCCTGGGGTTCGCTGGTGCGGCTGCCCGGTTTCAAGGAGTTGCGCTGCCCGCGCGCCTCTGCCAAGCCCTGCACGTTGAGCGGGACAAATCTATTCCTGGCCGCTTCCATCGCAGCCACGCCGGACTTCGATAACTCCACCGATGTGCCGCCGGAGTTTACGGGAACCCAATTGAGCGTAAGCCCATCCGGCCGGCGGAGTCCTTTATCTCAAACTGCGCGACGACCCGGCGACGGCGCAAACGCTTATTTTGCCGGTAACTCCTGCCACCCAGCCGGCGGCGACATCGGTCGAGCCGTCCGTGCAGCCGATAGCGCCAACCCAGGCAGCCGCGCCGGCGGCATTGCCCGCAGCTTTGCCCGTTGCTGCGCCGGCGCCGTCGGCCAAACAACAGCCATAGAGAACCGCTTTAGTTGAAATAGGCCTTGTTCTTCTCGGCAAATTGCGCCTTGTCCGCGGGAAGCTCGTCGATGGGGAAGATCGCGTTCTGCTCGCAGACGCTGGCGCAGTTCCCGCAGTCGATGCACTCATCGGGATTGATGAACAACTGGGAGACGGCCCCGGCAGCCGCGTCGCCGTCCAGTGGTGCGATGGCCGCGGTGGAGCACTCTGTTGCACAGATAAAATCTTTGATACAGGCATCGGTAATTACGTAAGCCATAATGATGTTCCTCGCTCGCGGCGGCTAATCTCGTTTTACGCCGCCTATTCACAAAACTATCCGCCCACGGCCCCATGCCTCCGTGACTCGAATCACACCAACAGGGGAATCTACCTGATTACGGTACGCGGATGATTTCAACCTCACTGTAACCGTTTCGTGATCCCTGGTTAGTATCCACTCTTCATGATGAATGCATGACCATTGCAGAGCGTTCTCTCTCGGCGCGGGCGTTCGCCTGCTGGAACTGGAAATGTGCCCTGCTCAGCGCCGCCGCCCGCTCCATCGTCTACCTCGCGGCCCTGGCGCGGACAGGCCAGCCTGGCGGCCTTTCCATCGTCCTGGTTGAAGTGGCCTACGTCACCCTCACCGCCGGCGTTTATGCCGGCATGCAGCAGCGAGCTTTAGGCCTTCGCTGTCGCATGCTTGGCGACGCGGTTGTCGTCTTCGGCGTTCCCTGGCTTGCCCAGCTTCTTGACTGGCTCGCCCACCGCGCCGTTGGTGCAGCCGTTCCCGGAAAGGTCACTTTGACGGTCTGCATCTTTGCCACTCTCTCGGCCCTCTTCCACTTGTACGTGATGCGCCGGGGCGTGTTTCTTACCGGCCGCGCCTGCGGCTCGCTCATGGACGACTTCCGCCGCATGCCCCGGCTCACCGCGGGCTTCTTGACAGCTCCTTTTGTCATGCTCACAGCTTTCATTGCCCGTCCGGCTCGCGGCGCCCAGTCGGAAGCAGTGCTCTAAAATCCATATCAAGTGCTTAGATTGAATTGCCGTGCGGAAATGGGAAACACTGTACATTTCCGCGACAGCCTATGGATTGGAGTTGCTTGGGAAAAATGCCGGAAGCGTTGGTTTTTGATTACGATGGCGTGATCGCCGATACCGAGCCACTACACTGGAGATCGTGGGCGGCGCTCTTCCGGCCTTATGATGTCGAGTTCACATGGGAGGAATACGGCCGCATTGGGCGAGGCGTCTCCGATGTCCAGATGTTTGCATCGCTGGTGAAGAATGCGCCGCGCCTGCCCGTAGAAGAGCTGATGCTGCTGAACCTGGAGCGCAGGCGAATGGTTCTTGAGTGGTCGCTTGCGGAGAGCCCGATTCCGCAGGAGACGATCGAGCTATTGGCGACGCTGAAGGAATATCGAATCGGCTTAGTCACAAGTTCCGATCGCGTCGATGTGGAGCCGGTTCTCCGCGCCTCCCAAATCTATGAAAAATTCGATGCTATTGTTTTCGGAGACGACGTGCCCGTCCATAAGCCGGCACCCGACCCATATCTGCTGATTGCGAAGCGTTTAGGCATTAGCACTGGAATCGCATTCGAGGATTCCGATTCCGGCATGGAGAGCGCCCGGGCCGCGGGTTCACTGCGGTCAGAATCGAGCACCCCAGGGAACTGGCGCAGGTTGTGGCGCAAACGCTGCAAAATCAAGCGGGTTAGTGAACTTTTCCGCGCCAGGGAATGCCTTGAAAGTCTAAAATGGGTAATGGGTCAGTTTGGATTTCCATAGGCTTGCGCTTGGTGTTTCGACCGTTCGTATTTGGAATGCTCCAGAACGGTCAAGCGCCGACCGGGACTTTGCCCGCGCGGGCAGGAGCGATCGACCGGAGCCGGATTTAAGGCACTTGTCCATGGTTTCCCAGATTGGCTCACAGCGGCAGAATTGCACCGCGTTTCCGTGGCTTCCCTCTCCACGGAGTGTTAAGCTATGCTCGCGTTCCCAATCCCGTCGCAGTGCGCCGGTGCGAGGCTATTACCGTGCATACAACTGGTACATTTTCATATAGACAAATGGCAGATAACGCTCACAACACGAAAGGCGCGGCGCTCAATCGAAGCATGCAGGCCGCAAAGGCGTCGAAACAGGACGAGTTTTATACTCAGCTTTCGGACATCGAGAAGGAGTTACGGCATTATACGGAGCACTTCAAGGGCAAGACCGTCCTGTGCAACTGTGACGATCCGCGCGTAAGCAAATTCTTCCATTACTTCTCATATAATTTTCAGAAGTTGGGGCTGAAAAAGCTCATCACAACATGTTACAAAAACCAGCAACCCGATCTCTTCAGCAAGAACGATTCGGAAAAGGGCATTTATCTCGAATACTCCGGCGACAAGAAACACAACCGCGTCCCTGACCCTTCGGAAATAGGCATCCACGAGTTAGAGGGAGACGGCGACTTCCGAAGCCCCGAATGTGTCGAGCTAATGAAACGAGCCGATATTGTTGTCACCAATCCACCTTTTTCGCTATTTCGGGAGTATGTTGTTCAGTTGGTCGGGATGAATAAGAAATTCCTCGTCATCGCAAATCTCAATGCGATCTCCGGTAAAGAGATTTTTAGATTAATCAAGGAAAATAAGATTTGGCTCGGCTACACGCATCCCGTGGCTTTTGTCGTGCCTGATCATTACGAAATGCGAGAAGTGCGAAGTTGGCGAGACAACGAGGGAACGAACTGGCGCAGCATGGGAAATGCCTGTTGGTTTACGAATCTCGATATTGATAAGCGCCATGAGGAAATTCCTCTGTATAGCACCTACTCCCCGAAAGCATTTCCCGAATACGACAATTACGAAGCTATAGAAGTTTCACGATTTAAGGAAATCCCGCACGATTATGATGGCGTGATGGGTGTGCCTCTGACGTTTCTTGAAAAATATAATCCTACACAGTTTGAAATTATTGGCTCAGATTATGAGGTCAAACAAGGTTTGTTGCCGGAACTTGTGAAGCGGAAGTGGATCGGTAAGATTGACCGTGGCTACGTGAAGGGGAAAAGACTATATGCGCGAATCCTTGTACGAAAGAGAACGAAGTAGATGAAAATTGAACTTAATGAAATCACAGTGAAGGAACTATCCAGCGGTTACAAGGACAACGCCGAAGCGGGGGTGGTCGGGTACGGCGGCAAGCTCGATATCCGCCCGCCATATCAGCGGGAATTCATTTACAAGGACAAGCAGCGAGACGCGGTGATCGATAGCGTCCGCAAGGACTTCCCGCTGAACGTGATGTATTGGGCGGTTCGCGATAACGGCCAGTACGAAGTGATCGATGGACAACAGCGCACGCTGTCAATTTGCCAGTACGTCAACGGGGACTTCTCCATCAAAGGGCTGGCATTCCACAACCTGCAAGATGATGAACAAAGACAGATCCTCGATTACAAATTGATGATTTACTTCTGCTCCGGTACCGACAGCGAGAAGTTGGACTGGTTCAGAACGATCAATATCGCTGGGGAAGAACACACCGATCAGGAATTGCGAAACGCGGTTTATGCAGGCCCGTGGACTGCCGACGCCAAGCGATACTTTAGCAAAACAGGATGTGCGGCATCCGGGATCGCAAGCGACTATATGCGGGGCAGTCCGATCCGGCAGGAATATCTCGAAACTGCAATCGAGTGGCACTCGAATGGGAAGATCGAAGAGTACATGTCGAAGCACCAGCATGACGAAAACGCTACCCGGCTATGGCAATACTTTCAAAAGGTCATCGGGTGGGTGAATGCGACGTTTCCTGAGTATAGGCGAGAGATGAAGGGAGTGGATTGGGGAGTTCTCTACAATCAGTTCAAGGATAAAGAGTTTGATACAGACAAGCTGGAGAAGCGTGTCGCAAAGTTGATGCAGGATGACGATGTAGAGAGGAAATCGGGAATCTACGCGTATGTCCTGGATGGGAATGAAAGAAACCTGAATATACGCGCGTTCTCCGACAACATGAAGCGGGAAGCCTACGAGAGGCAGAGGGGGGCCTGCGTGAAGTGCAAGAAGAAGTTTCAATTTGGGGAAATGGAAGGCGACCACATCAAGCCCTGGCACGAGGGTGGGAAGACCAATGCGGCTAACTGCCAGATGCTTTGTAAAGACGACAATCGAAGAAAGTCCGGGAAGTGAATTCTTCGACTAGGCAGTCTCGAAAAAGGTAAGTTTTGCGACACATCGCGGACCCGCTGAATTCAGGGGGGCACACATCGTAAATGTCAGTCGCAGAATGAGGGGCTAAGAACAACCCCGTGGAAATCCAAACTGACACGATACCCTAATATGGCTTTGCTTGACAGTTGATGAACCGATTGCTACGCTTGACCCGATTTTTGCGCTAGTATTCATTCGTCGTGTATTGATCAAGCGAAATTCTCATTAGCTTACCCATAGTCGTTGAACCATGCGGCAGCAGTGCCGGAAAACTCAAATGAAACGAGGAGATCGGAAATCATGACACAAAAAACGAAACGGCCCATTGACGAGGGCGACTGGAATATGGCGTTTCTCTTCCCCGACGAGATCGCCGCCGCACGAGCCCGCACCGGATTGGTGATTCTGCCGCTGGCTCCCCTGGAGTGGCACGGCCCGCACCTGACCATGGGTTGCGACTAGCCTGCTGGCGCACGCCTTTGCGCGCCGCCTGGCCCGCGAGCTGGAGTCGCCCTACTACCCGCCGCTGTGGGTAAGCACTGAGCGCCAGCGCCGGCCTGAAACTCTTGAGGCGCTCGGTTTCCCGCGCGACGCGCGCGTCGAGGGCATGGACTTTCCCAAGCTCTCCGTGGCCAGCGCCTACTTCCGCGAAGAGGTCTTCGGGGCGGTGGTGCGCGACATTCTCCACATTCTCTTCAACCGCATGAAATTCAAGCACGTACTGATCGTCAACGGCCACGGCGCCGACAATCAGAAGGATGTGCTGAACCGCATCACTCACGAGTACAACGACGGACCGGCGGATAAACCGCGCGTCATCTGGGTTTATCCCGGTTTCCCGCGCTCGCTGCTGGCCGGAGCCATCGGCCACGCGGCGTCGGAAGAGACCTCGATGCTCGAATCCTGCTGGCCGGGCTGCACCGATCTCTCCCGCCTGCCCAAAGAAGGCAATCTGGGCAATGTGGACTACGCCATCGTGGACGGCGATACCTTCGATTGCTCCCCCACCCCCGACCATTCCTTGCGCGAAAGAGCAGGACCCCAGGTTCCATACCGACGTTCCATGGGGCGCCTTGCAGATGGAGACGGCGGCCAATGAAGTGGTTGAGGACGTTCGCAAGCTGTGGTTCCCGGCGCAAGCGGGTAAAAAATCATGAGCCTCGGATTGCTGTTCTGCATTCTCGGCGCTGTCTCCTTCGGCCTTCTTGGATGCGTCTCCAAGATGGCCGAACGGAGGAAGTGTAATTCGTCGGCGGTTGTCTTATGGATGCTCTGCTGGGCCGCGCTTTTCATGCTCGGCCGCACTGCTTACGCAGAAACCCATCGTTCATCTCTCCTGGCCCGTCGTCTGGCTTGCCGTCGGGTTTGGATTCTGCGCGATTCATTGCCTATCTCGCCTTTCAGCTTTCCATCGGGATCGGCAAGGTAACCGTAGGCTGGCTGTTCATGAATCTATCGGCCGGCGTTCCGGCGCTTGTATCCATCTGGTTCTACGGCGAAAAACTCACGCCTCTGAAATCCGTCGCCTTCTGCCTGGCGCTGATTGCATTGTTCTGTCTCTTCCAGGGCAACCGGCTGGAAGCACGGGAGGCGACCCATGAAAAGCTCCAAGAGAAGCTGTTTGGGTTTTGCTCATGCTGCTCATTTTGCTTACCAACGGCATGGGCGCATTTGGTTTGAAGATCATCGCTTCCGTGGGGCCTTCCCCCCGGCATCAAATATCCCTACCTCACCGTCTGGTATGCTGCGGGACTCCCCTTGATCGGCATTCCCATGCTGTTGCGTGGCGTGCACGGAGGGCTCAAGGAAATGCGGTGGGGCGCGCTCTACGCTGTTCTGAGTCTCGGCGGCCAGTTGGCCATGTCGTACGCGCTGGATTTCGGCATTCCGGGAAGCGTGGTCTATCCCGTGGCAGTGGGTGGATCCATCCTGGTTGTCGCCCTGGCCGGCAGACTGCTCTTCGGCGAGAAGATGCACCCACTAAGTTGGACCGGCGTCGCAATCGGCATCGTGGCCGTCATCCTGCTGGGCGTAAGCGCCAGCTAAATTGATTCATATCGCAATCGAATTTGAATTTCTGAGAAAGGTACTCCAATGGCTAGTCAATGTAATCACTGAAACTGACCTTCTTCCCTACGAGTGGCCGGGTTCGTTCTTCATCGGAGCCGAGGAAATTGAAGAAGCATTGAAGGTTCTAAATGCCCGCAGCCCTTTTCGCTTCTACGGGCCTGACCTGCAGCGTTGCGTGGAGCGGCTTGAAGCAGCCTATTGCCAGCGGCTCAATAGAAAATACGCCATTGCCGTGAACAGCGGAACCGCTGCGCTCTCGCTGGCCCTTGCGGCGCTCGGCGTCGGGCCGGGAGACGAGGTGCTTGTCCCCGGTTATATGTGGATCTCCTGCATCTCCGCCATTGTGCGCAGCGGCGCGATTCCCAGGCTGGTCGACGTCGACGATACCTTCTGCATGGATCCGGCTGACCTCGAGAAAAAGATCGGGCCGCACACCAAGGGCGTCCTGCTGGTTCACATGAGCGGAGCCATGGGCGCGGCTGACAAGATCGCCGCAATCTGCGGCAAGCACAAACTATTTCTTCTCGAGGACTGCGCGCAGGCCAACGGCGCAACGCTCAACGGCCGCCCTGCCGGAAGCTTCGGCGAGATGGCGATCTTCAGCTTTCAGCTCAACAAGAACATCACCGCCGGCGAAGGCGGCCTGGTGGTTTGCGACGATGAAAGCCTTTACCGCCGCTCCTGGGCCGTTCATGACCTGGGCTACCCCCGCAACGCCGATGGCCGCCTGGAATTTTCCGATCCCAACTATCAGATGTGGGGCCAGGGCAGCCGCTATGCCGAGTTGCTCGCCGCCGTAATGCTGGCGCAACTCGGAAAGCTCGAAAAAATCACCTCCGCAATGCGGAGCAAACAAGTACGCGCTCAAAAAGCGTCTCAGCGCGATTCCCGGGCTCTCCTTCCGCAGAATCCTCGATCCGGATGGAGATACAGGCGCATTCCTGCTGATGATCTGGAAGGACCGTGAAACCTGCCTGCGCGTAGTCGAGCAGACTCGCAATGCCGGCGTACACACCGGTCCCTCGGGCCTGAACAATATCGCCATGACAGATTGGGGCCTGCACATCTACTTCAACAATGCCAGCCTGGTGCGCAAAAGCCCGCTTGAACAACGCGGGCCGACCCTGGAGCGATCCGTTAAATGAGTTTGCCAAATCCTACGAATACGGAAAAGGCACGTTGTCCGCACTGGATGCGCTGGTCGACCGCAGCAGTCTGCTGGCGATTGCTCCGGTATTGACCGACGACGCCATCGAACGCATCGCGCAGGCCTTCGAGAAAGCCGCTAAGGCCTAAGACCTGCAAATAACCGGAAAACCGCCGGCGTGGCAAAGGGAAACTAGCCACACCGGCGGTTCTCTTTGGATGCTCGTTCAAGACTGTTGGATCTGGAAAGAATTGGAGGCGCGGGCCGGGATCGAACCGGCGCATAAAGGTTTTGCAGACCTCTCCCTTACCACTTGGGTACCGCGCCTTGGCAGGGCTGCCCTGGAAATTTGATTCGCTCCATGCCGCCGTAGCCAACCCGGTTGGCACCGGAGGGCGGAATGGAGCGGGAGACGAGATTTGAACTCGCGACCCTCGCCTTGGCAAGGCGATGCTCTACCACTGAGCTACTCCCGCATAACGCAAGATTGAGTATACCGGTCGGCTGAAACGTTGGTCAAACCGCCGCGGGAGCCGGATTTGCGGCCTGTACCCCCGCACCCGAAGGCGAATAGCCCGCCTCGCTCCGCGAGCCCTTTTCCTCCCGCACAATCTCCCCGTCGCGCATATACAGAATCCGGCTGGCAATGGAGGCCGCTTCGGGATTGTGGGTAATCATCAGCGTTGTCTGACCCAGTTCCCGGTTTGATCGGAGCAGCATGTGCAGCACCGCGTCGGAATTCTTCGTATCCAGGTTGCCGGTGGGCTCGTCAGCAAGCACAATCGCCGGCCGCGTAATCAGCGCCCGCGCAATGGCAACCCGCTGCTGCTCTCCGCCGCTCAGCTCTGAAGGCCGGTGCGGCAGCCGCCCCTGAATCGAAAGCAGATCGCATAGATGATCCAGATACTTCAGGTCCAGCGGTTCCTTGCGCCCGCTCACCGCCTATGCAATCTCGATATTCCCCATCGCCGAGAGCGTAGGAAGCAGGTTGAACTTCTGGAAGACAAATCCAATGCGGTGCTTGCGCAGCCGGGTCCGCTCCCCGTCGTTGAGCGTGGCAAAGTCAACGCCGTCAATCACTACGCGTCCCTGGGTCGCCTGTGTCAACCCTCCCAGCAGGTAAAAAAGCGTGGACTTGCCCGAACCCGAAGGTCCCACAATGGCCACAAACTCCCCACGCTCAATGCACAGCGAAACCCCGCGCACCGCGGTTACCTGGAGTTTTCCAGCCGCATAGACCTTGGTCAGGTTTTCGGCAACGATGATGGGCGAAGACGGTTGAGCTTGCACATTTCCCATTGTAAATGCGTGGCTTGGCCAGCCGCCGCACAAACCCCGCCGCGTTTTCGTTTGGCCTAAGCTTCCAGCAGGTTACTTGAGCGAATGTTCGAGCGCGGCTTCGAGTACCGGGTCGCGCCCCGTGAGAGCGTCAGCAAACGACCGCGATACAAAGATGTCTGGCTCCAGCGTGGGCGCATCGTTCGAATTACCGAGCTCGAAGAATTTTGTCGAGTAATTCACCGTAACATGCGAATTCGGCAGCGTCAGCACTCTTACTTCACCATAGGAATTCAGCTTCTCAGCCAACGGCTCGCCGACCAGGATGGCGTTGAATTCTCGATGAAAATCCATGGCCGCCATAAGGCCTGAGGAAAATGTGCCCGGACCAATCAACGCATAGAGATGACTTCGACTCGATAGCGCTCCGCGAGCGCGCAACCCTTCTACCAACGGTTCGATCACCAAGGAGCTTCCGCCGCCATTGAACCGCAGGTCAACGATCACACGCTGGACCGGATGAGCGTCCGCGTAGTCGAACATCGCTCTTGTGAAGTCCGCGAATGCAAGCTTTGGATCATTCTTGCATTCATTGTATTGAATGAAGAGCGTCTGCGAATCCGAGAGATATTCATACCAATATTTCTTCTCATGTTGCTTGATTGCGAACGGCAAAGGAATATGCAACGCGTCATAGAAGGTAATCATGCCGCTCATCCCCAGGGCATGGCCATCCGCCGGAGGAGAAATCTTCCTTGTGAATTCCGTTCCGTCCGGCCTGGCTAGACGAAATTTAATGCTTCCGTCTGCCTCCGCGAGACCAAGGCGCTGCAGCAGTTCCACCATCTCCATGAAGCGTGGACTTCGCACATGAAGCCCCGCGTCCATCTCGTAGGAGATGTAGGGCGCGATGGCAGTTTCCAGTTGCTTCGGAGTCATAGAGCCGATGCGTACGACGCGCGTCCCAATCGTATCCCTGTATTCATCCGCTGCGGCGACAATTGCCAATCCGTCCGAATACCAATGCATGTCAAGCGGCAGGAAGTGAATGGTATCGCCATCAGGAAGGTTAGTATGCGTGTGCGCAACATGCGCGTTCGCCACAAGCCGCATCAGATCGAGGGTCAGCTCGGCATCGGTAGCCTTTGGCACCGACTGGCGAATTGCGGCTAACTGGTTCTCGAACTCCTGCCTTGGATAAAGCTTCTGAAAGTCCATCTCATCTTGAGGAAACTGATTTGCAAAATAGTCCAGATCTTGCTGCCAGAGTGCGTTCCGGGTGATAGGTGGAAAGGCCTGGCTTGCCGTTTGCCCTGAAGTGTTTGCCCCGAACAGCAGCATAAGAACAAATCCAATCATGACCACATGTCTGCTTGCGTAAGAATTAGAAACTGGCACTTGCAAAGACGCAATCCTCCTTAGATTCAGCCGCATTCAATTGAGATATTGAGATCTACGCCATACAGTATCAAATAGTTCCCGTCAGGCGGCGATAAATGATTTTTCAGGATCGACTACAATGGTTTTGCACCGATCTCTATATCAGGATTCCCCGCGAATGACCGCTGATCTGAAGGCCAATCTTGTCTCCTCCATTGAAGCCGCCGCCGCTAAGGCCGGCCTGCTTCTCGTCTCCGTCACACAGGGCAGCGACTTCCACGGCCAGCACACGGTCGTCTTCGAGCTTGGCCTTCCCAACTCCGAACAAGCAGGCCAGACCCTGAGACTCGAGCTCAGTGAGCGCTTCGACTTCGACAAACCCGAGTTGCTGCCCACCATCGCGGCCCACTTGGCCGGCGAAGCCAAGCGTCTGCGCAATCCACGCCCCGAGTGCTACGTCACGCTCGGCGGGCTGCCCGTTGCATTCGGCCAGTTCCAGTGGCCCTTTCACCGCTCCACTTCCGGCGCGGACACTTATATTGTCCACGGCGAAGTTCACCTCTCCGACGGCGGCGCGCACAACCTGCACGCCAAGGTGGCAGCCTCGGTCACCATCACCTTTGCTGAGATTGTTCCCGCCATGGAGCAGCCCTTTGCCGAGACTTTCGTCTACAACGCGGTCCGCAAAACCATCGACCAGGGCCAGCTTGAATTTTTAAAGTCCGGCAATCGCCAGCCCGTGCCTGTAACCACCCGCTACTACAGCCGCTGGCAAAAGAAGTTCCTCTTTACCGAAACCAACGATGCCGAGCGCCTGGAATATTTGTTGCGCAAAATTTACTGGCTAAGCGGTGTGCTGGGCGAGGGCAAGCCGGTATGGATCGCCGACCCCAGAGACGCGCAATACCTGAACACGACAGAAGCCGACCTGCTCCGCATGGCCCAGGACAAAGCCGGCGAGGGCCTGCTCCGGCTCGAAGGCGAGTTTGCCGCAGCCACACCAGCGCTTCTCGCCCGCGCCCCTGAGTACCAGGCCAAGCTCGAAGCCGCCCTCAACTTCACCAAGCCGCAGTTCAATGAGTCGATGCGTTCCGGCCACGCAAACATGTAGCTCGTTTCGGAGGAGGCGGAGATTTCAGCTCGCGCAAGAGCCTGCACCGTCGCAAGATTCGGAGAACTCTGCACATTATCATGGGTCGGTAGGCTTATTCTTCATCGATTCCACTTGCCATATACCGCTCCGGGGAGCTACTCTATCTGTATGCATCGATGTCGCTAACACCGTCCTGGTGACAGCTCCGATGCGACCGTGCGTCTTGATGACGTGCGTTTTTCCCTTGTGATTTCGAGCTCCACCATCCCCACAAAGAATTTCAAAAGAAGTACCTGGGACTGTTTCCCGGAAAAGGAGAAAATTATGGCGCGCATTGCCGCGAATGTAACTGAACTTATTGGCAAGACCCCGCTTGTACGGTTGAATCGCATAGCAGAAGGCTTGCCCGCTACCGTTGTAGCCAAGCTGGAAAGCCAGAACCCGGTCTCGAGCGTGAAAGACCGCATTGGATTTGCAATGATCGATGCCGCGGAGAAGGCCGGCAAGATCAAGCCCGGAAAGAATGTGCTGATTGAGGCGACCAGCGGCAACACCGGCATCGCGCTGGCCTTTGTGGCTGCGGCCAAGGGTTACCGGCTGATTCTCACCATGCCGGAGACCATGAGCCTGGAGCGCCGCGTGGTGCTGCTGGCCTTTGGCGCGGAGATTGTGCTGACCCCCGGCCCCAACGGCATGAAGGGCGCCATCGCCAAGGCCAACGAGATTCTGGCCAAGACGCCCAACGGCTTTGCTGTGCAGCAGTTTGACAATCCCGCTAACCCCGCTATTCACTACGCGACCACCGGTCCGGAGATATGGAATGATACCGACGGCAAGGTTGATATCTTGATCAGTGGCGTGGGCACCGGCGGCACCATCACCGGAGCGGCCAAGTACATCAAGGAGCGCAAGCCGGAGTTTAAAGCCATCGCCGTCGAGCCTGCCGACAGTCCTGTGCTTTCCGGCGGAAAGCCCGGGCCGCACAAGATTCAAGGCCTCGGCGCGGGCTTTGTTCCCAGCATTCTCGACACCAGGATTATCGACGAGGTGATCCAGGTGACCAACGACGAGGCCATTGCGGCGGCGCGCAAGCTGCCGCTCGAAGAAGGCCTCTTTGTCGGCATCAGCTCGGGAGCGGCACTGGTTGCTGCGCTCAAGGTGGCAGCGCGGCCTGAAAATGCAGGCAAGCTGATCGTGGTAGTGCTGCCTGATTTCGGCGAGCGCTACCTGACCAGCATCCTCTTCGACTCGCTGCGCCAGCAGGCGCTGGCTCTGCCGGTTGAGGCGATTGCGAGTTAAGAATGACGTCAGAAAATCTACGTTTTGAAAGGTCGTGGCTTTAGCCACGCCGCCGGGATAAGCAAGAAAAAAGTTGGGCTTTAGCCCCCGAGGGAATATATTTTCAATAACCAGCATTCCCTCGGCGGCTAAAGCCGCTCATCTTTGGGCTTTCTTGCGGCACGGCTAAAGCCTTGCCCTTTCAAAGCACAGTCCTGACCTGATTTTTGAACTACGCCGCTTGTTTATCCAACATGGAATTGTTCGCCCGCATCCGCGAAGACATTAACTCCGTTTTGGAGCGCGACCCGGCCGCGCGTTCGCGGCTTGAGGTTTTGCTTTGCTATCCGGGGTTGTGGGCGGTCTGGTTTCACCGCGTTTCCCACTTTCTGTGGCGTGCAAAACTGCGCCTCCCGGCGCGAATGCTTTCCCAGTTCGCTCGCTTCTTAACCGGAGTGGATATTCATCCCGGCGCGCTGCTGGGCAGGCGGCTGTTCATCGATCACGCCACGGGAGTGGTGATTGGCGAAACCGCCATCGTGGCCAGCGACGTGACCATGTACCAGGGCGTAACCCTGGGAGGGACCGGAAAGGGCCACGGCAAGCGCCACCCGACGGTCTGCGACGGCGTTTTTATCGGCAACAACGCCAACGTGCTGGGCAACATCACTATCGGTGAAAACTCGCGCATCGGCGCAGGCTCCGTGGTGCTCGACGATGTGCCGCCCAACTCGACGGTCGTCGGCGTACCGGCTCACATCGTTTATTCAAACGGCGAGCGCGTGCTGATCACCGATCCGCACGACATCAAGGACCCGCTCTCCGACGCGCTGATCGGCGACTTCGGCGCGCGTGGAAGAGCTGGAAAAGCGCCGCGGAGTCAAGCCGCATCCGGCCGAGCCATTCGCTGCCGAAGAGGCCGAGCGCGCCGCATACCGCAAGGAACTCGAGCGGCTGCGGCAGTACGTTTCGATGGGCGAAGGGATCTGAAAGCTTCTCTTACATTCCACTCGACCGCGACCGCGGGATCTACGCGGACTCTTCAAGTATATGTACGCGTCCAGCACATTTACCTGCCGAAGATTCCTAGCAGCCACGGGTAATTACACCAATTCCTCAAATAAAGAGCGGTAGTGAATCATCGCTGTTCTCAGATCTTCGGTGGTTGCTTCGCCTTTCCCAACCCGTAACGCAATCTCATGCGCAGTGCGGTAGTCCTGCACCACTCGGGGATGATCGACTGAAATGTCGGCTGCACTCTGATCGAATTCGGATACGGGGTAGCCGCGGGCTTTCATGACCTGCGACACGAGATCATTGGCTTCCGCGACCGCTCCCTTCGGAGAATCGACAAAACGTGACTGCACGGACTCCCACTGTTTTGAAAAACGCTCTTGTTCCGTCGCATCGAGATCGCGAATCTTGAGCTTTTCAACCCGCTTCTCGCGATCCGCCAATAGCACTTGAGCTTTTCTCTCTGAGCCATGGGCAAGCACGGCCCGGTCATATTCGGGCCCAAACGTTTCCCGCAGGTGTGCAGCGGTTCTCTTGCGGTTTCGTACGGCTAGAAAAATCAGCACAACGATGATCAGAATTGCCACTACGGCGGGCGCAATCAGCTTAGGATCCTGCAGATTGAGATCCATTGAGACCTCCACACCACCAAGCATGTTCACGAGATTCTCAACTGTCGTCAGAATCTAGTCAGAGCCAGAATCGAACCTAAGACTTCGAAAGGCTGTTCAGAATTGACCATCGGTTAAACGGGAGCCGGCGTACCTGTAGGAGATGTAGAGAGCTGCGCATCGCACCGGCAAGCAGGTGCGCGATGGTGTATGCATGAACAGATTCTTGGTTCCCTTCCGGATGCACAATACGGGGTGGCTTCTGCTTGCCGTATGCGTCCTCCTTGGAATCGAGCTTTCTGGTTTGTGGCTTGGCCCCGTGGTCGGATTTGCGCTCGCCGCCAGTCTGCTTCTCCACGAGGCGGGTCACATGCTGGCCGCAAGAATGCTTCAGGTTCCAGTGCGGGAGTTTGGGCTGTGTCTGAGGGGGGCTTACAACCGCAGAGCTTACGCAACTTGCTGCCGAGATGAGGTTCTCATCTCCGCTGCCGGACCGCTGATGAATCTTTTTTTCGTACTCCCGCTCTTGTATTTACCCGTAGTCGGGACTAACCTCGCGCTTTGCAACCTCTCGCTAGGCGTCGTAAATCTCCTGCCGCTTCCGTCAAGCGACGGTCTGCGCATCCTGCGCACAATCTTGGCTTCCAACAAGGCTGATAACAAAACTCCTGTTCTAAGTCAGCGTTGCTCGACTGTGCCGGTCCGCTCTGAATAACCAATTCACTGAAAGATGCCTGAGAGTTCAGGAGCGGCCATTTTCCGGGGTTGCCGGCAATTCGCCAATGTAATCATCGCCGGCTTGTATTGAGACGGGAACACGAGTTCCGGTGGTGACTGGCCCCCACAGGCAGCCCCTTGGCAAGCAAGATTGATCGTCCATGCCGCCGCCAGCCGGTGAATTAAAAAAGCCGACACCGGATTCCGTGCATCCAAAATTGTGAACATTGAAACGGAGCAAATATGACCGACAAGGAACAACAAAAGCCCGGGACCGAAATCGCCGATTTGGTCGACGCATTGAATGAAGACTTGGCCCGCGAGTACCAGGCCATCATCGCCTACACCGTCTACAGCAATGTACTTACCGGCGCTCAATGGATGAACATCGCCGCCGAACTCAAACTCCATGCCGCCGAGGAATTGCAACACGCCCTCATCATCGCCGATCAGATCGACTACCTGGGGGGCACGCCGACCGCTACTCCAAAACCTGTAAAGCTGTCTAAGAAACCGGAAGAGATGCTTCGTTTCGACCTGGACAACGAAACCGAAACCATCAAGAACTATCGCCGCCGCGTCAAACAGGCTGAAGCCGTCGGCCATTACGCACTCGCGGAGCAACTCCGCAAAATCATATCCCAGGAGCAGGAACACCAGCACGACCTCGCCACAGCCCTCGGCATAGAGGTTCCCAAAGTCCTCGAAGGTGGAGCGTAGCCGAACTTAAGCTTGGCGTGAACAAACCAAAACGAGCGATACGTCTGCCACCTTTGGAACTTGCCGTAGGTTCCCGTACCCGCGTTCAGGGCGAGACGTCACTGAAAAAACAGAAGGAGATCCGCGATGCAGACCGATCGGCAATTACGGCAACATCTCGTCAAACTACTCAAGGGCGGCGACGCGCATGCCGGCTTTGACAAAGCGATTGAGAACTTTCCGGCGAGCCTGCGCGGCAAGAGGCCCGAGCACGCGGAGCATTCCGCTTGGGAGCTGCTGGAACACATTCGCATTGCCCAATGGGACATTCTTGAGTTCTCGCGAAATCCGCGCCATAAGTCGCCGGAATTCCCAGACGGTTATTGGCCCCGGACCCATACGCCTCCCGATGCCAAGGCCTGGGACAAGAGCGCTGAAGCCTTTCGCAAGGACCTGAAGGCATTCTGCGATTTGATTGCCGATGAGTCGACGGATCTCTTTGCCAGGATTCCGCACGGCGAGGGGCAAACCGTTCTGAGAGAGGTATTGGTCGCTGCTGACCATACTTCTTATCATTTAGGCCAATTGGTACTTCTTCGTCGCATTCTGGGCGCATGGAAGTAGCATCGCGGTTGGAGGCGACCGTCTGAGGCGCGATCAATTCTCGTCTGTGGAGTCGCTCTCGTTCTGAGGTGGACTAGGCGTCGGGCCTCGATAGAGCAAAAGACGCTCGATTACGCCTGTCCACACTGCCACAAAGATCAAGTCGAAAGTCCCTGGGTGATGATCCACGCTCCCGCGCGCCAGCCAGCCAAAGGAAGACTCCCTCCAGGTTAAAAACCAAATCAGACCCAGGTAGGCTGCCAAAAACACGGAGTGAATCAGGACGATTCTTTCACGAGGCATAAGGTTCTGATTTGACCAAATCGGAGGAAGATCGTCGGCTACCGGAACTCGGAAGACGATCCAGGTATAAGCAACTGCAAATCCGGCGTAAATCAACCAACCAAAGTGCATATTACTTTCCACGCGTGCAAGCATAGCATTTGACCGATTGATTTGATTAGCGGTTGGTCATCTTCTCCAGATTTTCCGGATACCGTTCGCCCTCCACCGGAATTTTCGAGTAGGCGGCGTCAATCTCTTTCAGATCGGCGGGCGTCAGTTCGATTGCGGCGGCCCCAATGTTTTCCTCCAGACGGGAGAGCTTGGTTGTGCCGGGGATGGGGACGATCCAGGGCTTTTGTGCGAGCAGCCAGGCGAGCGCAATCTGGGCGGGGGTCGCGTTCTTCTTTTTTGCGACGGCGGTGAGCAGATCGACGACCGCCTGGTTTGCCTTCATCGCTTCCACCGTAAAGCGAGGCAGGTTGGCGCGGAAATCGCCTTTGCCCAGCTTGGTATTCTCATCCATCTTTCCGGTAAGGAAGCCTCTGCCGAGTGGGCTGAATGGAACCAGGCCGATTCCGAGCTCCTCAAGGGTTGGGATCACCTCCGGCTTCCAGCTTGCGCCACCAGATGGAGTATTCGCTTTGCAGAGCGGTCACAGGCTGAACAGCGTGCGCGCGGCGAATCGTCTGCGCGCCGGCTTCAGAGAGGCCGAAGTGCTTTACCTTGCCGGCCTGAATCAGATCCTTTACCGCTCCCGCCACATCTTCAATCGGCACGTCGGGATCGACGCGGTGCTGATAAAAAAGATCGATGACATCAATGTTTAAGCGCTTCAGCGAGGCATCGGCAACCTGCTTGATGTGCTCGGGACGGCTGTTCAGGCCCTGCGCGCCGGGACTTCCATCGGGATTGATGTTGAAGCCGAACTTGGTGGCGATGACGACTTTGTTGCGGAGGGACGAGAGCCCTTTGCCAACCAGCACTTCATTGGTGAACGGCCCGTAGACTTCGGCCGTATCGAAAAATGTAACTCCGCGATCCACGGCCGCGTGCATTAGCGAGATCATCTCCTGCTCGTCGTGAACCACGCCGTAGGAGTAGTTCATGCCCATGCATCCGAGCCCGAGGGCCGAAACTTCGAGGCCGCTTTTTCCTAATCTGCGTTTCTGCATTTGTGTATCCCTCCCCAGTACGTTATTCAAAATTTAGTGAGGCCATATCGATTGAGAAGCGGTACTTCACATCGGACCTGACCAGGCGCTCGTAGGCTTCGTTGATCTTCTGGATGGGGATGACTTCGACGTCGGCGGTGATGTTGTGGTCGCCGCAGAAGTCGAGCATCTCCTGGGTTTCAGCCAGGCCGCCGATCGGAGAGCCGGAGAAGCTGCGGCGGCCGAAGATGAGGTTGAAGACGGAGACCGGCAACGGCTTATCCGGCGCGCCGACCATGGTGAGGTTGCCGTCGCGGCGAAGCATGTTGATGTAGGCGTTGATGTCGTGATTGGCGGCGACGGCGTCGAGGATGAAGTCGAAACTGCCGGCGTGCTTGGCCATCTGGTTGGCGTCGGTGGAGAGGACGACGTCATCGGCTCCGAGACGCAGGGCGTCGTCTTTCTTTTTGGGTGACGTGGTAAAGACCACGGTGTGGGCTCCGAAGGCGTGCGCGAATTTGACGCCCATGTGGCCCAGCCCGCCGAGGCCGACTACGCCAACCTTTTTGCCCTTGGTCACGCCCCAGTGGCGCATGGGCGAGTAAGTGGTGATTCCGGCGCAGAGCAGAGGTGCGGTTCCGGCAAGGTCGAGGTTCTTCGGAACGCTGATGACGAAGTGCTCCTTGACGACGATGCTGTCAGAGTAGCCGCCGAAAGTAACGCCGCCCAGGTGCTTATCGGGGAAGTTGTAGGTGAGGGTGAAGTTGGGGCAGAACTGCTCCAGGCCCGCTTTGCACTCCGGGCATGTGCCGTCGGAATCGACCAGGCAACCGACAGAGGCCAGGTCTCCGGGCTTGAACTTTTTCACAGCGGAGCCGACCCTGGTGACCCGGCCAACGATCTCATGGCCGGGCACGCAGGGATAGACGGTGGGCATCACATCGCTCCACTCGTTGCGGGCCTGGTGAAGATCGGAGTGGCAGATGCCGCAGAAGAGAATTTCAATCTGGACGTCGTCCGCGGTGGGATCGCGGCGTTCGATGGTGGTGGAAGCAAGCGGCGATGTGGCGCTGGAAACTGAATAGGCTTTTGCTTTGTACATTAGTCAATCTCCTCGGCAAATGGGGAATCACTAGCTCGTAAGTACGAGTATAAAAGTGCGCCCTGCGTGCGGCGCCATGATTCCGCGAATCTCTTGTCAATTCCCGTCGATTCATCCATTTCTTGTTGCACTGTATTCAAGACAGAGACTTCCATCGCGCGGACCAAAACCTCCCTGTTCTCATCGGAAGCCCGCCGCGACGCACCAAGCCCCCTGCGCAGCGCCGCCGCCGCGCTCAGTTTACGAAAGCAGGCGTTTCGAAAAGCTTGTGCCATCTGTTCGCCCCGGGATGGGAATTTTGAGTGCTATTGAGATTTTTCCTGAAACTTATTCTGCCGCGGGACCGTAACCATTCCGCAGGAGGTTGACATGCACGACACAAAGGAGCGGCTGTCTCTGTTTTGGATCTTCGCGTTATTGAATTACTTGTATGCGGACGTTGTTGCCCTGTTTGATATTGTTGGCTCGCCAAATCTAGCCGACGCCCCGCACCTGCCACCATGGGCTCTGATGGCTGCAGCGGTCTTGATGGAAATACCCATCGCCATGATTGTGGCGTGTCGACTACTTCCTTTTCGAGCGAACCGGCTGGCGAATATCATCGCGGGTGCATTTTTGACCCTTGTAAACGGTCTCCTGACCTTCGTTCCGCCTCTTCTCAGCGGCACCTTTACGCCCGCTCTTCCTGAGTACTTGTTCTTCGCGACGATCGAAACCATATGCACCTCCGTGATCGTCTGGCAGGCGTGGACCTGGTCAGGGGTGGAAGGCAGCATTCCGGAGCGGGCCGTCGGCCACTCGGAAGTCTCGCTTTAATTCCAGCGATCTGCACTGCACAAACTGCGGTGGGCCTGCGAGCTTGGCGGTCGATCCGGCTAATTCGCATTGACGGCCACCACGCGAAAGCGCATTGATCGATAGCCCGCTTGAAACAAAAGCAACTTGGCCGAAATCCTCTGGCCCCGGTGCTACAGTGGTTTCGATTGCATCTTCCGCTGAGGACTTGCTTCTTGCTGGCTCATCGTTTGTTGCTCGTGGCCGTTCTGGCTCTTTCCGCCTCCGCTCATGCCGCCTCCCAGGTGCAGGCTGCGCTGGTGCCGCCGGAGATGCGTTCCACCGCTTTTACCGTTACCGTGAACGGCCGGCACGTGGACGTTGCGCACGCGGCGGCGAGTTATGAGTTCGTCAGCTTTGACGCGAAGGGCCCGGTGAATGTGGCCATCACCGCAGCCGAGAAGGGGTTTTGGGATCGTGGGGTGGATATTCAGCCCTGGCGGCTGGGACTGCGCCCGACACGCCAAGGCCAGACCATCCGCCTCCGGCTCGCATCGCCGGCCAAGCTCTCCATCTCGCGGCCCGGAGATTTTCTTAACTACGCCCACATGCTTTTTGTTTTTTACGGATCGCCGCCTCCTCGCAATCCGCGCGATCCGAAGATTCATGTTTGGCAGCCGGGCGTTTATCACCAGAGCCTGAATCCTAAAAGCGGCGAAACTATTTATCTCGCGCCCGGGTCCTACTTTTTCGGCAGCTTGAATCTTTGGAATGTCGAAAACGTAAAGGTGCTGGGCCGGGGAACCATCGTCTACGACGGGCCGCAGGACCCGAACACCGACGAGGGTTGGATGCAGAAGCCGGACTGGCACTGCATCGGCTCGCTCCAGGCCCGCCATGTAGAGATCGACGGCCTCACCTGCATCGTGCGCTCGCGCACCTGGTCCATCCAGATGAAGGACTCCACCGGCTTCACATTCGACGACTTGCGGGTCATTGGGGGCAATCCCGGCAACGCCAACCAGGACGGAATGGACTGGCTGGGCGGCGGCGACACCATCGTGCGTAACGCTTTTATCCGCTCATCCGACGATGTATTCGCCATGCAGGGCAATTGGGACGGCTACACGCAGAACGACATGACCCGTCCCGGACCCGACGTCGATAATATCCTCATCGAGAACAGCGAATTATCGACCAGTATTTCGAACATTGTGCGCGCGGGCTGGCCGCAAAAAATCTATAACTCAAAGAACTTTACGCTGCGCGACTCGGATATTCTCCACGCCGGCATCGGCGCCTGCGGACAGGACTTTGCGCTCTTCGGCTTCTGGGGCGCGAATGGCGCCAAAGGTATCCACTCCGGCTTCACCTTTGAGAATCTCTTCCTCGACAACTGGTACTCCGGGGTGCAGGTGGAGCAGGAATATCCCGGTGTGCACGGCATCACCTTCCGCAACATCTGGGCTCTCGACCAGCCTCCCCTGGTCGATTCCACGCTCGCAGGCGACGTGGCCGATGTGACCGTCGACAATCTGAAACAGGGCCAGACCCGCATGGCCGCCGATGCCAATCTGCCTTTGGTAGTCTCCGCGGGTGCAAAGCCGCCAACCTTCACCCCCGTTCACAACCCTGTTGCCGCGTTTACGGTGACCCCTACGGTCTTTGCCCCCCGGCAAATGATTACCTTCACAGCCGATCCATCGCCCGGTGCACGCTATACCTGGCTCTTTGGCGACGGAACCCAGGCCAGCGGCCGGCGCGTGAGCCACCGCTTCCCCGACGCCGAGGGCACACAACTGGATGGTTCTGGCCGCTTCAGGGTTCTGCTGCACGTGGTAGACAAAAAAGGCAACCAAGATTGGGCCGCGCAGGGGGTGGTGGCCGTGGCCAACTGGCACTCCTCAATGGACGAGACAGAACCGACAGCTGCGGGCCTGATCTGGCGGATCTATCCCGGAGTGTGGACCGAGCTGCCCAACCTGGCGGCAGAGCGGGCGGTCTTCAAGGGCGAATCAGCCAGTCTCGAGGCTGACTCCCAGGGCTTTACCCGTTATGCCGCCGCCTGGGATGGGCTCATCGACATTCCCGCCGACGGCGGCTACACCTTTCACCTCATGGCCCGCGATGGAGCGCGTCTGGTGATCGATGGCGTGGAAGTGGCAAAAACCGGGCCGCCCTTCGCGCAGGTCTGCGGATCACCGGGCAACGCAATGCGCTACGACCGCGGATCGCTGGGCCTGCGCGCCGGCCTGCACATTATCCATCTTGAGGGGTTGCACTCGGCCAGCCAGGGTTCGCCACGCCTTCTGTGGGAGGGCCCCGCGCTGCAGCTCAACGACGTGCCCCAAGCCGCATACAGCCACCTGCGGCAGGATGAGGCTACGAAGTGAGGCTACAACTTTTGTGGCAGACGAAAAATAAAATCAGCAAGAAAAATGCCGCCTCTTGTGGCGGCATTTTTCGATCTTGATCCTGCTGCGGCTTTAAACGCCTACGCCGTATTCTGATTCGCCGGCGTTCGAGTAGTAGTCGTAGGGGGTGCGTCTTTTGAATTTGTAGCGATTGCGCAGCTCAGCGCCTACATAGATTCCCAGCGCGGCTACGGCCATTCCAACCGAGAACCAGGTGATGACGCGGAGGGTTTTAGATCCATTCTTCCCGTTTGTCTGAGTTTCTTCTTCGGGCGTGAGAGTTTCGTATCCAGTGGACATAAGGCAACCTCCTACACAACTATGATAGCGCAGTTTTCGTTGTCTCTGCCTGAGTGCGCGGCGGTCCGCCGTGAATTTTCAATTACTGCGTAGAGCCAATACGGGAAATCCAAGCGGCTTTTTCTGACTCGGGAAGAAAGCTGGCGCGAATGGAGTTGGCCGCTAACTGGCGCAGTTCCTGGCGCGTAAATCCCTGCAGCGTGTGGGCCAGCAGGTATTCATTGGCCACATCGGAGCCAAAGAAGGCCGGGTCGTCGGAGTTGAGCGTCACCAGCAGGCCGGCATCGAAGTAACTTCGCAGCGGATGCCAGGCAAAGGATATGCAGACCCCGGTGCGGACGTTTGAAGTGGGGTTAAGCTCCAAAGGCACTCCTCGTGCTTTCAGCTCTTGGAGAAGAGTTGAATCCTGAAGAGCTGAAAGCGCGTGCCCGATACGCTCTGAGCCGACGGCGAGCGCCTCCCAGATCGCCTTGGGTCCGGTAGTCTCGCCGGCGTGATTGGTAAGGCGAAGGCCGGCTTTCGCGGCTTGCGCATAAAGAGAGGCGAAAGGAGCGGATCCGGTATGGCGCTCGTCGCCGCCCAGGCCGATGCCGATGATGGAGGGGTAGAGCGGACGCAGTTCGATGGCCTTCAGAAAGACCCGCTCCGCTTCCTCGAAGGTAAAGTGGCGCACCGCGTCGAAGATCCAGTAGAGCGAAAGACCCAGTTCGCGCTCGCCGCGTTCGCGGGCACGCTCCAGCGCGGCAAAGATGGGCTCGAAGGCTGCGGGGTCGTGATTGCGCCACAAGTAAATCACGCCAACCGAGATGAAGACTTCCGCGTGGACGACGCCCTGATCGGCAAGATGCTCGATCATGCGCCAGGCGGCCAGTTCGTAATCTTCCGGGCCCAGCAGCAGGCGGGTTACGGCCTTGAAGGCGTCCAGGAAGCCGGTGAAGTCAGTGAATTGGTAGAGGGCTTCGGCTTCCGGCAAAGTAAGTGGGCGCTCGTCATGGCGGGCGCTCAGCTCTACCAGCGTGGAGGGAAGGATGGTTCCTTCAAGGTGCAAGTGCAATTCGGCTTTGGGCAGGCGGCGGATAAATGCGGAAACATCGCTAACGTCGGATTTCATGGTTTACCCTGCGTGGCGGCCTGTGCTGCCGGCGAGTCGCTTTGAATGGTGGTGGCGTGGTTATTAACGTATGTGATGGTCCACTGCTTCCCTGCCTGGTCGTAGGTTACGGTTCGGTCGCCCTCGGTTTGGCCGTCAGGTTGCACGTTGCTGCCGATGGACATGCGGGTCTCAAGTTCGCTCATACCGGGCTTCGCCTGGTGCGCGTCGATGGCGGCCCATACTTCTTTGGGCCAGTTGTCGTAGATGGTGTGCGGATCGTCGTAGTAGAAGAGAATGTCGCAATAATAGACTTCGTTGTTGCCTTGAATGGCGCCGATGGGCGTGGCGTAGAGGTCGGAATTGCCGGGAAACGCGAAGACGGCAAAGACCTGGCGAGTACCGTGCGCCATGCGATCATCTTCAGTGGACGGAACCGCGGATTTGATGATTTTCTTGATATCCAGCCGCTGGGCAGCGGGAATTACGCCGACGCGATGGAAGACGATCGCGCCGCCATGCATGGGATAGTAAGGCATGGTGTAGCCGTTCTTCATCCACACGCTGGTGCCTGCAAGGCTGAGGGTATCTTCAAAGTGCTGCTGAAACTCGGTGCGGACTACGGCCAGATCATCTGCGCTCAGTTTTTGTTGGTGGGGTTTCTGGGCAATGGCGCCGGGATCGCGGCGATGCATCCAGACAAAGAAGAGATAGATGCCGCCGATGGCTAGAGTGATCAGCGTGGGAATGAGTATTTTTTGCCAGGTCTTCATAAGTTTTCCTGGGATGAAGGCATTAGCGGGGTTTAGCGAACTCCGACCGATGGCGGCTATACAAGAAGTAAATCATGAGGCCGATGGAAAGCCACAAGAAGAAGGCCAGCCAGGTCATCACTTCAAGACCCATCATGAGCACGATGCAGAAAACGATGCTCAGTATGGGAAAGAGCGGTCCCAACGGCGCCCTGAAGCTGCGAGGCCGTTCCGGCTCGCGATGGCGCAGCACGAGCACGGCGATGGAGACCAGCACAAAAGCAAATAGAGTGCCGATATTGGAGAGATTTGAGACGGTTCCGATGTCGAGCAGCCCGGCTGGAATGCCGACCACAAACCCGGCAACCCAGGTGGCCACGGCAGGAGTGCGGAATTGGGCATGGATGCGGCCAAAGATTGCCGGCAGCAGGCCGTCTCGGGACATGGCGAACCAGACGCGCGCCTGGCCAAGCTGGAAGACCAGAATGGAGGAGACCATGCCCAGGAGGGCGCCGATAAGAACAAAGAGACGCACCCAGGCAAGGCCCGAGCCGCCGGGCATCAGAGAGAGCCGCTTGAGAGCGTTCACCACCGGGGCTGCATCGCCCATGACCGATTTCCAAGGCACGATTCCGCTGAGCACAATGGCCACTGCGCCGTAGAGCAGCGTGCAGGCCACCAGCGTTGCCAGAATTCCGATCGGGAGGTCGCGCTGCGGGTTTCGGCACTCTTCGGCTGCGGTTGAAACCGAGTCGAAACCGATATAGGTGAAGAAGATGATGGAGCCACCGGTGAGGACGCCCGTCCAACCGTTGGGCATGAAGGGATGCCAGTAGTGCGGCTTGACGAAGCTGGCCCCGGCAAAAACAAAGACCAGAATGGCGGCGATCTTGACCAGCACCATGATGTTATTGGCGCGGGCCGATTCGCGGATGCCGCGTGCCAGAATCACCGTCAGGATCATGACGACCAGGAAAGCGGGAATGTTGAATCCGAAGTGCCAGCCCGACTTGTACAGGTCGTTGCCGGCCAAATCTTGCAGACCAGTGGGCAAATAGGCGGGCGAGATCCACATTAGGGGAGGGTGAAGGCCGAACCAGTCCATCAGATCGACGATGTGGGCGGCAAACCCCACGCTGACGCTCATATTGCTGAAGGCGTATTCGAGAATCAGATCCCAGCCAATGATCCAGGCGGTTAGTTCGCCCATCGTGGCATAGGTATAGGTGTAAGCCGAGCCGGCGATGGGAATCATGGACGCCAGTTCCGCGTAACACAAGCCGGTGAAAGCGCAGACGATCGCAACCAGCACCAGGGAAACTGCTAACGCCGGTCCTGCTCCTGGGCGCCCTGCCATGGCCGTATGGTGGATGAGGTAATGCAGAAGCGGAGTATCCCGGATATTCGGCACATCGAATTTCTGGCCGGCCATGGCCGTGCCGATCACCGTGAAGATTCCAGAACCGATCACTGCTCCGATGCCGAGCGCCGTAAGCGACCATGGCCCCAGGCTTTTTTTGAGGGATTGCCCTGGTTCTTCCGAGTCCAGGATCAGCTTATCGATCGATTTGCGGGCAAGCAGTTGGCTGGGCAGTGCAGTAGTCCTCATCCCGCTGGTTCGGGGATCAAGTCGTCAGTGAACAAGTGATTAAGTGAATCGGTGAACGAGCGGTCAATCCGCACATCGCGATTTTACTTTTTCACACTTTCACTTTCTCACTCCTTCACGTGCGGGTTCCGGGTAGGCCTGGGCCGTGCCGGAACCCCAATCAGTTGTTGAAGTTGCCGATTTACCGCTTGGAGATTCCGCGGGCCATCTTTTTCACTTTCTTCTTGTGTTCGCCACGCGCTCCGGTCCTCTTGGCCTTGGGAGCTGCCTTTTTGCGGGCCGCGCGTTTCAGCTTTTTGCGTTCCAGTTTGTCTTCAACCTTGGTGGTATCGGCCACGTGGTACCTCTTTCATTCAAATCTGTTCAGATTTCCCGCAAGTCGGGCAGATGTGAAGTCTATGTTAACAGGGATACTGTGGCGGCGAAAGCGGGAAACGTGCGGAGAGAGCGCATTTAGGGGCGCGCCGCAATGGTTTCCAGCGTACAATGAACATAGACCAGGATTCAGACCTCACTGCTCGGCTCCGGCCGCCTCCTAAGCTTCAGACGAGCTTCGCACGTCACGCGACAATCAACCAGCAGTTTGTTGACCGGAGTTCGTTATGCGTTCCAACCAGATTCACCGTGCGCTCTCGCATGGAATGAACCGTTTTGAAGTTTGCCAGCTCGTCTCAAAAGGGGTGAAAGCCACCCACAAGACCGGTTCGCGCTTTGAGGATTCGATTAACGACGTGCTGCAATACCTGGGCACTCATGAAACGCCCCTGGCCAGTCTTCACCCGGCTATCCCGCAGGTAAGCATGAAGAGCCTTAAGCCGGCGGCCTAGTTTTTTCAGAGATCAGGGACCAGGATTGAGCGTTCCCTATCCACATACAAAATGCAAAAGAGGGACGGCAGATTCGCCGTCCCTCTTCATTTTCGATTTCGTACCAGTCTCTTCGGGTTGTTCCTTAGATAACCTGGACGTTCTCAGCCTGCCAGCCCTTGGGGCCCTTGGTCACGTTGAACTGGACCTTCTGGCCTTCTTGCAGCGAACGGAAGCCGTTCGACTGGATGGCGGTGTGATGGACGAAAACATCTTCGCCGTTTTCACGGCTCAAAAACCCAAAACCCTTGGCATCATTAAACCACTTGACTGTACCTGTTTCCAATGTCTTACTCCTTGATACTGAATTACCGTCCGAACGCAATGTGGAAGTTTGCGAGTAGGCGGTAACCAAAACAGGCAAGAACTTCAGATCGAATTCTACGATTGCAAACAGTATAGCACGGGTTGTCAAGCGGAGCGTTGGAGATTGCAGTGCAAACGCATCTTAAATCCGCCGGCGTATGCCGCGATGTATAAGGAAAACGCAATGCCGTGGCTGTTTTACCGCAGAGCTGGCGGAGCATATAAGAAGCGTTTGCCCTGTTGGAGCCCGGTTTCAAAACTGGCTTCAGTACAGGCGGCAAGCGCAACCGGGAAATCGCGCGGCTGACCTGTTGCCGCTGCATGCCTGCTGGGCGTGCAAGGGAGTAAACTCAATGTCGCCTGATTGCGCTTGAAAGAGAGGTGCGCTGTGACCAATGAGAGCCGCCGGGTTCTGGTCATTAATCCCGGTTCCACGTCTACCAAGTTTGGGGTTTATACCAGGCAGGGCGCCGAGCAGTTGTGGACCATCCGGCATGGGGATGAAGAGCTGGCACGATTCCGCGGTCAGCCGATGCTGGCGCGGCTGGACTATCGTGCCAAGCTGATTGAGAACGCGCTCAAAGAGGCCGGTTACAGCTCGACCGGGTTTGCCGCGACGGCCGGACGGGGCGGGCTGCTGCCGCCAATGGAGAGCGGAACCTACCTGGTAGATGAGGCGATGGTAGACGAGCTACGGCTGGCGCGGCGCGGTGAGCATGCCTCGAATCTGGGGGCCCTGTTGGCATCCCGATTTGCCACGGCTTCCGGGGTAAACGCGTATATCGTCGATCCGGTTACGGTGGACGAGTGGCCGGAATGCGCGCGCGTAACCGGTTCGCCGCTGGTTGAGCGCGTCTGTACCGCCCATGCGCTGAATACAAAGGCCGTGGCGCGGCGGTATGCGCGGGAACAGAATCGCGCCTATGAGGAACTGCGGCTGGTGGTGGCGCACATGGGCAGCGGCATCACCGTCTCAGCCCACCGGGGCGGACGGATGATCGACAACAATACCATCGGCGAAGGACCGTTCGGCCCTGACCGTTCCGGCTGGCTGCCGGCGCGAGAGCTGGTGCAGGTGTGCTTCAGCGGCAAGTACACGCAAAGCGAGCTTGAGCACCAGGTCTTTGGCGATGGCGGGCTTTTGGCCTATCTCGGCACCCGCGACCTGAGGGAAGTAGAGAGCCGGATCGAAGCCGGCGACGCCAAGGCTGCGCTGGTGCTCGGGGCCATGATCTACCAAATCGCCAAAGAGGCCGGGGCGATGGCGGTGGTGCTTGAGGGCAAGGTGGATGCAGTGCTGCTGACCGGCGGCATGGCCTATTCGGAAAGAGTGGTGACGCAACTGCGCGGGTATCTGGAGTGGATTGCGCCCATTACGGTCTACCCCGGCGAGGACGAATTGCAGGCCCTGGCCGAAGGGGTGTTTCGCGTGCTGGATGGAGTGGAGCAGGCGAAGCGGCTAGGCCAGCTGGCATAGTGAGCGGCTATATCTTTTTGAGGTTGGCGAACTTTTCCATCAGCTTTTTCAATCCGTGGCGATTGAACACGACAGTTAGCTTGGCGTCTTCGCCGTCACCTTCGCGCAGCAGGACCGTTCCCTCACCGTACTTTGCGTGCCGCACGCGTTGGCCTTTTTTCAAGCCGGCGGCGCCTTTGGGCTCTGGCAGGTCCATCCCCGGATGAGACGATGCCGGGCGCGCGAGTAAACCCGGTTTCCCTCCGAAGAAACGTGCAATATTATCAATGGAATCCGGCGGTGCTTGCGCACTTTTACTTTTGCAGCAGTTCTTCGACTAGGCGCGAAGCGCGGTTCGCCGGCCGCAAAGGCCTCCTGGCTCTCGTCTTCGTAGTTATAGTGTTTGTCAGTAAACTCGCCGCCCTGGCCGGAACGTCGACCGTATGTACTTGCATAGCTGGGAGTGGACCACCCCGGACTGCGGCCTCCCAGACTCTCAATCAACTGGCTGGGAACCTCTTCAAGGAAGCGGGAGGAGATACTCTGTTCCGGTGCGTCGTTTCCGTAGCGGCGGCGGTATTGCGCGCGGGTAAGAATCAGCGCGTTCATGGCCCGGGTCATGCCCACGTAACAGAGGCGGCGCTCCTCTTCCAGCTCATCGGGATTGTTGAGGGTGCGCGAGTGGGGGAAGAGGCCCTCCTCAAGTCCGGCAAGAAAGACCAGCGGGAATTCCAATCCCTTGGCTGCGTGCAGCGTCATCAAGGTAACGCGCGCCTCGGGGTCGAACTGGTCGGTATCAGAGGCCAGCGCCGCGTGATCGAGAAACTCAGCCAGGGTCTCGCCGCGGGCTTCCGCGTCGTGGGCCGCGTTGGCCAGTTCCTTCAGGTTTTCAATACGGCTGAACGACTCCGGTGAGCCTTCGGTTTCGAGAGCCTTGATGTACCCTGTGCGGTCGATGAGAAAGCGGATCAGCTCAGGGAGAGTAGCGGCATCGCCAGGAGTCCTGAACGGCGGCCCGGCGCTTCCGTCGCTTTCATCTTTTGGTTGAGTGAAAGTTTCGTTTGAGAAACTGCGCCGAACTCAAATCGCCGGTGATCCCCAGCTCTCTGCATCGGCGGACCACGTCGGCCGAGAGTTTGCCGGAGAAGTCAGGGTCCATCATCGCCTGCGCGTCGAGAATGAGCTGGCGGAACGATTCGATTGCCACCAGTGCGCGATTGGGAATGAGGCGATTGGCAATCGCGGTCGCGATGGCGTCCCATGTGGATGTCCCGGTCTCGAGAGCCAGCCGCTCCAGAGTCTCCATCGTAGTTTTTCCAATGCCGCGCGCCGGTGTGTTGATCACCCGCTGCAGCGCCATTGAATCGTGAGGATTATTGATCAGGCGCAGGTAGGCGAGAAAGTCCTTGATCTCCGCGCGCTCGTAAAAGCTGAAGCCGCCCACCATGGTGTAAGAAATGTTGTATCGGCGCAGCGCCTCCTCCACCAGGCGCGACTGGGAGTTGGTGCGATAAAGCACGGCGCAGTGATGCTCTCCGGGTTCATGCGTTTCGGCCGAGTTTCCCTGGCGTAGGAAAGCCTGAATGCGGTCGGCGATGAAGAGCGCTTCGTTTTCGCCGTCGGGAGCTTCGTAGTATCCGATCAGCGATCCGCCCTGGCGCGCGGTCCACAGCTTTTTTCCCTTGCGCTTGAGGTTGTTTTGGACAACCGCGCCCGCCGCCTCCAAAATAATCTGCGTCGACCGGTAGTTCTGCTCCAGCCGGATGATGCGGGCGTTGGGAAAGTCCTTTTCAAACTCCAAAATGTTGCGGATATCGGCGCCGCGCCAGGAATAAATGCTCTGGTCCTCGTCGCCCACGGCGCAGACGTTTTTCGCTTCGCCGGCCAGCAGCTTCATCAGCTCATACTGCGGGCGGTTGGTGTCCTGGTACTCGTCCACGAGCAGGTAACGGTAACGGCGCTGATAGCGCTCACGGGCTTCTTTTGAAACTTTGAGCAGGCGCACGGCCTCCAGCAGCAGATCGTCGAAGTCCATGGCGTTGCTTTTGGCCAGCTCTGCCCGGTAACTCTCGAAGATGTGCGCAATGCGCTCGCTGTTCGGATCCTTGCAGGCCAGGTAATACTCCTGCGGATCGATCATGTGGTTCTTGGCCCAGCTGATGCGGCTCAAAACCGCGCGTGGCGTGAGCTGCTTGATGTCCAACCCCATCCGGCGCATTACCTGCTTACCAGGGCCTGCTGATCGTTTTCGTCGTAAATGGCAAAGGAGCGCGTGAGTCCGGCGCCGCCGATTTTCAGCGTCTTCAATGTCGCGCCTCAGAATGCGCACGCAAAAGGAATGGAAGGTGGCGATCAGCGGCTTGGCCAGCGATGAGTGGCCCAGCAGCCGGTCGACGCGTTCGGCCATCTCGCTGGCGGCCTTGTTGGTAAAGGTAACAGCCAGGATGGAGTCCGGCGCGATGCCTTTTTCCTGAATCAACCATGCAATCCGGCTGGTGATGACGCGGGTTTTGCCCGAGCCGGCTCCCGCCAGAATAAGCAGCGGGCCCTCAGTGGCCTCAACGGCGGCGCGCTGTTCAGGGTTCAGATTGTCGATCAGAGGCGGCAAGGCAAGTCCAGGCGGGAAGGTTCCTTTCTCCAGTGTACCGTTTGGGACGTTGGACGGGTTTGTGCGTGGGCGTGAGTCTCCGTCGGCGCGTTATCCTGAAGACACAATGACCTTGCCAACAAAGCCTGTTCGCCGCGTGGCCGTTTACTGCGGCTCGGCCAACGGAACCAATCCTGCATTTCTCTGGAAGCGCGGGCGCTGGGCGCGGCCATTGCCGCGGCCGGGCTGGGGATGGTCTATGGCGGGGCCAACGTGGGGCTGATGGGCGCGGTGGCCGATGCGGCGTTGGCCGGCGGCGCGGAGGTGATCGGCATCCTGCCGGATCTGCTGGCGGGGAAAGAGATTGCGCACGCGGGGCTCACGTCGCTCGAACTTGTTTCCACCATGCACGAGCGAAAGGCGCGGATGGTGGAGCTGGCGGATGCGTTTCTGGTGTTGCCCGGCGGCTATGGAACGATGGAGGAAGTGCTGGAGGCAGTGACCAGCAATACGTACTGTTATGTCTGACGCCTTGACTAGATTACGTATTGCTCCCGAAAAAAGCATGGATGTCCGCGCACGCCAATCTAACGTCTGTCAGCATAGCAGGTTTTTTCGGAACATACGTACGCGATTTACCTACCACCCCCCCCCCATCAATTCGCAATATTATTAAAGCAAAACAGATGGTAAGCGTTGTTTCAGACTCATCTTACAGCTCGCGACGCTATGGTGAAAATTATTTTATACCTGTCGCCAGCGTAAAAGCATTTCCCAACTTGCTGATCGTGGCACGCTGTTGAGACGGAGAGGATCGAGCTGTCCTCAGTGTGCGATCGGGATGCCTTCCGCGTCGAACCGTTTCTTGCCGGCTTCCAGCAGGTCGGGATTTCATCTCCGCTGCCATCGCGGCATCGGCCCGCCATACGGTCAACGTCATCGCGATCCGAAGTCGGATAACGCGGTCACGTGGCAACTCGCCAGCTCAGGCATTCTTAGGATTTGCCTTGGCCAATTCAGTGAGAATCGCACGCCTTGTCGATGTCCGCCTTGTAGCCGAGGTTGACGGTGACAATAGAGGCCGTACGCCGTCCTGCAGCAAAATGTTGATGCTGATCTGGCTCGCCATCACGCTGTTGGGGATCACGATTCTGCGGTTGTCTTCGGTTTGAAGCGTCGTATACCCGAGGCTTGA
Source organism: uncultured Acidobacteriaceae bacterium (assembly GCA_963839225.1). GTDB lineage: Bacteria > Acidobacteriota > Terriglobia > Terriglobales > Acidobacteriaceae > Telmatobacter. The sequence goes on from CAWIVA010000003.1 coordinate 111,292, forward strand.
GGGTCTCTACCACGCCGGTTTCCAAGCCTGCCGGCGTCATGACTTGCAGGCGATCGCCGAGCTTGAAGGGACGATAGAGGAGCAGAGACGACACCGAGAAGATCAGGTTCCAGAGAGTGTTTTGTGCAGCAATGCCCGCGACGACGGAGACGACGCCATGCTGGTCAGCCACACGCTGCCCAACTAATCAGGACCGGCACCTGATAGATATACGAAAGGAACGCGATGACGTAGATCGCCAGGCGAGCCAATTGCCCCAGGAACCTGACGACCGTCGGATCGGCCCGCGAGGCGTGTCCGTCGAAGACCGCGAGATCGAACTGCCAGACGCACGGCTCCGTCCTGCGAGCCACGCCACGGCGGCAAACACCACGGCATACAACGCTGCGCCGGGCAAAGTGTCTCGGTCAAAAAGACGCGGAGCATGGATAGCAGGTCTTTCGGCATGAGCATGCATTTTGATGGCAGGACACAGCCGTGAGGCATCCACGGAAGGCCTACGTGGCCGCGATCCAGACCGCACGTCAGCCGCTTGTTCCTTTGGAAAGTAGCGGATCGTCGCCGTCGTAAACGGTTTGCAGAATGTCGCCATCCACTCCTCCCACTTCTTTTCGCCGACCATCGCCAGTCGCTCAATATCGTTGAAGTGCTTGAAATCGAACTTCAAGTCTTCCCATAGGGCACCGGGGTCCCAACCGTAGAAGTCATGCATCTCAACCAGCAAGCGGATCTTGCCGTGCCGTTGAACCGCCTGCTCGACGATCGGAACGAAATCCCTGTAGTCGTCCTTGTGCAACGCCCCGGTCAGATGGACGAGCAGGAGCTTGCCATCGTTCTCGCTGATGACATGAAGAGCCGCAGGCTTCACCTGCTGCTCATGGGCCAATTCCTCTGCCGCCAGTTGCTGGAGTTCCGGGCTCGGTTCTCCCGTTTCCGGCCCTGCCGGCGCAGTGTTGAACGCCTCGGGCAAATGAGAAATCGCGTCCGGCGGCGTAAATCTCGTTCCGCTGCCCTCGGCCTGACCACCCTCGGGATCGAAAATACTGCGACTCATAGGACGCTCCTTTGATTTGGAGCCCGCATGTCGCGGGCGTGTTTCCAGGACAATCTCATTGGTACCCGATCATATGCTTTCCGCCTGATTCGCAGGTCAACTGGCCCCGTCGTCGGATTTCGGGTTATGCCACCCGCCGTCTGCGGCAATTACAGCGTCAGCCTCCTTCGGTCCCCAACTGCCGCGTTTGTAGGGGCGGCTTCGGTGATGAGTTTCAAGGACTGGCTCAACTACCGTCCAGGCAGCCTCAACCGCATCCTCCCTTGTGAAAAGCCAACCGTCGCCGGCCATTGCGTCGCAGAGGAGCCGTTCGTACGGAGATTCCTCTCCAGGCTGTTCTTCGACCAGGTAAACCGCCCTGGTCGCC
>CAWIVA010000004.1:0-7716 GCA_963839225.1 uncultured Acidobacteriaceae bacterium
TCGATCGCGGGGAAGAAACCGTAAACGCCCCGTGCCGTGATCAGTTTCTTTTCAACGATCGTATCCAGCAGAGCGTTGGCTTCGGTGAAGATCTGCCGCGCCTGGGCGCCTTGTTCCGGGTGGTCGAAGATGCGGGGATAAACACCCTTCAGTTCCCAGGCGTGGAAGAACGGCGTCCAGTCAATGAACTCGCGCAACTTCGCCAGCGGGAAATCGTCCAGCACGCGCACGCCAGTAAACTCTGGAACGGGCAGGTCTTCCGCACGCCACTCGATCGGCGTCCGCCTGCCGCGAGCAGCCTCAAGCGAAACCACCTGCTGGCGAGGCGCGGAGTGAGCTTCGCGAAGCGCATCGTAGGCGGCACGATGCTCAGCCACAAATGCTGCTTTCCCTTCGTCACTCAGCAGGCTGGTAGTCACAGGCACCGCACGGCTGGCATCCAGAACATGCACAACCGGCTCACTGTAATGGGGCGCAATTTTGACCGCCGTGTGCGCGCGGCTCGTGGTCGCTCCGCCGATGAGCAGCGGCAGCTTGAATCCCTGGCGCTCCATCTCCTTGGCAACATGCACCATCTCATCCAGCGATGGCGTTATCAGGCCGCTCAGGCCGATCATGTCCGCCTTCTCTTCCTTCGCGCGTTCGAGGATTTTTTCGCACGGTACCATCACTCCCAGGTCGATAACGTCGTAGTTATTGCAGGCCAGCACGACGCCAACAATATTTTTGCCGATATCATGAACGTCGCCCTTGACCGTCGCCAGCAAAATCTTCCCCTGTGCCTTGACCACTTCGCCGGCCGCAACCATTGCCGCCTTCTCGGCCTCCATGAAAGGCGTCAGGTGCGCTACAGCTTTCTTCATCACTCGGGCAGACTTCACCACCTGCGGCAGAAACATCTTGCCGGCTCCAAAGAGATCGCCCACCACGCTCATGCCGTCCATCAGCGGGCCTTCGATCACCAGGAGCGGACGTCCCAGCTTGATGCGCGCTTCCTCGGCGTCGATTTCGATGAACGTATCGATCCCCTTCACCAACGCGTGTGAAAGGCGTTCCTCCACCGTTCCGTTGCGCCATTCCTCGGTCTTCTTCTCGTTCACCACCGCGCCTGTGCCCTTCAGAGTCTCGCCGAACTCGACCAGCCGTTCGGTCGCATCGGGCCTGCGGTTGAGCAGCACATCCTCGACCAGCACCTTCAGCTCCGGCTCAATCTCCTCATACACTTCGAGCATCCCGGCGTTGACGATGCCCATATCCATGCCCGCCGTGATGGCGTGATAAAGAAAAGCGGAATGCATCGCTTCGCGCACCTTGTTGTTGCCGCGAAAGCTGAAGGAAATATTCGAGACGCCGCCTGAGACCTTCGCATGCGGCAGGTTGGCCTTGATCCAGCGCGTGGCTCGCAGAAATCAACGGCATAGTTGTTGTGCTCCTCCATGCCGGTGGCCACGGTGAGAATATTCGGATCGAAGATGATGTCCTCGGGCGGAAACCCCACCTCATTCACGAGTATCTTGTAGGCCCGCTCGCAGATGCGAATCTTTTCCTCGTAGGTCGCGGCCTGGCCCTGTTCGTCAAAGGCCATCACCACCGCCGCCGCGCCGTACTTAAGGACAGTCGCTGCATTGCGGCGAAATCTCTCTTCGCCTTCTTTCAGCGAGATCGAGTTTACGATGCCCTTGCCTTGCAGGCATTTGAGCCCCGCCTCAATCACTTCCCATTTCGACGAGTCCACCATGAAGGGAACTCTTGCAACCTCAGGCTCGCTGGCCAGCAACTGCAGAAAATGCGTCATGGCCGCTACACCGTCGATCATGCCCTCATCCATGCAGATGTCGAGAATGTTGGCGCCGTTCTCCACTTGCTGCCGGGCCACGCTCACCGCTTCTTCGAACTTGCCTTCCTTCATCAGGCGGGCAAACTTCGGCGAACCGGCCACATTGGTCCGCTCGCCGATCATGATGTAGACTCCCTGTTGCTGGGTAAATGGCTGCGATCCGGATAAGCGGAGCGGCTTGGTTTCGATCATGCCGCAACCTCGATCCGCGCGTACTTTCGAGGAGGCAGCCCCTCCAGAGCCTTGGCAATCGCCGCGATATGTTCGGGCCGATTGCCGCAGCAGCCGCCGGCAATATTGATCAGCCCGGCACGCGCGAACTCGCCCAGATAACGCGCCATATCCTCCGGTCCAAGATCGAAGCCGGTTTCTGAGAGCGGATTGGGCAAGCCGGCATTCGGGTAGCAGGAGATGGCCACATCCGCCTTCTCAGACAGCTCACTCAGGAACGGATACATAAGTTCGGGTCCGAGTGAACAGTTGAGTCCTACCGACAGCGGTTTCACGTGCTTTACCGCATTCCAGAAGGCCTCAATCGTCTGCGCGGAGATAAGCGTTTCGCCGCCTCGCCCCACCGCCGCCGAGATCATCACCGGTAACTCCTTGCCGTCTTCGTCGAAGACCTCGCGAATGCCTACCAGTGCCGCTTTGGCGTTCAGTGAATCGAAGATCGTCTCCACCAGCAGCAGGTCAACGCCGCCCGCGATCAAAGCGCGCACCTGTTGCTTGTATGCGGTCTTCACCTGATCGAAGGTGACCACGCGGAATCCCGCATCATCGGCATCCGGCGAGTTCGACAGCGACACGGTCATAGGACCGACTGCCCCGGCGACAAACCGCTGACGCCCCGTCTCCTTGCCGACGCGATCGGCCAGTTCCCTGCACTGCCGCGCCGAAGCCTCATTGATCTCCCAAGCCAGCTTGTTGAGAAACTCGTCTTCAATCACCTTCTGATAAAACGCCGGATCCTTGCGCCCGCCGTGCTCGCGCGGATCGTCAACAAAAAACTCGCTCTGGGTAATGCTGGTGGCGCCGAAGGTGTTGGTCTCGATGATGTCCGCCCCAGCCTCCAAAAACCGGCGATGAATATCGCGGATCATCTTTGCCTGCGTCAGCGAGAACAGGTCGCCGTTATTCAGCAGATCCTTTTTCGACCCTTTGAAGCGCCCTCCGCGAATATCTGCTTCTTTCATCCCATAGGTGCGAATCGTCGTGCCCATCGCTCCATCAAGAATGGCGATACGGCTTTCGAGGATTTTTTCGAGAGGATGTTGGTTAGCAGTGGTCATTTCACTCCTATTGCATGCTCAGTGCCCAACGCGCATCGCTTCAGTACGCAGCCTATCTCGCTCCTGAGCCCAATGGCCGCCGGGGAAAAAAGGGAAAGCCGCCTACCTTCTAGCATATACGGTCCCGGATTTTGTTTTTCCCTGTCCTGCCCGGCTGCATCTTCGCTTTCGATTCCGCCCGCAAACAGAGATCCGGATCGCTATGCGACCCGGATCTCTCCGTTGAAGACTAACCTCGGACTGAACTACTCTTTCGAGTCCTTCGATTAAGGCTCCAGCATCAGGTTAGGCCGCGCCCTGCTGTGAACCGCCCTGGCAGCATTTTGCCTTGCCACCGTTGTGGGAGCACTTCTTCCCGCAGCCGTTGCCTTTGCTGCACATCTTCGCGCTGTCGCCGTTGCAGCATTTCATGTCGCAGCCGCTTTTGCAGCAGTCTTTCTCGCAACTGCCGTGGCAGCAGGCTTTGCAGTCCGCGCTACCGGCAACCTGGTGTGTCATCGGGCATTTCGCGCCCGTCTGCGTCTGCGAGTTTTGGGCAAATGCGACCACCGCAAAAACCAGCAGGAATGAAAGAAATAATATGGTGCGTTTCATTGAAATCTCCTTTACGTTGAAAATGCAACGATATCGAGCCGCCAGGATTCATTAGAAAATCCTGTGGCTGCCTCATTTGCTTGAACGTAAGGAGAGGTCTAGATCCGGAAAACCTGCAAGAGGACATATCTGGCTGGGCCGGAAACAACTGTCCTATTGATTGAGGGAACCGCTAAAGCCCTAACATCATCCGCCGCTATGCGGGGAACCAGTGCAAGGTATTCCGTTTTTCCACTCTTTGGTTTGCGGTCTTTCGCCGACCGGACAACACCCTGCAGGGTGCCTTCCTTGCAGCAATTCTGCTCGCATCCAAAGCTGGCAGATTGCCGATGCATCGGGCATTGCATACCTATCATTGCCATGCCGCTGCAATGAGCATGAGATCCCCCATTTGGACTTCCCATGGGGCACAGCAGTCCGGCGAGGGCCGGCTGGGCTGCAAGAGCTGCAATTACGGCCAGAGCGACGATTTGGAGAAACCTCTTCATCAGCTTGATCAAGATTATACCCGGCCGAATGCTTGGTCCTTGCGATGAATCACAAGCGTGGAGCGCGCGTGAGGCCTGAAAGATAGGCCCAAAGAGTTGAGACTCCTATTTCAACGCTGTTCCTGACTCATTCGGAATCAGCATATCTTCTTTGCGCATCACCATGTTCGTGGCATTCAGCGAAGCTAGTTCGAAGCCGTGTCCGTGGGTGATGGCGTCCGTCGGGCAGGCTTCAACGCAGTAACCGCAGAAGATGCAGCGGTTGTAGTCGATATTGTAGACCTTGGCGTAGCGCTCTGAGGAGGAGATGCGCTGCTCCTCGGTGTTGTCGGCCGCCTCAATGAAAATGCAGTTTGCTGGGCAGGCCGCCGCGCACAGGAAACAGGCAACACACTTCTCCAGGCCGTTCTCGTCACGCTGCAGGACATGGGCGCCACGATAGCGCTGCTCGATGACCGCTCCGCGCAATGGGCCGGGGCCATCGGGGTAGTTCTCCACCTGCGTGGGCTCCAGTATCTCCCCGAAGGTGATGCTCATGCCCTTGGCAATGGCGGCGATGTTGCCCACAATCGACATAAAGCAAGTATACGATGGGTTGTGGTCGGGCTTATCCCGCTGGTGCGTAAACCGGCGGCCATCCAGATTGGCGCGGGCAATGCTGAGATCGCGCCCCGTTTCCATCTACGCCGGCAGAATCCTTCGCGGATCCTTCGCGCGCCTACTGATTCTTGGGACGTTGCTCCTCCGGATGTTGTGGCGCAGTGCGCTGCGGGGCAGCTTGTCGTTGCGGGGGCGACGCCGGATGCGGTTTCGGTTGCGGTGCAGCCTGATGTTGCGGCGGCGGAGCTGGACGCGATTGAGGCGCCATCTGGCGTGGTTGCGGCGCAGCCTGGCGTGGAGCAGGCGCTGCGGGATGCGCTTGCGGCGCTACCTGATGTTGCTGGGGTGCCTGGCGTTGCTGCGGCGTGGCGGGTCGCGATTGCGGCGCCATCTGGCGTTGTTGCGGCGCTGTTTGATGCGCTTGCGATTGCGGAGCCGTTTGCCGTTGTTGCGGCGTCATCGGATGCATTTGCTGTTCAGGCGCGCCGCCATGTTGTTCCGGTGTCATCCCCTGACGAGGCTGCGGGGCCGCTTGATTGTGTATCTGCAACGGTGGTGGCGGCTTCACATTGCGATCTGCCGCGAGAGGCTGGCTAACGGCCACTGTGGCCGGACGGCCGTGATTGACGGCTGCAAACTGTGCCTTGTTGGCGCTTGCAGTGCGCTGATTCTGGATCTGCGTCGTCATGGGCGCTACATGAGGCGCACGCAACGCTACCAGTTCGGCGGGCCTCGCTCGCACCTGGATTCCGCCCGAACCGCCATTGAAACTCACGTGGTCATTGTTCGTAATGGTGGTCACCGGGTGGCTGTAGACGTTATGCACGACGCTGGTGTTAATGTTGTTGACTTCGCGGTTGTAGTTGAAGTGTCCGCCGTTCCAGTAGCCGCCCTGGTACCCGGCGCCGGTGTATCCATTGCCGTAATTAATCCCGCCGTAGAAGCCGATGTACTGGCCCCAGTAGCCATGGTAGAACCGGTAGTGGCCGTGCCAGTAGCCCCAATAGCCGGGTGTCCACAATGCGCCTACATAGGGAGCTTCGGTCCACACGCCGGGAACCCAGTAATAGCCTTCTGGAGCCCAGGCCCAGTAGCCGGGAGTCCAGATATAGCCGTCGCCGGGATCCGGCGGCTGGTCGTAGTCGGGCAGCGGTGGCGGCGCCTCGTCGGCGGTGTACTCCGGCTGTTCGCCGTAGCCCGGATCATAGTCGCCTTGATCATAATTTCCCCCGGATTCCGGCGAGGGGGCATTTGGCTGGCTACTGTAGGTTGCCGGGGCAGCACCGCTCGTATCCGACGACACGGGAGCCAAGTTGGCCGATGCGGGGTCCGAAGCAAGGCTTTGATCCTGATTCTTGTGGCATCCGGCCGCCAAAATTACAACGGCGAGGGCAAGCAGCGGCAATCTTCCAAATCCGGGGAAATGGCTCATTTCACTCTCCAACAGGCTTAGATGCTATTTGGGGCGTCAGGGAGCAGACCGTTCAGTTTTGACCTATTCAGGTTCCGGGCTCAATAGGGCTGCCGGGAGGCACGGACTGGCCGTGGTTGTTGGCCGGCGGCGTGGTCACTGGGCTTGCGCGTGGAACTGGGTTGCACTGTCTGCCGGCAGAGCCATGAGTCCTGACCGTGCGACAGGTCCGGAACAGCACTCATGAAGCCGCACAGCCGTTGCTTCATGGAGTCTGCGGCCGGTCCGGTCAGCAGCTGGGTCCGCTCCGGCCGCTGAACGGGGTCAAGATCGTAGCGGTAGACATAATCCTCGGGCGGCTTCTGGTTTCCGTAGATCAATGTGGTTCCATGTGCCCACCAGTTCCCGTCCATCGGGATCGGCCATCGCGGTGTAAACCTGGGTCCAGGCACGCTCGGCGGCGGGTTGGCGCTCCACACCGGCGCCGCCTCCGCCGCGCAGCCAGCGAGCCGCCCACATGTGGTGCGAAGGTCGTAGTGAAAGGATGTGAAGTAGGTTTGCGCCGCGCAGTCGCGGCAATTGTCGTAGAGCATGGCCGGCTCCGCGGCGTGCCGGTGCAAAGTGCATCCTGTCGAGCCAGCGCAGGTTCACTCCCTTGAGCAGCGGCGCAACCACATGGCTGGTGAGCGAAACGCTCCACACGGTGAAGGTGTCGTCGTTGGCCGGCGATTGCGGCGTGGCCCTGTAGTGGTAACCACCAGCGCCGCATCGTACTGGACGCCGATCTCGCGAATCGCCGTCCAATCCTGTTCCGACAGCGAGCGCGTAACCCAGACGATAATGTCCTGATCCTTTTGCGAGTGGAATTCCATCCAGCGAAAAGGATCCTGCTGGGCGTGTAGGGGCGTTGACGCGACCAGTATTGACGCGATCAAACTTACTCAGGGGACGGCGAAGAAATCCTCGCATGAGTCTAGAGTATAGCAGAGAGGCGCGGCACATGACGCACATTTCCCAGATCCGAAAATCCGGAACTTGGGCGCCTACCTGCAGACGTTACAATCCCTTCAGCAGTTCCGAGAGCGTTGTTTCGAGAGCAGAGGCGATTTTGCTGAGGGTGCGCAGCCCCGGCTCTCGTGTGCCGCGCTCCAAGTCGGAAATGTGCACCTCGTGGACGCCGGACTGCTCGGCAAGGTCAATCTGCCGCCAATTCCGGGCGCGGCGCAACTTCCTGATTCGCTCGCCTGTCGCCGCACAGATGTCCTTTGCCATGCGTTCATCATCGGGTTAGCCTTTGCGCTATATTTAGCGCATACACTCTTTGGCGTTTGAAAGGTCGTCAATATGCCGTTGCACAAAAAGATTGCTTTCCCGATTTTTGTCTCGATTGCCCTGCTCACGTCCGGTTGTGGCGGAGGTTCGGGCGGTAGCAGCGGCGGGGGTAGTACGCCCGCAATCACGTCTGTTGGGGTGGTCTGTTCTCCGGGGTCGATCTAT
>CAWIVA010000005.1:0-8831 GCA_963839225.1 uncultured Acidobacteriaceae bacterium
CGCTACCTGGCCCGCAATTTACGCGCTGGTTACCATCGCAATGCTCTTCGGCCAGCAGAGCTGGTACGCCTTTTCCCAATTGGGAGGAGCGCTGGTTGGGCTCTTGTTTATTCGCTTGGCTCCGAGGCGGGGATTCTCCTTCGCCTTCAGCGAGCACTGGTATGGACTGCGCAATCGCTATTACCGCTGGAAACGCCGACGCGCCGCCCGCAAATTTGAGGTCTATATGCGTTCGCAGGGGCGCACGGTTCGCTTCGACGGACAGGGCCGGCAGATAGAAGAAGACCCCGACGACAAGAAGCGATGGAACTAGGGCCGCCTCTTCCTCGATATACGTCTGTCCTTGGGACGGCAGGTTAGAATCTCTCTGAATGCTAAAAAAAATTGCTTTTCTCTTTCCGGGGCAGGGTTCTCAGGCTGTGGGCATGGGCCGCGAGCTTGGGGTCCGCTTTCCTGTTGCCGCACACACCTTTGCCGAGGCTGACGAGGCCCTTGGCTTTCCGCTCTCTAAAGTAATCTTCGAGGGGCCGGAAGAGGATCTGAGACTTACCGAGAATACGCAGCCGGCTATTCTCACCGTCAGCGTGGCGGCCTGGCGCGTGCTAGCTGAGCAAGCCGTGGAGCCGGCGCTGGCTGCCGGGCACTCACTGGGCGAGTGGAGCGCACACGTGGCCGCCGGTACGCTCAGCTTTGCCGAGGCGGTGCGCGCCGTGAAAGCTCGCGGAAGGGCGATGCAGCTGGCCGTCCCCGCCGGGCAGGGCGCAATGGCTGCAGTTCTTTCACTGGACGCGGCCCAGGTGGCGGAGGCCTGCAAGGAAGCTGTTGCGGAGACCGGCTTGGTCGTGGCCGCAGCCAATCTGAACTCTCCCGGGCAGACAGTGATCTCCGGCGCACTGGCGGCTGTGGAGCGGGCCGCCGCGCTGGCCAAGGAAAAGGGAGCGCGGCGGGCAGTGATGCTTCCCGTAAGCGCGCCGTTCCACTGCGCGCTGATGCAGCCGGCGCAGGAAGAAGTGGCGCGCGTGCTTGGGGCATTGGAGCTGGCCGACCCGCACATTCCCGTGGCCGCTAACGTGACAGGCGGACTGGTTTCAACCGCCGCTGAGGCGCAGGACGCGCTGATTCGCCAGGTTACCGGAACGGTGCGCTGGGTAGAGTGCGTTCAGTCTTTGCTTGGGGCCGGGGCAGAAGTATTTATCGAGGTTGGGCCCGGAAAAGTGCTCTGTGGACTGCTGCGGCAGATCGATCCGGCGCAAAAATCCCTGAATGTGGAAGATGCCGCCAGCCTGGAGGCTACGCTGGCGGCTCTGGGATAATGCGAGGTCGCGCGCATAAACTGCACGAGCCCCTTGCTTCGAGCTAGTCCTATTTACAGTTTGCCGGCTTGTTTCGCTTCTTTGACCAATTCTTCTGTGTGCCTGTGTGCGCCCTGAGAGAGCTGCTAAGCTTTTTTGCTCAATTCGTGAGCTGTCAGATGGTCAGATTTTCCGTGGGCGGCAGCAGCGGCTTCGTGGGCGTGGGCCGCCATATTGTGGAGTTCCGCCGCTCGATCGTGAGAGCTTTGTGGCATATGAGTCTCCTCACCTGTTCAATGCTGGTCGCGAGGCTGCTACCCGCTGAAGATTGATTCAATTTGAATCTTCATATCCGCTGCCACTACGGCTTCAGGGACAACTCCACTCCCTCCGGTGAGTAGTTCAGCTTGTGGGTCTTTGGATCGTAGTCAAGATTCAGCGCCTTGCTCTTGCGTCCGTTGATAAGCACCGCCACCATCAGCACATTGCCATACATTCGCTCGGCCGCAATCTTGTGACTATGAATGGGACCGTATTCGTTCGCGTTGCTGGCGGGTCCCAAATCCTGCTGGAAGCGCTCAAAGGGATAAGAGCCGTACTGCGCCGGATGCTGCTGCCAGTTCTTGTCGTGGACCCAGATCCCGTAGGCCTTGGGCATATCGTTCTGTTCGACAGCCGTCAAGAGGCCATTCACTGCCGAACGGCCAAAGAGGTGGTTGTTCCAATTCCACGGCCAGTCCACGGGCATTCCGGCTACCAGCCACCAGCCCACGATCAGCGCCAGCAAAAGGCCCCCGCCGGCAAAAATGGATACACGGCGGCGGCGTTCGCGAGCTTCATTAAATACGGGAGCGTCGAGCAAGGTCATGGTACAAGTTCCTCGAATACAGGATACGGCAAAATAGGGACTAAGGAACTAGTCTCTGCTATAAACTGTCCGGCTCTTCTCCGCTTGCCGTTCCAGGGCGAGTTCAATCAACTTTGTGATCAGGTCTCTGTACTTGACCCCTGTAGCTTCCCATAGCTTGGGATACATGCTGATGCAGGTGAAGCCGGGCATGGTGTTTACTTCGTTGAGGAAAATGCGGCGCTTGCCGTCGGGCTCCATCAGGAAATCGACCCGCGCAAGGCCGGATAAGTCGCATGCACGGAAGGCCGCTACGGCCATTTCGCGGACCTGCTTCGTTTGCGACTTGGTCAGCCTGGCCGGAATCACCGGCACCGAACCTTCGGAAAGATATTTCGCCTCGTAATCATAGAACTCTCTGCCAGGAATGATCTCGCCCACTACGCTCGCCCGGGGATCGTCGTTGCCCAGTACAGCAACCTCAAGCTCGCGGGCTTTGGCTTGCTGGCCTCCGCGATGGGTTTTTCCGCTCACTCCCTGCTCTACCACCAGTTTGCGGTCGTACCTGGCGGCCAGGGTGAGCGCGGGCGCCAGCTCCTTGCGGTCGTGCACTTTGCTGATGCCCACTGAGGAACCCAGGTTTGCCGGCTTCACGAAGACCGGGTACTTGAGGGCGGTCTCGATCTCGGCAACGGCCTTTCGTGGAGATTTTTCCCACTCGGCGCGGAGCAGCGTAACGTGCCTGACGATGGGCAATCCGGCGTTGGCAAAGAGCCGCTTCATTACGTCCTTATCCATGCCCGCAGCCGACCCTAGCACGCCGGAGCCAACGTAGGCGATGCCTGCAAGTTCAAAAAGTCCCTGGATAGTTCCATCCTCGCCGAAGGTGCCGTGCAGTACGGGAAAAACTACATCGAGGGACTGGCCATTCAGTGCGGCGTGGCTATCGATGGCCGATTTCGCCGCGATTCGCCCTGCCGGCTCCGGAGCCAACAATGCGGGAGTGCCTCGGGCGAGCACATCTGCTCCGGGCGTAGAGGCCGGATCTCCAGCACGCAGTTCTTTAGGCACGGCATCATCAGTTGCACCCTCCAGCAATCCGTGGGCGGCCGCCGAGACCAGCCAATGCCCGGATTTATTGATGCCGATGGGCACAACGTCGAACTTATTGCGGTCGATGGCCTCTAAAATTGATGCCGCCGACAGCAGCGAGACTTCATGCTCACCGCTGCGCCCGCCAAAGATAATTCCCACACGAAGTTTTTTTGTCATCTGGTAATTCAATCACCCTTACAAATGCACAAAGCCGGTACAGATTCAGTGTAGAACCAACGCACAGGTTCCACTTTCCAAAATCTGTTCCACTGAATGCCCGAGCCCACTGGGGTCGGATGCGCCTATATCTAGCCCTCGAACGTTCTGGGATATGGACGCAATTGCCGCACCGGGGAAGCTGAGCAATATTGACCTGACAATCATCCACCGACAGTTTACCCTCGAGTATATATCTCCGCATCAGTTATCAGCCCTAGCAGACATGAGAGCAAAATGAGAACGTCCGGGTTACCGGTGCACACATCTCGCACAGTGGCTCCCGGCAATTTTTCATTCTGTGTTATATTTTCCCAGAACGCTGCCGATGGAAGAAATGCGGATCAAGCAAAGGATCGCCGAAACGAAAGAAGTATCTCTCATCATGAGGTTGATTTCAGCCTTTGCGATCATTCTCACGTGCGCCTCGGCTGCCGCTGTTGCGGAGCCTGCGCCGCTGACCACGCTGCACGCCATTCGCGCCCTTACCAAGGCCGATGCCAGCCGGCACCTTCCTGTCGTTTTCGAGGCTACAGTTACCTTCTTCCGAAGCAATCCAAGATCGTTGTATGCGCAGGACGGCAATCAGGCCATTTGGGTGGATCTCGACAAGGATTCCAGATTGGTACCGGGAGATCGCGTTCTGATACGCGGAATTACGCAACCGAGCTTCCGTACCGATGTCGAAGCCAATGACGTCAAAGTGCTCCGTCATGGCAATCTGCCCAAACCGGAGCCCGCAACTTACAGGGGGCTGATCAATGTTCAGTACCTTTGCAGGCTGGTAACCCTACAAGGCGTGGTTCGCTCCGCGGATCTGTCGTCGAACCCGCAGACCCATGAGGTCAGCGCTCGCATGAGTCTGCTCATGGATGGCGGTGAGATCGAGGCCTGGATAAGCACAGATGATGAAAACACGCTCAAGAAACTGCTGAATGCCAAGGTGGAGATCACCGGGGTTGCCGGAGTAAGGTTTGACGGCAAGTTTCAAACCACTGGAATTATTCTTCATGTTTCCACACTGGCGAACGTGAAAATCCTTCACAAAGCAAAAGCCAGCCCGTGGTCACTCCCTATCACACCCATGGATCTGGTTTACCAAGGCCATCATGTGCACGATTTTACGCAAAGGGTCCGGGTTGAGGGATCGGTGACTTACTATCAACCCGGCTCGGCGATTGTGCTTCAGAGCGGCGACAAAAGCCTGTGGATCATGACCCGCACGTACAGCGACTTTCGGATCGGCGATCTCGTCGACGCAACCGGTTTCCCCGATCTGCATGACGGCTTTTTAACCCTGACCGGCGGCGAAGTTAAGGGTAGCCACGAGCGGGCGCCCATCGCGCCACTGCCGGCCACCTGGGATCTCCTCTCATCGAGCCGAAATTTGTTCGACCTGGTCTCCATCGAAGGGCGCGTGGTGACGGAGGTCCGGGCAGCGCAACAGGACGAGTACGTTCTGGCCTCGCATGGACAGCTGTTCTCCGCAATTTACCATCATCCGCCTGCAGGCAGCCAGTCCCCGCTTCCGGCCATGGTGAAGATTCCGCTGGGCTCCGCCATCCGCGTCACTGGCATCTGCATTCTGGATGAATCCCACCCCTTCGAATCGAATGCATCGCATGTATCGTTCAACATCCTGATGCGTTCGCCCCGAGATATCGCAATCGTCGCCGGACCGCCCTTGCTGAATGTTCCCAACCTTATTCTTCTGGTTGGCTTGATGTTGGCGGTCCTCGTCGTTGTGGGTATCTGGGGTTGGATCATGGAGCGCAGGCTGCGGCAGAAGACAGTCGCATTGGCAGCTAGCATCGAGGCGGAGGCGGCGTTGCAGATGCGTTCAGCACAGCTTGAACAGAAGCGCAGCCGGATACTGGAGTCGATCAACGGATCGCACCCGTTGGCTGAGATTCTTGAAGAAATTGCAGAAATGGTCTCCTTTCACCTGGATGGCGTTCCCTGCTGGTGCGAAGTTTCCGATGGAGCGCGGCTGGGAAATCATCCCCAAGAGCTGAATAATCTGCGCGTCAGCCGCGAGGTGATTACCTCTCGCACCGGCTCGCAGCTGGGTGTGCTCTATGCCGTTTTCGCTCAGGGGACACCGCCCTACGCCCATGAGATCGAGGCGCTCCAACTGGGGGCACGATTGGCCACTCTCGCCATTGAAACCCGGCGGCTTTATTCCGATCTGGTCCACCGTTCGGAGTTTGACTTGCTCACCGACATCCACAACCGCTTCTCTCTCGACAAGCATATGGAAGCCCTGATCGATGAGGCGCGGCAGAATGCCGGCATGTTTGGACTGATCTATATCGACCTGGATGAGTTCAAGCAGGTGAACGACCTCTATGGCCATCAGGTCGGCGACCTTTATCTGCAGGAGGTGGCGATTCGCATGAAGCGCCAGCTCCGCTCCCGCGATCTGCTGGCCCGGCTGGGCGGCGACGAATTTGCGGTACTTGTCCCCACGGCGCGCAACCGCGCCGCTGTCGAGGAGATCGCTGTGCGATTGGGACACAGCTTCGACGAACCCTTTGCCGTGGAGGGTTGTGTGATACGTGGTTCGGCCAGTGTCGGATTTGCTCTGTATCCCGAAAACGGCTCAACCAAAGACAGCCTTTTGAGCGCCGCCGACTCCGCCATGTATGCTGTCAAGAATTCCAAGAAGCAAATCGTGCAGATGCTGGCCGCACAGCAGCACCTGTGACCCGGTTAGCGGACCATAGCGGAAGAAATGCGCGGTTTGCTCCCGATTTCACCTTATTTGGACTTCGGTGCGTCCGGAGATTCCGATCGGAGTAAAATGGCAGTTGGCGTATTTCCAATTCTTTCTGGTCGCATTCGGGCCGGGGAAATTCACCCCGGGGAGTCATGAATTGGCCGTAAGCTGCCGATGAAATCTCGGGGCCATGCAAGATACTGCCTTTTTTGCAGGATTCCCTCATGAAGAGGCTGATTCCAACCATTACGATTATTCTTGGATGGGCCACGGTTGCTTTGGCGGGCACGCCCGATACTCTCACCTCCCTGCGCGCCATCCACTCCCTTACTAATGAACAGGCCAGTCAGGCGCTGCCGGTTGCGTTTGAAGCCACGGTTACCTACTTCCGCGGGTACAGTCACTTTATGACTGTCCAGGACGGTGATTCAGCTATTTTTATAAGAGTCACAACGAATGAAAAGTTGATTCCCGGCGATCGCGTCTTGGTGAGGGGAACAACCAAGGCAGGTTTCCTTCCGGATGTGGTGTCCAGCGACATTACCTTGCTGCACCACGGCGACGTTCCCAAACCTGTACCCGCCACCTATGAGGATATGGTCCGCGTGCGGCGCGACAATGTGCTTGTTATCGTGCACGGCGTTGTTCACTCCGCAGATCTGACGCTAGATAATTCCAACGTGCCTGTTGCGCGGTTGCTCATGGTCACAGATGGCGGCGGCATCGAGGTCCATGTGGACACCGACGACGAGAACACGCTCAAAGACTTGCTGGACGCCGAGGTGGAGGTCACCGGCATTGTTGAGGGAAAATTCGACGGCAAATGGCAGATGACTGGAATCGGTCTCGATGTTTTCTCGATCAAGAATATAAAAATTATCCATCGCGCCGGCGCCAGCCCCTGGTCCCTCCCGGTTACCCCCATGGACAAGATTCTCAGCGGCTATCACGTCAGGAATCTCTCGCAAAGAATGCTGGTCCACGGAGTCATAACCTACTATCAGCCCGGTACGGCCGTAGTGCTGCAGGACGGCAAAAAAAGCCTGTGGATCACGACCCGATCCAGCGTGCCGCTGCGCATTGGTGACCAGGCCGATGCAACCGGTTTCCCCGGCGTGCTCAATGGCTTTTTGATCCTCACCCAGGGCGAAATCCGGGATAACCGGATTCCGGCTCTCATCTCGCCCCTGCAGGCAACCTGGCAGCAACTCATACGCAGTGTCCATTTCTTCGACCTGGTCTCCATCCAGGGAAAGGTGGAGACCGAAGTCCAGGAAGCCGCGCAGGACCAGTATGTTCTGTCCGTGGATGGCCGGGTATTTTCAGCCATCTACCGCCATCCGGAAATCCCGGGCATGAAGCCGCAGTCCATTAAGCATATTCCGATCGGCTCCAAAGTCAATGTTACCGGCATCTGTTTCTTTATCCTTGAGAACTCCAAGCCTTCCGATCATGATGCACCGTTTAGTATCTTGTTGCGCTCTCCTGAGGATATTACGGTCGTTGCCGGACCTTCCTGGATAAGCGTGGACAACCTTCTCATCCTGATCGGCTTGCTGCTCGCTGTGGTGTTGGCAGTGGGCTCCAGAGGCTGGTATATCGAGCGCAGGGTGCGTCACCAAACAGCCGAGATGGCCTACATTGAGAGGCGTCGCAGCCGCATCCTCGAAGAAATCAACGGCTCACTACCACTGGCGGAGATCGTCGAGCACATCACTGAACTGGTTTCCTTCAAGCTGCATGGCGCGCCCTGCTGGTGTCAGATCACCGACGGAGCGCTGCTGGGAAACTGTCCACCGAAGCTCAACGACCTGCGCATCGTCCGCCAGGAGATTGCTTCCCGTTCCGGTCCGCCGCTCGGCGAGCTTTTTGCTGCCTTAGATCCGCTCACCAAGCCCTCCGCCATCGAATCTGAAGCCCTCTTTAAGGCGGCCGGCCTGGCAACTCTCGCCATCGAAACCCGGCGGCTTTATTCCGATCTGGTCCACCGTTCGGAGTTTGACTTGCTCACCGACATCCACAACCGCTTCTCTCTCGACAAGCATATGGAAGCCCTGATCGATGAG
Organism: uncultured Acidobacteriaceae bacterium; assembly: GCA_963839225.1. Classification (GTDB taxonomy): domain Bacteria; phylum Acidobacteriota; class Terriglobia; order Terriglobales; family Acidobacteriaceae; genus Telmatobacter. The sequence continues at coordinate 8,236 of CAWIVA010000005.1, forward strand.
GCGCGGCAGAATGCCGGCATGTTTGGACTGATCTATATCGACCTGGATGAGTTCAAGCAGGTGAACGACCTCTATGGCCATCAGGTCGGCGACCTTTATCTGCAGGAGGTGGCGATTCGCATGAAGCGCCAGCTCCGCTCCCGCGATCTGCTGGCCCGGCTGGGCGGCGACGAATTTGCGGTACTTGTCCCCACGGCGCGCAACCGCGCCGCTGTCGAGGAGATCGCTGTGCGATTGGGACACAGCTTCGACGAACCCTTTGCCGTGGAGGGTTGTGTGATACGTGGTTCGGCCAGTGTCGGATTTGCTCTGTATCCCGAAAACGGCTCAACCAAAGACAGCCTTTTGAGCGCCGCCGACTCCGCCATGTATGCTGTCAAGAATTCCAAGAAACAAATCGAAACCATCAAAGCCTAGCAAGAGCACGGTTCTGTTTTGTCTCAATATAAAGTGGGGCCCGGCTTGCGCCGGGCCTCGTTTGCAGTTGCAGATTAAGTTGATCTGAAAAGCCTGCCCAAAGATTGCTAAAGGACTCGGCTCTTATTCTGCCGCCAACTCCTCGGCTTCGCCTTCCTGGCGCATCAGTTGCCAGCTCG
>CAWIVA010000006.1:0-12668 GCA_963839225.1 uncultured Acidobacteriaceae bacterium
ACGACTGTTCGACCCAGGCCTGTGCTGGACAAGATTCGGCAGGGTCAAATGTTTTGTACTTCTTGTTATTCCTGACTGGCATAGCTCCTCGTTGCTTTAGCTCTGTCCATCATCGCGCCGGGCAATAGTACCTGTCTGTACCGGATTGCTCACGCCCGGGGGGCTAAGTCTCGACATAAGAGAGGCGTGTACCCGGGCGTTGGGTCGCTGGGAAACTGAAGAAGAGGTGCAACTTACCGCGGGCAGTCTGCGTCTCATTCCAAGAGAGATACTTTGGCGTCCTGGCGAGCGGATCGGTTGGCGGGGTTGGACGATCGAGCTTGCAATCGAGCGGTATACCTGCGATTCTTCGGGGTGTGATTCCTTCAATCAATGAAATGAGTGGAGTTCTGCGTGCCTGAGAGTTTCGACGAATCAGATGGTCGGCAGATGAATGCCGATGGCCGTTTGTCTACGCCGCCTCCGATCTATCGCAATCCATGGTTTTTGTGGACTGTTCTACTGATCGTCGCGGTAGTGGGCCTCTATTTAATCTTGCATGGCCGTGGCAGCGGCACCTCATCCAAAAACCCGCGACGAGCGGGAGCGGACGTGGGCAGATGAGTGGTCCGGTTACGGCAACGGTGGCTACCGCATATAAAGGCGACATTGGCGTTTACCTGGATGCCATCGGCACGGTGACGCCGGTCTACACCGGTTCAATTACCGCACAGGTAAACGGAGTGATAACCGCGGTTCATTATCAGGAAGGCCAACTGGTCAAGAAGGGCGATGCGCTGATCGATATCGATCCCCGGCCATACCAGGCGCAACTGGTGCAGGCCCAGGGCACGCTGGAGCGCGATACCAATGTTCTGGCCCAGGCCAAGATGGATCTGGATCGCTATCGCACGGCGTGGGCACGCAACGGGATCAACAAGCAACTGCTTGACGATCAGGAAAAGATTGTCTTGCAGGACGAGGGCACGGTGAAGAACGATCAAGGCACCGTAAATTACGACCAGGTGCAGCTAAGCTACTGCCACATTGCGGCGCCGATATCCGGGCGGGTTGGATTCGCCTGGTGGACCCTGGCAACGTGGTGCAGGCGAATGGAACCACGGTGCTGGTGGTCATTACGCAGATGCAGCCAATGACCGTGATCTTCACCGTGGCGGAAGATAGCCTGGGCCAGGTGCAGGCGCGGATGCGGAAGATGCACACGCTGCCCGTTGAAGCGTGGGATCGCGCGCAGACGACAAGATTGCCACGGGCAAGCTGTTCACCATCGACAACCAGATCGACACCACGACGGGAACCGTGAAATTGCGCGCCCAGTTTGACAATAAGGACGGGGCGCTTTTCCCCAACCAGTTTGTGAATACGCGGTTGCTGGTGAATACGCTCAACGACGTCACGCTGGTTCCGACGGCCGCGATTCAGCACAATGGGCAGGTCTCATTTGTTTATGTGGTTGCAAACGGCGCCGCGAGCGTTCGCAATGTGACGACGGGAGTGACGGACGGCGGAATGACGGCGGTGGAGGGAGTCAATCCCGGCGAGATGGTGGCCACCAGCAGCTTTGAAAAGCTGCAGAACGGGAGCAAGGTCGTGGTGGCGAAGCAGGCTCCGGCGACAAATGCTCCGGCAGGGAAAACTCCGTGAGTCCATCCGGGCCATTTATCCAGCGTCCTGTTGCAACTTCGCTGCTGATGGCCGCAATCATGCTGGTGGGTATCGTTGCGTATACCCAGTTGCCGGTCTCCGCCTTGCCGCAGGTGGACTACCCCACCATCCAGGTACTGACTTTCTATCCGGGCGCCAGCCCTGACGTAATGGCCACCACGGTGACCGCGCCGCTGGAACGCCAGTTCGGACAACTGCAGGGACTGAGCCAGATGACATCGACCAGCTCCGGCGGCTCCTCGGTGATCGTTCTGCAATTTGCTCTCAGCTTGAATATCGATATTGCCGAAGAAGAGGTGCAGTCGGCGATTAACGCCGCGCAGAGCTATCTGCCGTCGAACCTTCCCATCGCCGCCGGTTTACAGCAAGACCAATCCGGCGGATGCACCCGTGCTGACGCTGGCCATTACATCCGACTCATGCCGCTTTCGCAGGTTGAGGATATGGTGGACACGCGGCTTGCGCCCAAGCTGTCGCAGTTGGCCGGCGTGGGGCTGGTGAGCATCAGCGGCGGACAGAAGCCGGCGGTGCGGATCCAGGCCAATCCGACGGCGCTGTCTTCTTACGGGTTGAACATGGAAGATCTGCGCACGGCGCTGACGCAGACCAGCGTCAACCGGCCCTGGGCAACTTCGACGGACCACGCCAGGATTATCAGATCAATTCCAACGATCAATTGCAGACCAGCGATGACTATCGAAAGGTAGTGGTTGCCTATCGCAATGGCTCGCCGGTGATGCTAAAAGATGTTGCGCAGGTAGTGGACGGCGTCGAGAACACTAAACAAGCGGCGTGGATGAACCAGACACCCGCGGTGATCCTCAACATTCAGCGGCAGCCGGGCGCCAACACTATAAAGGTGGTGAAGGCCATCAAGGCGATTTTGCCTCAGCTTGAGGTGAACCTGCCGGCATCCATCCAGGTAACGCCGCTTACCGATCTCACCACCGCAATCAACGCCTCGGTATCCGATGTGGAGTTTGAGCTGATGCTGACCGTAGCGCTGGTGGTGATGGTCATCTTCCTTTTCTTGCGCAATCTTTACGCCACCATCATTCCCAGCGTTGCCGTACCGCTCTCCCTGGTGGGCACGCTCGGCGCAATGTACATGCTGGGCTACAGCCTGGACAATCTTTCGCTGATGGCTTTGACCATCTCCACGGGTTTTGTGGTGGACGATGCGATCGTAATGATCGAGAATATCAGCCGCTATATCGAGGCTGGAGATCCGCCCATGGAGGCGGCTTTCAGAGGCGCGGAACAGATCGGGTTTACCATTATTTCTCTTACCGTTTCGCTGATCGCGGTGCTCATTCCTCTGCTCTTCATGGGCGACGTGGTGGGACGGCTGTTCCGCGAGTTTGCGGTCACGCTGGCGGTAACCATCATTCTCTCTGCCGTGGTGTCGCTGACGCTGACCCCGATGATGTGCTCGCGGATTCTGCGCCACACGCCTGAAAAGGAAAGGCAGGGCAGGGTCTTCAGGGCCTCAGAGCGAGCCTTCGAGAATATGATCGCGTTTTACGGCCGCACGCTCAAGTTTGTGCTCCAGTACCAGACCATTACATTGCTGGTCGCCGTGGCCACGCTGGTCCTTACCATCGTTCTTTACATCACCATTCCCAAAGGGTTCTTCCCGACGCAGGATACGGGCGTGATTCAGGGCATTTCGCAGGCGCCGGAGACGATTTCGTTCGAGGCCATGAAGGAGAAGCAGCAGGAGCTGGCGGCTGTGATTCTTCAGGATCCGGCAGTGGAAAGCTTGTCTTCATTCATCGGCGCGGACGGGACGAATACGACGCTGAACAGCGGACGGCTGCAAATCAATCTGAAGCCGCTGAACCAGAGAGACCTGGGTGCATCGGACGTGATTCGCAGGCTGCAGAACAGCCTGAAACAAGTGGATGGCATCGACGCTCTTCATGAGCCCTGTGCAGAACATCACGGTGGACGACAGGGTGAGCCGGACGCAGTATCAATATACGCTGGAGGATCCCAATGCGAACGAGCTGAATTTGTGGACCGGCAAGCTGGTGGAGAAGATGAAACAGTTGCCGCAACTTGCGGATGTGGCGACAGACCAGCAAACCGGGGGACTGGCGGTATCGCTGATGATCGATCGCGTGACGGCATCGCGGCTGGGCATAGCGCCGTCGACGGTGGACAACACGCTCTACGACGCCTATGGGCAGCGCGAGATCAGCACCATGTATACGCAGCTGAACCAATACCACGTGATTCTGGAAACCGATCCCAAGTTCCAGAAAAACCCCGCCAAGTTGCAGGATTTGTATATTCAGACCAACACCTCCCAAGGAGCATCGGGACCGGGCGCTTCATCAACTTATGCGTCGTCAGGGTCTTCGTCGGCGGGCTCGAACGCGACCACGACTACGGTGGCCTATACTCCATCCTCGGCAGCGCTGAGCGCGCCAACGAATGCACTCAAATCCGGAGTGGGCGCAAGCGGAAATACCAACGCAACCACTAGTTCGGCGCCCGCAAACTCCGTGCCGCTGAGCGCATTACTCATCTTGAGAAAACGGCGGAGCCACTCTCAATCAACCACCAGGGCCAGTTCCCGGCGGTTACCGTCTCGTTCAATCTGGCTCCGGGCGCAGCATTGGGCGGCGCGATCACCGCCATCGACAAGGCACAGCAGGAACTGAACATGCCGCCCAGCGTTCAATATGGCTTTCAAGGCACGGCGGCGTCATTCAAAGGGTCGCTCGCGAATGAAGGATTGCTGATTCTGGCAGCGCTGGCCGCGGTGTATATCGTGCTGGGCGTTCTCTACGAAAGCTTCATCCATCCCATTACGATTCTTTCCACACTGCCCTCGGCAGGCGTTGGCGCGTTGCTGGCGCTGATTATTTTCAGGCAGGACCTGAGCGTGGTGGCCATCATCGGCATCATACTGCTGATCGGCATTGTAAAGAAAAACGGAATCATGATGGTGGACTTTGCCCTGGAAGGCGAGCGGACGCAAGGGAAGAATTCAACCGAGGCGATCTACGACGCGTGCCTGCTGCGATTCCGTCCCATTATGATGACCACGATGGCGGCGCTGCTGGCGGGCATTCCGCTGGCGCTGGGCCAGGGGATGGGATCGGAACTGCGGCGGCCGCTGGGAATCGCCATGGTGGGCGGATTGCTGCTGAGCCAGGTGCTGACGCTCTATACCACGCCGGTGATTTACATTTTCTTCGATCGCATCGGCCAGCGCTTCAGCGGGTCGAGAAAGAGAAGTGAAGGCGACGAGTCGCACGCGGCGGAGGGCGCATGAATATCTCCGCCCCCTTCATCCGCAGGCCCGTAGCCACGACACTGCTGACAGCGGGCACCGTGCTTGTGGGGGCGATTGCCTTCAAGGTTCTGCCTGTTTCTCCCTTGCCGCAGGTGGATTTTCCAACTATTTCTGTTTCCGCAGGCCTGCCCGGCGGAAGTCCGGAGATTACTCGCGTCCTCGATTGCAACGCCGCTGGAGCGCCAGTTCAGCCACATCGCCGGCGTGACGGAGATGACCTCATCGAGCTCGCTGGGCAGCACTTCGATCACGCTGCAATTCGATTTGAGCCGGGACATAGACGGCGCGGCGCGAGATGTGGAAGCGGCTATCAATGCCGCACGCACCTATTTGCCGGTTAACCTGCCCGCCAACCCAACCTATCGCAAGGTGAATCCGGCGGATTCGCCGATCATGATTCTAGGGCTTACGTCAGACAAGTACGACAGACCGACGCTCTACGATGAAGCGTCAACGGTAATCGCGCAAAAGCTTTCGCAGATCGAGGGCGTGGGGCAGGTCAACGTAGGCGGAGGCGCCAGCCCTTCAGTGCGCGTGGAAGTGAATCCGACATTGCTCAACAGCTACGGGCTCACACTGCCGAATGTCCAATCGGTGCTGAGCCTGCAGAATGCTCATGAGCCGGTCGGCCAGCTTACCGACGGAATCACGACTGCGGATATTGTGGTCAACGATCAGATGACGCATGCGGACCAATACAAGCCGTTGATCGTGGGGTATCACAACGGAGCCGCTGTCAGGCTTTCCGATGTGGCCGATGTTGAGACGCCGCGCAGAACATTCGCACGGCCGGCTACCTGAACGGCGTGCTCGCGATTCCGATTATCATCTTCCGCCAGCCGGGCGCCAACATCATTGAGACCGTGGACCGCGTGAGGGCAGCATTGCCTGCGATCGAAGCGTCGATTCCGCAAGGCATCAAGACCACCGTCGCTCAGGACCGGACCACTACCATCCGCGCGTCAGTTATCGATGTGGAGCGAACGCTGATCCTCTCCGTCATCCTGGTGATTCTGGTGGTCTTCATGTTTCTGCGCAACTGGCGGGCCACACTGATTCCCTTCGTCGCCGTTCCCTCTTCGCTGATCGGCACCTTCGCCGTAATGTATCTGTGCGGCTTCAGCGTCGACAATCTTTCCCTGATGGCGCTGACGATCGCGACGGGGTTTGTGGTGGACGACGCCATCGTAGTGATGGAAAATATTTCCCGGCTTCGAGAATCAGGCATGCCGCCCATGCAGGCCGCGTTTCAGGGCGCAGGCGAGATTGGATTTACCATTTTGTCGATCAGCCTGTCGCTGATTGCAGTCTTCATTCCGATTCTTTTCATGGCCGGGATTGTGGGCCGGCTGTTTCGCGAATTTGCGATTACGCTGGCGACAGCGATTTTGGTCTCAATGCTCATTTCGCTGACGACCACGCCGATGATGTGCGCGTACCTGCTGAAAGATGAGTCAAAGATAAAACATGGCAGTGCGTACCGGGTAACCGAAAGGGGATTTGCATGGATGGTCTCTTTATATACGCCGCTCTCTGCGATGGGTGCTGAGGCATCCATGGCCGGTTTTCGTTATTTTGCTGCTCACAATTGCATTTAACTTTTATCTCATCGTAATCATTCCTAAGGGATTCTTTCCCCAGCAGGATACGGGAATCCTTGCTGGCAGCGTGCAAGGGCCGCAGGACGCGTCGTTTGCTGTGATGAACGACTCGATTTCGAAACTGGCGGATGTGGTCAAAGCAGATCCCGCGGTGCAGAACGTGATTTCATTTACGGGTGGCGGTGGTGCGACGAATGGAGGCAGCATCTTCATTACATTGAAACCGCTCGAAGAGCGGAAGATTACGGCGCCGGAGATTATCAACCGCTTGCGGCCCAAGCTGAACCGGCTCCCGGTGGCTTCAGCATTCCTGCAGGCGGCTCAGGACCTGCGTATCGGAGGGCGGTCGAGCGCGGCGCTTTACCAATACACCATCCAATCGGACAACGTGCAGGACTTGGCGCACTGGGGCCCGTTGCTGTTGGCAGGAATGAAGAAGCTACCGGGATTTCAGGATGTGAATACGGATGCGCAGAACAGCGGCTTGCAGGAGTTGCTCACATACGACCGGCCCACGGCCGCGCGGCTCGGCATCACGCCGCAGTCTTTGGACAGCTCGCTTTACAGCGCTTTCGGACAGTCGGAAGTTTCCATCATTTACACGCAGTTGAACCAGTATTACGTGGTGATGGAAGTAGCGCCGCCCTATTGGCAGAGCCCCGAGGGGTTGAAGAATATTTATTTGAATACGGCAGGCCACGGAGTGATTCCGCTGTCTACGGTCAGCACAGCCCAGGCAACCACAACGCCGCTGACCGTGAACCACACCAGTTCGTTTCCGTCGGTTACCGTATCCTTTAATCTTGCGCCGGGCGTGTCGCTGAGCGACGCAACGCGGGAAGTGAGCGAAATGCAGCAGCAGATGAATATGCCACAAACCGTGCGCGGATTTTTTGCGGGAACGGCGGCGGCCTACCAAACCTCGCTGGCCAGCGAACCGATGCTCATCATCACGGCGATACTGGCGGTCTACATTGTTCTGGGCATACTTTATGAGAGCCTGGTTCATCCTCTTACCATTATTTCCACTTTGCCGTCGGCCAGCGTGGGAGCGATGCTGGCGTTGATGCTGTTTAAAATCGACCTGAATGTGATTTCAATCATCGGCATCATATTGCTGATCGGCATCGTGAAAAAGAATGCGATCATGATGATCGACTTTGCCCTGGTTGCGGAGCGCGAGCACGGCAAGACAACTATCGAAGCTATCTTTGAAGCCTGCCAATTGCGCTTCCGGCCGATTCTGATGACGACGATGGCCGCCTTGTTCGGTGCGTTACCGCTGGCTTTCGGGACCGGAACGGGGTCGGAACTCAGGCGGCCGCTGGGGATTACCATCGCCGGCGGACTGATCGCCAGCCAGCTGCTGACTCTCTACACAACGCCTGTTGTCTATATTCTTTTTGATTGGGCGCGCCTCAAGCTCGGCGGCAAACAGCCGGAGACTCTGGAGCACGGCACCGCGGAGGCATCCTAGCGATGGGCGGTTATGGAGCGACGATGATGAAGAACTCGATGATGCGATTTAGGCAAGCGCTTATAAGCCGGCCCCTACTTACTGCCGGTGTACTCTGCGCCGGGCTTGCTGGATGCAATGTAGGACCCAGGTATCATCCGCCCGCTGAGACTGCGCCGGCAGCCTTTAAGGAGTCCCCCACTCAGTTCAAAGAGACGGATGGATGGAAAGTTGCGCAGCCTCAAGATGCGGTTTTGCGCGGGAAGTGGTGGGAGATTTACAACGAGCCGGAGTTGAATGCACTGGAAGAACAGCTCAATATCAACAACCAGAATATTCGGCAGTATTTTGAGAATTTCATGGAGGCGCGGGCATTGGTGCGGGAGGCGCGGTCGCAGCTTTTTCCCACTGTGAGCGTCGGCGCTCAGTATACGCGCACGCAGGGTTCGTCCAATCTTACATCTGTAGTGATTCCGACCACCGGGGGGACGACGACCGGTGGGGGGACCACGGGCGGTGGGACCACCGGGGGAGTCGCGACGGGGACAACCGGAAAGCAGTCGCAGATTTTTTCACTTCCTGCCGAGGTTTCGTGGGAGCCGGATCTTTGGGGTAAGGTGCGTAATACGGTTCATGCGGCCCAATATAACGCTCAATTATCCGCAGCTGACCTGGAGAATGAACGGCTGACGGAACAAGCAAGTCTGGCCGAATACTACTTTGAGCTTCGCGGGCAGGATGCGCTGCAGAAAATCCTCAACGACACCGTGGCTGCCGATAAGAAGGCGGTTGAATCGGAGCAGGGCCGTTATGACACGGGGGTGGACGATCAGATTTCGCTGGTTGAGGCGCAAACCACCTTGGAAAATGCTGAATCTCAGGCGACCAACCTGGGAGTTGCGCGGGCACAATATGAGCATGCGATCGCCATGCTGGTAGGCAAGCAGGCGTCATCGTTCTCTATTCCGGTGGAACCGAAGACCAGCGCGCCTCCGCCGATTCCCATCGGTTTGCCGTCGCAACTGCTGGAACGAAGGCCGGACGTCGCTGCGGCGGAACGGAGTATGGCTGCCGCAAATGCGCAGATCGGGGTTGCATACGCCGCCTATTATCCGGTACTGACGCTGTCAGGCAGTGGTGGCGTGGAGAGCTCATCCATCCAGAAGCTGCTGGAGTCGTCTAGCCGATTCTGGACCGTTGGCCCCTCGGTATCTGAAGTTGTTTACGATGGGGGCCTGCGCCGTGCGACTGTCAATCAATACATTGCTACTTACAATGCGGACCTGGCCGCTTATCGCCAATCAGTGCTTAACGCGTTCCAGCAGGTGGAAGACGCGCTGGCGCAGGTTCGCATTTTGTCGCAGCAGATTCTGCATCAGCAAGAGGCCGTGAACTCATCGAGGACTTTTTTGAAGCTCGAACAGGCGCGCTACGATACGGGCATCGACCCCTATATCGATGTGGTCACCGCGGAAACCACGTTGCTTTCAAACCAGCAAACTCTGACGAACATACAAATTCAGGAGATGACAGCCTCGGTTCAACTGATCGAGGCGCTGGGCGGAGGCTGGGATCGGTCGCAATTACCTACGCCGGCGCAGGTTACCGCGAAGCCTTCGAAAGCGGAGACCACGATTCAAAAATAGAGAATTTGTGCATTCAAAGACGGCGGCTTAGCAAATGCGGCCGCGCTTGCCCGCCGAACTGTGACCGGGAGGATCTTCGCCGACCCATCGTTCATCGACTGGCTCCCCGGCTAATTGATAGCGGGAATCCGAGGAGAGCCGAAGACGATTGGAGCGATTGTCCATGCCTCCGTGCACGATATTCATTCCGAATACGACCACGTCGCCGATGTTGTATTCCGCGGTGAGCCAGCGGCCGCCGAGCTGCCGGCGGATGTGATTGGGATCCTCGGAGAGCCAACCATTCAAGCCGCTGGCTCTGCGCGCAGGATCATCGGGGCGGTTGGAACAGTACTGGTCCACATCACGCTTGCCATAGGTATTGCGGAGACGTTCATTCCTATGGCTCCCCTCCAGAATCATCAGGCCGCCGAGGGTAAAATCCGTCTCTCCGAGCGGCACCCAGGCGGTGAAAAGATTGTGCGTGCCGCGGCCCATGTAAACGATGTCGCAGTGGCTGGGCGTGCCATTATCTCCGGGAGAGATGCAGCGAAGCCAGGTGAAATCGAAGTGCAGAATATCGCCCCCAAGGAAGGCAGCGAAGAAACGCATGAGGTTTCCATCAGGGTTGTAGAGCAGATGCTGCAGAGGAGGATTGTTCTTCTGCGCCAGTTCGGGACGGAAGGTCATCCGCGATCCAGGCTTGGGAACCCCATGCATCAAGGGGGCGTTGGGGTCGAGCTGCCCCTCGGCGGCGAGTTGCTCAAGGGTGCAGCGCCGGGCGGCAATCACTTCATCTTTGTCGAGGAGGCCGCGCATGAGCAGATAGCTGTCCTCCTGCATGCGCTGCCGAGCGGAGTCCATATTTCGAAAGACGTTCTGCGTTGAGATGAGCAGGCCAAGCTTGTCATCACCCTCGTCGAGGGTGTGGCCACAGGAGCGCATGGCGGGAAGCGCAAGGGAAGTTGCCATACCGGTGCCTCAGTTTATTGAGATCGATTTTGCTCTTACACTGGTCATTTTATCCGTAAGTCATCCAATTGGGCGAAGGAATGAGAATCATATTGGCTGGTGGAACGATCTCCGGTCCGAGATATCGAGGTTCGCTCCTGTTCAGATTTGACCATCTAGTGAGAATGTACTTCTGACAACATCTATGTGAGTACCTGTTAAGAGCCGGCGTATATATGCGGCAACGTATATATCCGGAGAGGCGTATCGAACCAAGGAGAAGGCTTGACGTCGTCGATAAAAAGGCAGAATTCCAGGTCCACGCGCGCCTGCAGTGATAAACCAGCGTGCATGCCCGGAAGATTGTCACTCAAGGAGCAAATGAATCCTCGGATGATGTTCTTGTTCTCGATGGCTGCTTTTGCAGCTATTTTTACGGCATCATCGAGATCGCAATCGTTGCCGGATTCGCCAGAGCCTTTCGGAAGTCAGGCGAGCAAGGCTCCAATGGGACCGGTGCCGGTGTACGTACGTCCGACGGAGAGCATCAGGCTCAATGACTACGCTTTCGACGCCTTCGGCCCATACCCTTTTGTTATTTCCGCCACGGCGGCGGGGATCAACCAGTTTACTAATTCTCCGCCGGAGTGGCAGCAAGGAACTCAGGGTTACTTCAAACGATGGGGATCGGATTACGGAATCGCGCTGGTGAGCACCACGACGCGTTTCGCTCTTTCAGAATCCTTGAAGGAAGATTCGCTTTATTACCGCTGCGAGTGTAGAGGTTTCTTCCGCGGCTGAATCATGCTTTGATCTCTACTTTAATCGCACGCCATGGGGAAGACGGCCATCGCGTCTTCTCAATCCCCGCGCTGGTTGCACCTTATGCAGGATCGATGACCGCCATCTACGGCTGGTACCCTCGTCGCTATGGCGTCAAGGATGCATTCCGCACAGGTAACTACGGTCTGCTGGCCTATGCGGGCGGGAATATTGGGATGGAGTTTCTTTACACCGGACCCCGCTCGCTGTTTAATCGCCTGCATCTGAGCAGTGCGCGCGGTGCGCCAGACCCCGGACCAAACCATAACCCGCCAGACCCAGGCCAAGCCATTGAGTAGCGGATTTACAAACGTCGCGGGCGTCAGGCGACCGATTTCGGAACGGGGACCAGAACTTGTGACTTCCGCTGCGAGTTTGCGGCCAGAGCGGTGAACGATACCTTTGAGTGGTTCGGCAACCTAGGCATTTTTTCTGGCAAGTATTGCGCGCGGCGGTAACACCTCCGTATGAGTGGCGCGAATTGGTTCGCCAGCTTGACGAGGTTGGATCGAAATCTCTGCCCCTGGTTGCTTTGGCGGCGCTGCAATGGGCGCGGTGCTATCGATGGAAGCGCGTAACAGCTTGACTCGATTTGGCGCCAAATCGATGCTTCCCTCGGCTGTCGTCTACTCAGTGATTCTGGAGATGGGGCCGATAATCACTGGCCTGGTGGTGTGCGGGAGAGTGGGCGCGGGCATTGGAGCGGAACTGGCATCGATGAAAGTGACCGAGCAGATCACGCAATCGAGGCATCCGCGATCAACCCATTCAGGCTTTTGGCGGCGACGCGCGTATTGGCTTGCATTTTGATGTTGCCGCTGCTGACTGTCGCCGCAGACGCATGCGGCGTGGTGGTGGGCTGGATTGCACAGACGTTAGTCGAGCCGATCACGTTTCAGCATTTCATTGACAAGGGCTTTAAGAGCAGCACGCTTCACGATTTGCTTCCGCCGACATTCAAGACCGCAGTATTCGGCTTCATCATCGGCCTGATTGCCTGCTTTCAGGGGATGCGCACGCGCGGGGGCGCTGAGGGCGTGGGCCGCGCGGCAACCAACTCCGTCGTCCTCGCATCGCTGTTCGTGATCCTTGCCGACGTTGTGCTGGTGAAATTCATTCTTGTGGTCTTCCCGTAAAGATTAGCCTCCGGGGTGTGTGAATCAAACATGGCAGCAGCTTATGACATGGCGATGGAATCGGTCGACAACGAGAATCGCGGCGATGCGCCCATTGTTGCTGTG
>CAWIVA010000007.1:0-46149 GCA_963839225.1 uncultured Acidobacteriaceae bacterium
GGGCCAGCATGACCGATATGGACCAGTTGGACGAGAACATGCAGGCTATGGCGCATCCATTCTCCGTTGGCGACGAAAAACTGCTGGCCGCGCACCTCGAACAAATCCGGCCGCTCTATTGCCGCATGTGCGGCCAGTGCGACGGCAATTGTCAAAAAGGCCTGCCTGTTGCCGATGTGCTGCGTTTCCTTACCTACGCCGACGGTTATCGGCAATTCGCTCTGGGGCGGGAGAGATTTCTTAGCTGTCCCCTGAGCAGATTGCAGTCCGCTGCGGTGACTGCGCCGAATGTACAGTTAAGTGTCCCCATGGCGTCCAGGTACAAAGCCGCATGGCGCGCGCACAGGAATTGTTCGCATGAAGGCTGCCGGATTGCTGCTGCTCATCCTGTTGGCGGCCAGCATGGCGCACGCACAGGACTACCTCAACTGCCACTTCGCGCCGGGATGGGAACAGTCCGGCCCTAAACGCCAATATACCGCCGATAACCTCTTCGACTACAAGGATGGCGCCGCCGAAGGGTACCTGATCTACGGCTTTGGTCGCATGCAGGGAATCGACTGCAACTCCGGCGGCGACATGCTGACCATCGACGTCTATGAGATGAACGACGCCGACTCGGCATACGGCGTCTTCACCGCCAACCGCGATCCCAGCCTGCCTATTGCCGCCATCGGAATGGGCGGACAGCTCCAACCGCAAAGCGCCAGCTTCGTAAAGGGCAAGTATTACATTGAAATGGTTGTTGTCGCTGCCCGCCCCGAAAGTGATCGTAGCGCGGATCTCAAGGCCTTTGTCGCAGGTATCGAGCAGCGCCTTGAGGGCCGCGTTAATGCCCCGGAGGCTTTACAGTGGTTTCCCCAATAGAACCTCACTTCCGCCCGCCTTGTTCCGGAAAGTGTACTGGGGTTGCGGCTGCTCAAGTGCGGCTACGTGGCGAAATACAAGCAGGGGCAGGCGTTTGTCGTGCTGGAGGACTCGCCGGCATCCGCTACCGAGGTCATGAAGAAGCTCCGGCGCATTTTGACGGCGCATCCCTCGCGCAGATTGGCGACGAAGCATTCCAGGCTAAGGCGCAGTATCTGGGCGGAATCTTATCTTTCGCAAGGGGCGAACCATTGGGGGATACGCGAACCTCCCCGATTCCCAGCAAGCTGTTTCCCTGGCCGCTCAACTCGCCGCGCGCATCCCGTAAGAGTCGTCCACCGGCAGACACTTAAGGCTTGGTCAGCGCCGCGCGCACTGTTGCCGCCACCTGTTTGGCCTGCACGGCGCTTCCAGCGGTTGTGAAACGCACGTCTCCGTCGTGGAGGTCTTGGTGCTTGAGCATTAGCGTGTGCCGGTGATCTTTGAGAATACCCTCGCGGCTCGTCAGTTCCGCGGCCAGCTTGTTGCGCGCATCAATACGAGCGTTGTTCGCCCCGGCAGGGCTGGAGTCGTGCAGCACAGGCGTCGTATTGGCCCAAATCAGCTTTGCATCCGGCGAACCGGCGCGCAGCGCGGCAATTATGTCCGAAAGCCCCGCTGCATATTGCTGCTCTGTATAGCCCCAACCATGCATGCCGTTGTTAAAGTGGATCACGGCAAAGTGCAGGCCCATCATGCTGAAGTAGTCGTGGAGTTGCCCCGGGATGCGAGGATCGCCGCCGCAGGCGGAAGTGGCGAAGAGATAGACATTGGCCACACCCTTCAAATCATCCGCGACTGCCGGATAGTAATCTCGCGTAATGGAGTCGCCCACCAGGAGCACGTTGGGAAGGTCCGCAACAGGTGTCTCTGGCCGGTCGGTCCAGGTCCACTCGATCTTCTCTGTGATAGGCAGGCGCACCTGCGCTACCGCGGCCAGCGCAGTAGTACAAATCATCAACAACACAAAAACCCGTTTCATATGCCTCCATGTTCTTCATGCTGCCATTTAAGATTCCGTTCGTACTGACTCACTGTGCAGTTTCCAACACCAACACACTCGCGGTCGGATCTGGAGCCTTCGCGGGCAAGGTTATTACTATCTGCTCTGCAAACTGTGAAAATTTCAATGGCGCATGCGTAGCATCTGCAAGCATGTAGGCGTTCGTAATTTTGGCTTGGATCGGCGGCAGTGTCAGTGCCGTGCCTGGCCATTGAAAGATGCTAACGAACACTTTGCTGGGCTTAGCCGTTGCCCGCCAATCCCACACCGTGGTCCAGAAAGGTTGGCCGCTTTCTTGCTTCTGCGCCTCACTATACGGAGTTGATTGGAACACGCCATGCTCGACGCTGAAAGGTCCAGGCTTGGCTCCATAGATTGCTTCTCCATTCACCTGCAGCCATCTGCCGATTGCCAACAGTCGTTCCTGCTCGGGTTCCGGTATGACTCCACTCGCATCCGGCCCGACGTTCAACAGATAGTTGCCACCTTTGCTCACAATATCGATCAGGTTCTGAAGGAGTATGCGCGTGGATTTAAAGTTTGTATCGTACGACTTGTAACCCCAGGTATCATTCATCGTCTGGCAGGTTTCCCAGTCTCTTCCAGATGGTCCCTGTGCAGGAATAGACTGCTCCGGCGTGAAGTGATCTCCCTGGTAGCCTCCGCCGAGACGACTATTCCATACCAAGTTGGGATACCGATTGAGGAGTGAGACAATCTCGCCTGCTAACTGGGGATCCATATCAGTGGGCGTATCGAACCAAATATCCACTGGCGCATCCTCAGACTGATAGTTCGAAAGCAGCTCTTTCAACTGAGGGATGACTTTTGCATGTAGATAAGTGGCAAAATCTCCCTGCTGTGCTTTGTCCCAAGGCCCACCCCACTGTGACCCACCCGGCGCTGTCCAATCCTGATCCTGTGAGTAATAGAACCCTAGCCGGATTCCCTGCTTGTGACACGCAATGGCAAGTTCTTTTAGCGGATCTCGCTTGAACGGTGTAGCGTCCACGACGTTGAATGTGTCGGCATCAGACTTAAACATCGCAAAGCCATCGTGATGCTTAGCTGTGATGACGATGTACTTGACGCCCGACGCCTTGGCCATTGAGACCCACTCGTCGGCATTGAATCGTGTCGGATTGAATTGCGCGGCCAGTTTTTTGTAATCCGCCACGGGAATCTGCGCAGTGTTCATGATCCATTCGCCTTGGCCCCCTTCATCGCGCCCGTTGACCGTGTGGTATGTCTCATCGATGCGCACGCCGTTCCAGGAGCCGGCCGGAATGGCATAGAGACCCCAATGAATGAACATCCCAAACCGCGCCTCACGCCACCAGGCCATACGCTGATTACGCTGCGCCATGGTTTCTGTATCCTGTATTGCCGCGACAGGATGTTTGTCGCTGTCAGGAGAGCGCGCAAGCGTTTGCGCGGAAAGTACCGGCGCTAAAAGGCCTCCTGCAAAGATCAATGCGAGGGTGTGAGTCGCGGCCTCTTGCCAAATTCGTTGAGAACTCTGCATTTATCCACCTCCATGTGGCTGTTGAAATTGCGCTCGCTCGGGTCTCCCATGCACCATTGCGAGCTATGCTTCCCTAACAGGTTCTTCTGATTCTGCATTTCCGACGAGGCTTGTGTGGCTTGCCCGCCCTCTCTGCTCCGTCGGCTTGATTCATCGCGTCCCGTTCCTTTGATCTTTATCGCTATGGCAAGGGCGAGGCGTTCTTGAATCTCGTTGGCTCCGCGATTGCCGTGATGGAATCGATGTCGAAGTACTTATAGAGGTCGAGACAGAACAGATCGGGCGCAGAGCGAAAAGCCACAGGAGCATCCAGCAGATAACCCAAGCTCTTCATGCCATGTACGCTGCTCACCACGGAAAAAGCGCCGGGGTCAATGGCCGCTGCAATGGCGGCGATCATGCCCGAGCGCATTCCCTCTGTCTCGATCTGAACCTTAGTGTTGGCGTTGTTGGCTCGCATCCACCTGGCCACGGCAAGCAATTGGGCCACCTCCAGGCCCAGCGGCCGGTCGCCGCTGCTTGCCACCAGCATCTCCCAGGCAGCGTGATAAGTAGTCTGGGGGCGCATGGACCCATTGAAAAGCAAATCCAAAGCAAGCACCTGCTCGCCGCGATTCACATGCTGGGAAACCGCCTCGCCGGATGCAGCATAGCCTTTGTCGTTCAGGACGATCGTCGCTGGAGCATCGTCCGCGGCGCCTATCTCTTGCAGCCAAATTCCGCTCGCGCTCAGCCCGTTCGTTAGATCGAAGCGGTAGCCCACGGTTTGAATCGCCATCCGCCTGGTATTCGTCATCCTCCATGCGTTCTGAACGGAAACCGGTGCGTAGCGTGTTACTTGCTTGAGCTTTTCCCGCTCTGCGGCGATCCAGGTGCCGCGCGCCTCTTCATCTGCCGGAATGGCCTGCCTGGCGATGTTCTTTGCCAGTTCTCTGGCCAGTCCGGAAATCGTTAAGTTATCAGGAGGTAGTCCCACTGCCAGCTGTTCCGGACTCCTGACTTCCAGAGAACTAAATATCTCACCGTTGATCGCCGGCAGGTGAAAGCGTTCGGCGAAAAAGCTATATGCGCGCCGGCGGTTTTCCAATTCATAGTTGTGCGTGCCAGGATCGGTGTTTTCATACCACCCCAACGCATCGGGCTTGCCGAACAACTCATAAAAAGGCTTTATCTGGGTGTAGATATAAGGTTTGACCAGGGCCGCGCGAAAGCAACAGTCGTCCTCCGCGTCGTGGATGAGCAATGTTGATTGCGGAGCACGCATGGCGACAAGGAACGTGTAGTCCTCCCCTTCCGTTAGGTCCGTGGCGTCTTCCTCGATCTCATCCGTGTCGACCGGATGGGTAATATTGGACTGCATGGAGCCAAATCCTGCCACCTCCACAGCCACTGCCACGCGATCGTCGGTCGAGCCAAGCAGGATTGTTTGCCATCCGCCACCTGACAAACCTGTCACTCCCAGGCGTGCGGGATCCACCTCAGGCGAGGCTCGCCAGGTAATCCAAACCGCGTCGCATGCTGAGATAGAAGAAACCAAGGGCATTCGAACCGACCAGGTCCAAGGCGGCTGCGTCATCATGGTTATCACCCTTCACGGCCATCTCGCCGTATCCGGCCCATCCCAAGCTGAGCGCAACGATGCCATGCTTGGCAAAGTTGATGCACCGCTTCTGTTCATAATCCGCCGCCAGGCCCAAGGGCTCATGGCCGATCACATTGAGAATCGCGGGTACGCGTCCGCTCATCTTCTCAGGCTCATACAGAACGGCTGCGGCCCAGAAGCCGGGTACAATTTCGTAGCGAAGCTTGCGCAAGCGGTATTCATTTCCAGATGCCGTTTCTCCCACTTGCTCGAAGTGCGGAGTTGCATCGATCCATTCCCGCGGCCACCCGTGATATGCGATGTCTTCCAGAATATGCTTCTGTAACTTCTGTTTCTCGTCCACCCACTCGCGTGCGTTGCCGGGCGATGGCAGAGCCGGGATACGACGGCTCAAATACTCCTGCAACTGGTACGCCACCACCTCTGTGGGTTCTACCCGTTCGTCCAGCACCGGCTGCACTGACTCGGCCGTTGTTTGGCTGGAGGCAATAACTACGCTTATCGGAAGCATCGTCGCCAGACCCATAACAAGTTTCCATCCAGCTCGTCTCATTCTCCGCGCTCCTCATAGGATTCAGGTTTTGCTCTTGCGCGGCATCGGCAAAGCCGCGGTAGCGATGCGAAACTTAATGCCGAGTTCCGATCATCAGCAGCGCCAGATGCGATGAGAAACCTCTATCTCAGGCCGGATGATCGAGGATCTGCTCGGCCTTCGGATCCCAGTACAGCCTCTTGCCGCTCAAGTACGATTGGGCTGCCATAATCGTCACAATGGACGCCGAAAAGCCGTGCTCTACATTCGTATTGGGCTGCTTTCGCGATCTCATCGAATTGAGCCAGTTCATTACGTGGATTACGCTGTCATCCCCAGGACCCTCCGAGTCCGGAGGGTCCTCCCCTGGAATTGTCACAATCTCCTCGTTGTCTGCCGCCAGCGCCGTTATCGGAAGCTCGGTTCTCTTCACGGATCCGTCGTACTCGTCCCTTCCACCCTCTTTGCTCACCGTGAAGAGCGAAGCTCCTTCTCCGCCATAATTGGCAATCGTGCCGTCCCGGCCCTGAATCCGCGAGAAACTCCGAAAGCTGTTTCCGAAGATCACCTTAAACGTATACAGGAATCCTTTCGGATAAGTCACAGCCGCGACGCAGGTATCCGGGTTTTCGCGTCCGTCTTTCCAGACGAAGATGCCACCGTTCGCTACAACGCTTTCCGGATAGCTCTCGTCAGTCCACAGGTGGACAAGATCGCTCCCATGGCTCATCCATTGGTCGAAAATCCCCGACGAGAAATCTTTGTACAACCTGAATTCCAAATACACATGCGGGTCAAACGGGCGGTATGGCTTGCCCAGAAGCCATCGCTTCCAGTCTGTATCTTCCTCTCGCAGCTTCGACGGCCGATCATAGAGCCACTTCTTCCACTCCATATTGCGGTCCTGGAGCATCTCGGGCGAGAAGCCCGTGTCCAGCTCTACAAATCGCCAACGCTCTTGATTGACATTCCATTCCTGTTCAATGTGCACGATGGCTCCGATGCGCCCGGAACGGACTATATCCCGCACAGCGAGTTGATACGGCTCGCTGCCGATGCTGTGACCCAACCTGCACCATTTGCCTCGAGGCCCTGACGACATCGCGAGTTTCCTTCGCCTCGGAAAGGACATTTGCAAATGGCTTCTCGACATAGCAGTCCTTTCCGGCACGCACCACCTCGGCGCATAGGATGGCATGTTGGAAGTCGCCTGTGGCAATCATCACCCCGTCAATGTCTTTTCGCGCGAGCATCTCCTCGGAGTATTTATAAATCTGCGGAGTGAGATTGAACGCGTCCTTAACCTGAGCTGCGCGCCGCTCCCGCGCCACGTTCCAGAGGTCGCAAACCGCAATCATCTCCACCGGCGTCTTTTTTGCGGCCAACTGAACCATGTGCACGTGGCCCTCACTGCGGTCGCCGCAGCCCAACTGTGCCAGCCGGATCCGGTCGTTCGCACCAAGCACCCTCGCGTACGACCGTGCATCCATGCCCATACCCGCAATAAGCATCGCCTGGCTTGCACGCTTCACAAACGCGCGGCGGTCTGTTTTGTACGTTGTTTTGCCCATCGCAATCTTTCCTCCAGTTCCGTCTTCGAGCCGTGGTCTCTATTGTGCATCACGGGAGCTAAGCCCGTTCGAATTCGCGGCTGGTCCAAGTCCAGATACAACGTCGAATCCGGATGCTTCCGCAAAATCGTCGCCGGGCATGCCGAAACCATAGGCTCACTCAAAGTTCGGCTTTCTATCTCTGATAGATCGGACGGAGACTGCCGCAGTCCCCACCGCACTCCACTCCAAGACTCGGGCGCATCCGAATCTGTCTCGTTGCTGAAAATGTGGCCCGGATTTTGCCCACTTTCGGTCTTCGCTCTCTCTGGGCAATGGACTAGCTGAATGTTGAAAAATCACATTCCGCCCGAACTCACTGTTGTCAGATGAATTCCGCTCCGCCTTCTCCTGACCAAGTTGCTCCCGCCGCCGCGTTCAAATCGTTCCGCCTCCGGTAAAGCGGCCTCGGCGTTTAGAATCGTTGATGGCCAGCGTAGATATCCCATCCCAACCTCATAAGCAATAACATTACCACAAAACAATTCAATCAACAATCCAAAATCAAAGCACATATTTAAGCCTGTAGCATTGTTGCCACACCGTCAAACATCCATTCTCCTTTTATTATTTCGATAACGTTACAATATAATGTATCCGTGGGTAGAGAGGCAAAAAGGCCCTGCCAGGGAGGGAGTCGCGGATTGACATTTCAGGGAGTATGCACTTACCAAGTTGCAGCCTCTGCTGTTGCTGATGTCAGGACGATTAAGCACTTGCTTTTGTTCTTGCTTGCTTTGACCGGTTGGGATCGGGACCACTCTGAGAGGCTCAGCAAACCGGAAAGCGTCCGGCCCTGCCGGAGAATACTTACTCGTTGCTTGAAGACTAAAACCTCAAACAGTCGTTACACTGGCAAAGCGGTTCGTAAAAGATCGGATGCGCTGATGGAAAATGTCAATGGAATATGGAGTCCAGATGAGCGATCGTAGACAATTCTTGAAGAGTGCTGGCGTGCTCGGCGCGGCATCTTTGTGGCCCAAATCGGCACCGCAGATTCAGGCCGATGTTCAAGTACTCTCCACTTCCAATTATTCTGGCGCATCGGGGTCGCCGCCCAACTCGGATTCGGATGCGGTTGTGCTCGAGAACAGGGAGATGCGTCTAGTTTTCAACGCCAATGGTTCAGCGCACAGTCTGCTCCATAAGGCCAGCGGGCAGGAGTGCCTGGCGCAAAATACCGCAGAATCCGTGTTTAACTTGACGCAGTATCGCCCGTACGACAATGAATTGCAATTGACCTATCCCGCCAAGACCACTCAGTTTGGAGCGGAGCATATCCGCCGTGACGGAGATCGCCTTATCGTGCGCTTTGACAAAGTCGGATATGAAGCCGCCATTGCTTTGAAGATCACAGAAGCCTACATCTCGTTTCGACTGGAGAAGCTCACCTATACGGGCTATACAGACATAAGGCCCAAGGAGGAGACGCCCATCGATGAAACTGTTTTCCTTCAGCTGCCCGTACGCGACCGCAAGAATTACGGAGAGTGGCTGAATGTGATTTGGGATGAAAACGTCGCTGTTAATCTGCTAGGGACAGACGTGATGACACAGATCGACGGCAAGATCCGGGATGGCTATCATTTATTGCTGGCAGGCTCGGTCGGAGAAGTGCAGTTGGAGGGAGTAGGTGCAGCGCTGATTGTAACGAGACCTTCACAACTGCTGGACCGAATCGCGAAAGTCGAAGAGGACTTCGATCTTCCGCGAGGAGTAGAGAGCAGGAGGTGCGAAGAATCACGGTTCTCTTACTATCAGGCAATGTCGCTCACTCCAGAGAACGCAGAGCGGCAAATTCGGTTCCGCAAGAATGGTGGGTTTCGTTTGATGAATGTATATTGCCTCGCGTTCTCAAAAACGGTGGGGCATTTCCCGTGGCGTCCAGAGTACCTGCGTGGCATCGGGGACCTCAAAGTTATCATTTCGAAAGTGAGTTCGGCGGGCATTATCCCAGGCTTCCCACATCCTCTACACAATGGCCAATGAATATGATGCGTATGTCTCTCCCGAGCCTGACCCGCGCTTGAATCTCCTGCGCAACTTTACCTTGTCTGAAGAGATTGACATCTCTGCTGCATCCATTCCGGTCGAGGAGAATCCACGATTGTGCACTGTCGCGGAGGGAAATCGAGTTATTCGAATACAGAATGAACTGATCAACTATAAGCAATATTCCACAAAGCCCCCGTATCAATTTGAGGGCTGCGAACGCGGTGCATTGGGAACAACAGCCGCGGCCCACGAGAGAAGTTCGCGGGTAGGGTTATTGGATATGTATGGTGATTCGTCTCCGGAATGGCTGTTCATGCGATTCTCTCAGAACACCAGCCTGCAGGGTGAGGTGGCTGAACGGATTGCGGAGATATACAAGCAAGCTCAATTTAAATTCATGTACTTCGACGGTGCGGAGCAAGTGCCAGCACCGTACTGGCACACTATCCCACGGGCAAAGCAACTGGTCTACGACAAACTTATACCGAAACCTCTGTTTGCCGAGGGCTCCTGCAAGTCCCATTTCAGTTGGCACATTCTTTCCAGAGGCAATGCATTCGACACTGCTGTGCCGGAGCAGATAAAAGGCTGCGACGCGTGCTTATCCGGCTGAGGAAGTTCAGCGAGCTGCAAATGACTTTACGCGCATTAACTTTGGATGGATTGGGTACTGGGCGCCGAGCAAAGAGACGATCGGTACTCAGCCTGACATGGTGGAATATGTAACTAGCCGGGCCGCAGCGTGGGATTGTCCAGTCTCCTTGTCGCGGGGTGAACCCGGAGCCTCCTGGAAGCTCTGGAGATGCATCCGCGCACGCCGGACAATCTCGAAGTCTTTCGACGTTGGGAAGAAATTCGCGCCCAGAACTGGCTAACCGAAAAGCAGAAATACTGACCTCCGCAACCTGATCAGGAACATACGCTGCTGATGGACGAGAAGGGAAGATTCGAACTGCTGCCCTGGAAACAAATTGCGATTTCGGGAACCGAGACGGCTCCCGCGCGCGGCTTTATCTTTGAATACCAGGGCAGCGTCTGGGTAAGTTACTGGCATACTGCCGGAGAGGGGGCACTGGAGCTTTCATTGGGGACAGATCGCATGACTCTGATGAGAGAGCCGGCCAAGCAGCTTTCTATCGTTGGGAATAACAGACAAGCGAGGTTGCCATTGGGAGAGCGGCGCTATGTACGGTTCGCGCAAGTATCTCGCGAACATGTGATTGCCATATTTCGGAGTGCGCGCATCCTTCCCGTTTGAATCGTAGCGAGATATCAATTGTCGGTCATCTCGATACTGTTATCGATTCAGCGAATTAACCCGAGAATCCCATGACTGTGTAGTAGGACAGATTCGGCTGCCGCGTGTCGGCTCGGCCAATCTGACACACCACGCCGACGGTACTCTCCAGCTTCAGCGCATACTGACCGAAGGGCAGGCAAAAGTCGCCGATGGGTTTGTCCATACGGACGCAGCGCACGCGGCGGGCGAGCACTGGCAGCGCAGGCAGCCGAACCGGCTCGCGATCCTCAAAGTAGATAGTTAAGATTACCGCTGCGTCCCGGTCGTTTGGGTTCAGGATGATCAATGATTCGTGCGCTTCCAGCGTTCCGCTACCGACCGGTGGTAGGTCACCGTCGGGGAAGAACCAGACGCAGTCGCCACTTTCGCCTTCTCGCATATTCATTCCTCCACGGACCCGTCTTATAGCTCGATGAGTTTGGCGTGCCTGCTCGACAGCCGCTCTACACCTGTGCTGGTTACGCGCACGCCGTTCTCCCATCGCAACCCGAAATCTTCGTCGTAGAAGAACGTGTCCGCCTGGAACGTCATGTTCTCACGAAGGTCATACGTGGATGTGGATTCCATCCAGGGCCGTTCGACCTCCATCATTCCGATTCCATGGCACGGACCGTACAGCATATACTTTGCGAAGCCCCGCATCTTCACCCATGCCTCATAATCCCGCACAACGTCCGCCGCCGCTCTGCCGGCGCGCAGCAGTTCGATCGTCTTCAGATGCGCTTCCAGTCCAAATTCGACCAGCCGCCGTTTCCGGTCAGGCAGCGGCCCGATGGAGATTGGCACGCCCACGCTGGAGGAATAGCCGCCTACCCGTGCACCGATATTGAGTTGGATCACCTCGTTCTTGACAATCAGGTTGTGCGTCGGCCGCGAAATGGCATTCTTGGTAGCGGATCCGCAGAAGCAGTACAGGGCGTGTCCTTCGTACTCGCCCCCGTGCCTGTATATCTCCCTCTGGGCGATGCCGATCACTTGTAACTCGGTCATGCCGGGCCGGATCTCCTCGACAATGACATCGATGGCCTTTTCACTGATGGAATACGCTTGCCGCATCAGGGCGATCTCGTTGTCACTCTTTGCGACGCGAAGATCGATCAGAGTGTCGTCTGCTTTTACCAGTTCCACACCGGGAAGGTCCTTCTGCAGCCGCTGATAAACCGGCAGGGTCATCACCGAATAGCCCACCAGTCCAAGCCGGCGCAGGGGGCGGTTCGGCATGGCCCGCACGACGACATCCTTGTAGGAAGCCACCGGAATGCCCGGGTATTCCGGTTCGGCTGACTCGCGATACTCCACCATCTTTTCGATCGCGCTGATCTTGCTGCGGCTCTGAGCATACGCCTCGCTTTCGGGACCGACCAGAAGCACTGGCGTTCCTTCGGCCGGAACCAGCACTCCGCCGGCCTCGAACGTGGGCCAGTACTCGGAGAGATACCGCACATTGGCGAAGTCGGATTCGTTGCTATGCACGAGAGCAGCGTCCAAACCTGCCGTCCGAATGTTCTGCTGAAACCTCGTCATCCGCTGCTGGAATTCACTGTCGGGAATCGTACTCATATCGTCTCCTTTGCTAACTGACGTGCCGGGAAGAATTGAGCCCCGCGTTCGCGAAGCATGGACAACAGCAGGTCGAACTGCTCGACAGCATACTGGCCGCAGTTCTTGACGATGAACGGCGCGGGCCGCACTGAACCCTCCCCACTGTAAATGTCTCCCTGAGGCATGGGATGAAACTCCCAGGGGTGGAAATAGAAGCAGAGGAACGGTTCAACCTGTCTCTTTTGGCAATAGCCGATATAACCGTCAATGTGGCGCATGAGGGCTAGTGCGCCTTCGGTTCGGAACAGAGGCCACTGGTCCATGTCGCGACCCCAAGCATCCTTCGAGTCCATCGATAGGTCGGCGAAGTTTGGCAGTTCGACTATCTTCAGTGATCCCTCCTGCGTCCAGTCCTCCGGACTCGGATGGTATGGCGCGAGCCGTTCGCGGTAGAAGTACATCGGGTAAGTGGCGTCTGCCACATAGCCGAGGGACTCCAGCGCATTGACCACCTCCGTCGAGCCGAACAGTCGCGGTGCTCGAAACGATACCGGTTGCGAGCCGGCTACGCCTGCAACAATTTCCGTCGCCAGACCCAACCGGCTGACAACCTCTTCCGGTAACAGCGGGTGGTCTCCTGGAATCTCAAAAATCGGCTTACCGACGGTCTCGTGATACAAGCTGTGGCAACCGACTTCGTGTCCGGCGTCGCGAACCGTGCGGACGACCTCGGGGTGCTTGCGGACGCTATCGCCGGTGAAGAAGAAAGTAGTGCTGATGCCATGCCGGTCGAACAGCTTCAGCAGGACAGGCGTGGCGTTTACCAGTCCCTCGTAATTGGATGTCCAACTGCCGATATCCGTCTCGCAATCGATTCCTAATAGGACACGCAACATAAGAAACCCTCACTTTCCTGTTTCGGTAGCTGAACGCGGTGAAGCGTGTTCGTCACGTAGGTGTGCGATAATCGGCGCCGTCTACTAACTGCTGGAGTCCGTGTTGTCGGCAATCGGCAGTAATTCGGTGGTCTATCGCAGTACGAATCTGCAGGTTCCTCGCCATCAGAACGATTGGAATAAAGTAGTCCCGCTACCAGCCGGCCTGGGCGGGGAGCACAATGGTCCAGCCCGCAAGCGTAGTGCAATTTCGGCACTCGACACCGTACCGGCACAATCCATATCTTAATCATGAGGCGAAAATCCTGGGGCTGCGCGATGGGCAATACCCAGGGAGCTTGTGCGGCGAGCTCGGCGGTAGGAACCTTGATTTCGGCACCGGCGGCGGACTCTACATGCAGACACAGACCTGCCAAGCCCAACTCTCTTCGGATCGTGTGCATGCGGAAAGTATCCATCAATTTCGTGAAGTGCGCAATGTTTCCCCCAACATGCGATGAACTATGCACGGGGCAGAAACATAAAGCCGTCAGAGCGGATTCTCTCTGAGCAAGGATAAACCTGAAGAATCTGACTATTTTGTGTACGCGTCGAACATACTCACCGGATGGTTGGTCCAGCGGACTCCATCTGCGCGCGTGATATCCGTCGGTGACCTTGAAGGCTATCAGTTGACTCTTGACAAGGTAACTTTAGTGATCAGACGTAAGGCCAACGATAAACGAAAGTTTTAGAAAGCGCAGCGGTTTGTCCTCAGCGACATTGTGGGCCACGCAAGGGAAGTCGTATCCGCGATTCCAGGATTGTTTCTGATGCCCATGCGGCGGTGGGGTCGCTCGGCGCTCTCTCGGACCCGTTCGATCAGAGTCGAAATGGGTGACCGTCAAATCCCCTCTCATGTTCCCCAGTCGCTAATCCGTTCAAGAGATGTTGTCATGCAGAATCTCGTTAAGGATATTCCTTTTCGGGCATACAGGTTTACTTATGCCATTGCAAGAGCTTAGCGTCAGTTCGACAGGATTTTTCTTACTATGCCCCTAGCAGCTTCTGGTGAAAGCAAAAATCCCCGATAAACTGTCCCCCTGCAGCAAGAAACAACGCTGATTCTAAACAGCTTGTTCAAAAATAGTTGATAATTGGCGCTGCTTTACTCCGCCCCTGACAAACAGCGCGTCCTACGGATTGGCTTCTCAGGAATGTGAAAATAATATGCAAAAAATAAAATCATTCCTCTTGACACGCTAACGGTAACGTTATATAAATGCGCTAACCTTAAACAATAGGTAAGTGAGGAGGCTGTATGTACCACGGGATTTTCAGAAGGAACAACGTTATCCTAAACTTGCGCCGCACGCTTCCAGAATGGCTGGCCAAGGGCGGTATTTCATTTGCAATTCTTCTGGTCGCAATCATGTTTCAAGGCGTCGTCTTAGCACAGGTGACCGGTGGGCGTGGCGAGATCTCGGGAATCGTCTCGGATAGCGCCGGCGCGGCCATCCCCAATGCTTCGGTTGCGGTAGCCAATACTGAAACCGGCGTAGTCGTCAACACCAAAAGCAACGACGTGGGATTGTATATTGTGCGGCAGTTGCTGCCCGGCAACTATCAGGTAACCTGCGAGGCGAAGGGTTTCAAGAAATTTGTTCGCTCCGGCATTACAGTTAACGCTGACATCACGGTAGCGAACGACATCAAGCTCGATTTGGGTTCCTCCACCCAGGAGGTAGTCGTTAACGGGCAGGAGACGCTCCTTAACACAGAATCCGGGGCAGATCCGCAAATTCTGGATACCCTCACGCTGGCATCCGTTCCGGTCTCCGGTGGTAACGCAACGATGTTGATCAAGGTTCAGCCGAACATTCAAGCGGGCGATCCCCAAAACCAGTACATGGGTGGGAGCCTGCATGCCAACGGCGCGAATCAAAGTTTTGGCACCGCTGGCCAGTACAAGGGGAATGAGTTCACCTTGGATGGCGCACCGAACATATCCAATGGAAACGCTCAAAGCTATCCATCCTTCGCCGATGAGGTGCAGGAAATCTCGTCTGACACCGCGGGATTTTCAGCGACGGTGGGCCATACGATGGGCGTCTCCGTCAACACTGTCGGTAAAAACGGAACCAATCACTTTCACGGCACAGTCAACAGCCAATACGACGACCACACCTGGCAGCCGCTAAGCCACTTTAGCCGCGTCGCCTATGAAAACAATGTCACCTACTCACCTACTTGCGCTCCTCCGAATGAGAATAGTGACGCTTGCAATGCCCTGAAGAAAAAATACGGTCAGGTGCCGCTGCACGACAATCTGATTGACTTCACAGTGGGCGGTCCGGTCATAATTCCGAAACTGCTTGACGGGCACAACAAACTCTTCTTCTTCGTGGGCTATATCTATAACTACTACCCCAGTTCCCTAACCTGTTCGGGTACGGTTCCGACGGACCAGGAAAAGAATGGAGACTTCAGCGACCTTCCTTGCGTGATCAGCGGCAGCGGCGGGACCGACCCAAATGGATTTATAGCGATGGATCGTGCCCCAACCCAGCGACGAGCGACTTCGGACAGTACGCGATCAATGATCCCGCTTCGACAGTTCCTGCCGGTGCGCTTGATCCCGGACACTTCATCCGTACGCCGTTCCCGGGCAACAAGATTCCCGGAGGCCGTATTCTGGATCCCCTGGCGAAGATATTGAACGCACAGAATCCGTCGCCCAATGAGGCTGACGGAGCCGGCAACTACGCGGATTCACCGAACTACACCTATCAGCTTAAAGAGCCGGAATGGTACAAAGCGCTGACGGAGAGAGTCGATTGGACCCGGACCGCGAAGGACCGCTTTTTCTTCCGCTCCTCGATCGGGCATTTCCACTACATCCGTCCCATTTGCTGTCAAGTTGACAATATCGCCGAGACGGCGGCGGGCAGGCAGTACTTTGTCGCGATACTAGGCTGGGACCGCGTTTTCACGAATAACCTGAGTATGTCGACGGCTGTTTCCTATACCCGGCTCAAGTACCCCTACAGTTACCCAGTGGAAGAGGGGACATCAGCTGCTGATTGGGGTCTGCCCGCTTACCTGGACACCCAAACGGCGGCTTCACAAATGAGCCCCTTGCTGCCTCCCTCTATCGGTTACAACATCTATCAAGGGCTGGACTACAGTTACAGCACGAATGCCACGTATTACAAGACGCCAAGCATCCGTAGCAACGTGACCTGGGTTCACGGTGCACACGTGATGCAGTTTGGCGGCGAGTACCGCCTGCAGCAGTTTGTGAGTCTTTCAAACGCTGCCGCGAACAGCGCGCTCCAGTTCGACAATACGTACACGCAGATAAGCGACGATACCGGTTATCTGCCGACAGGGGCGAGCGATCTTGGTACAGATTATGCCGCCATGCTGCTGGGCTACCAGACAAACGCCTATCAGTCTGTTGGTAATCCCGATCACTTAGGTAGCCCTTACTTTAGCCTCTTTGCCCAGGAAGACTGGCGCTTCAATCGCAAGCTGACTCTTAATGCTGGAATCCGCTTCGAGCATGAGTCCCCACCTGTCGAATCTGGTAATCGGCAGATTGTGGGTTACGATCCGAACCAGCAACTCGTCATTGGTCCGGCGTCGCAGAGTGCATACGCGGCCAATTTGTCGTCCTACAATGCAGCCCTACCAAGCGGCTTTAGCATGCCCGCGACTATCAATGTCAACGGTGGAGCTTTGTATGCCGGCGTGAATGGCGCCCCAAGGGGCATCTTTAATGCTTCTTCACGTGTGCTTCCACGCTTGGCTGCTGCCTACGAGCTCAACCCCAAGACGGTCTTCCGGGTTGGCTATGGCCTCTTCTACGGAACCTTGAACGCTGAAAACACTGTCAACGATCAAAATGGGTACAGTATCGCGACCTCGATCAACTCGTCCTATGATTACGGACAAACTTATATTGCCCAGGCCGCTATTCCGATTCTCGACCCTTTCCCGCTTATGAACGGCATACGCTTCTTGGCTCCTTATGGAAACACTCTCGGGAACCTTGTGTATACCGGCCAAGGCCAAAATTATTGGCCCCGCAACTTTGCCCCTCCCAGGATGGAGCGCTGGCAAGCCAGCGTAGAACGGCAGCTCGACCGGTTCAGCATGATTCAGTTGGGCTACGAGGGGTCGTACATGGACCACCTGAGCGTCGTTCAGAACATGAACGCGACGCCCGCGGGTTACTACACTACGGGACAGGTTCAGAACCCGAACTATGGGGCGCTAACTCAGACCGTAAATAACCCATTCTACATCACTAACTACTCATCGTTGGCGTCATCGAATCCGGTTGCATACGGGTACCTCGCGCAGCAGAATTACTTCAATTCTACTGGCATCAATCTCAACACCCTGCTGAGCCCGAATCCTATTCAAGGCTCACTGACTGAAAACAATGACAATGGCAAGAGCCGTCTCAATGAGATTCTTGTTACTTACAAGAGACGCTTTGGTTCGAATATCGATGTCCTGGCCACTTTCACACGCATCTTCCAGTTCGACAAGGATTGGTTCGTACATGACTACGATACAACGCCGACTTGGCACAATGACGTCAGCAGCAGCCGGCCCTGGAGGCTGGCAGGCACTGCGGTATGGAAGTTGCCATTTGGCCAGGGTATGGCATATGCCAATAGAGGCTGGGAGAAAATGGCATTCGGCGGATTCCAATATGGCCTCACGTTCGAGGCACAGCCGGGGCCGTTGCTTACGTGGGGAAATGTATTCTTCTCAGGATGCACAACATCCTGGAAGACTTGCGACACGTCGTCGATAAAATTATCCCATCCGAGCTACGGCGAATGGTTTAACACGGTCGGCTTCAACAGATCAGCTCTTCCCAATGGCTTGAACGACACTGTCTTTCCGTATGTTATCAAGGGGGTCAGGCAGATGGGCATCAACAATTGGAACATGAACGTGCAAAAAGACGTTCCTATCGTAGACGGTGTCAAGCTTAGCTTGCGCCTGGAGGCGATGGACGTCTTCAATCACCTGTTGGTAGCCGGTCCAAACGTAAACCCGGCGTCGGCCAACTTCGGTAGAGTTACCGCTGATGCGTATGGGGGGCAGCCGAATTACGGGCGATTTATCCAGATTTCCGGCCGTGTTACCTTCTAACCTGGAACAGTGTTAAAGCTAAAATGCGGGGAAACTGTCAGTTATCTGACAGTTTCCCCGCATGAATCTTGAGACGCCTTCCGTTCCTGGCACAAAGAATGTTATGCGGATTTCTTTGCTGCAAAAGGGCGTGTTAGCTTAATGTCTGAGCTGTTCCGGCATGGAGTCTACCGATGAAAGTGCAGAGCCTTATGTCCTGCAAACCAACGCGGCATCTGTATTTTGGCCCACTGATTTTGCTTTGCATTGCATGCGCGGCACAGGGTAATGCGCAGCAGATACTAACACCACCTAGCGGTCCGGCTCCGCGCGTAAACGGCCCAACGATCTTTGGAGTGCGGCCTGGTTCGCCGTTCCTCTATTCGATTCCAGCAACCGGTGCCCGTCCGCTGACGTTCTCTGTTGAAAATCTTCCCCTTGGGCTTGAATTGAATGTATCCACTGGTCTAATTACCGGAAAGCTCACGCAGTCAGGTGAATACCGTGTAGTGCTGCATGCGGCGAATGCGTTTGGAGAAGCACGGAAGAGCTTTCGCATTGAAGTGGGAGAACACATTGGCCTGACACCTGCAATGGGGTGGAACAGTTGGAATGCGATTGCGCACGATATCACGCAGGAGCGAATCCTGCGCAACGCACAAGCACTGGTTGACAGCGGTCTTAAGGATCACGGCTTTGCGTACATCAACGTGGACGATTGCTGGCAGGGAATGCGGGGGGGACCTTTCAACGCGCTTCAGGGCAACGAACTCTTTCCCGATATGCAACAACTCGCCGATAGCATTCACGCGCTCGGACTGAAGTTTGGCGTCTACTCCACGCCCTGGACCACATCGTACGCAGGGTTTCCGGGAGGGTCCTCAAACTCACCCGACGGCAAATTCACTCCCGGCGATCAGGAATTCGGCAAATTCTCCTTTGCGGTTAACGATGCGAGGCAGTGGGCTGCGTGGGGGGTCGATTTCATCAAGGAAGACTGGCTTCCCGGCGATATCGAGCACACACGCGAATTCTATGCCGCCCTCCGTGCCTCCGGCCGCGACATCGTTCTGAGCGTCCCCGCGGATCTCAAGCACGGCGCCGAGTACCGCTATGTAGCCCAAAGCTGGCGCGTGATGCCCGATATCCTCGATGTGTGGGATCAATCGGACTATCGTTACCACTCTAGTATCTCCGAGGATGGTTTTTCGCTCGGTCCCTGGGCCCCCTATACCGGTTCCGGAGGCTTTACTGACGCTGACATGCTCGTTGTTGGCCGAATCAGTATGGGCAAGTGGATTCGACAGACGCGTCTCACGCCCGACGAACAATACACTCACATTTCACTCTGGGCCATGCTGTCATCTCCATTGATCATTGGTGCCGATCTCGAACACCTTGACTCTTTTACCCTGTCATTGCTCAGCAACGATGAGGTTTTAGATATCGACCAGGACGCATTGGGCAAGCCCGCTGTTCGCTTGGCGACTATCAGCGGCGTCGATGTCTACGTCAAGGATCTCGAAGACGGCAGCCACGCCGTCGGCTTCTTCAACCGAAGCGACGTGCCCGCGCACTACATATTCAACAAACTTGACCGTATCGGCTTGAGCGGCGTTCAGCATGTACGCGACCTGTGGCGCCAGAAGAACCTTCCGGACGCCGAAAGCATAATTCCGATCGATGTGCCAGCCCACGGCGTGTTGCTCTATAAGTTCTCCACCGGCCCACAATCAACGGAGGATGCAGCTTCGTCGGCAACGGCCCCTCGCCCCGCCGCTCCCGGCCTGTCTCAAACGTCTCAAATCTCCTTGCGCCGGGCATCAACCTCCATCGACAGTCTTCCCGGATGGTCCGCTTGGAAGTCCGTCAATAACAGTCACAAAATCGAATACCGATCGCGTCTCTTCAATGCGGACATAAAACCCGGCTGTGGGATTGAGTTCCGAGCGTTGACGCCTCAAGTTGGCTATACCGTTGATGCCATGATTGCAAACTCCGAATCGGACCTCAGCGCCCCGGTAACCGGCAACCAGGATATGCTTGGCACGCCGGTGAAAGGCGCCTTCTTGGGCCAGTTTGCCAATGGCAGCATACCTCTTCACTTCACTCTGTTCCCTGACGGCAAGCCTGTCAGCTACTTCGATCTGCATTGGACGGACTGTGACGAGATGCGCGTTTTTGTGCGCGGCATCGAGCCCTACCGCACCGGCAACTGAATCTCGAGATCCGGCCTGCCCATTAGGCTGGCGCGCGAGATATATTGTTATTCCGGATGGATGATTCATCCATAAGCATAAGGCAGGCCACTTCGTCACTAGCCTTTGTGAGAGCTGAGAAGATTCGGGAGCATCAACGATGCGAAGTTTTCCTAGCATCGATCGACGTCGATTTCTAAAAACAACGTTGGCGGGCAGCTTAGCGGCTTGGTCTGGAACCGGGGTTCCTATGAGCGCTTCCGAGCCTGCTGCAGAATCATCAACACAGACAGCGGTAGTGCCTGTGCCTGAGCCGACCTATTCGTATGAGGCTGGAGGCTCCTCCATCCTTGTATTGCATCCTTCACATCGCATGATCGAACTCGATGGCAAACGCGGGTTGAACTTTACAAGCATTCGTGGGCGTGCGGGCTTGCCAAATCACACGATAGGCTGCAGGAAGGGTTCTCTGTCGTTCTGGGTGCTTCCATTACAGGAGATCGCACCAGCTGCACAATATCCGAACCATGCGTTATCGAATCCCCTCTACAAGTATTTCGCGTTCCTCTCTGATCGCGAGGCCGTCGAGGACGTTCTTGCTGCAAATTTCTGCATATATCTGATGACGGAGTGGTATCCGGGCTTGATCGCAAGATTTGGATTTGGAAATGATATGCAATGGGGCCGCCCGGCGGCACAGGCAACCTCGAATTATTTTGAGTTCATCCCTCATAACTGGTATCAAATTGCAGCGACATGGGATCGTGGCAAGGGAGACTACCGAATCTATGCGAACGGGGTGTTGGTTGCAGTGTCAGACATCTATGCCAAGAGCGTGGCCGGGGATACGCCGGCTCCAACGGTTTACTTTGGCAATCCGAGCTATGCAATGGGAAGTGTCAATTTCTTTGATCGCGTGCTTACACCCATCGAGATCACAAGCCACTTCATGAAGGATGGCGGACGGACTAATACGGAGATTCAGCAGACCCTTGAGAGGCGCTATACAGGCAAATCCCCGGCGCCATTTACCGCTGCGGCGACGGCTGAAAATGGGTGGGTGCGGCGTAAGAGCTTAACTCTAACGAGCCGCGATCAGGATGCTGCATTCTTTCATCAGGGCTGCGGACCGTGTCTCAACTACACCCTTGAGGGATTGCGTATAACGACGCCCTCTATGGACGAGTTTCTTAAGGAGGAAGGCCGCACCGAGCAAGACATGACGCGGATGTATCTCTGGACACGTGAAGAATTCGAGGGCGATCTTCACGTAACCGCTGAGTTCAAGATCCATTCACATGGAGGATTGGCACTGTGGATGTTCCAGGCTGCTGGGATGCAGGGTGAGGATTTTCTGAATGACTATCCTCTGCGCTCCGACGGTTCAATGAGGATGGTGTGTTGGCAAGATGTTCGAAATTATCATTGGGAATTCTACCGAGAGATGATCGATACGCGAAATGATCTGGTATCGCACGCCGTACTCAAGAACCCCTGGTTGTATCCAATAGCCTTCCAGATTGAAGATCGCCAGTGGGAATTGGATCGCTGGTACCGTGTGACCTTCCTTCAGGAGGCGAATCGACTGCGGGGCGCAATCGGCCGTAACACGGTATTCGATGTGACTGACAGCGGGCTGAACAATAACGGACCTGTGATGCGTCGGGGGCGCATCGCACTGCGGCTCATGATGCGCTCCGATATGACATTTCGCAATCTGGAAATCTCAAACCGGCTCAACTATGCCTGAGCGCTCAAACCTGGACCGCTTGACCCAGGTAGCCGGACATGCCTGCGCTTCACCAGCTGGCTCCATTATTTGTCCAGCAGGTTCAAAATGTAAGCCGTCGCTACTGAAAGGGGAATGGATTTTTCGATCGTCGGAATGCTGACATTTCAATCAGTATTGACGCGACAAGTTCTTGCCGTTGACTACTGCTATAAGAGGAGATTCTATTGTGAGTGATCAAAGACATTGGAGCCGCAGGGACTTTGTCAAAGCGAGTGCCTTTGCAGTCCCAGCGGTAACTCTGCCTTCCATTTGTTTCGGAGTCGGCGAGGCCGGCACCACCCTTGTTCGTCAAGTGAATGGTGGTGGGACCCTTCAATTGACAACGTTTGGTGACGGACTATTGCGGATACGCCATCTACTCAGCGAAGAAAATTCCCAATCACTCAACGAGCGCGTAGGCTTGGTGACCCCAGGTAAACCTAGATTGGGAGGCAGCAAGGGGCCAACGCTAAAAGGAGACGCAAACGGCTTGCGCTGGGAACTGATTTCTCCTACCGGAACCTCATTGGCTGTATTCACATTGACTCCAAATTTCCTTGGCGGCTTTGTACTTTCGGCAACCAGCCACACACAAGACGGCTGGTACGGGCTAGGGTTTCACCGCAAGAAAATGGAATTACACGGATTGACGATGCGCTGGGAGCGGACCCATCGCCATTCAGAAGCGACTGTTCCATTCTTCTTCACGACTGCGGGATACGGAGTTTTCTCGAATACGACTTGGCCTCAAACGTTCGATTTCACGAATCCGAATCAGTGGCTGCTTCGTGCTGAAAAGGGGAATTGCGACATTTTTTTAATCTACGGTCCATCGCCGAAGCAGATACTGGATGGCTATACAAAATTGTGTGGACGCCCTGAAATGCCCCCGAGATGGGCGCTGGATCTTCTATATATTTGCCGTTACTATATAGCGCAATCCGAAGTGGAATCAATCGCGCACACATTCCGGAAACGGGACATCCCTTGCGGAATGCTTGGCTTAGAACCAGGATGGGAGGAGATCCCATACAGCATGCAGTGGAAGTGGAGCACAAAACGCTTCCCTTCGCCACAGCGAATGATTTCGAACCTTCACGCACTCGGCTTTTGCTTCGAGTTGTGGGAGTCAGGAGATGCCCCACGTTCTGGGTTTGTCGATCCTGCGGTTCGGAAAGCTTGGTTTCAGAAAAGAATTAGTCAGTCGCTTGACCTTGGTGTGGACTTCTTCAAACAAGACGACCCCTATCCTCGCGGCATCATAAGCGAACGATTGGATGCTCCCATCGAGATCAAGGATGCATCAGAAAACGAAGAAGATGCCGAAGCAGCGCTCATTGCAAACAGTCTCTACAGCGAGACTGTTATTCGGCAGATCGAAGAGCATACGGGGCATCGTGGTATCGTCCTCTTTAACTCCTACTTTGCGTCTGTCGGCTCACATCGGTGGCAGACAGGCTGGGCAGCGGATTTTTTTGCCGGAACCGGTCTGATCAATGGCAGCCTATCTGCCCATTCGATGGTAAGCCTTGACATGATTGCCGATAGTACAGCCGGCATCCATCTCGGATATCTAACTCCATTCACACTCATTGATTCGTGGGCCTATTATAGAGAGCCATGGCTTTATCCTCCTTTCATAGAGAATTGCCACCGTTTTTACGCAAAACTTCGCGCACGGCTCGGGCCGCACCTTTACAGTGCTGCATGGGAGGCACATAAATCGGGGCTTCCCATAATGCGCCCCATGCTACTTGAGCATCCGGAGGACTCTGAGGCACGAACGAATTCATCTCAGCATTATTTGGGGAATGGATTGTTAGTAGGGCAAGACAGCCGTGTCTACTTCCCAGCTGGCGAATGGGTGGATTATTGGACAGGTGAAACTTTCAAGAGTTCTGGTGAATGGCGCGACTGTCGTTGGAGGGAGCCGGCGTTTGGCCCACTGTGGGTGCGCGCAGGTTCAATCATCGTTACATGCCCCGTTACAGCCCATGCATTTGCAGAAGATGATTCTGTTTTCGTGCTTGAAGTATTCTTCGGTGAGGGAAGCTATCTTACAAGACTTTATGAAGATGACGACATCACTTCGGCTTTTAGGGCCGGAGATTATTATATGACCGAGTTAACCTGCAAGATGGCGGGGAGAGACGCGGAGGTAAGCATCATGCGCACTTTCGACTCCATTACGAGGGACATAGATAGGCGAGCATATCTGCTGAAGGTTCACACGCATATGGTTCCGACACAAATTGCGTGGCAGGGGCAAGAGCTCTCAGAGAATGCGTCTTATGCTAGCCTCGTCAATACTCCTGGACAGTTGGGTTGGTGTCGCGATCCATTTGGCCCATACGTGTGGGTTAAGTGTGACCCTAATTGGCACTTCACGAGCGATGATCGCGGCGCCGGAGATCCAGAGCAGGACACGCCGGCCTACTGGCAGCCCGCGCGGCGCGACTGGGCGCCTGAATGTGATCTTTGGTTCAGAACTTATGAACACGAGAGTGAAGCCAGTCGAAGCGCCTCGAGAGGCAGATGGGATTCGGCTGATGCTTAATCCGCCGGAGCGTATTGCCCTCGACGAAGTTGATTCGTGGTTGAGCAAAGAGACGACCGTTTATGCGTGGCTCCAAGCAGACGGTCAACCGGTTTCGATAGAAGGAATTGAAATCGTCCTTGAAGTCCTATCAAAGGGCGGTGAGGTCTTGCGAACCTCGTCGAAGCGAACCTCTCAAGGAAGAGTTGTGTTTCCAACGGAGTCTTATATCCTGGGGACACCGTTTTTCGAGCGCACACGAGTGAGTTTAGCCCTGCTGAGGCAACTGTTCGTTTGGCACCACATTATTAGCTCAAGAAGGGTCACAAAATGGGATCTCCTAAAAAAGCACGGATTGGCAAACCTCCCACGATAGTCGATGTTGCTAACAAAGCGAAGGTCGGCATCATGTCCGTCTCGCGCGTGATCAACAGTCATCCCAGCGTGAAGGCATCCACGCGCTCCAAAGTCATGAAGGCGATCGCCGAGACTGGCTATATGCCCAACAATGCGGCGCGCATGCTCAAGGGCCGGACGAACCGGATCATCGGCCTGGTGGTTCCTGACCTCTCCGATTTTTTCTCCAGTTGTTTTCACGCAGTCCAGGAAGTTGCCATGCACAATGATTACCAAACTTTTGTGGTTACCACAGGAAATAGCGTGGCTATAGAGGACACACAACTGGAGTCGATTCAGAAGTACCAGATTGCCGGGCTACTCATTGCTGCTGCAGGAAGCGACGGAAAGCGTTTGCAGATGCTTCAGGACAGCGGCATTCCCGTTGTCGCTTTCGACAGACCGGTTGCCGGAGTGCAAGCGGATACGGTGCTCAGCGAGAACAGAGAGGGAACGAAACGCGGCGTTCGGCATTTGATCGAACATGGCCACAAGAGAATTGCCTGTGTTGGCTTTGACTCTGGCAGCTACACGGCGCGTGAACGGATCGAGGGCTATGAAGATGCCATGCGGGACGCCGGACTTCAACCGATTCTCTGCACCGATATAAACTCGCTGAAAGAAATGCAGGCACTTGTGCGTCGCTGGATAGCCCACAAAGACAGGCCGACCGCAGTGTTCTCCGCGAAGATAATTTCCTCGGTGCGCCTGATCCAGACACTCCACCTTCACAAACTGCGTGTACCAAAAGACATTGCTGTTATCGGATTTGACGACTTCGAGCTGGCCGAGATGCTTGGCACCCCGCTCACGGTGGTCCGTCAATCTACTATGGAGATGGCCCGTATGGCTGCTGAGATTCTCTTTAATAAAATCACGAAAATACAAACGAATCAGCTACCGGACGGGAAGACGGTCAAGATCCTGTTCCCTGCCAAGTTGGTTGTGCGCAGGTCCTGCGGTTGCGCGTAAACGAACGTGTAGCGTAGGGCAGCACCTGCCGGCGAAGCGTGCGCTGGCAGATGGGCCGGATGCGCTCGCGTAGAGCGCGGTAGTCGTCGGGCGTGTTCATCCGCGTGAACTGGCTACGGAAGCTCCTCAAGTCGCCGAAGGTGAATTCGTCAATGATGCTAACCAAGCCGTACAGCTCAAGAAGAGAATTCTGGAGGGGAGTCGCTGTGAGAAGGGTCTTGTGCCGATCGGCGATTGCGGCCTTGATCGCATTGGCAATCTTGTTGCCGGGTTTGTAGACATTGCGGAGCCGGTGCGCCTCATCAACTACCACCAAATCCCATGCGGTCTGGCGGACGTAGGCATCCTTCGTCCTGGCGAACTGAAACGAGCAAAGGATAATTTTATGTTGATCGAACGGGTTAAGGTTCCCGCGTTTGACTTCTTCGTTGAATGTTTTGGTTTCGAGGATGGCGTATGGCAGGAAAAACTTGTCGGCCAGTTCCTGACCCCACTGCTTACGAAGGTTAGCTGGGCATATAACAAGGAGCTTACGACGGCGTTCAGCCCAGCGCTGGGAAAGCAGAATGCCTGCCTCAATGGTCTTACCGAGACCAACCTCATCCGCTAGGATCGCACCGCGTGAAAGCGGCGACCGAAAAGCAAAAAGCGCGGCCTCCACCTGGTGAGGGTTGAGGTCGACCTGGGCATCCGCCAAAGCCGACGTGAGGCTGTCTATCGATGCCGAGCTAGACCGCTTGGTCAGCTCATGGGCAAAGTACCGGGCATGGTATGGGGTCAAGCTCATTTATTTTGTGAGACATACCAGAATAGCGCCTTTCGTTCAAGCAACGGATAAATTCTTTTCCGATGAAGCGGAAAAGAGCGAAATGGCGGCCGACAGTCGCTGTCGAAGTCCGATCCAGCTTTCTAACGAAGGCTCTGCCTTTGGCAGATTCAAGACACCAGTGCAAACTGTCCTCAGTTTCGACCCAGGAAGGCATTATTCCTGTTTGGCCAAGCGGATTTGGCGCGTCGTTCTGAGAAGGAAGCGAATACGCAACCGGCAGGGCGACGGGCCGGGAGGACTCTCCGGGGAGCGATGCCGGCGGAGTGCTGGAAGATGCGACCCTCCCACCTTAGCAGCGTTCTACCATAGGAGAAAGTGTGTCCATTAACACCTGCCCTGCTTTTGAGGAGCAACTACAAGGGAATACACATCTTAATTACTGGCTCCGCGCGGTTCCGCCTGAGGACAGACACGCTCTCCAGGTGACCGGCGATTGGTTACGCCAGATCCAGTGGCAATACTTCGCTACGATCACCTTCCCTTGGAACGTGACCGATTCTACGGCCAACAGCTATTTCCGACGCTGGATGGACACAATCGAGCAGACACTCCGAACGCGGGTCTGCTACGTGGCCGGCATGGAACGCGGTTCATTGACAGCTCGGATAAGGATTCCCTGGCACTTTCATGTGCTGGTGACAGCTCTGGTACCGATCCCCGCCGATCTACTGGAAGGCGCATGGCAGCATCAGGTTGCTGCTCACGGCAACATTCAGCCGTGCGGCCTCGATGTTCCTGCGCTTGTTGAGCCCTATGAAGTTCACCGGTCGGGTCCTGAGTACTGTCTGAAGAAGATGAATGACTGCCACGGCGAGTGGCAGTTCCGTTGGTTGGAATACTTCCTGCCTGGCCAGCCTGGCGCCAGCCGTCCGAACGGCAGGAGCATCCGTCAGCATCGGAGGTTTCTCCATCAGGTGAGACGGATCACGCCGCCGGGCTCTATCAGGCCTACTCCTGAGCTATCTCAGGCTGATCACTAAAAGGGCGGTTCTCCATAGAGTTTCCTCTGATATTCCCAGTAGGCTTGACTCCCCGGTGGTATCGCCCCGCAGATCGGCTTGGGGTTGTAATTGTTGTAGATCCTGCAGGCCGCCGCGACTACCTGGGGTGGCAACTCCGAATGTTGTCCTATCTCCTGAAAGGTCTTTCCCCTCTGATGCTGAGCCCAGAGCGCTCTCATGGCGCGCCTGCCCAAACCGGCGGCGCGCTTCTCCCAGTATTTTCTATGCGCAGCCTTTGCGAGACAGCCACAGCTTCTTAGCGGCTTACGTTTCCTACCGTCCTTCCCGACATAAGCCTTCGAGGTAAGGGCGGCCAGTCGAACCACCTTGTCGGTTTCGTCAGGGCAGTCGCATCGCACTCGGACAAGTTGATTGCCGCGGTTATCTGTCCCTGCCGCTTCAATAACGGTGAGCCGTCCGAACTTTCGCTCGATGGGGATTTCCCGCTTGTTCATCAGAGCACCAGAATACGCCTGATTTGGTAGGATGAACATAATTTACTTACTACGACGGAGAGTAGAACGTTTTCAGGCACGTGGGAAGGATACTGTGGGTCACGAGAAAAATTAAGGTGACGGGGATGGTTTGAAGCCTCTCGCTTTGGTAAAACATGAATTCAATGCAACGATGAATATAGAAAGTGCGGCAACAGGCCGCAGACGGCCTCGCATGAGGCAGGCCAGAAAGGAATCTTAAGTGAACGCATTAGTTCAAATTAGCAACGACAAGGCCGGCCTCTCCGGCTGCAACTATATTTATGCCCCCAACGGCCAAGCCGGTGAGTATGCCGCTCTGGCTACCAACCCGTACCGTGGCTGTGGGCACGCTTGCGCCTACTGCTACGTTCCCCGCGTGCTCAAGATGAAGCGTGAGGATTTCGACGCCGGTGCCAAACCCCGGCCGGAATTCATCAAGCACTTGACCAGGGACGCTAGGAAGTACGAGGAAGCTGGGATCGGCGAGCAAGTGATGCTGTCTTTTACGACCGACCCGTACCACCCTGGCGACACCAGCCTGACGCGCCAGACGCTCGAAGTCCTGCGAGACCATGGTTTGGGATTCTGCACCCTCACGAAAGGCGGGACGCGTGGTCTGCGCGACATGGACCTGTTTCGGCCTGACCGCGATGCCTTTGCATCGACACTGACGAGCCTGGAGGACGCCTTCTCCCGGAAGTGGGAGCGTGGAGCCGCGCTGCCGGGAGACAGGATCAAGGCGCTCAACGCCTTCCACGATGCAGGAGTCTTCACCTGGGTATCGCTTGAGCCGACCTTGAACACAGAGACCAGCATAGAGATCGTACGCCGCGTTCATGAGTTCGTGGACCTGGTCAAGATCGGCCGTGCCAACTACCTGCCGATGACGAAGTCCACCGACTGGCGCAGCTACACCGAGCGGATGATCGAACTCTGCGGCAATCTCGGCGTTCGCCATTACGTGAAGAAGGATCTGCAGGTATATCTGCCCGAGGGCTACCCGAACCCACTGCGCGTGCCTCAGCACCACAGCGATATGGAAGCAGCAGCGAGAGTCAGGTCTGCTTGTGAGGATTCTGCCTGCGAGCAAGCCGATCCTCCCTATTATCGGTCATGATCATGCACGCTGTGTTCAGCAATCGCTGCTGGCTGTTCCCACGTCGGGCTCATGAAAGCCGGGCTTCTGTGTCGTGATGGATCATCACCAGCAGAGGGTCTTGGGACAGGAGCAAACCACGAACTTCGCCATTCATCGCTCCGGGCCGAATAAATATGCCCGTATCAATTTGATACGGGCGAAGAATCACTGTCTGCTGGATTGGGCCTTTGGCTGAACGGGATTCCTGCGGAATCCTGCCTGTATGCGGGCAAGTTCGCCAACCGACCTAGAACATAAATATCTGAATTGCTGCCTTGAGCTGGCTGCAGAGCGCCGCCAGCGCGATGCCCTCAGGCGGTTTCTTTTGGGAATTGGACATCTTGATCATCCGCAGTGGGAAGCCTATCTGGCCTCGGCCCTTCAAACTTCTCGTAAGCGGATTAACCGTATTTCGGCGCTTCGATCCCGGTTGCGCAAGCAACTAGACCAGACCTGCGAATGAAGCGTGATCAATTTTCATGTACTCAGGGGCGGCCTTCGGGCCGCCTTTTCTAATTGGAGGGAATTTAATGAACAACAGGACGCAATACTCGAAGCCAGCGCCTCGCCGCAAACGCGGGGCACGGCCGAGCAGGAATCCGGCACCGTTGCTGCGCAATCCGTGCCCGGTACGCGGTCAGCTCTCCTTCAACTTGGGCTTTCCCGAGCAGGAAGGAGGCGAACCGGAGAAGAAATAGCAATTGCAACAAAGGTCAGTACGGGTTATACCGCACTAGCTTTGGCAGAAGATTGCCGTGGGGTTCTCATCATTGTGGAGGCCCCATATGCAATCACATCCGAGACTGCTGGTCAACGATGCCGATGCCTGCTCGATGCTGAGCATTCCAGCAGAACACCTCGACTGGTTGGTCAAGACCGAACAACTTAGCCCTATCAATATTCGTGGTCGGCGGCTCTTTGCCGTCCGCCAGCTCGAGGAACTTGTGCGCACATATTCGATTGTGCAGGCAAGAGGAAGGATTAATGACCAAGACGACCGTCAATAATACACCGCGGGCGCAGCCAAGTGCCCACATGCGCTGGTTCAGCGAAGGCGAGCTGTTGTGCGCCTGGTGCGGCCGACCGATGCCGGCTGGCTATTACGGTAAGCAGAAACACACGTATTTGTGCTCGCCAATGTGCATTGTGCACCACCAATGCAGGAAAAAGAAGCCTATACGCTGCGAGCACTGCCGTAAACGGTTTGTGCCTCAGGTTACGGGTAGGGGCGGACGATTCTGCTGCCGAAAGCACTTCGCCGCCTGGCGCCGCCGGGAAACTGACCAGAAAAAGTTTGGTTCATTCGTCGACGATGTCCACGCATTCATCGCAGCCGTCATTCCCGAGCAGAGAGTACCCGGATCAGAGGGGGACTTGCGCTGTAATCTTGCGCACTTCACAAATTACCTGCGTCAGAGGCGAATTCGCTCGCTTGCTGGCATCACGCCGAAATTGATCTCAGCCTTCTTCCGGCATCTCGCAAAAATCAGACCTCGGTCTGCGGGTAAGGCCATGGCCGACCTAAGGCTGCTTTTCGATTGGACCATCCTGACGGGACGCCGATCGGGCTCTAACCCCGTCAATCCGAGCCTTTATCGGCAGCGCGAGGAGAAGCACCTTCCCCGCCCGCTCTCAATACGTGAACTCAACCAGATTGATTTTCTCCTCGAAGCACAAGGGGATGTGCGTCTGAGGCTCGCTGTTGCGCTTGGTCTGGAGTCTGGATTGCAAATCGGCGAGATCTGCGATCTCCGCATAGAGGATGTCCATTTCGAAAACCAATCGATCCGGGTCCAGAGATCAAACCGCACAGGATTGGAGCGGACGGCGCTCTTTCATGTCCGAACGAAGAAGGCACTGGAAGATTGGCTCGCAATTCGCCCCGATGTGAACCATTGCTTTCTGTTGACGGGTCACAAGGGCATCCCAATGCGTA
Source organism: uncultured Acidobacteriaceae bacterium (assembly GCA_963839225.1). Taxonomy (GTDB): domain Bacteria; phylum Acidobacteriota; class Terriglobia; order Terriglobales; family Acidobacteriaceae; genus Telmatobacter. The sequence continues at coordinate 31,299 of CAWIVA010000007.1, forward strand.
AACACGTTCTCCGATCCCGCCTTATTAAGGCCCTGCGCGGGCCGGGGAAGCTAAAAGGGTTCTCATTCCGACGGCTTGCGCAGACAGCTGCCGCACGTCTGGCTGGTGAGATGGACACGATGGCAATGATGGATCACTTCGGCTGGCAGAGCCCGGGTCCGGTGGAACAGATTCGCCGGTTGCCGAACAAGGCGGCGATTGCTGTCTACGTCGAAGCCATGGCGCATATCGAGGATGACGGACAAGCCCTGCCACCCCGCACCGAGACCCTCGATTCGTTCTTTGCCGAACGGTAAGGCTGCCCTACACGGCAGCGGATCACCATCTCCAAGCCCTGGCTTTGGCAGGAATGAATCCGAGAGCACGATGAGGGTAGGCGGAGAATGCGCCGTGTGCAGGACCGACATCTTCCTGTCATTTCATGGCCTCATATACATCAACATCGAAAGGTAAACCACGGATGGGTAATCCCAGCTCCAACAACCAACCACGTCTTCGACCAGGCCCCTACCTGCGCTGGTTCGACGAAGGCGAACTAAAGTGCGCCTGGCAGCCCTGCAGCAGGCCGATGCCGGCTGGCTACTACGGCATGACGAAGCGCATCTACCATTGCTCCCATCTCTGCTGCCAACGTTGCTATTTCGACCGCAAGAAGACGCTCAAGTGCCTCTTTTGTGGGACGAAGTTCAATTCTCGGAAGAGCAACCGCGGAAAACCATTCTGCTCAGCAGCCCACTTCCAAGCCTGGAAGCGAGATCAGGACGACAAAAAGCGCCTGGGCCGCTTCGCTCCGATTGTTCACGAGTTTATCGAGGACGCAAAGGCGCGACTCCTATCACGACGCTCGCTAGAGTACCTGCGCTGCAATCTCTCCGCGTTCTTCGAATTTGTGTTGAAAAAGCGCATCCGATCGCTCGAGACGATCAAGCCTTACCTCATCACTGACTTTATGGCTCAGCACAGAGTTACCTGTCCGACTTCCGGCGGAAAGGCGGCAGTCGATTTACATACTTTCTTTGCCTGGGCTATCCATATGAAGCATCGCAAGGCCACAAACCCGGTCGTCCTGAGCTTCCATTCTTGGAAGGCACCGAGACGTAAGCCGCGTCCCTACTCTCAGACTGACCTCACTACAATCCGCTCCCTGGTAAAGGACGACTCGCAGCTTAAGCTTGCAGTCGAGATCGGCGCCGAGTCAGGGCTACGGATCTCCGAGGTCGTGAATCTTCGCCTGGAAGACGTCGATCTCGATCGGCAAGTGCTCTTTGTCCGGTTGCCAACGAAGACCCGCGTCGAACGCTACGTGCCCTTCCATAGCCGGACAAGAGAAGCGCTGGAGTCCTGGCTCAAGCTCCGCCCTGAGACCGATCACAACTTTCTGTTAGTCGGCCGCAACGACCGGCCGCTGAGAGTTTACACTCTGCGGCTTATGCTGAACCAACTGGTTTGCGTACCTGGTGGACTCACAAAGTTCAGCTTCCATCGTTTGCGGCACACTGCGGCCTCGGCCGTCCATCCGGCCCTCGATGTCGAAAGCATCAAGAAGACCTTCGGTTGGCAAAGTAACAACGGCATGCAGACCTACACCGCGGTCGACCCGCGCTCCGTACGCAAATCTTACCTTCGCGCAATGAACCGTATCGAGCAGAAGAATCACGATCCGCACCAGACTCCGGCTCCGATTGAGGCCTTCTTCGCATCACAAGATGCCCTGAAGTAGGCAATTGACGCGGCTTTGAGCGGTTTTGGCGCTTAAGCGCTGTTTCACGACGTTTTCCCATCACAAACAAAAGGAAGGACTTCTCATGAACATTCCAGGTTTCCTCGACCACTTGCGTGCGCGCAAGTACTCTGACGAGACGATCTCCTCCTACGCGCTCGAACTAAGGAGGTTCGAGCGCTATCTACGCGAACTCAAACTCAGGGTCAGCCAAGTCCGGCCTCGTCATATCGAAGGCTACCTGCGGCATCGCGATCCAGAGTTCCAGAACCGCCCGGCGTCAACACGACGGCGGCTGGCTGTTCTCGGCAGCTTTTTTGACTTCATTGTAGTGATGGCTAACGGTCGCATTCGTAACCCGCTTGAAGCAATCCGGCACCCTCGACGGCAGCCGCCCAATCCTACCCCACTCAGCGATGAGCAGGTCGCTGTGCTGATGGATGGAGTTGATAATGCCCGTGACAAAGCCATCTTCGGGCTGCTACTGGGAACCGGTCTTCGCATCAGCGAGATCTGCTCCCTCAACCGTGACTCGATCGAGGTCGAGCACCTGCCGGGAGGCGGCGTAGTCGGCGTTGGCCGGGTTACGGGCAAGGGCGGAAAAACACGCCGAGTTTCTCATCGACCTGCCCGCTCTCAAGCTGGTCCACGAGTATCTTGCCGAGCGTGGCCAGGATGGCAAGCCGGCACTGTTTTTATCAAACCGCGGCAACCGGATTAACAGGCGCACGGTCCAGCACCTGCTCAGTGCCTGGTGCAAGCGCCTTGATCTGCCACACCTGCACCCTCACCAGCTACGCTCGACCTTCGCTACGCGGCTCAATCGGGCCGGCGTGCCTACGCTCGAGATCTCCCATCTCCTCGGCCACGCCTCAATCGGAACAACGATGGCGTACGTCAAGCCCGACGCGCGCCGGATCCGAACTGAATTCTTCGCCGCTATGGAACAACTGCACGCCTAGCTTTGGCTACGATCCGACTTCATGTCCCAATAAGAATTATGGGCTACTGCCCTCAAGGAATAGTTATGGCACACATTCGTGTATCTCCCCGTCATTTAGGAATGATGAACTCTCCTGAATCCTGCGTGCGCTGCTTCAGGAAACTGATCGACCTGCGCTTTCAACCGCCCTTTGCCTTTCCCATGCCGGGCCTGATGCATAACATGGACCGTTTTGAGAAGAAGATCGTGCAAGCCCACTTGACTGAGCACGAGGAACTTCCGCGGTGGCTCAGCGGGCTTGGTTGCTTAGGAACCGTCGAATTCCCGTGGAAGATGACCATCGACTTCCCCGAGTATGACCTGACTTTGGTTGGCATGCCCGACGAAGTGTTCTTGAACTCCGACGGCCAGCTCTTTTTGGTCGATTACAAGACTGCCAAATTCAAGGGCGACGAGGACGGATTCATGGCCACGTACCGAACCCAGCTGCTTGGATACACCTGGCTCCTTGAGAGGAATAACATCGGCACCGTCGAATCGGCCGCACTCGTCTACTTCGAAAACAAGCTCAAGGACTACAGTGACACCCCCCTGGACCTGCTCACAGAAGAGGGCTTCACTGTTCCCTTCGGGGTTAAGATCCACGAGGTTAAGATCGATCGGGAAGAGTTGCCTCCGCTACTCAAACGCTTTCGCGAGATTGCTGATCTTAAGGCTCCTCCTCAGGGAAACCCGGGCTGCGAGAATTGCGGAAAAATGCAGCTTCTCCTCGATACCGAAGTTAAATTACGCAACCAGGAAGACTACGAGCGCCAGCGCGACAGTCTTGCCCGCAAGTTCTCCCGCAAGCTCGAAGCTGATCGCCAACTTGCCCGTGCAGGATGGACCAAGGAAGATGTGCTCCGTCACGAGGATGAGGATTGGGCGTTTGACTGCCCAGATGGCGGCGGCGATCCCGAATAATCACATCCTGGCCACAATGACAATCAACACCGGGTGCAGCAGAACGCATGCTGCACCCGATCTACAACCCGCCATGCTCATTCTGACGACCCTAACGATCAGACCCTGGATTCGAATGGCCACCAGAAACACATTGGAGGAGCCGAGTTAATGTCGGCTCCCCGTTTTCAATTCATGCGAAACCCAACAACGCAGCACGAAAGGACGAAAGTAATGCAATCGGCAAGTTCATTCCCTTTATACCATCAGCACGATAGTTTCACTGCAAACAACAGCGAACGCTCAACGGCGCGATCGTTCCCCGGAAACCTCAATGCCCACCGCATCTTCGCGGCTTGCCGTCGCGTGCGCCCTCAGCCGGTTTCAGCTAAGGAGTTCAATGCGCTCCTTGCGACCGCAGGTGAGGACCCGCGATTCGGTGATCTGAAGGACACAGTGGTGATTCTCTTCCACACTGGCATGCGCGCCGGCGAGATCGGCGAATTGCGCTGGAGCGATGTCGACTTCGAAAAGCGGCAGATGCTGGTTCGTAACAAAAAGAACAGCCGAATACGTCGAGTCCCATTCGGGCAGAAGGTACTCCGGGTTCTCAAGGCACGCAGAGCAGGCGATCTGGACACGAAGTTTGTCGTGGGAAAATCTCCCCATCGAGTACTTCGTAGGGTTTCCCAGCACCTTCGTGAACTGTCGCCAGCCAGTCGCACGACTCCGATCACGCTGTATGTGCTACGCCATTCCTTCATGGTGCGGTGGATGGCAGCGGGCGGCGGAATAGATGAGCTGGGATTCGTTACGGGGCTCGCAGCGCCCACGCGATCTTTGAAGCGCTTGATATCTCCCGATCAACTATATCTTTCCGCCGCCAACTTCCAAGCCCAGCTCGAAGAGGCAGATACTGAGACTCCCAATCGGCAGACTGACCTCGCAACTATGGGAACTGACACGTCGATTTCGTGATCAAGCCCGCGCCGAAACCCAGGAATGCATAACCAGTTGAGCAATCAAGTCACATCTTAAAAAGAAACGGATCAGGCAATGCAGCAAGCAGAGAATCATAACGAACAAGTCAAGCGGGTTTGGGAGCCTCTCCTGACGCCCATCGAAGCCGCGGACCTCCTCCGCATTCACCCCAAGACAGCACTCCGCCTGGCGCGCGGCCACGGTATTCCCGCGATCAGGTTGGGTAAGCACTGGCGCTTCCGCGCCTGCGATCTGCGGTCGTGGGCAGAATCGCAGATTCAACCCTGTGACGAGCCGAGCGAGCCCCTGGCGTAGAGATGGCAAGTAATCGCAATTCCATCTCCTATCAGGAGGGTCACATCGAGCGCGTCCGTCTTGCCAAGGGACCTGACCAATGGACGTACCGCTGGTGGGAAGACCTCGAAGCAAAACGGGCGCCGCGTCCATCATCGCAAGACTCATAGGCACAGTCGAAACATATCCCACGATCGGCGCCGCCAAGCGCGCCGTCGAGGGTTTCCGTGCCGAGATCAATGCGGCCGCAACGAAAACGGTCCGCATGACAGTTGGCGAAGCATGGGGACATTTCCAGAGCCAACGAACTGCGCGACCCTGACGTAGATCGTTCTCCCACAACCGTTAGAAGCTATCTCGACTACTTCAAGTCCAGAATTCTTCCCAACTTGGAAAGACGTCGCTCTCGATGATGTCAAGTCCGTAGCCGTTGAGAAGTGGCTCCGCAGCCTGGCGCTCGCGCCGGCGTCAAAAGCCAAAATCCGCAATCATATGAGTGCTTTGTTCTCCCACTGCATTCGACACGAGCTTTACGGCAAGTTGAATCCCATCGCATCAGTCCGGCAAAGCGCGGTTCGCCAACGGGATCCAGATATTTTGACGCTTGACGAGATGCGTTCGATTATCAACAACATTGAGCCACCTGCAATCCAGATTATGGTAGCCACTGCTGCCGCATCCGCACTTCGACGGAGCGAAGTGCGCGGACTCCAGTGGGCTGATCTTGACTTGGATGCGTGCTGGTTCAACCTTCGGCGTGGATACGTCTCAAAGGATCAAACAAAAATGAAGACGAGAGCATCCCGCAAGGGGGTGGAGATGTTGCCGGCGTTGGCCGCAGCCTTGCTCGTCTGGCGAGATCATACGCCTTACAACCAAGACAGTGATTGGGTCTTTGCGTCCCCATTCACGAACGGAAAACGCCCATATTGGCCCGAGTCTGCACTGCAGGATCACATCAAGCCAGCCGCAGTTAAGGCCGGAATAACCAAGCGGGTCACTTGGCACACGTTCAGGCATTCACTGGCCAGTTTTCTGGGGCAACAGGGCGAGGGGGTGAAAACTGTACAGGAACTCCTTCGGCACGCAACTTCACGCATCACTCTCGATGTCTACCAGCAAGGAAGCACAGAGGCCAAGCGCTCGGCTTTGAATCGGGTCGCTGGAATCCTTGCCGCCCCCGGCAAGAGTTCATAGGCAGCAAAAGAACGCCACCTATGGCGCGTTACATCTGCGGTTAATTTGGGTGACCAGCGTGGCCCATTGTAACCGAACACTTGCCACGCCGAATCAGACGCGCTCCGATTGAATGTTCTTGGGATGCATGGCGAAAATACAGCGAATATGAAACAATAAGTCACGAGGTTCCAAGTGGTTATGGCGCTTCCGGACTACTTGATTTCGTGGCTGAAGGAGGACGGCTCAACAGACTGTGTTGAGTTTTACCGGATCAGCTCCCGAGTTTTCGACAGGCTTCGGGAACGTGGAGCCTCCCAAGAAGAGATTGACCGCGTTTTTCGATCTCTGGCACCCCTGGAGTTCTATGAGCGTCCTGCCGGCACCAGCCCCTGGGGCTGCTTCTTTGCGCCAAAAATGGAGGCGGAAGGAAGCCGTGCCGGGTTTCCGAATCTTGCTCTGCTGACCAGCGATAATGTCGACGAATGGGCGGAACTTGCTGAAGCTTTGAAGCACCCATGCCTCAAGGCCCGCTTTGCTGACTCGGTTTGGGAACTCGGTAAGCGACTGGGAAGCACCCGCAAGGATCTCTATCGCTTCGGACAGTCAGCATCGGAATCATACCTCGAACTCGCTGGCCGTGCAGGCAACAATCCGCTCGAAATCATCGATGCAGCCGCCCGGAGCATCCGGCTTGCCACACAACTCGGGTTGGGCGATTTAGTCGACCGGGGCTATGAATTCCTGATGCAATACGCCGACTCCGTGGAACAGTCCCACGTAGGACTCTGGTCAGCGCCGTTCGACCGCCTGCTCGGACTGAATGGCCTCAGCGAAGCCAAGAGAGAGCGCATTCTTGATCGTCACGCGCAGCGTTTCGCAGTGACTGTTGCCGGCGGCGATATTTTCCGGATGGAGGTTGCGGGGCCGAGCTTCGCTAAATACTTTTGCGACCGCCAGCAATACCAACGCGCGAAGGAGATTACCTTTGCTTACGGTGAAGCAATTCTGAAGAGCGCCGCTTCTCTGAATCCTTCCCTCGCCACTCACCATATCCAAGGAGTTTTGGAGGCTTACCGCCGCGTCGGGCTCAAGGAGGAGACGGACCGAGTGCGTCTGCTTCTTGAAGAAAAGGGGAAGGGTGTCCTTGCGGAGATGAAGTCTCAGCGGGTCGAGCTCAAGCTCGATCTCGATGCAATCGACTCCGCGATTGCCGAGATGATCGATGTATCCGATCCACTCGTGGCGCTATACCGGCTCGCCAACAATTGTGCTCCGCATCCGGAAAGGCTTGAGGCGGAGTTTGAGGCTGCAACAGAAGGACTGCTCTATCACAGGCTGATCCCGGTAAGCATCATCGGCGATGACGGTCTCACCGTAACCACGATCGGAACGTACGACCAGGACAAGGAGGGCCGGCTTGTGATGGAGCTGGCGCGCGACATGAATCTGAAGACGACGTTTTTCCTGAGCGGGCTTGAAGAGTGGAAGAAGAAGTTTGAGCTCAGGGGTATTCCGGATACGCCTTCTCTTTTTGACAGTCTCCTGATTCCACCAGATCGGGTAACCCTCTTCCGGGAAGGGCTCCTCGCCTTTGAGCAAGAGGATTACGTCAAGTGCATTCACGTGTTGGTCTTCCAGGTAGAAAATAGTCTGAGAGAGTTGCTGCGAATCCTCGACCGGCCTGTCTCAAAGAGCACTGATGACGGGAACCAGCCAAAGAACATGAACGATGTTCTCCACGATCCCGTAGTGAAGGATGCGCTTAATCCCAAGCTTTGGTCCTTTCTTAAGGTGCTCTATACCGATAACCGAGGCATGAATTTGCGGAACCTGGTCGCCCACGGGGTTGCACCCGCCGGTGCTTTTAATCGAGTGAATGCGGCTTTGGTCGTGCAGAGCGTAGTTTTTCTCGCGCTGATTCGCGATGAGGCGATGTACGTTGAACGAGAGCAAGCGGAAGGTTTCCCAGCGGTTCCCAAGCCCGCAGAGGAGAACCTAGAAGCGGCCGGGGATGTCCCGGAGAAAGACGAAAGAGACATCTTGGTTGTTTCTGTCTCTCCCGTTGTGTAGCTGGGCAGGCTCATGGAGGTGCGTTGCGAATGACGAGTCCGGCTTCCACTGGCGGTTCTGGCCCGCTCTTCGAGGCGCAGGTTGGCGCTGCCTATCTGTTATCCATGCTGCTCGAGGTGGACGCACGTGGCTTGCCGAATTGTCGGATCGACAGCATTGCACTGCAACGTGGGCAGGAAGGCCATCCCCTCAATGACATCATTGTCCACGGACAGGATCCGAGTGGGAAGGTAGCGACGCTTGAGATTCAGGTCAAGCGAAGCATTACCTTTGCCCCCGCGGACGAAGTCTTTCGGGATGTAGTGAAACAGGTCAAGAAGGCAATGGGTAATCCTACCTTCTGGGAAAGCCATCATCAACTTGCAGTCGCCATTGCGCGGACCACGCAGAAGATCGAGTCGGCCTACCAGGATGTCCTGAACTGGGCACGGAACATCGAAAATGCGACGACATTTCACGCAAGGCTGAATAGGGAGGGGGAAGCAAATAATGCGATGCGTAGCTTTGTCGCTACGTTCCGCGACAACCTCAAGGCCGCTGGAGCGCCCCACGACGACGAGACTGTCTGGAAACTTCTCCGACGCTTCCACATACTGGCATTCGACTTTTCGGCCACGGATTCGGCTTCGGCTGAGTTGATGCACGAACGCGCGTTGCGCGCTCTGGAGTCCGGCGGCATGGATGAGGCTCGCAATCTCTGGTCTCGTCTCACCACGCTGTCTTTGGAAATCGCGGTAAACGCGGGACACCGAACCAGAGAATCCCTCCATGCTGATCTTTCCACCCTTCGACTAGCCGGCAGCCGAAACAACCGGCAGGCGCTGGCAGCGATTGCTGAAGAATCTCAATTGGCTCTGTCGGACATCAACGACGAGGTCTTCGGTGTCAAACTCATGCGCCAGCGGCGCGTGGATGCCGTACGCGAGGCGATGAGCCGTGGCCGCTATATCGAGATCCGCGGCGAGGCTGGCGTTGGCAAATCTGGAGTTCTTCGCCGTCTTGCGGAAGATCTATCCGCGGAGGCCCAGGTCCTCATCCTCAGTCCAAACCGGCTCATCGAACGAGGATGGCTCTCCATGAGATCGGCCATCGGATACGACGGATCCGGCCGTGATCTCATGAACGATCTGTCCCTCAGCGGAGCAGGCGTTGTCTTCATCGACAGTCTTGATTTCTTCGCGGCCGAGGAACAGACAACTGCCAGGGACATTGTGCGATTCGCGGCTGAGGCCCCGAATATCTGGGTCATTACCACAGCCCGAGTTGAGTTCGCAAAGACGGAACCGAATTGGCTCCCAAAGGAGGCGTTAACTCGCCTCGGCCAAACCGATCCGGTTCTGATCGAAGAACTCGATGATGGAGAAGTGAACGAACTCAACGAGAGCGCTCACAGGCTCTCGCTACTCCTTGCAGACTCCCATCCCGCACGAGCCATTGTGCGAAACCTCTTCCGGCTCTCCCGCTTGGCGAACCGCCCTGACAACGAACCTTGGCCGGCCACGGAAGCGGAGATGGCCAAGCAATGGTGGGATTTGGCAGATGGCAGGAACGACACTGGCTTGCGTGACCGCTCACGCCTCATCCGCAGACTGACTGATCACTCGCTGTCCTCGACGCAGCCATACAACGCCGAGGCAGAGGACGCGCAGGCGTTGAACAAGCTTGTTGCCAGCGGCACGCTCCGCGATTACAGCAATGACCGCGTGACATTCCGGCACGATGTCCTGCGGGAATGGGCTATTGCAAATCTTGTGTTTGGGGAACGCGGCTTTGGCTCCCAATTTCACCTCGCCGAGCGCGCCACCCCCGACACGGCGCGCGGTGCAGAGCTTGCTGCGCGGATGGCGCTGGAGCAACCAGATGGCCTCGAGCGTTGGCTGGAGATTCTGGCACAACTCGGCGGGGCCCACGAAACATGGAGGAGGGCCGTCCTTCTCGCGCTGGTTCGATCAGAGATCTCGGTAAAGGCTCTGGTGAAGGGCACCATAGCATTGCTGGAGAACAATGCCGCACTCTTCAGCGACCTAGCCCGTTATGTCCTTGCTGTCGAATTTGAATTTGCCGTCGATCGAATGCGAGCGAAAGGACTCCAACTGGAAGGGATCCCTCCAACCTGGAAGGTGCCGAGGAACAGCTCGTGCGCTCACCTGGTTGCATGGCTTCTTTTGATCTCTGATTCGCTCCCGCCCGCTGCACTTCCCGACGCGGTCAAAGTGTACTCGTCCTATCTCACGGGAACATTGGGCAACGACGCGTTTGCACCGCGCATCCTGTGTTATCTCCATCAATGGCTCGAGACGATTGAAGTTGATCGTGAGAGCAATCCATACGGGCTTGTGAGCAGGGTGTTTGGCGGCAACATTCCAGAAAATGAACTCAAAGTGATGGAGGAGGAGCTCAGGACAGCATTTCTGTCCTTCTGCAATCACACTCCAGAACTGGCTGCAAGCTATCTGCAGTCCTTCGTCGGGCGGCAGCACGCCGATGAAACGAAGCTCGGCATTCTCAAATTCAGAGGCGTTCTGGCCCAGGCCGCACCGAAAGAGTTGGCAGACTTCACCGTCGACACGCTTATTGGAAGTGGGGAGCGCCGAAGAGGTCGCCACTCGAGCCCTCTTCCCGAGCGGCCATTCGAGTATATCGATCTGAAATTTCTGCCCGCATCTCCCTCACAGGGGCCGTTTCTTGATCTGCTGCTCCACTGTCCTGAAGAAGGCCTCCGGCTCGTCCGCAGGATCGTCACCTACACCGTTCAGTTCTATCGCGGGGATAAGCGGGACCATCATGCCCCAGTTGTTTATTTCAATGAGGATGGGATTGCCTTTCCCTGGTCCGACTTCTACTATTGGTCGCGCGAAAATAGTAATGCTCCGTCAGTCGTAACCTCTGCATTGATGGCATTGGAGGTGTGGGCCCACAAGCGAGTTGAGGAAAGTGACCCGATAGATGCAGTGGTTGCCCAGATCCTCGGCGATCCGGCAATGTCGAGCGCAACTCTTCTGGTCGCCGTTGATGTCGTGTTATCTCATTGGCCAAAATCCAGTGTGACCGCTATACCCCTTGTGGCGTGTCCAGAGCTGTTGTGCATGGATAGACTCAGACCCAACCACGACAGCATGAAGATTCCGGATTTCTTTGGGTTGAAGGAACTTCAACAGGAACCGATTGGCCAGGCAACGCTTCAAAGCCTTAAGGGACGTAATTCCCGCAAGGTCAGTCTCTACGACCTGCTGTGCCGGTTACCGTTTGGCCCGACCGATGTCATTGATAAAGTACGGGCCTTGTTGTTGTGCGCCGTTAGCAGGCTCGGACCTCCAGACAAGGACTCAGATCTTGGTGATCCGAGAATGATGGTGCTGCATGCCCTCAATGTGCTCGACCGGCAGAACTGGAAGGAAGTAACGTTCGCGAACGCCGAAGGACAGGAGGAGACGCTGTTGCAATATCAGCCTCCAGAGGCTGAGTCGAAGCATCTTGATCCGATCCGGCAAGAGGCGTTGGCCCGACTACAAGAAAATGGTCTGCAGTTGGCGCTTCCTAACGCGTTGTTTGCAACGCAAGCGTCTGATCCCGAGTTTCTGGATAAGGGAATCGAATGGGCGCTGCGGCATCAAGACATTTTCGATCATCGGCCTGAATTTGATTGGAATGGCGAATACGGTATAACCGTGGAAGCAGTCGTCAGCGCCGCGACACTTCTCGCACGCGACGGAACTCCCAAGCAGTTGGCACAGAACGGTTCTTGGTTGCGAGGAATTCTTGCCCGAGCGCATGAGGGAGAATCCGATCCGGTGTACTTGCAGCGTGAGGGATTGCTATTCAATCCCCGCGCCATTGCATTTGTTGGGCAAACACTGCTGATCGAGCGCGATCCAAAAGAGAACGACTTAAGACGCCTTCTTGAGTTCGCATCAGCGAGCGGCTATGCGTCCGCACACGGATTCGGCGCGGCGCTGCTCCAACTGGAGCAAATCAACGCACTTTTGGTTCCGGCGATTCTGCGGTGTGCCTTTGCTGCGTCTGTCTACCCAGACGAGCCGTGGCGCATTTCGGCAGAACAAAAGGAAGCGAACAGATCAGCCTATCAAGAGCGCATCCAGAAGCAGATTGACTTGGAGTTGGCTTGGCTCGCGGAGCCGATTTCCGAGCCGGCTTGGCCTGAATTCCCGCTTCAAAAGATAAGGCCACGCAATCATTGGCGGCGGGGGGAGAGAGACTATGCGAAAGAAGCTGCTGAGTACGATTACGTAAAACTTCGTGTGGACTACCACAAGGCTGCGCTTTGGCTCAAACAGATCCGCCCGTTCGATCCCAGCGAGAGGCCATGGCTTCGTGCGTTGCTGAGTGCATATGCGGAATGGACTCGGCAAGCAAATGGATTTGGAGAAGAGAAGGAGGATCAGTACGACTGTCAGCCAGACGGATGGAACGAGGTCTACTTTGACCTTGCAGCGAAGTGTGCTTCCGGCTTGAGCGAAGAGTCTCTCAACCAAAGCCTTGAATATCTCTTTGAGGAGCTGCCGGACGAATCTTTCTGTGACTGTCTCCCCTTGTATTTGAAGAGTGCAGATCAGGCTTTCTTTGAAAAGCACTCTCTATCGGTCGAGCAACTGCTGCAAATCCGGAGCTTCCTTATCAAGCAGCTATGCGGAACGAGGGTCTTCGGATGGAACAAAGACCGCGAGGAGGCCAGCGTAGAGATGCACTTGGGGAACGCGCTCGCAACAATCTGCTTTAACGACCATTACGGATTCTCTCCTTCCAAGTGCTATCTGCCTGCTTCTTTCATTCCAAGGACGGATTCGTTTTTGCCACTTCTTGAGGAGTTCGTCGGGGTATGCAGGTCTCCTTTTTTGGCAGTGATGTATCTGAACTTTATGGAAGTTGCACTGCGTGCAGAGCAACTACCGTTCGTCGTGGGCTGCACCGAGAAGTGGCTGGAACGCTTTCCCGACAGCAATCAATTTTGGATTGAATGGGATTTCGGTAGAAGACTCAGCGCCGTTATGATCTCTATCTTCCACGCATCACCTGAAGCATTTGAGGCGCACGAGATACGATCGCGCATCGACAAGATTCTCACGCAACTTGTCGGCCTCGGAGTCGGTCAGGCCCATGAAATGGAGAAGCTCTTGTACCAGGACCAGCGATAGCGCTGGAACGCGTTGGCCCAGCCGAGCTGCGTAACCTGAAACCGGACGCTCACTCGATGTCAGAGAAGCACAAGGAATTCGGTCCAATCGTAGAAGTAGCAGAGGTCCCGCATGCGGGAGCCTTTGCCTGGCCTGGAGCACGTTGTCCAGCCCACCCAAAGAGGATCGAAGTCCTAACTTGTACCTTTTTGTACCTTGATGTCACATGCCAGAAAGGACTTAAGTCCTTTAGAATCTGGCGGGGACGACGGGGCTCGAACCCGCGACCTCTGCCGTGACAGGGCAGCGCTCTAACCAACTGAGCTACGTCCCCGGATGTACTAGGTAATCCAATCACAATCGCGAGCCAATGAAACTGCATCCCCCATCAACAGGCAAGTCAGGTTCCTCGGCTCACTGCCCTAAGCCGTATCCGAATCCGGCTCAGAAGCCCTTATTTGTGACCCATGAAAGAGTGTATCAGAAGCATGGAGAATTCGGGCCGCTCCTGCCCAGTGCAGGTTCTCTTGCTTTCTAAAAAATCTGCGGTGTGAAGCAACCAATCTCATCCAGTTTGAGGAATGCCTACGTTGACCAGGCAGCGCTTCTGCCACGTCCGGATGAGCTGTACCCCATATCCGTCGAAATTCCCCTTACACACTGCAGCAGATGATTGGCGATGGAAGGCAGCTTCTGCGCCGTCACGCGAAACGACGGGCCGGAAACGCTTATCGCCGCCACCGGCAAGCGTTGCGCATCCAGCAGCGGCACGGCAATGCAGCGCAACCCCTCCTCATACTCCTCATCGTCCACAGCGTAGCCGCGCCGCCGGGTCTTCTCGATCTCCGTGCGCAGTGCCTCCGGAGTGGTGATCGTGTGGTTGGTGAAACGCTCAAAGCGCAGGCGGCGCACAATATCGGTAGCCCGCTCCTCGGGCAGAAAAGCCAGAATCGCCTTCCCTACTGAGGTGCAATGCACCGGGTTGCTGGCCCCAATGCGCGTAATCATGCGCACTGAGCGCGCCGGCTCAATCTTGTCGATATAAATGACACGCGCAGCCTCCAGAATGCACAGGTGCGCCGTCTCCTCGGTCTCCGCGACCAGGCGGCGCAGGTGAGGCTGGGCGCGGTCGCGCAAATCATACTGCTCGATTGCCCGATTTCCAAAGTCGAATAGCCGCAGGCCGAGTCGGAACTTCCCCGCGCTGGTCCGCTCCACCATGCGATGACGCTCCAGAACCATCAGAAAGCGGTGCGCGGTACTCTTGTGCAGTTGCAGAGATGACGCGACCTGCGCCAGTCCCAGCGGCATTTCACTCTCTCCAAGCAGATCAAGGACGGCAAATGCCCGGTCCAGGGCCTGAACTTTATAACTTCCTTGCGGGGCTATGTCTCGCATATTGGTCCCTTATTCCGCTTCGTGGCTCATATTCCAGTCTGAAGGGAATGGGACTTCATGTCAAGTGCTGATACCTGATTTCTCGCCTCGGTACAAGCGCGGCCTGTCGCAGTCCAAGCCACTATCCGAAAACCGCTCCCGATCAGGGCGTTGACGGAAGCAATACGCAACGGAACCGGTGCGCCACACAAC
>CAWIVA010000008.1:0-57051 GCA_963839225.1 uncultured Acidobacteriaceae bacterium
GTTTGGAGGAAGCTTAAGCAAATTTTGAAGTAGGAAGTTTTTGTCAAGAAGGGGCGTCAAGCTTTCCGAAGATCCAAGCATTTGGGGTCGGTTCTAACGGCGACCAGCAGCCTCAACCGACCCGACAGTGCTCATCATGTCGCGCGGACGACGCTCAATCGCTTGAGAGAGCCGGATTAGAAAGCAAATTTTACGGCGGCCTGCACCAGGCGGGGGGCGTCCGCGCTGTTGATCTGGCCGAATGACGAGGCGTTGACATCGCCGGCAACCGCATTTGAGCCAAAGAACTGTGTGTGATTGAACACATTGAATGCTTCCAGACGGAACTCAATGCGGCTGGATTCATGGACTCGTACGAATTTTTCGAGCGCCATGTCGAAGTTATCGAGGCCCGGGCCGAAGAAGTAGCGAGGCGAGACATTTCCAACCGTGCCGAGCGGTTGCAGGCCGAAGAGCGAAATGTTGAAGTAGGGTTTTCCGTTTTGAGGATGGTGGTTCAAGTTGAGCGGACCGGGTATGACTTGCGGCAGATCCACGGAGAATGGGTTTACCCCATTCGGTCTAGCTCCAATGAGCGAGTAGTCGCTGCTGTTTTGCATGGTGACGGGAAGCCCGGTACTGAAATGGGCGATGCCGGAGATTTGCCAGTCGCTGGTGAACCTGTTCTTGTGGCCCAGAAGCTGATCGATGGGAAGGTTGTAGTTATAGCTGGCGACAAAGTTATGCTTGATATCAAAGGCTGACAACTCATAGGTCCGATGAGGGTCTCCCGGGACCAACATGTCTGCGATACTTGACGAAATGTCGAGGGACTTGCCGTAGGTGTACCCGGCCAGAACCTCGAGCCTTCCGCTTTGGTGCCGAAGGGTGACTTCGAGGGCGTTGTAATTTGAATTGCCGACAGACTTTTCGAAGGCATCGCCGCCGAAGTTGGCGCCAAAGGGTCCTCTGCCTTGGACCACTTGTCCCGATGCGGTGGTGAAGGTTCCGGTTTCGCTGAACGGCCCGCAAACCGCGCTGCCCGGCGCCACTTGACTGAGCTGACTGACGCTGAGGCAATTGGACGGAATGCCGGGGTTGGCTGTAACCAGGACATACTGATGATGCCCCTCGCTGCCGATATAGTTCAAACCCAGCACGGTGCGGTCACCCAACTGACGCTCAATGGAGAGGTTATATTCCTCGGCATAGGGACTTACGTTGTGGATGTCGACTGCAACCATCCCGGAGATGGGCTCATACTGAGCCCAATCGACCGTGTTGTTGGGGTTGCTGGGAGATGCGCCAAATGCAGGAAAGGTGAGGGGAAGCGTTGCCCTTCGTTGAAGCCGGTGCCGGCGTCGATAAAGGGGTTGGAGAAGAGTGGAGAAACGGGGCTCGAATACGTGGTGCCATAAGGGGGATCGCCGGCCATTACGCCCGCGGTGATGCCTTCGACCGCCGTGAAAAACCGTCCGCCTCCCAAGCGGATGCTGGTGTCGCCTGGATTTCCAACCAGGCTGCCGAGCACGCCGTTATACCTTTTGTCAGGTGACCAGGCAAGCCCGAGGCGGGGAGAGAAATCGTTCCAGCGCCTTGGGGAGAGTGTATTCGGTATGCCCTTATCTAGAGGAAAGACAATGCCTGTGGGGGCACCAGGATAGACCTGCGACTGCTCGCCGAGGACAAGTGTCTGGAGCTGGTTGAACTTCTCATAGAAGGGCATTTCCAATTCCCAGCGCAGGCCGTAATTGAGGGTCAGGTTCCGGCGGATGCGCCAACTGTCTTCAACGAAACCACCGGCATACTGGTTGCGCATGTAGAAGGGCTGGGCGTTCCCCTGCTCGTACGTACTGGGGGCGCCGACCAGAAAGTCGGCAAAATCCAAGCCGGTTTCCGATCCGAAGAAGGCGAACTCGCCATTGGATTGTATATCGGCATTCCCGTTGGTCTGGTTGTAGCGCAACTCGCCGCCAAGCTTCAATGTGTGCGTCCCAATGACATGAGCGAAAGTGTCAGAGTATTGATAAATGTTGTCGTACTGGTTTATCCCGGTGACGGTGGAACCCATGGTGAAGTTGTTGAAGATGATGTTTTCGACGCCGACAATCGCAGGGCGCTGGGGAAGGATGCTTGGACTTCCGCCGCTAGTGACAAAGCCCTGGGAAGTGAGAGAAGTTCCCACAGTGCCTTCCGGAGTGCCAAGAATGTTGGTATCGCGCAGGTAAGAGGCCTCGAAAAAGTTCACGGTTCTGGAACCGAAGGTGTTGGTATCCGAGAAGGTGACAAGCTGCGAACGGCCTTCTGTGAGCGCGCTGAATCCGGGAAGCGTTGCGCCCCCCTGCTCAGTGGGGTAAGGATTGGCGAGAGCATAATCGTCGATGCCATAGTAGCCCGAAATCCTGCCCCAGCGCGAGTTTGCGTCGATATGGATCCCACCCTTGAAATCGCGAAGCGTTTCATTCTGGGAGTTGGTGGAAAAGTCTCCGTTGGGAAGATTGGGTCCAGGGATGTACTTAATAAGATTCTTTGCAGGGCCGGACCAGGCCGACTTCGGGATCATGTTATTGGGAAAGACGGCAGGCCGGCCCGGAGTGCAGCCGGTGGACGATGGCCAATAGGGATCTCCAGCCTGAACGGAACTGCCGAGGCTTTGAGCGAGGATGCCGGCGATGTAAGGGCCGCTGACGCAGCCTGTAAGTGAAGAGGCGAGTGAGGGATCGCTAAAATCTCCGCCGAACTCCGCTGTCGTAGGGACCGCAATTTCCCCGCTGGATTCGCCTTGCGCCATCTGGGTGCCTTGAAAGTCGCCAAAGTAGAACAGCTTGTCTTTGCGGATAGGCCCACCCGCAGTAGCGCCGAACTGGTTCTGCTGAAAGGTTCCGCGAGTGCCGGAGAAGTAATCGCGGGCATCGAGCGCGGTATTGCGGACGAATTCGTAGACATCGCCGTGAATCCGATTGGCGCCCGATTTGGTAATGATGTTGATCTGGCCCCCACTGTAGTTACCGTATTCAGCATCGACATTGGTGGTCAGAATGCGGAACTCGGCGATCGAGTCGAGGTTAGGGATAAAGCCGGTTCCCATGGTGAAGGGCTCTTCAATGCTGGCGCCGTTTAGCGAGAACCCATTGGAGAACTCCCTCTGACCGCTGATCGAAAGAGTTCCCGGATTCAGAGTCCCTGACGGTGAAATCAGGCTCGCGCCCGCCGCGGTCAGCGACTGACCCACGAATGAGGATTGTGGGACAACGCCCGGCTGGAGCGACAGGAGGTCAGTGAAACTTCGCCCATTGAGGGGCAGCGCCTCGGTTTCAGTGCTTCCGATAACTTCGCCGAGCTGAGTATCGATTGTTTCGACGTGGATGGCCAACGATTCAACGGTTACGGTTTCGGCTGCAGCGCCCACCAACAGCGAGGCATTCGCCGACAGAGAGCTGTTGGCGTTCAAGATAAGATTTGTCTCATGAAACTGCTTGAAACCGGGCGTGTCGATGCCGACCTCATAGCGGCCTACGGCCAGTTCTGTTAGAGAGTAGAAGCCCTTCGAATCAGTGGTGGTGATCTGCTTTACGTTGGTATTCATTTCAGTGACTGTGACTTTTGCGCCACTCACCGCCAGGCCTTTGGGGTCGGTCACAGTCCCTGAGATACTGCCGCTTGTCGCTGCCGCCCATAGTTCGGGGGCAAGCATCGTCACAAGCAGAAGCAGGCAGCACAATCTTGCAATGAAAAACGGCCAGCAACAATCGAGATCAAGCCCGAATGAAGACACCCGACCGTTCTTGAGGAGCATGTTCGACCCTCGTTTTCCATCGCGTATTTCTGGCATTCGGCCCGCTGGTCGGCGCCCCTGTAGGGGCAGAAGCGCCGACTGCGGATTGGGGATTTAGGTCGACGTACAACCGAGGGAATCTATCCCAGGATTACCGGTCTTCTTGCTGCTTACGTTTCGTCCCGGTTCTAACACAGTGAGACTAACGCAATCTCTGTGCCAAATCTCCTGGATATAAGATTTGTAGAGTGAGTAATTTACGAAACATGCTCGACGGCCAAGTGCAAACTGTTGCACAGAAATGGAGAATTTTGTCACCAATTTGTACGGATTCTGTCATCAAAATCATCGCTCTATGGTCGCGATTCGCGCAAAAAACAGGAGGTTGTACAATTGAGGCGTCGGCCGCCAAATGAAGCTATTGATCGTTGAAGATGAAGCCAAAACAGCAAGTTTCCTGAAGCGTGGCTTCAGCGAGGCGGGTTTTCTGGTGCACGTTGCATCGGATGGATTCGAGGCCAAACATCAGATTAAGACGGGCTCGTTTGAGCTTATTGTGCTCGATATTCTGCTGCCGGGAATGGACGGCTGGGAGATTCTCACCTGGACCCGCAGTTCCGGGATCCAGACTCCTATTCTGCTGCTGACGGCGCGGGATTCGGTTGCGGACCGGGTTCGCGGCCTCGAGCTGGGCGCCGACGACTACCTGGTAAAGCCATTCGCTTTTTCTGAACTGCTGGCGCGGGCCAGGACCATTCTGCGCCGGCCTCCGGTGCGGGAGGCGGCCAAGATTCGGGTGGCAGATCTGGAGCTCGATTTGGCGGGCCATCGCGCCATGCGGGGCGGACAATGGCTCGATTTGACAGCGCGGGAATTCACGCTGCTTTCCCTGCTGGGGCGACGAGCCGGCGAAGTGCTGACGCGGACTTCGATCGCCGAATCGGTATGGGGCATGAATTCCGAGGGAGATACGAACGTGGTGGATGTGAACCTGCGACGGCTTCGCACCAAGCTGGATGATCCCTTTCCGCGAAAGCTGTTGCGCACGGTGCGGGGGGTGGGTTATGTCCTCGAAGACCCCGATCGACAATAAGCCGCGCAAACGCAGATGGAGCGGCATGTCGCTCGCATTGCTGCTTACCGCCTGGTATACCACGGCATCGTTCGCTGTGGTGGGAGCGGCCACGGGGTTGCTGTACCTGGCGCTGGCGGATAACCTCAGAAAGATCTCCGAACAATCGCTCGAAGACGAGCTGAATGTGTGCCGTGCGCTGGTCCGTGAACAGGGAGGAGATTCGCATGCGCTGCACGAGGAAGTGGAGATTGACTCTGCTGTCCGGCGCTATCAGAAGTTCTATATTCGTGTGCTCGACGAAAACGGCAAGCCATTATCGACCACACCCGGAATGGACCGGGATCTGAGTGCTTCCCTTGTTGCACAGGAAGCCGCGAAGCATCGCGGCATCTTCAAGGTCGATTCGCCAGGAGGAGCATCGTATAGAACGGTTGTGGCCTCAGTGCCGCGCGACGCCGACGGCAAAGATGTTTGGACTCTTCAAGTAGCGGTCGATCTTACACAAGAACAAGTTGTGCTTGGGCGGCAACGAATCTGGGTGTGGACACTGTTGGCGGCGGCTCTCGTCTTTTGTCCGGCCATGGGATTCGCGATTGCCCGCAGAAGCACTCGGCCGTTGCGCGAGGTTGCCGAAACCGCCCGTCAGATCGGCTCCAGTACGCTGAACGAGCGTATCCATGCCGAGGGGTATCCGGTCGAGATCCGCGTTCTGGCGGATGCCTTTAACGCCATGCTTGAGCGGCTGGAGGAATCCTTCGCCCGACTCTCCCGCTTCTCCGCCGATATTGCTCATGAGTTGCGAACGCCCGTCAACAATATGCGCGGCGAAGCGGAGGTTGCGCTGGCGCGCGCACGTACCGCCGAAGACTACATGGATGTGGTCGCGTCGTGCCTGGAGGAATCGGTGCGGCTCTCGGAGTTGATCGAGTCGCTGCTGTTTCTGGCGCGATCTGAGAGCCCTGGGGATCATCTCAAACGCACGCATGAGGATCTTGGGCGACTGCTGGCAGATCTTCACGACTACTACGAAGCCACGGCCGCCGAAATTGGCGTCGACATTATCTGTGAGCAGTGCAAGACGGCGGAATCGTGGCAGATGTAGACCGCACGCTGCTGTTGCGCGCGGTCGGCAATCTGATATCGAACGCGCTGGCGCATTGCTCGGCAGGGGGTCGGATCTGTTTAAGTGCGCAGCGGCAGGGGAGCAGATTTCATTGAGGTTCGCGACACCGGCACGGGAATCTCCGCCAGTGCCCTGCCCCATGTATTCGACCGTTTCTTTCGGGCCGACCCGGCGCGTTCACGCAACTCGGGAAGGGTTGGATTGGGGCTGGCGATCGTTCAACAGATCGCGTTCATGCACGGAGGCCAAGTGAAGATCGACAGTAATCCCGGAGTTGGAACAAAAGTATCGATCCTGCTGCCGCAATAACCTCATCGCTATCCACGAGGGCGAAAACTGGGGCAACCCGTTCGCAGCGCGTACTTGTCAGAATGACAAGCGCGCAGCGAACTGCAGTTCGCGGTGATCGCTCACCGAGGAAACTGCCGTGGAGAGCCCGAGGAAATCACGCCGAAACTCGACTCTCCCTGAAAGGTGCCGGGCAGGGCAAAGTCGGGACGGTTGAACAGGTTGAAGGCCTGTGCCTCAAGGGTGAGCGTGGTGCGCTCGGGTAGCGTAAAGCGGCGCAGCAGCGACATATCGAACGAAGCATATCCCGGTCCGAGAAGCGAGTTGCGTCCCGCATCACCATACATGTTCGGCGGCGCTGGCGCAAACGCGCAAGGATTGAACCACTGAGCGGGAGTGCGTGTGGGTCCCGACGGAGCCGCACACGTGGGGTTTGCTGCAATGGTTCCGCTTTGGTAAGGATTGCCAACTATGTTGGGGCGGTCCGACCCAGCTTGCTGTCCGGTATTCCCCGTGTTGCTGTTGTCGTCGCCCAAGGGAAGAGTCGGTGTGAATGGCTGCCCGCTCTCCGCGGTGGCAATACCCTGAAACTCTGTATTCCGGGTCCAGCGATTATTATTCGGCAACGCCAGAACATAGGCCGCAACAAAGCGCTGTCTCATGTCGAAACTCGATGGGCCGCGCTCGGCACGGAGATTGTGGCTGTTCTGGGGGAAATTCGGATCCGCGGTATCACCGAGGAACGCCGACTGATCGTCGATGGAGTGAGACCAGGTGTAGGCGCTCCACACCGAGATCGACGGAGTGATGTGCCCGGTATAGCGCACTTCCATCGCATTGAAGTCGGACGAGGCTTCGGTTTCGACATCGAAGATGGCGCTGTATGCCGGGTAAGGCCGCCGCGATTGCAGGTTCGCCTGGCTCCCCGTGGGCGAAAGCAGGGGTTGGTTCAGGTCGCGCTCCCGAATCAAATGCGAGCCGCTGGAACCAACATAGCTGAGCGTCAGCGTGCCGCGTTTCCCAAGGGTGCCCTCCGTGGTGAAATTCCATTGTTGCAGGTAGGGTGTGATGATGTTGGGGCTGAGGACGCTGAGCGACGCCGGCGGCGTATATCCGGCATTGGTGGGGAACGGATTCTGCAAGGTCAGCAAGCCGGCGGCCGATGGGAAGAACACACTCAACGTGAACTGCGGCGGATTGAAGAACGCCGACGATCCGATGATGAACATCCCGGCATCATAGAAGACGCCGTAACCCGCACGGACGACGAGGTCTGGAACAGCATGCCATGCGACGCCGACGCGCGGCGCGAAATTCTTATAGTCGGGATATATGCCGGAGCGCGTCACGCCATTGGTGCCCACCTGAACAATCTGCCCGGTTTGCAAATCCAGTTCCGACATTCCATTTGTCGGGTCAGTGGCGGGGCTGTTGAATTCATAACGGGCGCCGAGGTTGAGGACCAGATCGTGGCGAAGCCTCCATTCATCCTGAAAGTACCCGTCAGAGCTCATGGAGCGAAGACGAATAGGATTGTTGGCGTATGCCTGAATACCCAGAGTGGGGTAACCGAGCAACAGGTCGCCGAGGGGAGATCCGGAAATAGCTCCGGAAAAGGTCAAAGATCCGCGCACCAGCTCATCCAGTCGGCCGTTAAGTTGCAGCTTGCGAAGATCCACCCCGACCTCGAAGGTGTTCTTGCCGTGGGTGAAGGTAAAACTGTCTGCAATCTGATAGGTGTTGGTATGTCTGAGATTCGGGAATGCGAAATCGTCTCCGACCTGCGAATACCCGGTCACCGAAATCGTCGGGTAACCGTAATCCCGCGGCGGAAGGTTCAACCAGTCGACGCCCCACAATGTTCCGACGTTGGTCTGGTAATTCTGGGGAAGAAAATCGCGGGAGAAGCGATTAAATGCGATCAAAAGAGAGTTGATTGCACTGGCACCGAAGGTATGCTGCTCGCGAATCATTGCGTTGTGGGTGTGATCGTATTGATAGTCTCCGAATCCGGGAACGGCGCCATTCGTCGAGACGCCCTCTGGATAGGGCTGAAAGATGTTCACGATGCCCATGGAATACCTGAGCGTAAGATTATCGTTCGGCGAAAGCCGATTGTCTCCCCGAAAGGTATTCTGCACATGATTCTCAGGCTGGAAAGGTTGTCCAAGAAAGTTATCCACTGATCCGGTAAGATTCGGTTTCGGATACAGGTTGATTATGTCAGCGGCAATGGGCGAGATGTTGGTGATGGTGTCATTTTGAAACGGCATTCCCGTCAGCGGATTGATAGCAATGATCCCAGTGTCGGTCAGATTTCCCCCGCGCTCAGCGAGGGTTGGCACCACTGCCTGCACACTCTGTGCCTGTCGCTGCCGAAAGAAATCGGTATTGGCAAAGAAAAAAGCCTTGTCCCGGCGAATGGGTCCGCCCCCAGCCGCGCCAAACTGATTGCGAATATAAGGAGGCTTGATGAAGCTGTCATTGTCGAAGTAATTGCGCGCATCGAGCACCTTGTTGCGAAGATACTCATACCCGGTACCATGGAATTCGTTCGTTCCGCTGCGTGTGATGACGTTGACCTGGCCGGAGGCGCTGCGGCCGTATTCGGCGCCATAGCTGCTCGTCACCATCTTGAACTCTTGCACGCTGTCTACCGCAGGCTCAACGACATAGCCGCTGATATAGGGGTCGTTGTTGTCGGCTTCATCCAGCAGAAAGTTGTTGTATTCCTCCCGGCCTCCGTTCACTTCCAGCGCGTTACCCCCGTTGGAGGACAATTGGGACCCGGCAACGGATGGAAATGCGCCCGGCGCCAGCAGGGCAAGCTGAAGAAAATTTCGCGCATTCAATGGGAGGTCTGGGTAAACTGCTGATCGATCACTGCTTCCTTAAGGTCAGCAGTTTCCGTCTGAAGAGGCGGCGCCGGAGCGGTTACTTCGATGCTCGTCTCCGGTCCTCCGACAGTGAGACGGATGTCGAGAACCAAAGCTGTGTCCACGTCCAGGGAGATGTTGCGGCGCGTCAGTTCTCCAAAGCCCTGCGCACTGGCCGAAATCGAATAGGAAGCCGGCGCCAGTCCAATGAACAATCATACCATCCCGCGGCGTCCGTCAACAACTTTCTGACGCGGCCATCCTGCTTGCTGGTCAGCGTGACCTGCGCACCGGGGATTGTTCCTCCCGCGGCGTCAATGACATGGCCGGAGATGTAACTACTGGTTACCTGTGCACGCACGGTCCCGGGGGAGGCGCAGGACCAGAACAAATGCGAAAATGGTGACGACAATTTTCAATCGTGAGGCCACAGAAACTCTCCAATTGTCCGCAACTACAACGAGTTGTCTGGATGGTCCGGGTCCTCATAAAGCGACCCGGACAAAGCCTCGCCTATCGATTGCCAGCCGAGCTGACTGAGGGTATTGCCAACGGGGCAGGTTTAAAAGTCCAGGTTGCTCCCACATCCTCCAACGGACGCGTCTTTGGAAATACCGACGCGGGTCCGGCGGTCATGTAGGTCATTCTCACTGTGAGCCTTTTATCCGGAGTGGGATCTGCCAATGCATGTGCCATCAGGCGCAAAAATTGCGCTGCGTTAATTGTTGTTCCGTCAACGGTCACGAGTTCCGGAACGGTGTTCTTGGGCATCGGGTTGCCCGAATCATCGTGCAGGCCAGCGGTCAACCCCGTGCAAGCTTTAGCTACGGATGCGACGGTTGCATCGCCGATATTCGGCCCGTGTCCAAGGGCCATTCTGAGAGGCCCATACACCCCAACCACGCGCACGGAATGCGGGAGCTTGCCTGTGCGGCTCCATTCCGCCAGGCATCGGTCATCACTTGGAATGCGTCCGCCAGGCTCAGGTAGTGGTCCCCCACTTTGAAGTAAGGAGGCGGATGCGTCGTACCCCATTTTTAAAGCTCGTCCTTCATCGTCCGCGCAGATCATCCACCGGAACTGAGAAACCGGTGCTCTCTCCCGCCATCCGCTTCAGGTCGCTGTTGGAGACAAAACGGCCGCCAGGACTGGCCGTGAACAAGTTCGTAGTCAACCAATTCAATGAGGACTCTTCCTTGGCATAGGCCTCGTTCACTTCGTCGGGGCTCAAGCGGTCCTCCGCAGGCACTTTCGGACTATCGGGATGCGCATAGGCATAGGAGAGCGCGGGTTCAGCGGCGCTTTGGCAAAATCGGGCTTCAGATAGTCGTTCTCGCTGGCCAGTTCCATATGAACGATGCGCAACCTCGTCCTGTCCAGTTGGGCGATGAAGTCCTGAATCGCATTCGGCCCGTCATAACCATGAAGTACACGATTGCCGCGCCCTGCAGACTCAGAAAACCGCAACACATCGTCGGCCCAGAAAAGCTCCGGAGAGGTTTGGAGAACGGGACTCATCAATCTGCCGATCTCAATCATCCCCCCGCCGAACCCGGCGAGATGGGCGGGGTTCGAGGCCGGAATACCGGCAAGGATGGCCTCAGTGTTATACCGGCGAAGCAACGGTATGACCTCCCAGTCGCCGATCTCCGGTGTGATGGTGGGAATGGCGCCCGCGCCAGGCATGGTGGGGTGTGTGGCCCCTTCCGGATGCTGCATACCTACACTGACGCCGCTAATGTACTCGGCTTGCCCGAAGACCTCTTGCATCGCTTTGAGTCCCCCGGCGGTTCCTGACTCGGGAGCGCCGGTGAGCGGATCTCTGCCCTCGGTGAGGAATTTCTCGTCTTCGCTTGCCCGTCCCAGCCAGCGTTCGTTAGAACCCTGGCCATTGAGGGTGCGGGGAACCATGGGACGATTGGTGTAGGTGGGCTCGTCGGTTCCGTCGTAACCGATCTCGATGATGCCCCGTTTCTTGTACTTGAGAACGAAGTCCTTGATATGGGTCTGGGCATTTGCCTTTTCCAGAGCCTCACTGGACGCTCCGGAGAAGAGAATTGTGGCGGAGACGTGAGCTTCAGGATGCTCCTTGCGGAACTTCTCGATCATCGGCAACAGCCGGTGCAGGCGGTCTTCGGTGATGTCCAGATTTACCTGGTCCGTGATTCGGGAATAAAGATAGATGTATACCGGCTGAGGCGGCTCGGCGAGTTCCTTTTGCATTCGAGGGGGCACTGCAGGATGCGGAGGAAGATGCACTGTGGGATGTGCTGGAGCCTGAGTTGCAGGGGGTGCAGTCGGTTGCGGTGTTGCGGTGGTCTGGGCTGTCAGCAATGGCGAGATAAACAGGAGGGGAACAAGACTCCAATTGATGCGCTTCATTTCTTTCTCTTTCTCCGGATAGGCAGCTTGCCTGGCCATAGTCTACCCCGAGTTCTTAGCAAAGCAAGCCAATCTTAGAATGTGTAAAGGAATAATGAGCCTTGAAGGGAGACAGGCCTCTGCCGTCCCTTAGCGCCCATTCGGCAACAAGCCTTCGGTGTTACCCGAAGGCTTGTTGTCAGGGTTGAGCGTCCTGTAGCTAGAGGAGGGGTTGGGGGACCGTGATAACTGCCTGATTGGACTGGCAGACCGCCCCAGTAGCGTTGACGGGCTGCAGAACGTAGTAATAGGTATCCCCATTACTCAGTCCGGTTCGATCTGAGTAAGCTGTGGTCGTGGTGCTGCCCACTTCGGTGTAAGGGCCGCCACTCGTGGTCGACCGCAACACGTCGTATCCGGTTACATTCGGAATTCCGGTCCATGTGAGATCGATCCTCGCCGCGGCTACCCCGCTTGCAGTTCCCTTACCACCCAGGTTGTTGACGCAGTTGATGAACACTGTGCGATTCAACATGATGATCGACCAGGCGGTCTCGTAGTAGTTCTGATAACCGTAGTAGTTATCGCCGTACCAGAAGCCTGGAGTTGAAGTTGCATAGCTTGAACCGTTGTTGGGACCATACTGTCTCTCGACAAGTGTCTGGGCAACGCCATCGCAGGGGTCAGTGCCGCCGTTCGCGGACGAAAGAGCGGCATACCAGTCGATGGTGTTTGCCGGAACGCTGGTATTCGTGGTGAAAACGCCCGGTGTCTGCGTGCGCAGGTACTGGATGGGAGAGAGGGCGCCGCCGGGGTCGTGGAGCAGCATGGACTTGGTGAACGAGAACAGCCCATAGGTGTAAGCGCGCGGCGCCTCGACCGGACCCAGACTGGGATTGTTGCAGAAGTTGTCCGCGTAGTATGTTTCCGCATTGTTGAAGCGCTGGTCCGGAGCGTTAGACCCGGCGCCGAACGCGACGTTGTTGGTTCTGCCAACCCCGTCCATCGCCATCTGCACCATGCCGGAAGGAGTCACCGCCCAGGGTCCCCACGGATCGGAGTAGTAGAGTGAGCCGTTGTACCCGAATGCTCCGTACGCGTCGGTGTAGCTGTTGCCGCTGGGGTTATTTACCTCAGGCGCCGCGGCCTGCACATCCTGGCTGGCCGTAACCCACATCTGGTTGGCATCGGTGACGATCTTAGGAATCGACAAGCCGAACCCGCGCTGAGCCCCAATCAGCCCGATGGCCGCCCACTGGGAGACGGAGTTGTCGCCGCCCGACTGGCAGTTATACCACCAGCCGCCGCCCTGATAGGCATTGTCGCCACGGGTATAGTCAGCTTCGACATCGTAGCTGTCGCCTGGAAACTGGCAATAAGCAGCGGCGTCCGCGATATCCTGAACGATATCTTTGTACTTTTCACCGCTGACGGCGCCGGTTGTGGCCACGCCCCCGGGGTTACTGCTGGCGACGATCGCATCGGCGTATTGCCCGTCCTCATAACCCCAGGTGTAGCCCTGCTGGTAAGCGTAGAGAGCCTGCCCATTGCTGTTTCCGTCAAAGGTGTATGTGCCGCCGTTGATGCCACCGGGGTTGTAAAAGACCTTGGAGGCACCGCCAGTACATGCGCCGCCTGGCGCGGGTGCAAGTCCGTTGCTGCAGCCGTAGTTCGCCGTTGCAGTGTTGTAGGTGTAGGTCTTGGACTGGGGTGTCTCGATGGTCAATTCGGTGAATATGTGGTTCAGACCCTCTGCAACGTCGCTGGTGTAGGGGTCGGTGGCCGGCCCCGTAGCCAGGTGTCCGTTGACCTCGAAGGCCTGGACATTTGCGCCAGTCACTGAGCCGTATCCCAGGCCGCAGGCATAGCTGTACCCCGATGCGCAACTGTCCCAGTTGCCTTCGCCGGGGGCAGGATGATTCATGCTCTGATGCAGAAACCAGAGACCCCAGTCGATGGCCACGTTCACGCGCGACTGGAGGGTGTTGTTTTCCCAGATGACCAGGTAATTCCCGGTATATTGGGTGCTCGTGGTGGTGTCGGTTACGGTGACGACCGCCGTCAGGTTTTGCCCACGGTCGTGCCCGCATAGATGTGAGATGAGGAGATATCGTTGGGGTT
Organism: uncultured Acidobacteriaceae bacterium; assembly: GCA_963839225.1. Lineage (GTDB taxonomy): Bacteria > Acidobacteriota > Terriglobia > Terriglobales > Acidobacteriaceae > Telmatobacter. Next base: position 13,599 of record CAWIVA010000008.1, read on the forward strand.
GGTTACGGCTTTCGCAGCGGTCACTGGGCTCCCGTCACCATAATTCCACGAATAAGTGAAGGAATCAGGTGAGCCGCCCGTATTGAAGACAGCCCCCAGGACGATGGTCGCTCCTGGGTAAGCTGTGTGCGGAGCCGCGGGATTGGTCGGATCCCACGGTACCGTGTTCACCGACTGGGCGCTTGCAATCGGAACAATGACAAGGGCAGCAATCAGCATCAGGAGGCCGGTAAGCAATTTGCTCCCCGCTTTGATTGGAAAGCGATGGCGCAGCCGCGTGGCTCCCGCTGCCAAGCCAGAAAGCATCAGGATCCAGGTGCTAGGCTCTGGGGTGTTGCCACTTGACCCGATCGGCGACTCGCTGGCGCTCAAGGTGAAATAGACGTTTTGTGCCGACGTGTTATTGCCGTCGACCGGGTGCGTCTCCATCAGATAGAAGCCGCTGGACGGCGCCGTTTGCGACACATTGATCGTGATGGTCTCTTTATCACCAGCGGTCACGACGAACTTGTCGCCCAGAGCTTCGGCCACTTCACCATTGCAGTCGCCGACAGTAGTTTCGCTCCCACCGTCGCAGGTGCCGAGATAATCGTCGCTGGCCCCCTCCGGTGCGTCGTTAATATCTGAGAGGGCGTTGTTCTCCCAATCGTTGACGATGCTCGTATTCATATAGAGCAAGTTGTCAATTTCCCAGCTCTCGCTCGTGGAGCCCGGCGTTCCAATCGCAGCACCGTACTCGTTGTAGAACGGGACCGATACCGGCAACTGAAAAATCGTGTCAAAGTAGCCGGAGGATGTGGTGGAGTACGTGATTGTTCCCAGTCCCGTCGACGTATTGTAGCCACCGAGGCTGACGCCGGGAGCCGCAGCGTCAACAGTCAGCGTTCCGTTTTCGTTAAAGCCCAAGGCTTGCAGTGACGTGTTTTGGGCAAAGACGCCTGACGCACCCATACCCAGAATCAAGAACACCGCACACATGAGAAGCAAATGCTTTTTCACCGTTTCACCTCCCCTAAAGGTGGTTAGTTACGTCACGACAGCGGCCACACAAAGCCCGACTGTCAGAAATGCCCTTCTCAACTGGGCAAACCCAGCCGAGAAGGGAATAGATTCGAGAACTTTAGACGATCAAGCCAGCTAACGAAATTACGGAAGAATGGACCCCCCAGGCCCTAGCAATCTCAGGGGTGGCCTTCGGGACGATCGGGGTGTTGCAACGGGACCGAAATGAGGGAAACGGGAAGCGGTCTTCGCCAACACAAAGACTTACGACTCCTGACGGGGCAATCCAGGGGCCAATTCCTCTCTAACTCAACTCTTGCGGAATCAGTCGCTTACAAATTCCGGCCATGAGGCAAAGTGCAAACCCCTGCACACTCAAAGGGAATAATGTTCCATTTTGAACAGTCTGACGGCTCAACATTGAATTCGCAGGTTCAGGGATCAATGACCCCGGCCATCCACCTGGAACTGGTTCACAGTTGATGCCTGGTTTCAAACCTAAAAACGAAGCGCCTCATATAAGGCCGGCTTCAGGTTTATCCAAACGTAGCAATCCGTAAGAAAGCAGGCGATTTTCTCGGTGACAGGGAAAACGGGACGGGTTATAATCGCGCAAATCGCGACGTGAATCCGGGAAACATGCCGGGGACTCGTCGATGGTCTTCCCCTGTTCGCCGATGGGATTTTACCTTTGAAAATCCGCAGATTGATGAGTCAATTTTGAGGACACTGACCCTTTGACTGTCCCTGGCTTTTCAGCGCGGTGAAGGATAACTGTGTCGACGCGTTCGATGCGCAAGACGAAAGCTTCCGCCGGTTACTAGCGTTTCCTATGCTGCTGGGGGCAGTGCTCGGCATCTTTTGCCTTCTGCCTCGAGCCCTGGCGAACGGAAATCTGCAATTATCGATAGCGCTCGCGGTCACGGCTTTGCTGGTGTTTGCCTGGCTACTGCGGCGGCAGGTGATTGCCTCCGGCCGCAGGCTGACAATGGAGTTCCTCCCCAAGCGTGTCCACTACGTTCAATTAGTCATGCATTCCTGCATCTATGCCTACTGGGGCTGGTATTGGCGGGAAGTCTACGGCTTCGTGCCGTTGATCCTGGCTCAGATTATCTTCGTCTACGCACTGGATATGCTGGTCTGCTGGTCGCGCCGGGACAAATGGATCCTGGGATTCGGGCCGATTCCAATCATCCTGAGCACCAACCTGTTTCTATGGTTTAAGGATGACTGGTTTTTCCTGCAGTTTGTCATGATTTCCATAGGGGTGGTTGCCAAGGAGTACGTGCAATGGAACCGGGAAGGCCGCCGCACGCACATCTTCAATCCTTCGGCGGTGGGACTGTTCATTTTCTCTGTGATCCTCATTGCGACCCACAGCACGAGTATCAGTTGGGGCGCTGAGATCGCGGAGACGCTGCACCGTCCGCCAAATATCTATCTGGAGATCTTCGTGTTAGGGCTGGTGGTGCAAGCGTTATTCTCTGTAACCCTGGTCACGCTGTCAGCAGGGGCGATGCTGTACCTGTTGAACATGGTGTACTTGCAGACAACCGGAGTGTACCAGTTTATCGATTCGGGAATTCCGGTCTCAGTCTTCATTGGAATCCACCTGTTGGTCACCGACCCTGTAACGTCACCGCGCAGCAACAGCGGCAAGGTGATCTTCGGCGGGCTTTACGGGGCATGTGTCTTCGGCCTATATGGTATGTTGTCGTGGATGGGTGCACCACGCTTCTACGACAAGCTGCTGTGTGTTCCTCCACTCAATCTGAGCGTTCGTGCGCTCGACCGGATCGGATACTCGCTGGATCACAAAGTGGCGGCTCTGCTCAAAAGAATTCGCGCACCGCGTTTTGTGTGGGCGGCTTCTCCGGACATCACCAACTTCGCTTTCATGTCAATCTGGATTGTGTTGTTCGGCGTGATGGCCACAACCGGCTTCGTAACCACGGAGGTGGTGGGAATACCGCATCCGGGCGCCGACCCGGCATTCTGGAAACAAGCCTGCGACGCACACCGGCACAACGCTTGTCCCACGTGGGTAGGAATTCTGAATGTGCAGTGCGAAGCGGGGTCAGGAAGCGCGTGCTTCACCTTGGGCCAGGTCACCGATCTTGGATTGGTGGTGCCCCGTGAGCCGGCGGCGGCGGGGCGCGGCCTGGGCCGTGCCTGCGACCTCAGAGAACCGGAAGCCTGTAAAGCATTCGCCAACTTTGTGAGCGCCGGAGGCGATCGAACGCTCGCGCAATCGTGCGACCAGGGCGACTCCAACAGCTGCTTCTATCTTGGAACGGTGTTGCACCTTGGCGCGGGAGTGGCCCAGGACGACGAACGCGCGCTCAGGGTGTTTGAAGAATCGTGCAACGACGGCTATTTGCGCGCGTGCGGCGTTCTGGGAGATATGTATCTGGCGGGACAGGGCGCGCCTGCAGATTCCAGAAAAGCATTGGAGAATTTCGATCGATCATGTGCCGGCCATTGGGGAGAAAGTTGCATGGCCGCGGCGATGCTTTATCACCGAGGGACAGCGGGAACGCAGGACGAAGCGCTCTCGCAAAAGAGATTCGAACAAGGGTGCGAGTTCGGCTATCAGCCCGCGTGCAGGTTTCTTCAGGGATCGGGATCCGCCGAACCGCTGTTGCGATAACTGCCAAAATCACTCAACAGGAACTGCTCCTGGATTCCGAACACTCCTTGCCACCGGCACAACTAATTCGTATCCTGCACCGAGGAGAATCTCTGCACATGCAGAAGCGTTACGGATACTGGATATGCACCGGCTTGCTGGTTCTGTGGCTAATCCCGAATGGGGTTCTTGACCTGATGCGCATCCATGGGGTCATCGCAGGCCTGCAACATCTGGGATACCCGCCTTACCTCGCTCTGATTCTTGGAACCTGGAAGCTGCTGGCAGTGGCTGCGCTGCTCCATCCCCGCACCCGCCTGGTGCGTGAGTGGGCTTACGCGGGAATCACGTTCGATATGTTCGATGCTTTCCTGTCGCACCTGGCGGTTCACGATCCCATCGCTGTCGCGTTGGCTCCGCTCGTCGTCCTCACGTTTGCGGCAGGAAGTTATTTCTTGCGGCCGGCCAGTTTCAGGTTGTGCCCTGCGGCGTAGCTTGCAAAGCGTATTCACGTCAGGGTCATCGGGCTATTAGCGGCGCCGAGGAGGCAGCCTGCGCGTTACAGTGGTGAGCTTACCGGTGACGGCGTACTTGCGCCGCTCGACCGGCGAGGAGAGAACCAGGCTGGTGACCGGGTTGCCATAGGGTAGCAGGGCCTCGATCAAAGCTTCCAGATCGGCCATCGACATGGTGGTGACTTTGAGAAGAAAGTCGTCGCCGCCCGTCAGATGGTGGCACTCGCGGACTTCCTCGAGGGTTTGCACGTAATCGAGCAGACGGCGATAGTTCTGGCCGCCGCAACTCATGCGGATGAAGGCCATGACCTCCAGCCCCAACGCTTCACGGTCGATCTCGACGGTGTAGCCGTGCACGATGCCGACCTCCTCCATCTGCTTGAGGCGCTCGGCGGTAGCGGTGGAGAAAGACCGATCCGGCGGCCCAATTCAGCCAGGCTCAAGCGGGCGTTGGCTTGCAGCTCGATAAGCAGCTTTCGTCCGAAACCGTCTAGAAGTCCAGTGGAATCCATTACCATATACGCATATCATAGAGGATTCAAGCGTATTTAACAAACTTCTCCGTGGAATCTGCCTGTACCGGAAAAGCTGACGCAGCCTATGATTCGGCCTATGGAAAGCTTGATTCTGGACGGCCAGTCTTTGACCCTGGCCGAGATCGAAGCTGTATCGTGTTTCTCTTTGCGGGTGGCGGCAGCGCCTGCCGCTCTTGCCCGCGTAGCCGCCGGTTGGAAGCTGGTTGAAGAGATTGTGGCGGCCGGGCAGAGGGTCTATGGGGTCAATACCGGCTTCGGCAAGCTATCGGATGTGAGCATTCCGCCGGAGAGCCTGGCGCAGTTGCAAAGAAATCTGGTGCGCAGCCACGCCGGAGGAGTGGGGCAGCCAATGCAGGAGGCCGAGGCGCGAGCCATGCTGCTGTTGCGAGCCAATGTGCTGGCCAAAGGCTTCAGCGGCTGCCGTCCGGCGCTGGTTGAACTGCTGGTGGCGATGCTCAACGCCGGTGTCCATCCAGTGATTCCTGAGAAGGGTTCGGTGGGGGCGAGCGGAGACTTGGCTCCATTGGCGCATCTGGCGCTGGTGATCATCGGCGAAGGCAAGGCCTTCTATAAAGGCGAGCGGTTGTCCGGAAGCGAGGCCCTGCTGAGAGCCGGTTTAGAGCCGCTGACCTTGGCGGCCAAGGAAGGACTGGCGCTGCTGAACGGCACCCAGGCGATGACCGCGGTCGGCGGGCTGGCAGTGGCGCGAGGTCTGCGCCTGGCGAAGATTGCCGATCTGGCCGGCGCCATCTCGCTGGATGCACTGATGGGCACCCCCGCCGCCTTCGATCCGCGCATTCACCTGGCCCGGCCTCACCCTGGGCAGATCGCCGCCGCAGAACACCTGACGCGGCTGCTGGCAGACTCAGAGATCCGCGCGGCTCACCGCGAGCACGATTCCAGAGTGCAGGACGCTTATTGCCTGCGCTGCATGCCGCAGGTGCATGGCGCAGTGCGAGGCGTATTGGATCATGTGCGGACCGTGCTGGAGATCGAGGCCGGTTCCGCTACCGATAATCCGCTGGTCTTTCCTGAGAACTCGCTGGGAACGCAATTGAGTGAAGCGGTCATTTCAGGAGGAAATTTTCATGGGGCGCCGTTGGCCTATGCCTTCGACTATGCGGCTCTCGCCCTCACCGATCTGGCCAACATCGCTGAGCGCCGCATCGACCGCCTGCTGAATCCAGATATCAACGAGGGATTGCCCGCATTCCTATCGCCCAACCCGGGCCTTTCCTCAGGGTTCATGATTGCGCAGATCGTGGCGGCAGCGCTGATCAACGAGTGCCAAGTGCTCTCGCATCCGTCGTCCACGGGCAGCATTCCCACCGATGGCGGTAAGGAGGACCATGTCTCGATGGGCATGACCGGAGCGCTGAAGCTGCGCCAGATCGTCGAGAACCTTGAGCATGTTGCAGCCATTGAGCTGACGTGCGCCACGCAGGCGCTGGAGTTTCGCTGGCCGCTCAAGTCCAGCCCGGAGATCGAGCGCGCTCACGAAGTTGTGCGCTCGTTTGTTCCTCGGCTGGAGGAGGACCGTTCGCTGTCCGGGGACATCGAAACCCTGGCCGCAGCGGTGCGGGCGGGAGCTTTCGACGAGTGGCGCCAGTAGAGGGGCGATTCAATTCACATCCGGGAGCCTTCTTGCAAAATTACGTTCAGGCTATAGAATGCGCCAGGGCACTACTTCAGTCGTGCCGCAAGTGGTCAATTTGACTCCGGCTTTAGCCGCTGCGGAATTGCAAATAGCCGAAAACAAAAACCGCAAGGGCTAAAGCCCAACTACATTTTGGTGCTCCGTCGGCGCAACTGAAGTCGTGCCCTGACACATTGTGCAATCTCAATGGACTTTTGCATGAGGCTCAGTGGTCAATCCTTAGCCCGCAGGTCTTCTACGCGTTTCTGCGTTTGGCTTACAAAAGCCTCGTCCTCCGGTAAATCCTGATTGATTGACTTCAGATTGATCGCAACGTTGGCGAGTGCTCCATCGAGCGCAGCGCCGGCCAGAGAGATGGCGGTGGTCAGATCGGAACTCATGTTGGGATTGGAGATGGGCTTGAGTTGGCTGGCGATACGCGCCACTTCAACGGCCTTTTCGGCCACTCCCAGAGGCACACTGGTCGCCTGCCTGAGTGCCTCGTTGATTGCCCGATCTCCCTCGCCGGGAGCCTTTGCCTCTTTCGCCGCCTTGTAAGCCTTCATCACCGCGTTGTAGGACTCGGCGTCGGCATCGATAGCGGCCTTTAACTGCTCGCGCAATGTTGTGAGCCTGGCGATGGCTGCGCTGAGCTGACTTTCGTATTGCAAATAAGCCTTCTTGCCCCGCGACATCGACGCCACCATGCCCGCGAGTCCGGCGGCCATCGCTGCCGCCGCTGCCGCCGCGCTGCCGCCTCCAGGAGTAGCGGTGGGAGAGGCCAACTGCTCGATAAAGGGCTCCACACCAGCGCGCAATCCGCCCACAGCGATCCGCGCGCTCATCACCGCCTCGAGGCGGTTTTCCAAGATGAGCGAGGAGTCGAAGTTCTCCACTTGCAGAAACCATTCCGCGGCTTGCTCCAGGGCAAGTTTGGGAATCAGCCCGACAATCTCGCTGGAAACTGGGACGCAGCCGTAACGCTCTGCCTCGCGCTTGACGAATTCGAAGACGCGGTGGATCGGAGTCTGCTCGAAGTCGGTCAGATTCATTGAAACCTGCGCCATGCCGCGCACCAGAAATCCCGCTCCCTTGACGAAACGCAGGCCGCCGCTGGAGAAGCGCACTGCCTTCGCGATCTTCTTGGCGATGGCCACGTCAGCGGTATTCAGAAAAATGTTATAGGCGATCAGAGGCTTGCGCGCGCCCACCACGGTGGCTCCGGCCGTCGGATGCACGCGGGGCTCGCCGAAATCGGGTTTGCGGGCGGGATTGGTCGCAATTTCGTCGCGGATGCCCTCAAACTGGCCGCGACGAATGTTTTCAAGGTTCTGCCGCTCAGGCGTCGTTGCGGCGGCTTCGTAGAGATAGACCGGAATCGCAAAGCGGCGCGCGATTTCCGCTCCCACGTGGCGGGCCATGGCGGCGCAATCTTCAATCGTGACGCCTTCGATGGGGATGAACGGAACGACATCGGTCGCACCCATTCGCGGGTGCGCCCCCTGGTGTTGCGTCAGGTCGATCAGCTCGGCAGCTTTACCCACACCGCGAATCGCCGCTTCCTGAATGGCTTCCCGCTCGCCAACCAGTGTCATGACACAGCGGTTGTGATCGCCATCCATCTCCCGGTCAAGAAGATAAACGCCGGGAATTTGCATAGCTTCAACAATGGCATCGACTTTGGACGCATCGCGCCCTTCGGAGAAATTGGGAACGCATTCAACGAGAGTCTTCGGCATGGCAAAAGGATAGTGACCTGCGTTCGATCCTACAACAAGGAATAAAGGTGGCTTCTGGAAACAAGCTCCTTCCGGGGGTACTATTCTCACTAGAAAGATTTGCGGACTGCGATGTTGCGATTTCAAAACCTGGAGGCATTATGACGATTCGAGCTCCCGGATGACCGTTCCAGCGCCTGTGATTCGCGCGCCGCGTGGCAGCCAGTTGCGCTGCAAAGGCTGGCCGCAGGAGGCGGCTCTGCGCTGCCTGATGAACAATCTCGACCCTGAGGTGGCCGAACGGCCCGCTGACCTGGTGGTTTATGGCGGAATCGGCAAAGCGGCCCGCAACTGGGAGTGCTATCACGCAATCATTCATGAGTTGCAACAACTGGGCGGAGAAGAGACTTTGCTCGTGCAATCCGGTAAGCCGGTTGCGGTTTTTCCTACCCACGATCTGGCGCCCCGGGTGCTGATCGCCAACTCGAACCTGGTGGGCAGGTGGGCCAACTGGGAGCACTTCAACGAGTTGGATCGCAAGGGCCTGATGATGTACGGCCAGATGACGGCGGGAAGCTGGATATATATCGGCACGCAGGGAATTCTGCAGGGGACCTTTCAGACTTTCGCCTCGCTGGCGGAAAAGCACTACGACGGCTCCTTGAAAGGAAAGCTGGTGGTGACCGGCGGCGTAGGCGGCATGGGAGGAGCTCAACCCTTGTCCGTAACGTTAAACGGCGGAGTCATTCTGGCCATCGATGTAGACCGCAGCCGCATTGAGAGGCGAGTCGCCACGCGCTACTGCGACCTGATCACCGAAGACCTGGAAGAAGCACTGCAGCTATGCGAAGCGGGCAAGCGCGAGAGTCGCGCTCTCTCGGTGGGACTGGTGGGCAACTGCGCCGACGTGTTGCCGGAGTTGGTGCGGCGCGGCGTCGAGGTGGACGTGGTGACGGACCAGACCAGCGCACACGATCCGCTGAACGGTTATGTGCCCCAACGGCTCTCGCTGAGTGAAGCAGCGGAGCTGCGCCGCAGCGATCCTGAGGAATATGTGCGCCGCTCGACGGCTTCCATGGTGGCGCACGTGGATGCGATGCTGGCCTTGCAGCGAGCGGGCGCGGTGGCCTTCGACTACGGCAACAATATTCGCCGCTTTGCCTTCGACGCCGGCTGCGCCGACGCCTTCCTGATTCCCGGCTTTGTCCCGGAGTACATCCGCCCGCTCTTCTGCACCGGGCAGGGCCCCTTCCGGTGGGTCGCTTTGTCGGGCGATCCCAAAGACATCGACCGTACCGATCGGCTGGCGCTCGAACTCTTTCCCGATAATGAGATTCTTACTCGGTGGCTGCGTTTGGCGGGGGGCCGGTTTGCCTTTCAGGGCCTGCCCGCGCGCATTTGCTGGCTGGGCTACGGGGAGCGCGCCCGCATGGGCCTTGCGATCAACGAACTGGTGCGCAAGGGCGAAATCTCCGCACCCATCGCCATTGGGCGCGACCATCTGGATACCGGTTCTGTGGCCAGCCCCTATCGAGAAACGGAGAAGATGCTCGACGGCTCGGACGCCGTCGCCGACTGGCCGATTCTGAATGCGCTGCTCAATACGGCCTCCGGCGCGACATGGGTGAGTTTCCATCATGGCGGCGGAGTTGGGATGGGCTACTCGCTCCATGCCGGGCAGGTAACGGTTGCAGATGGCACCGAAGTCGCCGCACAAAAAATTGCGCGAGTACTCAACAACGATCCCGGCCTGGGCGTTGCCCGCCATGCCGATGCAGGTTATGAACTGGCGCAAAAGACCGCGCACGAACGGGGCATTTCGATTCCCATGGGTGTCAAATAGCCTTGGACGGCACGCTTGCCATCGTCAATATCGGCCAGCTTGCCACGCTGGCCGGTCCCCCGCGTCCGCGCACAGGCTCTGAACTACGCGAACTCGGCTTGATCGAGAACGCGGCGCTGCTCATTGAGGAAGGCCGCATCGCTGCGGCTGGAGCGTACTCTGAGCTGCGATCAAAAATTCCGCTGCACGCAGTGCTCGTCGATGCCGAAGCGGAACTCGTAACTCCCGGCTTTGTTGATGCGCATACTCATTTGGTCTTTGCCGGCAATCGTGCGGCAGAGTTCGAGCAGCGCATTGCCGGCGTGAGTTACCAGCAGATCGCCGCATCGGGCGGCGGGATTCTGAGCACCGTGAAACGGACAAGAGCAGCAACGGAAGAAGAGTTGCTCGCGGCGGCGCGAAAACATCGCGACTGGATGCTCCGGACAGGAACAACGACCATCGAAGGCAAGTCCGGTTATGGGCTCGACTACGACTCGGAGATGAAAATGCTGCGCGTGCTGAACAGGCTCAACGCAGAGGGTCCGGCGACGATCGTTCCAACCCTGTTGGCAGCGCATACCGTTCCGCCTGAGTTTCGAGACCGTCGCGAAGAGTACGTCCGCTGGATCGCCGAAGAGCTGATCCCCGAGGTTGCCACGGCCTATCTGGCGCGCTATTGCGACGTATTTTGCGACGATCACGCCTTCACGGTAGATGAATCGCGCACCGTGTTGACCGCTGCGCGGCGCCATGGTCTCGGCTTGCGCATTCATGCCGAGCAGTTCCGTCCGGGCACGGGCGCTGCTTTAGCCGCCGAGTTGGGTGCGGTGACCGCCGACCACCTGGAGACGGTCACCGTAGAGACTATGCGCCAGCTTTTCACTGCAGGCGTCCAGCCGGTGCTCTTGCCCGGCTCGGTCTTTGCGCTGGGGGCAACGAACTACCCGCCGGCACGCGCCATGATCGAACTGGGCCTGGCGATTGTGCTGGCTACGGACTTCAACCCCGGCTCGTCGCCAATTTCCTCCATGCCGTTTGTGCTCTCGCTGGCCTGTCTCCAGATGGGATTGTCGCCCGCCGAAGCGCTCACAGCAACAACCACCAATGCGGCCTGGAGCCTTGGCCTGGGCAACCGGACAGGCTCTCTGGAGGCCGGTAAACAGGCCGATCTCCTGATTCATGAATTCGACGACTACCGCAAGTTGGCCTACTCTATCGCCGCTCCAGCGAGGCCGCGGGTCTTTATCGCCGGAAGAGAAGTAACGCCCTGATTCTCAGGCCAAGCCAAACAACCTTGCAACAGAATTCCTGGAGATCGATTTCCTGAGTTTCTATCTTTGCCGCTCTTTCAGGCGTTGGACCGCACATACGCCTTGATCGTGGCGCACTGCTTGCCGGTCGACTGTCCGTGAGGGCGAATTGTATAGCCGCCTACCGCCGCAGGCACAATGAAGGTTTCAGCGTAGTGAACGATGAATGGTTCGAAGTCTGAAGTTGAGCTTTCAACAATTGCCTCATCGCCCTCCACCAGGTTTAAGACATTAACCGTGCCATTCGTGTTGTGGGGGACGGGTGACTTAAACCAATGGCGCCTGGTTTCAATGAACTCGCGCTCGTGCAATCCGGTCCGCTCTTCAGTCCAGCCATGCCCTGAAGATACGGGAGCAATACGATCGACGAGATTATTCTGCACCCAGGCGGTGGTGCGGTCCCACTGAATATTCGCTTTGCCATGATTGATATGGATGGGCCGGGGCTCGCCGTCCAGTCCCACCCGGCCCCAATCCCAAAGCTTGAAGGTGAAGATATATGGAGTGGCGCTGATTTCGAGCACCATACTGTTCTTGGCGGAGCAGTGGATGGTGCCGGCGGGAATGAGGAAGTGGTCGTGCTTGCGCGCTGGAAAGATATTGACGTACTGTTCGGCGGGAAAGTTAAAGTTGCCCTCCTGCGCTTTGCGGAGATCACGCAAAAGCTCAGCGGGCCGCGCTGAGTCGAGCAGGCCAAGATAAACTGTCGCATCCTCTCCGGCGTCGAGTATGTAATAGCTCTCATCCTGGGTGTAATGCATGCCGAATTTATCCTGGATATATTCGGTCAGAGGATGAACCTGAAGAGACAGATTGCCTCCGCCCATGGTGTCGAGGAAGTCGAATCGAATGGGAAACTCGGTTCCGAAGCGCGCATGGACGCTCTCTCCAAGCAGTTCATGAGGATGCGCGAAGACCAGATCAAGGGAAGGGACTTCAAGCCGCGTGTTGCCGAAGCCGAGGAGCAGGCTATTCTCTTCCGGTACGCAGTCAAAACCCCAGGCATAATTCGGGCGGTCGCGTGGAAGATCGCAGATATCTTCAATCCAGTGTCCGCCCCATGGACCGGGATCGAAGTAAGGTACAACGCGGAACGGTCTTTGCGACACTCTGCGCAGTGCGCGGCGAAAAACATCGCCGGCGATCATCTTGGGAACTGATGGGTCATTGGTATCGAGGAGAAAGTTGAGCCGCGGCAACAGAATCTTCTTCAAACGGTCCGCGGCCCGCCACTCGACAAAGAATCCGCACTTGTATTTGACGCCGATGGTGTCGCCCGCATTATCGAGCCCCAGGTTTCCAATCTCTTTTCTTCGCCAGCGTTGCTGGATCTCCCAGCGTGCCATGTCCGCATAGACGATCAATGCGGGACGCTCACAGAGGAGCGATGCTCCAACTCCAATCACCAACAGTCGCTGAGCGCGGTTATTCCCAATCTGGCGGCGGGCGCTCTCGAGGCGGTCCCGATTGAAGTAATCCTGATCGTAATGCCGTTCATTCGCCCAAAGACCGGGTCGCTGCCGAGGTAGGGGAAAAGAAGGTCACGAACGTCATCCGGATCTTTCAACAGTTCTGACGTGCGGATAACCTCACAGGGCGCGAAAACTCTTCGCAGCGATTTTTCAATGCGATTTGCAAATGCGCCCGGGTAGCACTCCACGCAGATTACGCCCCCGGAATCCGGTAGGCCGGAGAGCAGAGCGTTGCCAATCTCATCCCATCCCTTGTGGCAATCCTTCTCGTTCCCCACCTGAATGGCCGGCGACTTATCGTAATTAGACCTTCGTGACATTCATGTGCTCCAAAGACTCCTTTTTTTGTTGCGCAAATGGGGGGAGTGCCGTTTAAGCGCTGATGGCAAAAAGATCAAGTCGGATTGTCCTGCGGCGGCAATAATACATACTATACTGTCGTCTCCATGTTCAGGCGATAAGGAAGCCAGATGGCATGAACGCACTGTGCCATGATTATGTAAACAGGCACGAACAAACTCTGTATCGCGGAGAGACTTGAATCATGATCGATTTTGAATGCGGGGAACAGCTTCAACAGTTTGCCAGCGACAACTACGCGGGCGTTTGTCCCGAGGCATGGCAGGCGACCGAGGCTGCCAATCATGGTCACGTGTCTTCCTACGGAGACGACCCCTGGACTGCCGGGAGCCTCCGACGCGTTTCGCGAGTCTTTTTGAGAAAGATTGCGAAATCTATTTTGTTTTCAACGGCACCGCGGCCAACTCGCTGGCGTTGGCATCTCTCTGCCAGTCTTATCACGGAGTCATCTGTTGCGATTCAGCGCATGTGGAAACAGATGAATGCGGCGCGCCGGAGTTTTTTTCAAACGGATCGAAGCTGCTGGTCTCGCAAAGCGCGGAGGGCAAGCTGACGCCGGCGGCCATTCGTGAACTCGCGACCAGGCGCCAGGATATTCATTATCCCAAGCCACGCGTTGTCACCATCACACAATCCACTGAATTAGGCACTGTTTATACGTTGGATGAATTACGCGCAATTTCAGAGGAATGCAAGCTGCATAATCTCTATCTGCACATGGATGGCGCCCGGTTTGCGAATGCCTGCGCAAGTCTCGGCTGCTCGCCGGCGGATACTTCCTGGAAGAGCGGCGTTGATGTTCTCTGTTTTGGCGGCACGAAGAACGGCCTCGCGGTGGGCGAAGCAGTTATCTTTTTCGATCGCAAGCTTGCGGCTGACTTTGATTACCGATGCAAACAGGCCGGCCAACTCGCTTCGAAGATGCGCTTTCTTGCTGCGCCGTGGATAGGAATGCTTGAGAGCGGGGCTTGGCTGCGCAATGCCGAGCACGCAAACGGTTGCGCTAAACATTTCGCCGCCCAGATCGCCGATATCCCAGGCATACGGATAAGCCTGCGCCGGTTGAAGCCAACGCGGTATTTCTGTCCGTTTCTGAAGAGATTCTCAGGTCTCTTCGAGTAGCGCGGCTGGATGTTTTATACGTTTATCGGTGGCGCAACACGCTTCATGTTTTCCTGGGATTCCGATCTGTCGCGCGTCGATACCCTCTGTCGCGATTTGAAAGAATGTGCGGCTCAGGCGCTGGCAGCACACTGAAGGCGGAGGACATGATCGCACTCCTTTACCAGTTCTTCCCGGCGTCAAGAATACGGAGTTCGAGTGCGTTCAGCGTTTGCCACCCGTAAAGATTTTCGCTGGCTCAACCTCGCGGACGGCCAGATGGTCGTACCAGGTGAACTTCAAAATAGCCGATGTTCCGAGAATTGCCGCCAGGGCAATCGCGGCGCGTTGATATTCCTGAATCACGATATATAGTGGCAGCGTCACCAGGCTTACCTGCCACACGATACCAACCGCGATATTGAACATATCGCGCGGAAAGTCACGGTTGCGTTTGAAGCTAGGGTCGTCCGCCAGCACCTTCTTCAGGATTGGCCCCCAGAAGCCCCAAGGCCTGACGCGGCGATAAAAATCCTTCAGCACCTCTTCGTCGTCCTGTTTGGTAAGCAGCGTGCCGGCGAAGCAGCCGATCAACGAGACAATCAGCGTCAAAGGGAAAATGATCGAAACATTCAGATTGATGGAATATTGAGAGAGCAAGTACTGAACTATGGGAACTTTTTCAATCACCAGCGGCAGAGTCAACGAAGACGTAATACCAACAACCATGCCCCAGAAGTAGCCAAAGCCATTGAACCGCCACCAGTACCATTTCATCATGTTGGATGCGGTATAACCACCCCACAGGCCGGAGACGAGCCACAGCACGACGGAGTTTACCGACGTCACATACCATCCAATCGCCACGCCGATCACGACCACGGCCAGTGAGGCCAGGTAACTAAGCCGGACCAAAGTTCTCAATGACGCATTTGGATTGATGAAGCGCTTGTAGATGTCGTTAACAAGATAAGGCGGCGCCGAGTTCACCGTTGCCGCAAAATTCGACATAAAGGCCGCTAACATTCCGGCGATCAGGAACCCCAGCAACCCCACAGGAACGAAGCGGCCGAGCGCCATGGGCAGCACCAGTTCGAAGTCCATGTTCGGCCCCATGGCGCGGATGCTGTCACTGAAGAATACCGCCGCCAGCACGGTAAGTCCGACAATGAGAAAGTAGCGCGGAAAGGTAAGCACAATGTTTACCCAGGCACTCATCATCGAGGCTTCGCGCGGATTTTTTGCAGCCAGAATACGCTGCATATCGTAGCTGGGGGCGGACCGGCCGCCGAGATCAGCACGCCTTTAAACAGCAGCATGATGACGAAGAAGCCAAAGAGTCCATAGCCGTCCTGGGCAATCTTGGCATTGGCCGATGGAATCAGCGCCGACCAATCCATGTTCAAATGCCAGCCAAAGAAGACGCTGTCCCACCCCGCGGGCACCACCTTGCGCAGCGCTCCAGGCGCCATCTTTGAATCATGGCGATAATTCCCACTGAAAACGATGCGATGGCCAGTATGGCAAAACTGCACCACCTCGGTAATCACCACGCTGATCATCCCGCCCTTGATGACGTATATCGCCGTTATCGAAATGAGGACAAGCGCGTACATATTCGGCGAAGGATGCCACTGCCCGTTGCAACAGAGAATCGTCGGATCAAGAAACGTGGCGGCAAACTTCCCGATGCCCTTGAATCCATAACTGAAAAACCCCAGTGTGCAGATCAACGCGTAGACAATCACAATGACGTGCGACAACTGCGCGCCTCGCCCGGTGCCGAACCGCGTCTTGAGCCACTCTGCGCCGGTCATCACATTTGAGCGCCGCATCCACGCGAAAGATAAACCATCAGGAATATCTGGTTGAAGATCGGCCATAACCAGGGAATCCATACGCTCTTCAGGCCGTAGATAAACATCCAATAGACCAGCAGCATGGTGCCGCTGATATCAAACATGCCCGATGCGTTTGAGATGCCGAGCATATACCAGGGCATTTTGTTGCCGCCCAGAAAATATGCCTGCATGCTCTGCGAAGCGCGGTGCGAAACCCAATAGCCGATGAGCACCGTGCTTAGCAGATAGACCAAAATAATGGCGATATCGAGAACGTGAAGATGCATTTGACCCTCAATGCCGGCAGCAAGCGTTGGGTGATGACTCGCCGTCTTGGCAACCTTTATCAATGAAATTGCGCGTTGTGCAAGTATACCGCGTGATTCCCGCTCCCTTTGTGTAGTCGTTTACAATAGCTCTGCCTCCCAAAAACAGGAGTTTTGGTTCTGGTAAGTGAGTAATGTTTCTGCGGCGTCCTTAGCCACCGATCTTTCGAAATTGTGGCGGCTGAGAAATGCGACGGGGACCAAGCTGGAACATTGAGCACAAATAAATGAAACGACCGGAGAAAACAGATGAAACAAGCTGCATTCAAAAAGAGTATTCAGAGTCTATTCCGGCAGCAGGAGAAGCTGCTTGCCCGCCGCAACCGCAAGGCCGCGGGCGGCAATGGCATTTATGACCGCTATGAGTATCCGGTTCTGACCGCCGCGCACGCGCCGCTGATTTGGCGTTACGATTTTGATCCCAAATCGAATCCATATTTGATGGAGCGGATGTTCATCAACACCACCTTCAACGCCGGCGCAATCTTTCATGAGGGCAAATACCTGGTGGTCGCGCGTGTTGAAGGCGCCGATATCAAGTCGTTCTTTGCCGTCGCTGAGAGCCCCAATGGCATCGACAATTTTCGTTTCTGGGACTATCCCATCCTGATGCCTGAGACCGACAATCCAGACACCAACGTCTACGACATTCGGCTGGTCAAGCACGAAGATGGATGGATTTACGGCCTCTTCTGCACCGAGCGCAAAAACCCGGATGCGCCGGAGTGGGAGACCTCTTCGGCGGTTGCGCAATGCGGCATTGCCCGCACCAGGGACCTGAAGAAATGGGAGCGTCTGGCTGACTTTAAATCCAAATCAGCGCAGCAGCGCAACGTGGTGCTGCATCCCGAGTTCGTCGCCGGCAAGTACGCCTTCTATACCCGGCCGCAGGATAGTTTTATTCAGACGGGCAAGGGCGGCGGCATCGGCTGGGGTCTTTCGCCCAGCATTGAAAAAGCAGTGGTCGATCAGGAAATCATTATCGACAGCCGCAGATATCACACTATCCAGGAGGTCAAAAACGGCCAGGGCCCCGCGCCGATCAAGACCGAAAAAGGCTGGCTGCACATGGCGCATGGGGTGCGCAATACGGCTGCGGGCTTGCGCTACGTGCTCTATCTCTTCCTCACAGAATTGGAGCGGCCCTGGGTTATCACCCACAAGCCCGCCGGCTACTTCATCGCTCCGCAGGGTGAAGAGCGCGTGGGCGACGTCTCCAATGTGGTCTTCAGCAACGGCTGGATCGAGCGCAAGAATGGCGACGTTTATATTTACTACGCCTCATCGGATACACGGCTGCACGTGGCCACCAGCACGGTCAGCAAGTTGCTGGACTACGTGATGAATACGCCGGCCGATCCGTGGCGCACCCACGCCTGCGCGGAACAGCGCTACGCTTTGATCGACAGAAACATCGCTGCTCTGAAGACGCTGAAAATTCGCGCCGTCAAGAGTGACGCGAAGAAGTCGACAGGCCGTGCAAAGGCGAAGAAGCGCTAGAAATCAGGATTGGTTAAACCTATTTCTGGTTCTGCTTCGCTTGCTTTTCAGCCTCGTCCTGCGCGCGTAACTGAGCATCGATACCGTGTGTTGGATCACGGTGGAGAAACTTCCGCGACAAGTCCGGCCAGAACTCATCGAAGACGGCAGCAATGGTGCCTTCGGCGGTTACCAGCATTCCGTTGCCGAAGGTCTGGCCGATGCCGGAGTTGCTGGAAGGATAGTAAAGGTTGGAGATTGCGCCCGAGACAATGTTGCCGGCCACGTTGGAGTAGTTGGGTTCCCACTTGCCGGTATTGTCATGTTTGCAGATGAAGCTGGTAGCGGCGGAGTAAAGCAGCCGGCGTTTGATGGATCCGTGGCCCATGCGGAAGAAGCGAGGGTCCTGATGCAGGATGGAGGGCAGAATGCCGTTACCGATCATGGTGCCGTCGAAGGCGTCGAGGTAAGCCGCACCGGCCCGCTTTCCAAAGCCCTCGGGACCCCATCCGAACCCGGTGTCTTCGTCCTTGAGTTCTTTGAAGCCGGCGCCCATTAACCCGCCGACAAATGTCACCGGGTCGATAGAGGAGCGAAATGCGAGGCGCATCTTCTGTCCCGAGGTCATGGAGACCGCGTCCCTGTGATAGGTGACATTGAAGGCGGGCACAACACCCGCAACGCGCTGCTTCTCCTGCTCCTTGATCTGTTCTTCGGCCTTTTCGTACTGCTTCTTCTTCGCATCGGGCAGCTGAGGAACAGATTGAGAGCTCGAACTGTCCTGCGCGTTGGTACTTTGGGCGGGCTGCCGGGTGCTCTGCTCTTGCGAGGCAGAGGGTGCGTCGGTGGCAAGCACAAATTGAGGCTGAGGAGCTTCAGGTAGTTCCGCGACCGCGATTAACCGCCGGCTCGATCCCGATTCCTGCGAAAGAAGTTGGAGGGGCATTGCCAACAAGGCAATGCTCACAAAGAATATCGCTGAGGCGGAACCGATACTTGAACACACCCACTCCTCAAATGAGCAATCGAGACTCACCTTCGTGACGGCCTGATCTGCCGGCTTTTTTATGCCGGTTGAGCTAGTAATGTCGCGCATCGAATCTTTCAATTTGAGGTCGATCGTGAAGTTGCGAGTGACCGATGAACTGAAATTCAGGCAGCTCCTTCTGAAGATTGTTCCAGCGAATAAAGTCTGCCTGGTCACTTATGAGCGGCAGCGTCAGCCTGCGCTGCGAGCCGGGCTGCTTTTTCGGCTTGCTTGCGCCTGTGGTGGCGTACCGCGTCCGGCCAGAACTCAATGACTTCTGCGCCCACAATTCCTTCTGCAGAGACGGTTAATCCATCCGTAACAGTGTCGGTAACAGTTCGTTCAGACGGAGGGTAGTAGACCCTGGCTATGGCAGCGCCAATCAGGTTGCCAATGACGTTGGCCCAGTTTGGCCCCCATCCGCCTTTATCGCGTTTGCACCATCCCGTACTCGCGGCGGCCCACAGAGCCCGGCTCGAAACAGAGCCCGTTCCTTTCTGGTAGTAACGCGGATCTTCATGCCACCATGAGGGCAACACCGCATTGCCGAAGAAATTGCCAATAAAGTAATCGGAGTATGCGCCGCCAAATCGCGTTGCGTATCCTCCCATGCCCTGCCCCCAGGCAGGGTAGCTATCATCGGCCTGCCCGATCCCTGCAACCACGGCCGCCAGCCCGAAAGGCCAGGGATCAGTGGAGCTCTTGAAGAAGAGCTGGAATTTCTGCCCCGGAGAGAGAGGTAGAGCGTTTTGGTTGCGGGTGGTGTTGAAGGTGGCCATGATGCCTGCGACCCGTTGATGCTCCTGTTGCTTCAATTGCTCTTCTGCCAGGTCGTGCTGGCTTTTTGCCGTGCTGGATTGCTGAGTGGCCGATTGAGAGCTGGAACTGCCCTGCGCAACGGGAGTTTGGTCCCGAGTGGTTGCCGTCGCGGGGATGGTACCCGGCGTTTGCTGCTGATTTTGAGGAGCCGGGGGCTGTTGGGCTTGAGAAACCTCCAATTGGGGCTGGGGCGCCTCAGGAAGCTCTGTCACTGGAGCAACAACCTGGCCGGAGGGCGCCTCCAGCGAATGCAACGGGGAGGACAGCACCAGCAGAATGATGCAGGATAAAAATGTTGCCGGGATAAAACCAGAACTTAAACGCATTCATTCACCAGTTGTGCAGTCGCCCTCCGTTAGCCTGTTCACCTGTAATGGCAAATCAGATTTAGGGGTCATCTAAGAGTAAATCATTTCAGCCATTTGATGCCCGCCAGCGTGCAGCGGGAGCATATTCTCATTACGTTTACACAATGTTTCTCTGGCGAACTCACACAATCCATAGCCGGTCAATAATCATTGGAATTTCTCAGAATTGTCTGAAGCAACCCTTCAGGATTGCTTCCGGGACTCTTCTTTGAGCGCATGCGCCGCTGCCACCACGGTGATCATCAGAGTCATCGGATCGACCGGTGACGGAATGAATCCGGATTTTTCATAAAATCGCTTTGCGCTCTCTGAAATCGCATGTACAAGAATCGCCCGGATTCCGGCAATTTCGGCCGCCTGCGCTGTTCTGAGAATTGCATCTCTCAGTAGTGCCGAACCGATTCCGCGCCCTTGATATCCGGAGTCGATGGCTAGCCGCCCGATTATCATGACTGGAACAGGGTTCGGCATATTCCGCTTCACGCGGCTGGGAGCATTGGTGTGAGCCGCTGCTCCCGCGGCCAGAGCGTAGTAACCCACCACCTTGCGCCCGGCACAGACGACGTAGGTCCGCGAAGCGCCGCTCTCTTCATTGTGATGCGCCCTGCGTTTGAGCCAGTCGTCAAGCTCAGGTTCGCCGCATTGAAATTGCGAAAGGTCGTGTGATGTGCTCAGTTTTTCAGGAGCGGATAGAGCGTCGCCGGAACCGCTCATTTCTCCCACGGCGCTTTCCGACCGAGCAAACGGGCCAGCCGGGGATTGCTCTTGGGCGGAGCGTCAAGCATGGCTGTGAAACGCCGGAAGGCTTCTTCGTCCAGGCTGAAATAGCGCCTGTCCAACAGAACGGACTCCGCCTCTCGGCAGGCAGCGTCCAGCATGAAATCGGAACGATTGCGGCCTTGCGCCTCCGCAGCCCGGTCAATCAGCGCCTTCTGGCTTCGGCTAACGCGAAGATTGATGTTCTCCGCCCGCAAACGGCTTGAATCGGAGACCACCGTGCCCATAAAATTGTCCTCCATTTGTACACACATTTAATATACATCAACGTGCGCACAATGTAAATACCGAGGACGGCAAAATTCCAGGTCTCAGAGGCGACCCAGAGGCACACGCTAGGACTTCGAGCTTTCAGGTTTGTACAAGTAAAGAAACTTATCTATTTTCTTGAAATCGAACGAGTCAAGGCCATGATGCTTACGAAAAGCAAAGACAATATCGTAATACTTCCTGTACCCGTTAATGCAATAGACATCGTTGCTGTTGAATGAATAAAACCTGTCCTGTTTCTTGTACTTGCACAAAAGCTCTCGGGCTCTTGAATCATAGATCGGAAAAGAAGAAGGCTTCTGCCACGAGCAGTATTTCGAAGCAAATGAATAATACTTAGAATTCTTATCATCAAGCCTAGCGTTAGCAATGAGATCAACCACGCGTAGATCGTCGTTGGCGAGGAAAGCATCTATATTCATCTCATATATATGCCGCGCCATCTTTTCGATCCGCGTGAAGTTCGCAGTATGGAGTGAAATATTCGTTGCATAAATCGAGTTCAGAGCAACGACTTTCAGTAGTATATGGCTCAGGTCAGAGTTTTCAGAAAACGCCATGAATAGCTTTGCCAGCGCCTCATCTGCCAGTTTTACCGAACCATTGTTGTCAAACCGTTTTCCTATTTCCTCAACCAGATCAGGAGTAGGTTTTTGCAGAGAATCGCCCATGGCTTTGGCCTTTCATTTCGCCAATTGTATTTCTTTGGCACATGTCCGCACCTCACGCCGCAAAATCAATAAATCCGCGCTGCGGATCGGTGGAGACCAGCTTGACCGTTACCTTGTCGCCTACGTCCAGTCCTTTGCCGCCCTGCACCAGCTTTCCATCCACGTGCGGATTGAGAGTGCGGACGAAGGTGCCGTAATGATTCACGCCGGTGACGATGGCGGGGTAGCTCTGACCGATATGGGAGTGCAGAACTACGGCGGCGATGCGCTTCTGCATCTCCCGCTCAACCTTGCGGGCGCCGTCTTCCATCAACGTGCAATGGGCGGCAATTTGATTGAGCTGATCTTCAGAGTACGGCTGAGGTGCATGAGCAAGAAACGCTTTCAAGATCCGTTGCGACACCATGTCGGGAAAGCGTCGATTGGGAGCGGTGGAGTGGGTGTAATCCTGCACAGCCAGGCCGAAGTGGCCCGGCGAAACCTCGTTGGGCTTCACCAGCACGTACTCGCCGGGCCCCATCAGCTTGATTACGGTCAGCGAAAGATCGGGAAAATGGTCGGGGTCTTTCTGCTTCTGCGCCAGCAAAAAGTCGTTGAGCGCCTTTGAGTCCGGTTGGGCGGGCAGGGTGGTGCCCAGACCCTCGGCCACCTCGACGATGCGGTCCCAGCGCTTTGGGGTACGCACGATGCGGCGAATGGAGGCCACGCCATCCTTTTCGAAAGCCCGGGCAACGACGCCGTTGGCTGCCACCATGAACTCCTCAATGAGCGATGTGGCGCGATTCTTCTTCTGGCGGACAATATCGACTGCCTGACCGGACAGAATCACTGGCTCGGTTTCGATAGTCTCCAGATCCAGAGCTCCATGCTGGAAGCGGTTGCCGTCCAAGCGCTGGGCTGCCGAATCCTGAATTTTCAACTGCGTGGCCAAATCGGCGCTGGCAGCTACCTTGGCAGGCGCGGGGCCAGTACCTTCCAGCCAGGCTCCCACTGAGTTATAAGCCAGCTGCGCCCGGTTGCACACCAGCGCGCGATATGCCGTCCCATCGGATACAGCGCCCGCCTGATCCACGGCATACTCGACCACTATCGCGAGGCGTTTTTGATTCTCATTCAGCGAAGTAACGCCTTCAGAGAGCTCAACGGGCAGCATGGGAAATACCTTGACGCCTGTATATACCGAAGTCGTCTCGCTGCTGGCGTGGCCGTCGATCACTGTACCCTTGGCGACGCGCGCGTCCACGTCGGCCACTGCGATGAGTACACGGATGCGTCCGTCGGGCAACTGCTCGGCCCACTCGATCTGGTCTAAGTCTTTTGAGGTGTCATTGTCGATGGATGACCAAAGCAGATTGCTCAGGTCCTCGATGCCAGGGACAGCGGGCGCGCCCGGATGAGCCTCGATCGCGGCTAGTTCGGCATCGGTTCCGGCGGGAAAATCCGGCTGGAATCCGTGCTCGATCATGGATGCGTGGGCTGCGGCAACTAGATTGAACTGCACAGGCTGGCTGGAATGCATGAAGAATAGCGCTCCTTGTATGCGAAAAGCCAGCCTATCACGTTCGGGCCGAGTCGCGGCTAAAGCGCAGCCAGAACATTCACTGTCAGGTAGACGCTCTGACTCACAACGGTATTGTCAACATAAGCGGTAGCGGTGATCTTGAAGGTTGCCACGCCCAGGGGAGTGCCGCCTGTGGGAACAACAGTTCCGCTGACGCTGGTGCAACCGATGCCCACACCGCACAGACCCGCCAGCAGCAGGAGCAGCACCAGGAAGCGTCGCGTGGAACGGCCCGTCAAAATCCGTGCACGCCTCCTCAACGGCAGCAGGAAGAATCCGAGCACGGCCAGCGCAGTGCCGCCCGCCGCACGAGGCCAGATTGGCCCGCGATGATTGATGGATGCCGACGGTCCTCCAGAGGCGAAAGTCTGAACGGTGAAGGTAACCGTGCCGGGAGGGACAATCTGTTGCGGAGTTGCCGTGCAGGTCATATCGTCCTGCGATGGCACGGCGCAAATCACCTGAACTTCACCGCCGAACCCGCCCTGGCCGCTGATGTTAAACGATGCGGTGCCAGACTGGCCCTGCACAATATCGAGATTGGTAGGAGGATTCGAAGGCGACGGTGTGATGGTGAAGTTCTCAACACCGAGGGTGAGGACATTCGAGGTTTCCGGGTCGTAGCCGGCATCTCCCAGGTACATAGCTGTGAGTTGGTCGTAGCCCGCCGACAGAGTTGCCGTGGTAATGGACGCCGTGGAGAAATCGGTCAGCGGCGCAGGAACCAGAGCGGCCTCACCGATCACGGTCGTTCCATCGTAGAAGATTACGTTGCCGGTCGGATTCTGCTCCGCCCCTGCCATGGGTGGAGTATCTGGAGTGACCGTTGCGGTCAGGATCACCGCCATTCCTGGCAGCACAGGATTAAAGTTCGCGGTGAGGACCACGGTATCGGGCAGAATGGCAATCACGTTAATGTTCGTCTGGGCGTTGGCCGCGGTGTAATTCGCATCGCCCGAATAGACCGCCTGCAGCGTATGAGTGGACGCGGTAACCGGAACTGTGAAGGTCGCAGTTGTGACGCTGCCCACAGTTGTAACTGGCGACGTACCGAATTCCACGCCATTAATATTCAGCATCACGGTCCCTGTGGGCGCGACAGCGCCGGCTGGCGGCCCGGAGGTGGAAACTCCGAATGTAACGGTAACAGTAATATTTGTGCCCACCGTCGGAGCCGGGTTGGAAGGCGTAACCGTGAGGGTGGTGGTGCTGGGCGCTGTGGTGATGGTGATCGGATTTGAGTTTGTGGACGCGTATGTGCCGGTTGCATCGTAATACGATGCCGCGACGTTATATGTGCCCGCGGTGGCAAAAACGCTGTCGAGGTTCACCATCCACGTGCCTGTTCCTGAACCGTCAAGCGTTACCGTCGATGCCGAGGAAAGCGCTGCGGAAGTGACTGTATTGTAGAAAGTAACGGTGCCCGTTGGCGTTGCGCCTGCCTTCACCGGGTCCACGGTGGACGTGAAAGTCACCTGGGCCGCCGGGTTGCATGTCGAATTCAGGGGCACAGGAGTAATGCCCATGCTCATTGTAACCGCGGCGCCCGTCGCATCGGGAGTGGCCCAATGGTTCACCAGTTCCTGGGCGTTTACAGCACCAAGTCCAGTGGCCAGATCGTAGCCTGTGCCTGCGGTATAGCCGATCAGCCCAGTGGCTCCGCATCCGGGACTGCCCGCAATGCACTTCAGCTGCGCGCTTCCCTGCTGCACATCTTCGAAGATGCCGTTCAGCCGGTTGAGTGCATAAAGGTTGGGCGTCAGGTTGCCCTGTGCACCGTACTTCTGCGCCACCAGTGCTGCAACTCCGGCAAAGATGGCTGAGGCGGCTGAACTGCCTCCACTGCGCACCAGGGTGCATCCGCTGGAAGCAGTGGACTCGCCTAAACAAAAGGCCAGCCCGTGGTTCACGCCGCTGTCGATCGCTGTGGGCAAGGCCACGTCGGGCAAAAGACGATTGTGGCTTCCCGTTCCGTCAGTTCCCTGCTGAGATTCTCTCGGTATCGGCTGCCAGATGGGCGCGGGATAAACGGTGCTGTTGCCGCCCCCGCCCGCATAGGCTGGATCCGCCGCGCTCAACGGAGACCATGCAGTTAATGCGGAAATTCCCGCCGCCGGCCCGCCTGCGCCGAATGCCGCAACGCCTACTGCCGTGTTCCATGAGGTTGATGCCAGCGCGTTCACGCCATACCCGCTGCTGACCGGTACATCGCTGCCCGCCAAATGGCAGGCTGAGGGACCGCTGTCGCCTGCGGCGGCAATCACCGCAATGCCCTCCGCAGCCGCCTGCCTGTAGAGCGCGTTATAGAAAGCCTCATGCGACTGGCTCAAAGCCGCCTCGCATTCCGAGTAGCCCACGGCGACGGTGCGCGCCAGCGCTTGGTCGACGATGGCCGCCAGCGACAAATCCAATCCATCAGTGGCTGACGTGGTGGCCGCAGGAATCAGTACGATTCGCGCACCGGGAGCGGCAGCACCGCCCCAGGAAGCTGCCAGCGTGGCCGCAGCCTGGTCGCTTGTAAGTCCGGGATCTGAGCCATTTGGGACAATAGTGAGTGGGTTCGTGGACAATTTGAAGGCCGAACGGAAGGCGGCAACGTCCTGGCTGTTCACATTGCTGCGTGCCGCGACTGCGATCGATTCACCTGTGCCGTCAATTCCGGTGGAGTGCAGTGCATCCAGGTGAAAAATCTGTGCGACCAGTTGCGGGGTCAGAGCCTCAGCGTGATTCGGCGAGGCTTCCACTGCCAACTCTGCTGCGGAGGCCGCGACCGGCTGCGGCACTGTCAATGCGGGCGTGGAAAGCGCTCCATCCAGCGAGACCAGTCCCTGCACCACCGGCTCAAGGGCAGCGGGAACAGAGATCCCTTGAACCAGCAAAGCGCGTGTTCCGTTGGCCGAATTGATTGAACTGATTTGCGTATGAAAGGCTGTTTCGACCTCGGCGACCGTCCCTGAGAATTCGATCCAGCTGCGGCCGGCCGGCAATGGAGCGACCTGAAAACCCTGGCTCTCAAGCCACGCCGAAACCGCGGCAACATCCGCGGCGGAGTTCGAGTAAGCAGCGGCGAAGGCCGCCGGGGTGAGCCATTGATGATAGCGAGGCGAAGAAGGATTCTCTTGGGCCTCAAGTTCCGTGGCCAGCGCCTGCTGCTGGTCAGCCGAGGGCGAGAGGAGCAGCAGCATGCGCTCCAACTTCATTCCGGCGGGCGCAGGGCCTTCCGCATTCAGATGAATTGGCGGACGCGACGATGGAATCGCCACGGCTTCAGAACTGTGCCAGTCGCCGGCCAGGCGGGAGGCTTGCGCCGGAAGTTGAGCTACGGCCACGCCCGAGTTGGCCATCAGTAGCATTGCGAGCGGCAGACCGAGGCTTTTCTTGTTTGCCATGTTCCTCTTTGGACACAAACCCGGAACGACCTTTACCGCGTTCCTGACAGATGGAATGGGGGCTCCCCATTCCCAATCATGGAACCGGTCTAATTTCCGGCCACTGTTTGACGGAGGCTGGCGGGTCCATAACGCTTCGCCCCGATTCTATAGCGGTGGAGTGTATCTAGGACTAGATTATGCAGCGGTACCGGCACACTTAGCCAGAAAGTTATGATTCACGGCGACTCGGTAGCCGGTACGACAGCGGCGGATCACAGAGAAGCTCGGTTCCCTTATTGAATACCCAGGTCGGCCAACACCTTGGGTTTGGTTTCGTCCTGGGCAAGCAAATTGTGGCAGGCAGCGCAGTCGTTGGTGATGCTCGCCTTGCCGTCCTTCGTAGCGTGGTCACCATCATGGCAGCGCCAGCAGCCCGGGTAGCTCATATGGCCGATGTGGTTGGGGTGGGTTCCCCAGGTTACCTTCATAGAGGGAAATACGTTCTGGCTGTAGAGAGTCACCAGTTGCTGTCCCGCGGACTTGACCAGGTCAGCCTTTGCCGGCAGCACGTCGGGATGCTGGGTGCGATAGAAATCAGCAAGCTGCGCGGGAATCTTCGCGCTTGCCTCGGCCTCGGAGGCATAAGTGGCCTTCAGCAGTTCCAGGCCCTCCTTGTGGACCCAGGGCAGCTCCGGGGAGATCGCTCCATCGGCCATTGCCCGGTTGATCGCGTCTTCCGCGGTGAGAAAGGTATGAGCCGCGCGGTTGTGGCAATCGATGCAATCCATCACCCGCCTCTCACCCTGGGGAACAGCGCCGTTCAAGGTTGACGCGGCAAATGCCGTCTCCGACCCGTCGGCATTGCGCCTCTGCACCCACGGTATCGTGGTTCGCGTTGAGTCAGTGGCGATGTACTCGATGTGGCCCAGGTGCACGCCGTGAATTCCCGTCAGATGCGAGAGTCCATCCATTCCGCCCAGGTGCAACACCACCACCGTCTGGGTCTCAGTGTTCTTTTCGTCGTCGGCAAAGCTTGATTTGACCAGCAGCTTTTCACCCACAAACCGGGCCGGAGTGTGGCAGCCCTCGCAGATATAACGGGCCGGACGCAGATTCTGCACCGGCGATGGAATCGGTGTCGGGTAGCGATGAAATGTGACTTCAACCAGCTGCTTGGTGCCGTTCACCTTGGCGCTGAAGTAGGCTTGGGCGCCGGAGCCGATATGGCAGTCGACGCAGGCTACATGAGAATGCGCTGAAATTTTGTAGGCCGTGTACTCCGGATGCATCACGTGGCAGGACTGGCCGCAGAACTGGGGCGAATCCATATATGCCGCCCCGCGATAGGTGGCAATCGATACCACCAGCAGGTTGGCAATGGTGGCCACCAGCACAATGTCCAGGCCGTGGCGGAATATGCGGTCATTGAGGTCGATCTTGGGAAATTCGGCCGGAATCTGGCCGGCTAGCTGCAGCTTCCTGCGGCGGATATACATGCCCACCGGAATCACCAGCAATCCGCCTATAAACAGAGCCGGCAGAAGCAGGAAGAAGATGATGCCAAGGTAGGGATTGTCGTAGGGCCGGCCGAAGGTCTCCATCAGCCAGTTGCCGATCATGGTTACGGCGGAGGCCGTGGTGACGGCTCCACCTGCAAGGCTGATGGGGTTATTGCCGAAGAACAGCGCCGGGCGGACCCAGCTTTCACGGAATTTTTGCAGCAATGATACTGTCTCCCACTCTTAATTTAGCCGGCCCGCCCGGAAGGCGGGCCAACCTGCTGCTACTTCTTCAAGGTGCGTAGATACGCAACAACGTTGTCGAGATCAGCGCCGGTAACACTGGCGACCGGCTTCATGGTGCCCGAACCCGCCGTAACAGCACTCTTCAGTTGGGCGTCGCTCTTTGCCTGAACTGTGGCGCCCCCCAGAGGGTTCACTTTTGCCTTGGGCAGATTGCCTGAGCCGTCGGCGGCGTGGCACATCTGGCATTTGGCCTTGTATACCGCCTGGCCGGCTGTTGCGGAGGCGGCTTGAGCCGATTGAACTGTGCAGGCCATTGACAACATTACGGCCGGCAGCATCAGGGAACGAATTGTCTTTGTC
This sequence comes from uncultured Acidobacteriaceae bacterium, assembly GCA_963839225.1. Classification (GTDB taxonomy): domain Bacteria; phylum Acidobacteriota; class Terriglobia; order Terriglobales; family Acidobacteriaceae; genus Telmatobacter. The sequence goes on from CAWIVA010000008.1 coordinate 42,318, forward strand.
ATGGTGTGACTCCTTGAATTTTTTCGGTCAGATTCCTCTAGAAAACCTCAGCCGACCGTTTTTGCACCTGCATACTTGAACCCTGGCAACTGGCAAGAGTCGCAAAGAGAGTAGCCCGGATGACAAACTATACCATCCCAATCGAAATGGCGCAGCCCCTTTGAATACAGGAACTGCGCCGATGTTTAGAGGGCTATGCCCCGTCAAAATTCGTAATGCACTCCCAGAGTCACATTATTCGCGTGAAAGTTCCTGGGTGCGGTTAACCCGGACGGCGGTTCGACCAGGCCGGTCACGGTAGTAGGAATCGCCGAATCATACAGAGAGGTGCAAGGAACGACTACTGAAGACGCAGACGTTGAAGTGCTGCAGTACTGCGGGCCGGAGGGCCCGCCTTCCCCGTAGCCGAAGTAGTTGTATTCCGCTTTCATAATCATGCCTTTGCGAACCGTCCAGGCAAGATTCACAAACGGTGTCTGATAGCTGGAAACAAGCGAGCCGTTCACTGCCCGCGCATCGTTGAAAAACTGGCTGCCGTTGACTGAGCTGACACGATAACCGATATTGGAATGGATTTTGTCAACGGGAGACAGGTTCAGTGCCACCGATCCGTACTGCGTGGGAGCATCCATGAAGTCGCGGCCAAACCACGACCCCAAGACAGGCGCGCCGCCATGCCCAACGTTATAGTTGCAGACGCCATTCGCATAGACATTCCCCGACGCCAAGGCGGAGGCCGGGATCGAGCCTGGAGCCGGGGCAGCGCCGGGCAAGGTGGCCGTGCCGCCGGTTAGATAGCAGATGTTGGTTGCCGCATACACATCGCTATAGGCATAGTTGAAATCGATGCCATAATGCTCATTCGGCATCAGCGCCGCGCCCAGGCTGAAGACACGGCTGTGATCGACATGATCGAGTGGTCCGAAGTAGGCATCGCCACTTTTGCCGCCTGATGAGGCGAATAAGGCGACCGCACTCTGGTTGTTGTTCGTGTTGTTATGCCGCTCCAGGTCGTTGTAGGCTCCTGAGATCGTCGCCCAGGGCTTTGGCTTGTATAGGGTATGCACTCTGTAGTGCTTCGTTTGCCGCGGACCGACCGGGGTGAATGCGTTGTCGTCGTAGAGTATTTCCACCGTGCCATTCACATCCCAGTTGTTCGTGGGCCGATAGGCGGCGTTGAAGATTCCACCGTTCTCTTGAATGTTTACCGTTCCGTTTGTCGTCGCCGCGACAGCTAATGGGGCGTTATGAGGAGTGCCTTGGGCAATGGTGTGATTGCCATAGCGATAGGTCAGCGAGAGCGTGGTGCGGGGTGTTGCATCCCAGGTTCCAGTCAGATTATTGACCAGAATGTTTTGCCCAAAGTAACCCGGCACCGTGACGCCGATAGAGCCACTGCCTTCAATCGAGCCTGTGGGCGGGGTGGTGGCAGTGTTGACCACGGTCGTGGTCAACGTCGGGTAGTTGATGGTCTCATCTCCCGCAAGCGCGGGCGTCGCCACGGTGGTCACGCTCGTCATGGTGGTGGTTCCCGGCTGATGAACGCTCGAGAAGGTAACCTGATCGGAGACACTGACCGTCTTGGCGGCCTGCCACACGAATCCGTAGTCGGCGGCTACCACCTCGCGCTTTGCTGACGCGACACCCGTATACGCCAGAGCGCGTGTCTTCCCATTCAGCCCCTGGTAACTGTCGTTGTAGTTGGGCAGGCTCATGTTTGCGTTGGTATAGCGGAAATCGCCGTTCATTGAGACGTTCTTGATGCTTGTGCTTTGCAGCCTGAAAATCTCAGTGGGATAAAGAATTCGAGTCGGCTGGGTGCGTGTGTAGCTAGTAACCACAGCGCAGGCCGGATTAATGACCGGGAGGCTGCCAGTGCTTGGCGCCGAAAGAAGAGGTGTGGTGCCAATACTGTTTGCCGTGCAGGCGCTGCTGGGGTAGGGCGTCAAACTGTCATAGTCGTCCAGCGCCGCTGGCGTCCCGTCCGCCTCCTGCACGTTGAAATCACTGGGGGCCAGGGTGAAATAGGAGTCCGCCTTGTAGTGATCAATCTCCTCTGCAAAGGTCAACAAAGTGCCCTTTACAGGCTTCCAGTCGATCGCCCCGGTGAAATCGTCGGTGCTGTTGCGCTGATACTCCTGAAGAAGGGCGTTGTACTTGGCAAACCCATAACCGCTCGGGCTCAGGCTCGGGCCCTGGAAGATATTCTGCGAATACCCTGCCCGAAAAGTCACCTTCGAAAGCGGATAGAGAGTGAGATTGGTGTCCGTCATGCGGCGCACAGTATTGAACAACACGGGCGATTGCCTGACCTGTGGCCACGTAATCAAGCTCGTTGGCGCGCCCAGAAGCGACTGTCCCCCGGGGATATTTGGATTGCCCAGCAGATCATAATCAAAGTACTGGCGATCGCGGCGGAAGAGCCCCGAGAACTCGTAGATTTTGCCCTTGGAGAAGTCCAGCTTGGCAAAGTTGTTAGGGTCTCCGCCGAACCCCGCGCCGAGGGCGTTAAGTGAATCGATCAGCGTTCCCTTTTTGCCGGGCAATGCGCGCATCTCGAAGGTCATTCCCTGTACGCGCGGCCCACTCTGCAAATTGACCAGCGTATCGTACATGGCTTTGCTGCCTGAGATGCCGCTAATGCGTCCACCCACATCCACGCTCTGATGGGTCAAATACCCATCCGGAAGAGTCATCTCAGACTCCGGCCTGGGCTGTGGCGCGGCGGGCGTGGGATTTTGCGCGGCAACGAAGCCACCCATCATCACCAGCAAAACAGCGACTCCAACGCTCCCGGCGATGCGCCGGATGGATGCCAAAGACTGTTGATTGGACAGCCGGAAAAAACAGCCTAACTTCTTCATATGAAGCCTCACTAAAAAATTACGTCGTAGCTAGAATCAAAATCTTGACTCTCGTGCACGAAACTGTTACTGGATCCGGGCCGCGCCGTCCGGCGATTCCGTAAGGTCGCGGCCTAGGCCCTTGACTTCTATCTGAGAAACGCCGGATTGATATTTGACCCATGGATCATGGTGTGGCAGTCGATGCATGGGGTAATCTCCGCTGATCCCGCGTTCATCCCGTGAACCGTGCCGGCAGCGACCGGGCTATGGCACTGGTTGCACAACGTGTTGATACTCGGCATATTCAGCAGCCGCGCATTCTGTGACCCATGAGGCGTATGGCAACCCAGGCAACCTTCAGCCTTCACTGCGGCGTGCTCATAAACAAAGGGCCCGCGCGTCTCCGTATGGCACTTGGTACAGATCGCATTCTGATCGGCCGTCGACTTCACGTTGTTGTTCCCGAAGGTGCCGTGAACGTCATGACAGTCGCTGCACTTGACCAGGCCCTCGTTTACCCGGTGGTGGAACGGCATGTTAAATGCCGGCTTCGTATCGGCGTGGCACTGAAAGCAGAGCGTAGGCTGAGGCGCCTTGAGCAGCGTTTCCTCTTTGCTGGCGTGAACCGAGTGACAGCTGACGCAGCTTACGCCGGCCTTCGCATGAGGAGAACGATCGAAGTTGGGATGCGCTCCCGCATGGCAGCCCAGGCACTTCGTATCCACATCCTTGGCCGAGGCCTTCGCGGGATTGAAGATTTTGGTCACGTCTCCGCCGCCCGCAACGTGCTCGCTGCCCGCCCCGTGGCAGTTCTCGCAAGTCACGCCGTTGTTGCCGTGCATCAGCGCCATTTTGGCGTGAGGATTGCCGGCGAATCCCTTGGCAATCTCTGCGTGGCAGGTGGCGCAGGTATCCGCAACCCACGAACTCAGCTTGTGCGGCTGGTTTGGCTCCCGGATCGGTTTGGGCGCCTGGCGCTCCCACAGCACCAGCGCAAAAGATTCCTGCGCCAAGCATCAAAATCAAACAGGCTCGCAGTCCCAGTCTCTTGCCCTGAGCCGCATCATTTTGCAATTGCGTAAAAGGCCAATCCTTATGCATGAATTACCACCTTCAATGATCCTCGTTCTCACTACTGGAAGCAGTTGTGCCAATCTTCGGCCTGTGTGGAACATCACTTCATTCGATGAATGCTACTGTCATATTACATGCTTTGGTTGTGATAATCATCACATACGTTGGAGAGAGCATCAAGAGCATGAATTTCTTCATCGAAAGTGATCTCAACCCCCTCAATGAACACGCCCTGAATGCAAAGGACAACAAAAGCCCTGCTTGACAAGCAAATCCCAGGTGACACTGGGAGTTAGATTGCCGGAACCGCAAGCTGACTCCGACAGCAGAAGATCAGGATTGTGGTCTTTCCGCTGTATTGAATTGCTCACTTTTCATCAAGAATCCCTTGGCCGAACGGGCGCACGAGATTCGACAGATTCGAAGACCTGACTTTTGTTCGACATGTGGCGGGGAAGACGCAAGAAGCGCGAATCTCCAGAGGTTCTGATCTCGGTCTGCACGGCAAAGCCTGCAACCCGGGCAAGGCCATATAGACGTGAGGCCCATCACATCCTTAGTCGTTGAAGCTCCGGCAAACTTTTAACAGACAAAAGTCACTTTTCCGGGAGTCCAAAGGGCCTTCACCCCGTTCTAACCCCTGTGGAGTTTCACTCGGGTTAAGCAAGAGGCAGGGATGAACCCGTCTGAAGCGGTATCGGAAGGGGCAAGACCATGTTAGTTCCAGAGATCTCGGCAGAAATCCACCCGCGGAAAAAACACCCCGTCCAGCCGGTTCCGTCGGGCTGCGCCGCTTGTGGCAATCGCCGCCCCGGCTGGTTCTGCTCTCTGGGCAGCGCCGTTCTGGCCGATCTCGAGCTGGCTACCAGCACCATCTCCCTCCCCGCCCAGGCCTCGCTCTTTACTGAGGGTGAGGATGCCCGTTGTCTCTATCTCATATGTGGCGGCTATCTCAAGCTCACCGCCGGACGAAACGACGATCGCCGGATGATCGTCCGCGTTGCCGGACCCGGCTCCATCCTGGGCCTGTACGCGGTTCTCTCTCACGGCGTCTATGAAGTCTCCGCCGAGTCGTTGACCAACGCCCAGCTCCGCCCTGTCGAGCGCGAACGTTTTCTCAGTTTCCTGCGCAGCCATAAGGAGGCGCAGATGCGCGCCGTCCAGTGCATCTGCCAGGAATATCGATTTGCGCTTCAGGATGCCTGCCGCATCGCGCTCTCTGAAACTGTGGCCGCCCGCCTCGGAAGGCTGCTGCTCGAGCTTGCCCATCAGATCGGCGAGCACATGGATGACGGTCGCTATCGCTTCCCGCTGCTGCTGACCCACGAGGAGATGGCCTCCATGACCTGCACCACGCGCGAAACCGTCACCCGCACCCTGGGCCAGTTCCGCAAGGAAAAATGGATCTCTATCAAGGACTCCATTGTCACCGTCAGCCAGCCGGAGCAACTGCATGCGCTGCTCTAGCTCTTGAGTCCCAAGTCCCTGGTCTCTAGTCCCTCAGTCCTGTTTTCCCGCTCTCCTCCAGACCACTTCGGAGTCCAAGGTTTATCATCTTCGTAGCGCCATATCTTCTGTTAGGGAGCACGTGGAGCGTATGATTCGATTTGTTTCCTGTGTTTCTGCTTTTCTTGTGATTTGCTGCGTTGCCGCCGGACAGAATCCGGCCCCTGCTTCGGCCCGGCTCAACGTAACCACCGCCGAAAGCCCTGAGATTCGGGAGTTCCAGAAGATTGAGGACTCCTGGTCCGACTCCATCAACCAGCGCGACCAATACGGCCTGAGCTGGTCCTATCTCCCTTGTTTGTAGATGTATCCGCCACAGGCGACATTACCACCCGCAATCAGCAGATCGCCTTGATGATTACCGGCGAAGACAAGACCACCCACATCGAGCAGCGGGTGATTACAGTGCGCATGCTGGGCGACATCGCCGTTGCCAACGGCACCTATACGCTGAACCGCAAGGTAAATTCCTCCCAGTGGAAGAAAAAGGCGTATTCACGCATGTCTACGAGCGCGCACACGGCACATGGCTATGCATCAACTCCCAGCGCACCTCGCTGCGCGAAGACTCGAAGTCCAAACAAAAAAGCAATCCACCGCCGAAATGCCCTTCCATATTCCGCTGATCTCAAAGTAGTAATAAGAATTTGAGCGGCCGGCTCAATCAATCCTCCGCAAGGTTGATACCGATATCCCAGCCGGTTAGCTTGCCAGCCGCCGGGCTCCCTGCACGCGGATAGAAACATGCACCAGACTCAGCGCGGCCGGCGTAACGCCGGGAATACGGCTGGCCTGCCCGATAGTGACGGGGCGCACCCGCTCCAGCGTCTCCAGCATCTCCCGCGATAGCCCGCTGATGGCGCCGTACTCAATCCACTCCGGAATCGCCACGGCCTCGGCAGCCTTGAGCTTCTCGATCGATTTCTTCTGCTGCTCCAGATAGCCGGCGAACTTGATCTCGGTTTCCACCGCGCGAGCCTCATTGCGCAGCACCGCAGTTCCCACTTCGGCGTTCTGGTCGGGGTTTAGTCGCGGCGAGCCAATTCCGCAAGCAGCGGGTCCTGGCCAGAGTTTCACTCATCGCCGCAAGCACCGGCTCGATGGTTACTTCGGGACGCTTGAGCAGTTGCGCCCAGGTCAGTCCGGCGGTCGCCGTCAGCGCGCCGAATCCCGCCGCGCGAGCCGCTCGGCATCCACTTTGCCGGTCGTCAGCAGCTTGGTGAGCGCCGCCATCCGCGCCTGCTTCTGCTCATACTCCGCCCAGGCCTCATCATCGATCAGTCCCAGACGGCGGCCGTAGCGGAGTCAGCCGGCGGTCGGCATTATCGATGCGCAGGTGCAGCCGGAACTCGGCCCGCGAGGTGAACATGCGATAGGGCTCATTGGTGCCCTTGGAGATCAGGTCGTCAATCAGGATGCCCGTGTAGCCCTCAGCTCCGATCCATGGTGAAAGCCGGCTCGCCCTTCAGCCACAGCGCCGCGTTGATGCCGGCCATGATTCCCTGGCAGGCTGCCTCTTCATAGCCGCTCGTCCCATTGATCTGTCCCGCAAGGTAAAGGCCTGTGAAGGCCTTCACGCGCAGGGTGCGGTCCAGCTCGGTCGCGTCCACGCTGTCGTACTCGATGGCGTAGCCGGGGCGCAGCATCTCCGCCTCCTCAAGGCCCGGAATCGAGTGCACGATCTGCCACTGCACCTCCATGGGCAGCGAAGTGGACATGCCGTTGACGTAGACCTCGTGGGTGTTCAGCCCCTCGGGCTCCAGGAAGAACTGGTGCTGCGTCTTTCGGGAAATTTGACGATCTTGTCTTCGATGGACGGGCAATAGCGCGGCCCGATGCCCTCGATCTGCCCCGAGTACATCGCCGAGCGGTGCACATTCTCGCGAATGATGCGCAGCGTCTCCGGCGTGGTGAAGGCGATGTGGCAGCTCACCTGCGGCTGGACAATCCTCTTGGTCCTGAAGCTGAAAGGCGTGGGATCCGGGTCGCCCGGCTGCTCCTCGAATGCCTCCCAGCGGATGGTGCGGCCATCGAGCCGCGGCGGCGTTCCGGTCTTCAGCCGGCAAGTCCTCAGGCCCAAAGCGCGCAGCGCCTCGCCCAGCAGAACCAGGCCGGCTCGCCGCTGCGCCCGGCCGGATAGCGCTCCTCGCCGCAGTGGATCAGCCCGTTCAGAAAAGTGCCGGTGGTAATGATGGTGGCCCCGGCCAGCAGCCTGCGCCCGTCGCGCAGCTTGAGGCCCAGCACTCGCCGCCGTGGACGAACGGGCCGTGGCAACTCTCGATCCCGATCGGCTCTGTCACCTAGATTCCCTCAGTCCCTGGTCCCTGCTCTTCGATCACCAGGTCCACAACCTCCGCCTGGCGGATGTGCAGGCCCGGCTGCGACTCCAGCACCTCGCGCATCTTCACGCGGTAGAGTTGCTTGTCGCACTGCGCCCGCGGACTCCACACCGCCGGGCCGCGCGAGGTATTCAGCAGCCGGAACTGGATTCCCACGGCATCGGCCACCTCGCCCATGATGCCGCCCAGCGCGTCCACCTCGCGCACCAGGTGGCCCTTGGCCACGCCGCCGATGGCCGGATTGCAGCTCATCTGCGCAATCAGGTCGAGGTTCATGGTGATCAGCGCGGTCTTGAGCCCCATCCGCGCCGCCGCCATCGCCGCCTCGCACCCGGCGTGCCCGGCGCCCACCACGACCACATCGTATTGTTCGGTAAATGCCATCCAAGTCTATTCTACGGATTCCGCCCTTGGCGCGCAGAAGCCGCGATCAACGCAGGTCCGATGCAGCTCGCAGCTTAAGCGCAAGGCAGCGCCACCGGATCACGGATTTGATTCCCGGACTTGGCTAATAGAACAGGTACTTCCGCCAGCGGTCGTCGCCGCGGCCCAGCATGCGCATGATCTGACGGCTGGTGTGCAGCGAGAAGGGACGCGGATCGCGCAGCAGAATCATGTCATCGATCTCATGCAGCATGCGGTTGCCCTTGCGGCGGTTGCAGGCGTGGCAGCAGGCCACGAGGTTTTCCCAGGTGGAGTTGCCGCCGCGGGAGCGGGGAATGACGTGATCCAGCGTAAGGTCGCTGGAGGGCAGCGCCTCGCCGCAGTACTGGCAGGTATTGCGGTCGCGGAGCAGGATATTTTTGCGCGAGAGGGCGCGGGTCTGGTAAGGAATGCGGCGGTACTCCAGCAGGCGGATGACCGAGGGCATGGCGATGCGGCTGCGCTGGGCATGAAGCATCAGGCCGTGCTCCTCCTCGGTACGCGCAATGCCCTTGAGCACAAGCACCAGGGCGCGGCTCGCGCCACATATATTAATGGGCTCATAGGAGGCGTTGAGCACCAGGACGGGCATCTGCAGCATATGGCTGGGCTGTACAGCCGCGTAGTCCCCGCTATACGCCGCGGCCTTGGCAATGGACTTCTGCTTGCGAGCATGAATCATAGCTTTTCCCAGCGACATCTCTTTTCCCCTCGTCAAAAAGATGGTTGGTCTTGCGATGAATATGAAGCTTGCCGTTTCATAATCTGCGCCCGGCGATTTGCCGGGCAGGCCTTTGTTGTTCGCCGCGTCGCCGATCAGGGCACCGCGGCGGAACGGGTTGATGGTGCGCGATCTTGCCAGCGTGGCCACCCACACTGAAGCGGCACCGGCCCGGACCAGCGCTTGTGCGGCGGCGCGAGCTGTTGCGCCGGTAGTAAAAATATCGTCGATCAGCAGAACGTGCTTCATGCTGACAGCGGCCGGCTCGGAGACCCTAAAGGCGCCGCTAACATTCAAGCGCCGCTGGCGGAAAGTAAGGCCCGGCCTGGCTCTCAGTAGCGCGTAGGCGCATCAGCGTGCTGGAGGCCAGCGTTAGCTTCCACTTGGGGTGAGATTTACGCAAAAACCGAGTGCATAAACAGCCAGCGACCGGGCTTGATTGAAGCCTCGCCGGGTGAATTTTGACCTGATGCAGCGGCACGGGAACGACCAGCATCTCGGCCGGAGCGTCCTGAGCCAGTTGGGCGATTGCCTCAGCAAGCATCCGGCCCAGTCCGCGGGCGGCTGGAAGAAGACGGTCGTACTTGAGTGCGTGAATGGCCGCTCTCATTCGGTCCTGGTAGGGGCCAAACGCCACCGCTCGCACAAATTGCGGAGGCGCCATCCGGCAGGATCGGCAAAGCGCGGCGCTGGCCGGGCTCGAATCCAGCAGCGGGGCGTCCAGCACGTCGCCGCAGCATGCACACACTGGGCCGCTCTGAACAGGAAATCCTGCCCAGCAAACATCGCAAATTGGCACGGTAGAAAGCCGCGGGAGAGGAGAGCCGCAGAGAGCACAAAAGGCAGGAAGAAGTGCGCAACCCAATGAGTCCACGGGACTTCGAAGAACACGGGCCACTGCGCGCCACCGCGAGATTTCCGATGGTGGAACTGCAACCGTGAGTGAACTCGAGTCCCTGAGGAAGACACACCTCACACGGAGGAAGCGCAACTGTATGTGAGCCGCCTTGGCGATAGTATACCCTCACAAGGCTGAATTGTTCCACGGCATTGAAGCCAGTATTTAGCTGGACTGTATTTCGATGTGCGGTCTGTCTGGCGGATTTCCTCGTCTTGTAAACCAAGGAGCGAACGGTTCGGATGAGCGGATGATTATCCGCATCGTAACTTACATCAATCCCTATATAAGAGGACCCGACTGCGATTTGGCTAAGAAATACCCCGCAGACAAAGGCCACGTGTCAGGCAGAGAACAACACAGATACAGTGACATTTATTCACGCCTCCCGCTGCGGCGAGGACCCATCTTGGCTTTCCGGTCCCCAGTCGCAGCTGAATTGGCGCGTCTAACGGAATGATGGGGTTCCATCAGACCTATCGTGAACCGGTTTGCGTAGGCTGATTGCGATCCTTATTGATGGCGTCGTCGTGCACGTTCGCAGAGCCCTTGTTCCGATCTGACGATCCCGGGACGTTCTCATTGCCTTTGCGGGGTTCATCTTTGGCCTTGTCCCAGGTATTGCCCTTTTGCTGCTGTTGAGAATCGCCACCACCCTGTCTTCCGGTGTTGCCGCTCATGTTGCCAACATTGCTTGATCTATCCTTGTCCATAACATCGCTTTTGGGAGTATCCATAACATCACCTCTTCTAGCATGGTCCCTCGCTGTTGGGGCGAATCACTGTCCCAAATAGGACATTACAAATCGCGCATCCATGCGTTTGCGCACAAATCATTTCTTTTCTTATGAATCGAATGTCGTGACCGGTTTAGTCCCAGGCGATTGGGTTATTTCTCTGCAGGACCGCGGGTTCTCTTCGCCTGACGATCAGCCCAAGTAGTTCTTATTTTTTCGTAAGTTGCTTGCATCTCATCCAGTTCCAGGTCAGTCAAACGTTCAATATCGATCATTTGATTGCGAGCCTTGTCCATCGCCAGTATCAACTCATTGAGTTTGAGATTGATCGCTCGCGAATCGCGATTCTGTGTGTTCTGGATCAATAAAACCATTAGAAAAGTTGCGATAGCCGTTCCAGTGCTGATTGCCATAGCCCAGTTGGCCGAGAAATGAAAGATTGGACCGGTAGCAGCCCAGGCGACAACCGCCAATCCTGCACATACAAATGCCCACGTCGAACCCAGCCATCCAGATACTTTCGCTGCGAAACGACCGAAATGGCCATGCACGGCCTGGGCTCGCAACTCGGTAGCCTGTTTATTCATCTAACCCCGTCCTCCATAAGCGATTTGCTCCTCGCCATAACAAATACTTGATTCACTGTTTGCTATTAGAGAAACAGACAGGCGCAGAGGATGCACACTAAGCATTCATCTATTGAACTTTGTGAATGGGCTGACATGCCCGTGCAATGGTCCACCGAATCAACGGATCTTGATATTTAAAACACGCCCGCCAGGTAGGCCTCGGCAGATTCGTGCTTTTCCTCCTCCACACCGCACTCCGCCATTACTGCAGGTGAAAGCGTAATCACCGGGCATTGCGCGTGGGCCAATACTTTGTAAACTACGCCGTGACGAGTGATGGCCGCGAAAGCCGATGCGCCGTGCGCTCCCAGAACGATGAGGTCGGCCATTTGCGCCTTGCACTGGTAGAGCAGTTCCTCTGTCGGATCACCGGGCGCCAGGACGGTCTGCACGGCGATCTTGCCCCTTAACCTGGCCGGAATCAGGGCCAACAGATCGGCCTCAAGCCGGTCCAAGGTGTGGTTCGCAAGGACTTCCGCTTTTTCCTGAGGTCGGATTACATGCTGCAAGATCAAGCGCGCCTTGTGCTGAGCGGCCAGTTCAGCGGCAAAGCCGGCTACCAGGTGGCTCGCCCCCTGTAGGCTCACTGCGCAAAGAATATTGTTGGTGGCAAATTTGCGATAAGCGCCGCTGACCACTTCCGGGCCCACGATGCAGACCGGCGCATTGGCGGTGCGCAGGACGGCTTCGGCTACTGAGCCCACCAACAGCTTGCCGATGGGGCCGGGTGAGTGGGTGCCCATAACGATACGATCTACCTCCCGTTCGCGCAGTAAGGCGAGAATCTGATCGGCCGGCAATCCGGGGCGCACAACCAGTTCACAGGAAACGCCTGCGTCCCGCACTCTCTGAACCAGCGGCTCAAGCTGCTCTTTTTCAGCTCTTGCAGCGGCGGCATAGTCGAAATAGCGGATGCCGGTGGTCTCCGATGCGGCAACTACCAGAGTGTCGTATGCATGAAAGACGATGAGATGAGCGCCAAACTCGACAGCTTGCGCAAGGGCGAAAGTGAAGGTTTTTTCGTTTGCGGGAATCTCGGAGGCGTAAAGAATGGTAGAGGGTTTGCTCCACCCTGGCTTGACAACGGGGGCCATGGGAACCTCCTGGTGGTGCGGCAATACTTTGGCAGGGCTGGATGAAAAATGCAGTGCTGGAGGGCACAGGAAGGGGTGATCTTACTCACCTTTAGGTCATCATTTGCGACCAGCTTTCCGTGTCCTGTCCTAATTGACGACACGCGCAGTTCGAGGGCGGCGCGGGGATTATGTGATCTCAATCACAGCCCGACTCGCTCAGTGGTGGTCTTCTGAAGCGGAATCGTGGCGCTCCAGGGCGAAGTTTCCTTGAATGATCGGATTCTCGCTCAATCCCCGGCGCATGTTCCGCAGTCCGGACCGTTACAAAGCGCTCTTAGTTGCGCACGATTTGGAGGTTGGTTATGGAACCAATGCACAATATTCCCGCTCGTGGGGGCCTGAACTTCGACGAGACGCCGTTTTTGGCTATCTGGGAGGTGACACAATCGTGCGATCTGGCGTGCAAACATTGCCGCGCGGCGGCCCAACCGATCGCCCACCCGGATGAGCTGACGACGGCCGAGGGCAAGGCGCTGATCGACCAGATCGCCGCGATGCATGTGCCGATTTTTGTCTTTACCGGCGGCGACCCATTGAAACGAAAAGACGTATTCGAGCTCATCCACTACGCGGCCGGCAAAGGCGTGATGGTGGCGCTGACGCCCAGCGCTACGCCGCTGTTGACGCGAGAGGCGATTTTCAAGCTGAAAGAGGCGGGGTTGGTGCGGCTGGGGATCTCGCTGGACGGATCGACGCCTGAGATTCACGATGCCTTCCGCGGCCTTTCCGGCGCGTGGGCTCGGACGATCCAGGCCATTGAGTGGGCTAACGAAGCGGGGATTCCGATCCAGGTGCACACCACCATCAGCCGGCATAACGCACACGATCTGGATAATTTATGCGCTCTGTTTGAGAAGCTGGCGATCGTGATGTGGAATGTGTTTTTCCTGGTGCCTGTGGGACGCGGACAGTTGGGCGATCTGCTCTCAGGCGAGGAGTTCGAGGAGGTTTTCGGAAAGATTTACGAGCTGAGTCACCGGGTGAGCTTCCAGATCAAAACCACGGAAGCAATGCACTACCGGCGCTATTTGCTGCAGCACAACCTGGAAGAACGGCGCATGGGGCACGGACATCCGCACGGCGCAGGGGACGGCAAGGCCAAGGGTTTTGAGGCGGGCGCGCCGACCACAGATGCGCAAACGCGCACCGCTAGCTGGGCGACTCGGAGAGTGAACGACGGCAAGGGGTTTCTATTTGTTTCCCACGTGGGGAATGTGTACCCGAGCGGGTTCCTGCCAATCCATGCCGGCAATGTGAAAGAGACGCCGCTCCAGGATATCTATCGCAACGCGCCTATTTTCAGATCTTTACGGGATACGAGCAAGCTGGAAGGCAAGTGTGGGGCTTGCGAGTACAAGGAGATTTGCGGAGGGTCGCGGGCGCGAGCATACGCGGTTACAGGCGATCCGCTCGCGCAGGAACCGTGCTGCATCTACCAGCCACGGAATTGGGACCCGCAGTTGGAGAATGAGGCGGCAGCTTTTGCGAAGAACTAGGGCATATTCGTTGTTCTTGTAACGCGGGCTTCGTGCTATCCCCCTAGCGCCAAAAACAAGAACGCCGGTAGTGTGGGAACCCAGACATTACACTAACCATGAAAAATTCCTTAGCTTTCGGGTCGGAGATCCCCATAAGAGATGGATTGCGAAAGACACAAAACTGCCCCAGAGGTGATTGTGTAGAAAGCGGGAAAAATTGAGGCAGGTTGGCCGAATCTTACGGCTGGGAAATGACTTATTCTCGTCACTCCACCTTGGTTGCACAATCGTTGCGCAGATTGGTCTCTCGCATCAGTCTCAGCCATTCAGAGGTCGAGATTACCTGGCGAGATTGGTAGTGCCTGATGAGAACGTAAGCGTAGCCGAGCAGGAAGACGATGCCTCCGCCGATGATTGTATGCTCCATTAATTTAAACCTCACCGATGGGGGGCGTGTTGTTGTCGTCCACCGAGCCACCTGTAAATCATGATCAGAATGTTGTGATCATAGCGTGGGCGCGTTCAGGTTGATGTGACGTATCTCACCTGATTCGAGCGATTCTCTGGAATACAAAAACTCCATTTTCAAAGACGATGCATTTCATGAAATTGTTGGGTGCTAATTCCCAACAGGCCGCGACTGCCTGAAGTCACCAAGACGAAATGCCGTCATCTTTGCTTCGTCACTTGCCATTTACTTTAAAGCCAGTAATGGTGCTCATTGCCGCTAACTGATTGATCTCAGATGAGGAACAAGCTCCGCTTCAGGCCAGCCTGGTTTGGCAGGCCGCTTGCATAATAAGGTGCGACGGCAGACACGAAAAGCAGATAGCATCTTCTCTTCCGCCAGTTCTTAAATCCGGGGGTGTGCTGTGGAGTTGTTCCGGTTAGATTATCTATCTTGTCTACTTACAGTCGTTGCAACGATCCTTGTGGGACGAAAAAAG
>CAWIVA010000009.1:0-31670 GCA_963839225.1 uncultured Acidobacteriaceae bacterium
GTGCCCTCGTGCTCGGCTATCAGGCAGGAATAGAACGGGCTGGGGCCAAATCCGTCCCGCACCAGTCCCGCTTCGGTCGCTGTCACGGCGTCCGGCGCGCGCTCGTAGGCGGCCAGTGCGCGAATAAAAGCCAAAATCTGCGGCACATCTGCCGGAGTTGCGGCACGAATCGTGGTTGCCATTCGTCCATTTTAGTGTGTGATACAGACCACACGCGCCACTACCCGAAGGCTCTAACATAGAAAGATCGTCATGCGGACGCGATCCGGCATGACTTTCGAGCGGCAACAGACAGCCCCTGCAGCTGGGTTCACGGGGTCGGTTCAATCTGATTCTTAGCCGCTTGTCGCACGGCGGGAGCTCTATATCCTCCCCAGCCGCCCTTGTGTTGGGCAGCCTATTCGATTTAACGTTGGGGCTGCCCGTTATGGACTTTGGCACGCGGTTGCAAAGGCGCGCCCACCGGAGAATCGCTGTTGGCGCCGGTCTATTTGCAGCCGGAAGAATATGACTTTATTGAGCCCGCGGGCTGCTTCGTTCGCGCCGCTCCCAAGGAGAAGAATATGAAACGCACGATTGCACTCTGGCTGGGGTTGCCTGCCGCGGCGGGCCTGCTGGCTTTTGCCCTCTTGCCCGCACTTGCACAAACGCCCACGGATGCCTCAGCGGCCACGGGCAAGATTCACGGAACCGTTACCGGTGAACACAACAAATCGCTCGCGTCCTCCGGCACAGTAGAACTCTCGGCCATGAGCGGCAAAAAAGGGGACTACAAATTCAAGATCTCGAAGACCGGCACTTATGAGGGCGAGCTTCCTGCCGGTACCTACTCTGCGCGAGTGGTCATGCAAGATCAAACCGGGTTCGCGGAGTACAGCAAGACCGATGTCACGGTGATGGTCACTGCCGGGCAGGATACACAGCAAGACATCGACCTTGGTAACCTTGGGGCATCCACTTCTGTGTTGCCCCTGGGTCGTCCGCTCCTGTGTCTTCCGCTCCCATCAAGGGAGCCAGCGGATCGATTCACGGCCGCGTCATCGGTCCGGACGGGTTACCCACCCCGGCTGGCACAGTGAGCCTCTCCACTGACGGCGGCCAGACCGCTAAGTTCTCCTTCCCGGTCAGTGCGGACGGCAATTATTCCGGCGTTGCGTCTCCCGGCAAGTACACCTTGGTCTTCCGCGCGCCCAATACACCGGCCAACAAAGTTGTCGACCAAATCAATGACATAAAGATCGTCGCCGGCCAGGATCTGGCGCAGGACGACGACATGTCCCGCAAGGAATACCTCGACAAGCTTAGCCCGGAGGCGAAAAAGCAAATCGAGGAAATCAAAAAGGCCAACACTGCGGCAATGCAGCAGAACGCGGTCATCAAGAATATCAACGCAGATATCAAGGTTGTTGTTCAGGATTTTTCTGACGCCATCAGCGCCAAGGACCCTGCGGTCAAGATCGCCAAGTACAAGGACGCGGAAACCATCATGCTCCGAGATACCGCTGCCAAGCCGGACGCTTCCACCTTGTGGGCGCAGTTGGGACAGGCGCAAGCGGGCTTGGGGATGGCGCAGAACGATCCCAAAAAGTATGACGAAGCGATTGTCAGCTTAAAGAAAGCCCTGGATATGGAGGCTGCGGCAAAAAAACCGAATCCCGGCATTCAAGGCTCTGCTTATGCCGCACTCGGTGATATCTACGCGCGGACCGGCAAAGTTCCCGATGCGAATGCCGCATTCGACTCCGCCGCCAAGGCCGATCCAACACGGGCTGCCATCTTCCTGAAGAACGAAGCGATCATCTTCTCCCAGGTGGGCAATGCGGATGCGCAGGCGGCTGCCGCGGACGAGGCCATCAAGGCCGATCCTAAACAGGCCATCGCATATTACCTCAAGGGGCAGGGGCTTATTGTGAAAGCCACTTACGATGCCAAAACGGGACAGTTTACTCTGCCTCCCGGCTGTGCTGAAGCCTATCAGATGTACCTTCAACTGGCTCCAAACGGAGCCTATGCCGATGAAGTGAAGGGCGTCCTGGCTCAATCCACACAGAAAGGCACCACCCCGGCCAAGGGCGGCAAGACGAAGTAGACAGATTTGTGCATGGTCACCGAATGGCGTTCGCGGCAGCGGACGCCATTCGTATTTAGCGCATTTTCTTCAGGGTAGTTTGTCTGCGCCAATCTTTATCCACGTCAATCCTAATCAAACTAAACTATCGAACCTTCATGCGCTTGCCCGTTAAGCTCTTCGTCCCGGAGACGCAACTATGCCCCGGCAGAGCGAACCGCAGCGGCCAGTCCACAGCTTCACGAATCCCGATGCGCGCCGTAACCAGCACCTCGGAAACTTGTAGCCATCGTCGCGTACCTGCAGTGGTGAGGCGGCATCCAGCAAATCTACTCCGTTATGGCTCAGCCGGTAAGCCCCAGCGCCTGGCAAAGCCGGCTGGGGCCGGAGGTAAGCTGGCAGTCCGATACGCCCCGGTGGAAGACCCCGATTCCGAGCCATCTTGTCTGCGCCGATCAGCGGCTCCAGCGCGCGCAAAAGTACTCCCTCCCGCGCGTCCCTCCGTCTCGCAGCTGACGTTCATGCAGAAATAGCGCCCGTAGATTGCATAAACATAGGCGTACCCTGCTGGACCAAAGAGAACTCGGTTCCGCGGCGTAGGCCCTCGATGGCTGTGCGCTGCCGGATCGGGTGGATCATTGTGCGGTCCCAGGTAAGCCTCAACCTCCACAATCCTCCCCGCCAAAACACCTGAGGCTGAAACGTGTACCAGCACCTTGCCCAGCAGCCGCGGCGCCACTACCTCCGGCGGCAGCATCAAAGAACGCCCGCGGCAGCAGGCGGCCAATAAGTTGTCGTCTTCCAGCCATGGAATGACCAAATCCTAGCCCTCGACTACCGGGTGCCCCATCCATCGAGCGTTTTTTGCTCGATGGGTGGGATGCAGATGCTACTTCTGTTCCTTCTTCCATTCATTCAGCAGCGCCAACACCTCTTCCGCGTGCCCCTCCGGCGTGACTTTAGGAAAAATATGCAGCAGCGTCTGGTCCGGGCCAATCAAGAAGGTGGTCCTTTCAATGCCCATCACCTTCTTCCCATACATATTCTTTTCCTTCAGTACGCCAAACTGGTTGCACACCTTCTCGTCCACGTCGCAAAGCAGCGTGTAAGGCAAATCGAACTTGGCGCGAAATTTAGCCTGATCTTTCGGCGTATCGCGGCTGATGCCCAGCACCACCGCGCCGGCCGCCTGAAGTTTCTTGAATGTGTCGCGAAAACCGCATGCCTCGATCGTGCAGCCCGGCGTATCCGCCCGGGGATAAAAGAAAAGGATCACCGGCTTGCCGGCATAGTCGCTCAGGCTTACGGTTTTACCCTCGTCGGTTTCAGCGTGAAATTGGCGACTTTCTTGTTCAGTTCCATGGGGAAAGTCCTCTTTCGTTTGGATGGTATCGATTGCCGATCAGCTTCGATTATTCCCGACGCGGTCGGCAATTGTCATTATGCAGCAGACATGGAAACAAGCGGCTATCGGACAGGCTTTCCTCGTCCCGCGAGCCGAGAATCCGCATCTCCATATGAAGTGAGCAATATTGCTCACTATTGTGAAATAAATCTTATCGCTCCCCCAATAACCGTGTTGTTCTGATCTGTACTTTGTGACAATCCGTCCTATATAATCTGGCAGTGAGTGGGCATGCCGCCACTCTCTGAGGATGTCTCATCGAATGATTTCAGTGGTACCCACTTCCCCCCCCGCAGTCACAAACGAAGGTCTCACAATTCCGCTAACGGAAATTCCGGAATTAGCGCCCCCGGCTCCCACCACCCCCGCGCTCTCCCGCGCAGTCCCCGCCCGTGCAGAGGTTCGCATGGGCCGCGCCGTATCCATCAGCGCCGGCATCAACTGGCTAACCGTCGCCGTGATCGTCGCATTCCATATCGGCGCACTTGCGGCGTTTTTCTTTTTCAGTTGGCAGCGCCTGGTGGTCATGCTCGCGCTCTATGTCGTCGCAATCAATGTCGGCATCGGCATGTGCTATCACCGCCTGCTCACTCATCGCGGCTACCAGGTTCCCAAGTGGCTTGAATACGTCATGGCCACCTGCGCCACGCTTGCCCTTGAGGGTGGACCCATCTTCTGGGTAGCCACCCATCGCGTCCATCACCAGCTCAGCGATCAGGAAGGCGACCCCCACACCCCCCGCGAAGGCGGTTGGTGGGCTCACACTGGCTGGCTGCTCTGGGGCAACGCGCTGCACGCGCAGACTGAGGTTCTTCACCGCTACGTCCCCGACCTCATCCGCAGCCGCTTCCTCGTCTGGCTCAGCAAATACCACTGGATTCCCCTCACCGCCAGCGGCGTAGCCCTCTTCGGCCTGGGCTGGATATGGGGCGGCTGGAAAAACGCCGTAGGCATGCTCCTTTGGGGAGCTTTCCTCCGCGTCACTCTCGGCCTCCACTCCACCTGGCTGGTTAACTCGGCCACCCATCTCTGGGGCAGCCGCCGATTCGCCACCCGCGACGACTCCCGCAACAACTGGTGGGTAGCCCTCGTCAGCGGCGGCGAAGGCTGGCACAATAACCACCACGCCCATCCCGTCTCCGCCCGCCACGGCTTTCGCTGGTACGAAGTCGATCCCAACTTCTACGGCATCTGGCTGCTCTCCAAGCTAGGTCTCGCCCGCAAAATTTTCGTAGCCAAATACGACCGGGCCAACCCTAAACCCGCCGGCGGAAATTAATCTGGCGTTTCAACAGTTAATTATTTTGTTGTCATCCTGAGCGAAGTTGGGCGCGTATTTTGCGCCCAACGAAGCCGAAGGATCTGCGTTTCCAATTGCTGACCATCGGAAACAATTGTTGCTTTAAAAGGAAACGACTTTACAGATAGGGGAAAAACTCAACCGAAGGGGCTTTGTAACAAGGGCACGGCTTTAGCCGTGCCGTACAAATCATTTCGGAGGGAGGCGGGGGTTTCAACCCCCGCATGAAGTCAACCGAATGAACGTGGGCTTTAGCCCCGGAGAAATCCTACCCGCGCAGCTTCGCCCGCACCCACAGCACCCCAAACACCGGCAACGCCACCAACAGCACCACCACCCCTGCCGGAAACCCAACCCACCGGTAGCTATCCGCATAATCCACCGCATGGTGCCCAATCAAATTCCATCCCAGCAGCGCAAAAATCGCCACGCACGTCGTAGCGAAAAAAGTAAAAAACCCCGCCGCCAGCGCCAGCAGCAAACTCTGGAACAGCCCAAACCCCGCCAGCGGAAACCCCAGCACCGTCCCTCCGCCCGCGCGCCCGGATTTTGCGGATTCACTCATGATCTCCACGGCCTCCGTCGTCTAGAATACAAGTTCATGGCCAGCGGCACACAAATCGAGCTTTGGCCGGCGGAGAAGGTCGCCGCGCAAGCCACTGTCTCCCCGGCCCCCAACGGCATCCGCTACGCCGCCTGGGGAGAAACCCGCGTCTCCGACTCCGACCTCGAGCATCTCGTGGGCGCCGTCCCCGCCACGCTCTCCGCCGCCCTCGCCCGCCGCGCCTACTACTTTGTCCCCCTGGCCATAGCCGACACCGGCGAAATCATGATCGCTCCCGGCTACAGCGTCGATCTGGGCGACCGCGCCATCTGCCACCGTAACGCTATCTTTGGATCCACTGAGGCGGTCTTCCTCTCCACCCGCCTGGTCGAAGATCGCTTCGGCCTGGCCTTCGAGTTCTTCATCAACGTAGCCCACAACTTTGTCGAGGCCGCCGGCGTTCCCGAAAGCTTTTCCACCCTGGTCTGGTCGCAGGCCGAATCCCAGGTCCGCGGAGAAACCAGCCAGGACGCCTGGGAGACCCGCCGTCGCGCCCAGGACGTCCGTGCCGGCCAAAAGTCCATCGACGAGCGCGCCCGCAACACCTATTACGAGTCCGCCTTCTCTGACACCCTGGCAATTTACATGCTCTCCATGGCCGTAGACTTCGACTACCACGACCTCCGCGAGCGCGAGTACCCCCTGCTCGCCGCAACCGCCCTCGCCGAGCGCCTCCGCCACGTATCCACCCTATTCCCCGCCAACCAGGGCTACGACTTCCAAATCCTCTACCGCCGCAAGGGGTAGGAACGGGTTGCGTCGATTTGATTTTGAAAGGGCGCAGCTTAGCTGCGCCGCAAAAAGCTCAAAAATCAGGAGGCCTTAGACTCCAAGTGGATTTATTTGAGGGGTGGGAGCAAGCGAATTGGAAGGTGTGAAAGTCAACCCAACCGTTCTGCTTCACCGTCCGCGTGGATCATAGCCCTGAGTTCCTCAATAGAAAAGGCGGGTTTCCTACGGTGAATCATCCGATGGCAATTGGCGCACAGTACCGCGATATCTGCTATGTTCGTCAGAATCCCTGCTGTCCATTCCCCTGGCGGTCTCTCGGAGAGGGGGTTCAGGTGATGCATTTCGGCAAAGCCCAGCCCAAGGATCCCATAGGTCATTGCAAAATCGAACCCGCATACTTTGCAAACGCAGGTGTAGGCGTCCTTGGCCTGCCTGGCTAACTGAGGATTCCTTTGAAAGAAGCTCCGCTCCGCTTGATATCGAATGCCTTCTTCATACTCAAAGTTGGCACCCTCATCTTGGCTTTCCGTCGCGGGTCCATTCGGTAAGGCAGGTGCTTGGCTAATCGCAATCTCAAATCCTTGGATGGAGGGAGCTTCTGTTTCCTGATCGGAATGGAGATCCCGGTAATCGGCCAGAATAGGAACTTTGGCAGAAACTAGTTGCTCATCAAAGTCCGTACGCCACCGGGGGTCGGCCATACTATACCGCGCTGGGGACGATGAGGCACCAATAGGAAACGGCGGATAGAGAGGGTCAGGCTGGATCGCATTAGTTGTGGGCACAACAACCAAATACCCTCCGCAGTCCGGTCGTATGGGTCTTCTTTTCCCCCTTACTATGCATTCACACTGGACATATTTCGTGTACTGAGCGTACGGCCCCACCCAAATCCTGGCCCATTTAGTATCGATGCGCTCGATGTTGGACCAGAAGCCGGGCATGTATAAGGTGACGTCTGTGAAATCTCTTGGCTCGGTGTCCATCGTACCAATTTAGCACCGTGAGTTTGACGGAGTATTGCCGATCTGCAAGTGGAACCGGAGCCTTGTTTGCGGCTTTCGTTGGGCGGGAAGCCCAAACACTGTTTGTTTTACAATTCGCCGAGCTCTCCGAATCGAGAGCCATCAAAAAGCCGAATGTTGTTTTTCTGTGCCAAAGCGCGAGCTGCAGGCGTAAATGTCGAGTTCGTCACAACACAACCCTCTGTTCCGCCATAAAAGAGGATTGCGCCAACAACCTCTTGCACTGCGTTGTTTCCCACTGCACCGCTGTATCGCTTTGCTTGAATTATGACCCTTCGATCTCCCTTACAGGCGATAATGTCTGCACCTTGGTCTCCAGTGGCAGCTGTCGCGCTCGCATGCCAGCCATATTCCAATAGAACCCGACCAACAGCAGTTTCAAATTCAGCACCCGAAAGAGAAGCCAATTCCTCGATTGTCTTCTTCTTATCCTTTTGCTCTGCGTGATATTTGGCAAATGTGGCGGGCAATATCTCACGGATTCGCAGGAGCTCTTTGTGACCTCTATGCAGATGGATTCCACCTTTCTTCAATTCTGCTCTTATGTGAATTTCGCTCTTGCCTTCTCTGCCTGCAATCTTTGCAACACAATCGTCAACCAGATTGGGAAGCAGAAACATTCGCTCATCACCATATTCATCAAGCACAGACACTTTTCGTTCTGCAATAGCAAGAAAAGTATTCACTAAATCTGCATACCTTGCCAGCAGCCCTTCAACAGCTTCATTCTCCTTGATTTTCTCTTCAACCTTGTCTCTGGCTTCTTTGGCTTCTCGGTCCCTTATCATTTCAGACTCTCGCTGATAGAGCATTTGGCGAATAGCGTGAAAGAGTTCACTCTTTGGGTTCTCTGAGAAGGCAAGCAGTTTTGTTTTATTTTGCCACCTCAACATATATTTCTCATTTCCTGGCTGATGCAGAATTTGCGATGCCATATCAGCAATCTCGTTCGTGCACTTGTCAGCAAGGGCTCCAAATGGATTTCTATTATGTTTGTTACGAATTATAGGAACGACCATAACCACATACTTTTTAATCACTTCTTGAATCCGTGGGTCATCCAGAAGGAATCTGGCGAATGCGGCGGTGGAGTCCGTTTCGCTAAATTGAGCCAATGGTGGCTTATTGGGGCGTTCCGTTAAAGCCGTTGGTCCTGGATCCGCTGGTGTAGAGTCTTGGGAGTGTGGTTGCTGATCAACGAACAGGACATCGCGATATTTTTCAGGCAGAGCCTTGCCATGCTCCAACAGCCGTGTGATTTCTTGAATTTCCGATTGATTGAGAAGGGGCGCCATATCTCTCCAGCATCCTATCGGATTGGGTGCTTCGAAACATCATAGGCAATTTCAGTTGAGTCGTCGAGAACCATTCAGAAGGAACGGGGGTTCAGCACGAAAGGAGCAAGCCTACACCAGCTCCATCCGCACCTTGCGTCCGATAGCCGCAGCGGCTCTCTGTACGGTATCGAGTTGGACCTTATCGTTTTCCGGGTCCAGCAGACGGTTCAGATGCGCCCGGCTGGTACCAGCCAAGCCAAAAGAGTGAAAGAAATGCACTTGGCAGGACCGTTCCGCTCGACTTTACACAGAATTCACATTTGGCCGCCAATCCTTGAAATAGGATTGTTTTTTACCATTTTGTAATGTTTCTTTCAGGGTTGGCCCGGGTAACCTTTGTTGCGCGGAAATTGAAGGAAGAAGGGACGCCGAGTGGGATCCGAAATACGACCTGAGTACCCTGTTCCCCCGCTGAACACCGCTCTCGAGCCGTCCCCACCGGACCAGGCCGCGCAGAATAGTCCAAAGCCGGTTGCGGCTGCCTCAGCCCCCATGCGGCTCATCCACTCTTGCCTCCGATTCATCTCAGGCAGCGCCCGGTTTCCTGATCGCAAGCGTCCCGGCGTGCTCGCCTATGACGTCGATGAAGTCCCTCCGGCCTCGCTCGCCGGTGCATTAGCCTTCCAGCAAGTGCTGGCCATGTCGATCAGCTGGATCTACGTCATTGTTGCAGTCGACGCCATGGGCGGCAGCCATCTTGACGCGCAAAATCTTCTCCGCATCTCGATGATCGCCTCCGGTGTCGCCACCATACTCCAGGCACGCGGCGGTCTGTTGGGATCGGGATACCTGTGTCCGGCGTCCTGCAGCCTTACCTATCTGGCGCCTACCATCCTCGCCGGCCGGATGGGAGGTTTCCCGCTCATCTTCGGCATGACCGCCATCAACGGTTTGTTTACCGCCGGGCTCTCGCGATTCCTCCGCTTTCTCCGGATCCTCTTCCCGCCCGATGTTACCGGCTTGATTGTCTCCATCGTCGGCATCCAACTCGTCGCCATTGGTTGCCCCAAGCTCCTGGGCCGCTCGCTCGACCATCCCGGAGCCTCCCCGCAAGCGGCGCTCCTCGGACTCATCACGCTCATCGCCATGGTCGCTCCCAGTGTCTGGAGCAAAGGCAAACTGAAGCTCTTTCCCATCTTCATTGGCCTCGTCGTTGGTTACATCGCCGCCATTTTTATGGGACAGATCTCATGGGCGGAGATTCAGGCCCAGTGGGCACAGCCTCTTTTCGGCATGCCGCACCGCGCTGCCTATGGAATGGCCTTTCGTCCCTCGCTCCTGATTCCATTCCTCGTAATCGGCATTGCCGCCAAGCTCAAGACCGTTGGCGACGTCACATTGTGCCAGAAGATGAACGACGCGGATTGGGAACGTACTGACCTGAAATCTGCCAGCGGCGGGGTGATGGCCAATTCTCTGGGCACCATGTTCTCCGGCTTGCTCGGTGGAGTTGCCCAAAACAACGCCTCATCCTGCCTTGGTCTCGAACTTGCAACAGGCGTCACAAGCCGCGCCATTGCTCTCCCGGCCGGCCTCATCGTCATTGCACTGGCGTTCATCCCCGGCCTTGCAGCCACATTCTCCATCATGCCTCCTCCCCTCATGGGAGCCCTGCTCATCTACTCCACCTGCTTCCTCTTGCTCGGCGGGCTCCAGGTGATGACCGCCCGAATGCTCGACTCCCGCCGCATCTTCGCCGTCGGCATCGCTCTCGCCTTCGGCCTCAGCGTCGAAATCGCCCCTGAGCTTTACCGCTCTGTTCCCGAGCTCCTGCAGCCTATCTTTGCGTCATCGACCGCGCTGGCCACGGTCATCGCCGTTGCGCTCGGCCTGCTGTTCAGGCTCGGTCTCCACAAAACCAGCACCATCAAGCTTCACGCCGGCCAAAACAATCTCGTCGCCATCAATCGCTTCATGGAGGAGCAGGGGGCCGCATGGGGAATGCGGGAGGTGGTCGTCTCCCGCGCCGCCGACTCCATCTACGAGTTCATCACCAACGCGGGCAACCTTCAGCTTCGCTCTGACCTGGTCACCGTCACCGCACAATTCGACGAGTTCCATCTTGACGTCGAAATCGACTACGACGGCCCGCCGATCGAGCTCTCCGATCGCATGCCCACAATGGAAGAACTGGCCAATGGAACGGGCGTCGCAATCATGGCGCAGTACGTGATCCGGGCCTCAGCCGATCACGTACGCGTCAAGCCCCACGGCGCGCATTCCACCCTTCTTCTCCATTTTGAACACTGATCGCCCGCGAATCGGCCTTCCTACCGGGTGCCCCAGGTCCAGCGGTCTGAAGACTCCAGCTCCCTCCCGACAAAGTGTGCCTGTACACCTTCTCGCCGGAAAAATCCTTCTTGAACTCGTCGCTTCTGAATTTGGCGCGAGCCATAGGGTACATCAACCACGCAGAACCTTCCGGATGCAGCTTCTCGTCAATCGCATTCGGGTCGGTATTGCCGGGCTTGCTCGGGTTCAACCCGGGTGATCGATCTTCGGCGCCAACACAACGGCCTTCTCGTTCTGCGCCCACTGCCAGCCGTTACCGCAAGGCACAAACAAACTCCCGCAATCCGTCTCCACATGCCGCTCTCCTTTCGCATGGAGCGTAAGAACGCGCAACCCCTTTAGACAGCTCCGGTCAATCTGTTCAATCACCGCCGGCCGTCGAATCCTCGGGACCCACCATGCTAACCTGAATCTTCTATCCCATGGAGATTTGGTTTGCAACCCAGCAGCTTAGTCATTGCCATCTTCGAGTTCGTTCTGCTCCTTTTTTCGCTCAGCGTCCATGAGTGCGCCCACGCCTGGATGGCCTCGCGCCTGGGTGACCAGACCGCGCGCATGATGGGTCGCGTCTCGCTCAACCCCATTGACCACATTGACCCCATCGGCACTCTGCTGCTGCCCGCGCTCATCATCTTCGGGCCGCTAATCGGATTTGGCGGATTTGGCGGCATTCTCTTTGGATGGGCCAAGCCGGTCCCCATCATCAGCCGCAACTTCCGCCAGTATCGACGCGACGATATGCTGGTCAGTCTGGCCGGGCCGGCCTCGAACCTGGTTCTTGCCTTCATTTCGTTCGTGGGCCTGGCGGCGCTCACGATCACCCAGCGCCATGCTCCCATGGCAGATAACCCCTCGGTTGCAATCCAGACGCTCTATCTGCTCTCTTCCATCGGACTCCAGCTCAACCTCGCGCTCGCAATCTTCAACCTTCTTCCCATCCCGCCGCTCGACGGCAGCCACGTCGCCCGGCAGCTGCTGCCCTATGGAGCGGTGCAGGCCTACGACCGGATTCCCATCTGGGGCAGCTATCTGCTGATGATCGTCCTGGGGCGCGCAATCCTGGGGGCGTTACTGTTTCCAATCATGCGGATGGCCGAATCTTTCCTGAGACATATTTAACGATATAGGGCGATGCCGCCCGCCTCCCGCTACAATGGAATCAGCCATTTCAGCATTTTCCTTAAGAGACGGCTGCAATCTCCCGGCTTCATCACAGAATCGATACGCCTCATGCCTGAATCCGTACCTTCATCTCATCTGAGCGCCGCAGGCGCAGTTGGCCCCACCGCAGGTGGTCGTCCGCGCGTCTTGAGCGGCATGCGTCCCACCGGCAAACTCCACCTGGGAAACTACATGGGCGCCCTGGCCAACTGGGTCAAGCTGCAAAACTCTGGCCAGTACGAGTGCTACTTCTTCATCGCCGACTGGCACGCACTCACCACCGATTACGCCGACCCCATCGAACATCGCGCCCAACACCTGGATGTGCTGCTCGACTATCTGGCCGCCGGACTCGATCCCGCACGCAGCGTGCTCTTTATGCAGAGCAAGGTGCTCCAGCATGCCGAACTGCACTTGCTGCTGGGCATGATCACTCCGCTGGGCTGGCTGGAGCGCGTGCCCACCTATAAGGAGCAGCAGGAAAATCTGACCGGCAAGGATCTGACCACCTACGGATTCCTCGGCTATCCGCTGCTGATGGCCTCCGACATTCTCATCTACCAACCGCAGTTCGTTCCCGTAGGCAAGGATCAGAACCGCTCACGTGGAGCTGACGCGTGAAGTTGCGCGGCGCTTCAACCAGTTCTATAAGCTCGACGGCAGGAAGTTCTGCCCGAGCCGCAGGTGCTGCTGACCCCCTCGCCCAAGCTGCCCGGCACCGACGGCCGCAAAATGTCAAAGAGCTATGGCAACACGATCCTGATGACCGATCCCGAGCCGGTGGTGCGCCAGAAGCTCAAGACCATGGTCACCGACCCCGCTCGCATCCGCCGCACCGACCCCGGCGATCCTGACAAATGCCCGGTGGGCGATCTGCACAAGGTCTTTTCCACGCCGGAGACGCTGGCCAAAGTCTATGAGGGCTGCCGCTCGGCAGGCATCGGCTGCATCGAGTGCAAGAGCTGGGCCGCCGATGCTCTGGTGCAGGTCTTGCAGACCGATCCAGGAACGCCGGGCCGGTTTTACAGAGCCGCAGGTAAATGAAATTCTCCAAGAGGGTTCCCGCCGCGCCGGAGCCCGCGCCGAAGAGACCATGCAACAGGTTCGCGCCGCCATGGGTATGGCAAATGGCAGTAAGTAACTGGACCAAATAAGCGAGAGAAAACCATTGAACAGTAGCTCGCCGTCGGGATGCTCGTAGAAGGCATCAGAATCGTGACAGCAGCTTATCCGCCGAAGGAACGGAAATGCAGAAAAAGAAAGTCCCATGGTGGCGAGGGCGCTGTTTCGCTTTAGGCGGTATTCGCTCGGGAATCGGTCTTTTCCCGTCGGCCTGCAGCCAACTGATCCCGTCGGACCGCTGAAAAAAAATAAGCTGGATTAACAAACCAAACGAATATTGGAAGTTGAAACAGCATTGACCGATCGGCCCAATCCGGAGATTATCCCCGCAGCCGCCGCAGACCCTGCCGCGCATGACACCGCCGAAACCGATCCTGTCGTCCGCGACCCTTAGTCGAACCGTCCTAGACGCAGCCAATCGAATCCAACTTCTTCGCAAGATATTGCTCCTTTGCCCGAATCGGAATCCGAGCCGAACCCACGACTGAGCTCGAGACCGAATCCATTGGGCAAACTCTTTCCGCCGCCGAGCCTCAACCCGCAGCCGAGCCTCAACCCGCAGCCGAGCCTCAACCCGCCGCCGAATCCTGACCCCCACCGAGGAGCCTTTGGCAACACATACGCCCGAGCCACTCCCGATCAGAGCATTGAACCGGTTTATGAAGAGGTCGAAGCGGCGAGTGATTCGACTGAACCACTCCCGGCGCAGCAACCGCTCCTGCACCAGCCGCCGAAGCAATACCAGGACCCGAACCTGTTCCTGATGCCGCACAGCTACCGGATGCAGCCTGTAGCCCCGGTCACACCACCGGCTGCAGTGGCCACCGAGCTGGTTAACGCCCCTCAAACTCCCCAGGCGCCCACCCCCACGCCCTTTCATCAAGCTGGAGACACGGGACGACGAGTCCAATCTCTCGCCTTTCTCAGTAGTCGTGGAGCAGGTCTACGATGGCCCGCTCGACCTGCTGCTCGACCTGATCCGCAAGCAGGACATCGACATCTACGACATCCCCATCGCCAAAATCACGGCCCAGTTCCTGGCCTACGTGAACCAGCTCAAGGCCAGCGACGTTGACGTTGCCGGCGATTTTATCTATATCGCTTCACTGCTCATCCACATCAAGAGCAAGATGCTGCTGCCGCGCTCGCCGGCCGGCCCGGAAGAAGCCGCCGAGGATCCCCGCCGCGAACTCGTGGAGCGCCTGCTGGAGCACGAGCGCTTCAAAAACGCCGCCCAGATGCTGCAGCAGAAGCAAATGCTCGAAGCCGCCACCTGGACCAACCCCGGGTTCCGCGAGTTCCAGGACGACTGTCCGCCGAACCGGAAATCGCCGCCGACACCGTGGACCTGGTCCGCATCTTCCGCGATATTCTAGAGCGCGTCCGCTCCCGCCCCGTCTTCGACGTCGATGAGGATTCGGTGACCGTGGGCCAGATGATCCAGTTCCTTGCCCGCCGCCTCACCATGGAAGACAAGCCCGTGGCCTTGCGCCGCCTGCTCAGCCACACCCGTTCTGAACGTGCCTGATCGCCATCTTCCTGGCCCTGCTGGAACTGGTCCGCTTGCAGGCTGTCCTGCTCCGCCAGGACCGCGCCTTCAGCGAGATCTTCATCAAGAAGCACACCGGCTTCGACGCCGTAATGAACGAGGGCCTGACCAACGCCCGCGACGACTGGAAGTAGAACCACGTCGAACCCGATTTGAGCGGGAAAGAAAAAAGCGAAACCAGTCACCGGCCGCAGCGGCAATGAGCATGCCAACAGTGTGATTTGAAAAGTATGGCGAAACGTTAAAAGCTTGTCGGAATCCTGATCCGCGGCTGCCTCTGATTTCCACCGCCCCCGACTAATCCTTTCTACGGCCACCGTGGCCCTCCGATGTAGAATCAAAGAAGCAGAATCAGTTTTTCTCTCTGATTCACCGAGCAAGCAGCCGCGTGAGTGATTTTGGTTGCTGGGGTTTTATGAACGTCAATTTAACCAGATATTCACCCTCCCGCAACAATCCATCTCCTTTGTACCCGCTTTTCAGTTCCTTAATTGTGTTGTATTCCTGGAGGCCCAGGCGCTCCGGAATGGTTCCGGCCGCTTTGGAAAGCTCTGATGGCCGGCCTTGCAACCTCAGTTGAAGTCATGCCCGCAACAGCAACGCTGCCGGGGAGCGGGTTGAAAATAAGGTCGGGCCGTGCGAGCTTCGTGGCCTTCCTGCTCGCCATGCTGATCGGCCTCGGTTACATAGCCTTCATGTCGCCAAAGACCTCGACAATGTGACCGTTACCAGCTTCTGGCCTTATCTGCTACTGGCCCTGGCACTGCTGATCGCCCTCGGCTTCGAGTTCGTCAATGGCTTCCACGACACCGCCAATGCCGTAGCCACAGTCATCTACACCCATTCGCTTGAACCGAACACAGCTGTGGTCTGGTCTGGAATCTGCAATCTGGCCGGCGTGCTTGCCTCAAGCGGAACGGTGGCCTTTGCCGTGGTCACGCTACTGCCGGTTGAACTCATCCTGCAGGTAAGCTCCGGAGTCGGCTTTGCCATGGTTTTTGCGCTGCTCATTGCAGCCATTCTTTGGAATCTGGGCACCTGGTGGTTCGGTTTGCCTGCTTCAAGTTCGCACACCATGGTGGGCTCCATTATTGGCGTAGGCGTGGCTAACCAACTCTTCAATCCGCATATCGGTACCTCCGGCCTTGATTGGGAGCAGGCCATCAAGGTTCTCAAGGTCCTGCTCGTCTCGCCAATTTTGGGATTTGGCGCCGCTGCTCTTTTGATACTGATATCCAAGTGGCTTATCAAATATCCGTCGCTCTATGAGGCACCCAAAGACAAGCAGCCGCCACCGTGGCCTATCCGCGCACTGATGGTACTTACCTGCACCGGGGTCAGCTTCTTCCACGGCTCCAACGACGGCCAGAAGGGCATGGGCCTGATCATGCTGATCCTAATCGGCACCGTGCCCACCGCCTATGCGCTCAACCACGCCGTTACGGCAAGCGATATTCAGGACTTCATCGCCGCCTCACAGCAGGCCGGTCACATCCTCGATCGGCATGTTGACCCGCAGGGCACTCTGGGATCCGACCCCCGCGCCGAGGTCACCGACTACATCCGCACCAAGCAGATTCAACCCGACACCATCCTTGCGCTGCGAGAACTGGTGGAAGACCTAAACCGCGAAGTGACTCATTACAAGGCCTTCAAATCAGTCCCTGCGCAGGATCAGACCAACGTCCGCAATGATATGTACGTGGCCAGCGAAGCCATCCGCCTGATGCAAAAGAGCGGCAACCCCGCCTTCACCACAGCCGAAAGAGCAGCCCTCGCAAACTACAAGAGTAAGTTGGACAAGGCCACAAGGTTTATCCCTAGTTGGGTCAAAGTCGCCGTTGCCCTGGCGCTCGGCCTGGGCACGATGGTGGGCTGGAAGCGCATCGTCATCACCGTGGGCGAGAAGATCGGCAAGGAGCACCTCACCTATGCCCAGGGCGCTGCTGCCGGCTTGGTGGCCATGGGCACCATCTTCGCCGCCGATACCTTCGGCTTGCCGGTGAGCACAACCCACGTCCTCAGCTCCGGCGTAGCCGGTACCATGGCTGCCAACGGCAGCGGTCTGCGCTTCTCCACCGTTCGCAACATCGCCGCCGGCTGGGTTTTAACCCTTCCCGCCGCCGCACTGCTCTCCGGCCTGCTCTTCTGGCTCTTCCGCTCCCTCTCCTAAGCTCTTCTAAGTTCGCCTGCAACGACGGTCCGCCGGGCCGCGGACTGCTCCCTACCCAAACCCACTCTTCCACCGATTTTCGTTGCAGTTACGCAACAATTCATCTCCCTTTCATCCAATTCGTATATCCATTGCAGAGTCTGGACATTTAGGCAGTAATGCGTCCGGACAGAAATACATCCCACATTTTGGAGCAGCAAGCATGTCCGAATTGGCCACGACCGTTCCCGGCAGACCACCGGCCGCAGCGCTACTCGACAAGAAAATGAAGAAATCCCACGCCATGATCAGCGGAGGCGTGGTGATTGCGGCGCTGGTTATCGGCCTTGGGTTCATCGCTGTTCACCTGGTTCAGGATCTTAGCGGCGTTACTGTTGGCAGCGCGTGGCCCTGGGTGCTGCTTGTGGTGGCCCTGTTGATCGCTCTCGGCTTCGAGTTTGTCAATGGCTTCCACGACACCGCAAATGCCGTCGCCACCGTCATTTACACCCATTCTCTGGAACCCAACATGGCGGTGGTCTGGTCAGGATTTTGCAATCTGGTGGGCGTCCTCACCTCCACCGGCACCGTAGCTTTTACCGTCATCACGCTGCTGCCCGTCGAACTCATCCTGCAGGTAAGCTCCGGCGCCGGCTTCGCCATGGTCTTTGCCCTGCTCATCGCCGCCATCACTTTGGAACCTCAGCACTTGGTGGTTTGGCCTGCCCGCCTCCAGCTCTCATACCATGGTCGGCTCCATCATCGGCGTCGGTCTGGCGAACCAGCTGATGAACGGACACAGCGGCACTTCCGGCGTCGACGTCGAACAGGTCATCAAGGTCTTCAAGGTTCTGCTCATCTCTCCAATCGTTGGCTTTGCCGGCGCCGGCTTGTTGTTCCTGCTTTCCAAGTGGCTCATCAAATATCCGGCCCTCTATGAGGCTCCCAAGAGCGATGCTCCTCCGCCATGGCCCATCCGCGGCTTGCTCGTGCTCACCTGCACCGGCGTCAGCTTTCCCACGGCTCCAACGACGGCCAGAAGGGCATGGGGCTCATCATGCTGATTCTTATCGGCACTGTCCCCACCGCCTACGCCCTCAACCATGCCGTTACTGCCAGTCAGGCTCAGCAATTCGTCGTTGCCTCCGATCAGGCCGGCCACATCCTGGACCGCACGTAAACAAGAACGGCATCCTGGGCGAAGACGCCCGCGCCGAAGTTACCGAATACATCCGCACCAAGCAGATTCAGCCGGATACGGTTCTGGCGCTGCGTGAGCTGGTAGAGGACCTGAACCACGAAGTAGTCCTCTACAAGGAGTTCAAGGCGGTTCCGGCCAACCAGCAGACCAACGTTCGCAACGATATGTACGTTACCAGCGAAGCCATCCGCCTGATGCAGAAAAACCATAACCCGGCATTTACCGCCAGTGAGAATGCCGTCCTGGCCAGCTACAAGGGCAGGGTGGATAAGGCCACCAAGTTCATCCCCACCTGGGTCAAGGTTGCCGTGGCCCTGGCACTCGGCATGGGAACTATGGTGGGGTGGAAACGCATCGTGATCACGGTCGGAGAAAAGATCGGCAAGGAGCACCTCACCTATGCGCAGGGCGCCTGCGCCGAACTGGTAGCCATGTGCACCATCATCGCCGCCGATACCTATGGCCTCCCGGTCAGTACTACCCACGTGCTCAGTTCGGGCGTGGCCGGAACCATGGCCGCCAATCGCAGTGGCCTGCAACTATCGACCATTCGCAACATCGCCGCCGCATGGGTCTTCACGCTTCCGGCCGCCGCGCTGCTCTCCGGAAGCCTCTTCTGGCTCTTCCGCCAGATGAGCCACTGAGAGGCTTGAATCTCTGCTTCCTGATTTTGACCACATGTTGATGCAAAAATATACCGCACCGGGCGCGAGCACGGTGCGGTATATTGGCTCATGGTCTGGAAGGTCCCCTCTAAAAATCCGGCCCAAATCTCAACCCCAAGGAGATCACTGTGGCAAGCTTCTGTACGAAATGTGGAGCTGAACTTTCCCCCGACAAACAAGTCTGCCCATCCTGTGGCGCCGCAACGGCGTCTGCCCAACCAACATACGCGCAGACAACTGTCGCGCCTGCCAAATCCGGTGGCAGCGCGGTCAAGATCATCCTGATCATCGTCGCCATCGTCGTTGCTCTCGGCGTTATCGGTTTCGGAGTGGCTGGTTACACAGTTTGGCGCGTCTCGCGAGCCATCCGTATGAGCAACAACGGCACAGCGATGACGCTGAGTACCCCTGAAGGCAAGGTCAATCTCAACACGACTGAGTCCTACACAGCAGCCGATCTTGGCACGGATATCTATCCCGGCGCCCAGAGCGTGAAAGGCGGCATGAGGATGGACATGCCCACCGGCTCAATGGTAACGGGCGTATTCGTCACCTCCGACTCCAAGGACCAGGTAGTCGCTTTCTACAAGAACAAATTTGGCAGCAAAGCTTCCACCTTCGATACTGGCGACGGCGCTATGCTCACCCTCCCCGTGGGCGATAAGGAATCCGTGATGGTGACTGTCTCATCCAGGCGGTCGGAAAATGACGGAAAGACCAAGTTGGTCATCGTCCACACCAAGAACTCCAAAGCTTCCTGAGAGGCTATTGGAGCCGCAAGAGTGGGGCGTCCGCCGCTGCGAACGCCCTTTTTCTGGCTCTTTCCTCCATCCGTTTCCTCCCTTGTGCCGTCATCTTGAGTGAAGCGCGACGGAGTCGAAGGACCCGCTTCTTGCTTTTCCTCTGGAAAGGGCGGGAAACCGCGCATGCCCCCTCCAATTCCGGTAACATAATCAAGGTACCTATCGAAGAATGAGCCTGAAAGCAAAGCTGGAAGCTGTCATCTATGCCGCGGAGGAGCCGGTCACACTGGCCCAGCTCGCGGTTTTGTTTGCCGCCGACGCCATGGAGTGGAAGTCGGAGCAGGAAACCGCGCCTGCCTTCGCGTCCCCACAGACGCAGGAGGCCGCCGAAATCCAATCGGCCCTGGTTCAAGAGTTTGTTTATCCTGAAGCGGATTTGGTCCAGGATCCCAACGAAGATGCCCCTGCGCCCGAGCCGGAAGCAGCCGTTGCCGCGGAGCCGGTCGCTGAAACTGTCTCAAATTCGGACAGTAAGCCGGAGTCCGCAGCCGATCGAGAGAATCCTCCATCCGATGAAGCCTCAGTCGACGCCGAACTCGAAGCCCGGCGCCTCGCCCGGCAGCGTGACCACGAAGCTCGCGCCGTGATTCAGCAGTTAATTGACGAGCTCATCGACGATTATGTCTCTGACGACCGCGGCATCGAGATTCGCCAGATCGCCGGCGGCTTCCGCATGGCCACCAAGCCCGAATGCCACGATGCGGTTCGCTCCTTTGTGAAGAGCCTCAAGCCGCCTCTCAAGCTTTCGCTGCCGGCTCTCGAAACCCTGGCCGTCGTAGCGTACAAGCAGCCGGTCACCGCGCCCGAGGTCAACGAGATTCGCGGCGTGGACTCATCCGGCGTCTTCGGGTCGCTCCTGGCCCGCAAGCTCGTCACCACTGCCGGCCGGAAGCAGGTCATCGGCCGCCCCATCCTCTACAAGACTACGCGCGAGTTCCTGCTTCGCTTCGGTCTGAAAGACTTGAGCGAGCTGCCTTCGATGGAAGAGTTCGAAAAGATGGCCGCCATTGAGCTCGACGAGCCGGAACTTGCGTCGGATGGAAAATCGGATCCGCTCGCAACCTCGAATCAGAATCTGAGTCTGCAAATGGACGAAAGTGACGATCAGCCCGGAGATGATTTCTCCGACGTTACCCCGGAAACCCCTTAAGTCACCGCGACCGCCGGGATGGCGGCCAGTAACAAACACGCCAGAGAGGCAGCACCTGCGACGCCTCGCCCCACCCAGCAGGCAGAAACCGAGATATTATCCCCATGGCTAAAAAGACAAAGAAGCCCATCGATCTCCAGCCCGCAACTGTCGAACCCCAAGTCCCGCCTGAAATAAAAATCGTAGACCCCATTGGAGACGAGACTGACGGTGAAGCCGCGGTTGCAACCGAACCGGCGATCGAAGCTGCGACGGCAAATGGACCCGTAGACGAAATTGAGGAAGACTCCGAACCGGAAGTCAAATCCCGCCCTCCCGCCAAACTCGAACGCCTGCAAAAGATTCTTGCCCAGGCCGGCGTGGCCAGCCGCCGCAAAGCTGAGGAGATGATCGAGCAGGGCCGCGTTCAGGTGAATGGAAAAATCGTGACCGTGCTCGGTACCAAGGCCGACGCCGCCCGCGATCACATTCGCGTGGACGGAAAGCTGCTGCAGGGCTCCGAACGCCTGCGCTACTTCGTTCTCAACAAGCCCAGGGGATTCGTGACCACAGTCAAAGACCCAGAGGGCCGTCCCACCGTGATGCAGTTCTTCGAGAAGATCAACGAGCGCCTCTACCCCGTGGGCCGCCTCGACTACATGAGCGAGGGCCTGCTGGTAGTCACAAATGACGGCGAACTGGCCAACCGCCTCACTCGTGCCGCTGCCGGCGTGGAAAAGACCTACCTGGTCAAAGTCGCAGGCCAGCCCACCGAAGCCGAGCTGGATATTCTGCGCAGCGGCGTTTCCATCGAGCGCGGCAGTCCGGGGCCCCCACGGACAGGTCTTCGTCAGTGGGGTGGAGTGAAACCGGGTTCCGGCCAGGTTCGAACTTCTCCGGCCCGCATCCGCCAGGTCCGCCAGGGCGACAATCCCTGGTACGAAGTGATTCTCATCGAGGGCCGCAACCGCGAGCTGCGAAAAATGTTCGAGAGCGTAGGCCACTTTGTTGAGAAGATTCGCCGCGTCGGCTACGGCCCGCTGGTTCTCGATCAGGAGCCGGGCAGCCTGCGCGAATTGGAGCCGGAAGAACTGGCTGCCCTGCGAGCCGCTGCCGAGGGCAAGCTGCGCACTCCAAAATCAAAGGAACTCCGCCGCCGCAACGCTATGGATGCTGCCGGCTTGCCCACCGTGGCTCCCCGGCCAACCATCCACCCGCGGCCAGCCCGGCCGTTCGTTCCCAAATCATTTGAAGATCGACCCGCCCTCGGTCCCAAAGACTTCCGTCCAAAGAAATTTTTCGGATCAGACAGACCCTCCCGCCCAGCCAGGGACTTCGGCTCCGCCCAGCCCGCATGGAAGAAGGATGATCGCCCCCACGCAGGCAAACCCTTCAGAGAAAGACCGGCCGCTGGCCGCGCTTTTGAGAAACCTGCATCCAGCCGCAGCTACGGAGCAAAACCTGGCGCCGGCAAGCCGTACGGGGACAGACCGGCCGCAGCGCGGACCTATGGCTCGAAACCATACGCAGCCAAACCCTTCGGAGATAAACCCGCAGGCCGCAGCTTCCCCCCCAAACCAGCGTGGAAGAAGCCGGAATCACATGATCGGCCACCCTATAAGCGTCCTCCTGCATCTCGTTCCACAGCGCCCAGGTACGAAGCCGATGAGGTAGTGAACCTGGGCCCAGGAACTCCTTCCCGCCTGCAAATTGAACCGATCCTTGAATCGGATCGCCCCAGCCGCCCAGGCGCACCGGGGCCTCGTACCGACCGGCCTTATCCAGACCGTAGCGGCCCGGGCCGTTCGAGCGCCGGCTATTCCGGCGGCAGCCGGTCAAGTTCTTCCCGTCCTTTTCGCGGCGAAGGAGGCCTCGCGCGTCCCTTCACCACCAGCAGTGGCAAACCCCGCGCAGGCGGCGCACGTCCCAGCAGCAAATCCGGGGCCCACACGGACAGATCTTCATCCGTGGGGTGGAAACCTGGCAAACCGGCTCCCGGCCGCTCGTATGGCGCAGGTCCGAACCGCGGCTCCGGACCACGATCCATCGATCCTCGAACCGGATCGGGTTACCGCCCTGCAGCCGGTCCAAAACGTTTCTTTGACGGCCCGTCCACCGGCTTTAAGCGTCCCGGCTCAGGTCCACGCCCATCCGGCTCGTCAAGACCATTCGCTCCTCGCGAAGCCAGCGCTTCAGAATCCCGCCCACGCGGCTCGAAACCCTTTTCCAACTCCGCCCCGCGCGCCGAAAGACAAGGTGGAACCGGCTGGAAGCCGAAGACCCGCTACGGCGGTTCCGGCAAACCGGCTTCAACTGGCAGTTCGAAGCCCCGTGGCTTCTCCAGTTCCGCCTACAAGGGCAAACCCTCCGGACCCAAACGGTCAAGCGCTCCCGGCAAAAAGAAGCGACGCTAAGTTACTGCGGCCTTGCTTTCGGAGAGCCGCAGTTTCCATGTTTTTCCCTTCAACAGCCCGCCAGGAGGGCTACAATGTTGCCAATTCACCATTGCCTTGCAGAGGCAACTTGAATAGCCTGACAGGCACGAAGGAAGGCAAATGGCAAACACCTTTGGAGCGGATATTCTGATTCAAGCGCCGGACCCGAAAAAGGCGGCAAATTTCTACGTCGAGCATCTCGGTTTCGAGATCACCGATGAAGAACCTCAGATGATCAGTCTTCACGGTCCGCGCATTAACCTCTTCATCGAGCGTGGTCCGGCGCTGGGGCCGGTCCTTGAAGTCATGGTCGACAGCGTGGAAGCAGCCAAGCGTCGTCTGGTCAGTAACGGCTGCCAGGTTATCAAAGACGAGCCCGATTTCCCGCGCTGCTACGTCAAGGATCCCTACGGCCTGATCTATAACCTGACCAGCTGACGCTTTCCATCAAGAGATGAAATTGGCCTGCGCTACTCTCCTGCCTTGGCTGCCAGCATCTCTACGACTGAAATGTTTTCGATCAGCTCGTGCGGGACGTTGTGACGTTCCTCGAGGTAAGCCGGGCTGTTATAGGAGATCCAGACCTTTCCGCCGCTGTCTTCCCTGACGAGAATCTTCAGAGGCAGATCAATTGCGATAGAGGGAGCCGCCAGCATCACCGGTGTGCCGGCCTTGGGATTGCCGAAGATCAGCAGCTTGGTATTGGGCATCTTCATCCCCGCTTTTTCCGCTTCGCCGCTGTGGTCGACCAGCGCAAACAGCGCCACTCCCTTCGCTTGCAGAATCCCCTTAAGCTTTTCCACAGTTTGGTCTACCGGGTGATTGCTCGGTATATCGATAATCCCCTTATTCCTGCTGAGGCTCCATCCTGCCTCCCGATTTGTTTCCAACTGCTAATGACTGGTAGTCCGAATCGAAAACAGATAAATCGCCATTGCCAGCCCGACCAACGCCAGAAAGAAAGCAACCGCCACCGCCTGGGTCGCTGCATGGCTGCGCGACCCTTTGCCGCGATCAAGTTCCCGCACCAAATGAACATGACGCCATCCCGCAAAAGCGTTCACCATGACCCCGGCAGCGATCAGCAATGTGCCGAACCAGAGCGACAATCCGGTGGGCTGCGCTGAAGGTGAGCCCTCGATAACCTGGATTTGCTGCAGGAAGAGTCCGAAGCGCGCCACCACAAATCCGAATCCCATCATGGCCAGCCCGGTGCGAATCCACGCAAGCAGAGTCCGCTCCGCGGCCAGGTAATCGCTCAGGCTGGCCTCCTGCCCGGCTTCTGCCGGCCTTTTCATCGCCTCAGCCTCCCGCTCATTCGGCATATTGCAACTCCCGGCTTCGGCCAGAGCACCTATATTGCCGCGCCTTGCGCATATTATGCCCGGTCAATTGCGATCGGGAAAGCTGAAAACAAAGCCGGATCTCGTGCTTCGCACCAAAAACTCGGGATATTTGCCACCCAGGCCACTCAACCCGCATCTCTAAATGCATGAGTACAGAAAAAGCGACCTTCGGAGCCGGCTGCTTCTGGGGCGTTGAAGCCGCCTTCGCAGCCATTCCTGGCGTCACGGCCACCGCCGTAGGCTATGAGGGCGGTCAGCTTGACCGGCCCAGCTACAAAGACGTCTGCACTGACCAGACAGGCCACGCCGAAGTGGTTGAGCTCGATTTCGATCCGATGAAGGTCAGCTACGAGCAGTTGCTCGACGCATTCTTTTCGTTCCACGATCCCACCACTCTCAACCGTCAGGGTCCGGACTGGGGCACGCAGTACCGCTCGGCAATCTTCTACCACTCGCCCGAGCAGGAGAAACAGGCTCGCGCTAAGATCGAGCAGCTCACCGCTGAAGGCCGCTTCAAACCCAAGCGAATTGTCACGGTTGTCGAGCCGGCCCAGGCCTTCTGGCGCGCGGAAGACTACCATCAGCGCTATTTAGAAAAGCGCGGCCAGGCAAGCTGCCACATCTAGTTCAGACTGATGACAAACCCTCTACCGCCCTCCCGGAGGGAGCGTGAGGCTTTAGCCTCACGAATTTCTTCCGGAGGGAGCGTGAGGCTTTAACCTCACGAATCTCTTCCGGAGGGAGCGTGAGGCTTTAGCCTCACGAATTAAAGTCCATCATTTCAGTAGGGCTTTAGCCCCGGGATCCTTTCTCAGAATCGCGAAATTGATTTTGTCAGCAACCTGGGTCGCTCCCGTAGGGAGCGTGAGGCTTTAGCCTCACGAATTTCTTCCAGAGGGAGCGTGAGGCTTTAACCTCACGAATTTCTTCCAGAGGGAGCGTGAGGCTTTAACCTCACGAATTTCTTCCGGAGGGAGCGTGAGGCTTTAGCCTCACGAATTAAAGTCCGTCATTTCAGTGGGGCTTTAGCCCCGGGATCCTTTCTCAGAATCGCGAAATTGATTTTGCCAGCAACCTGGGTTGCTCCCGTAGGGAGCCAATGACAATAGCACCGGGGTTCGGGGTCCCCGGCGACAGGCGGGTACCCCTGGGTGGTCGCTGGGGTGGGGATGAAACCCCGGGGAAAGCCGCCACCCAAAATACTTCGCCGTCCCGCAGGGACGGCGTGACTCATCCCCAAAAATGCCTCAGCTCGCGTGTGCCCCATCCATCACGCATTTGGTGATGGGTGGGATCGCTCGACTCTCAACACACCGTGCGCCCAACCATCGCCATCAATCCCACTTCTAACCGTTGCTCCCGGAGGGAGCATGTGAGAATAGCCCCGTGTGCGACCCGGGGAAATGCGTCGCCCCAAAGACAAGCCGTCCCGCAGGGACGGCATGATTCATCCCCCTAAATGCCCCTGCTCGCAATCAATCCCATAGGCGCGTGCCACACCCTGGCCGGATTTGTGCCCACCGTGCGGCAGTCACCACCAATCGACCGCCATCAGTCAGCACGTCGGCGTTTCCCGGGAGTAATTTCTCCTTGACCGAAGGAAGGCCGTAGTCGGCAGTCGAATCAATTGGTTTCAGATGAGGGCCACTAGCCTATTCATTCGAAACGGCGTCTTTCTCTTTCCTCGTCAAGAAAAACGGACCTGACCATCCAGTCGAAGACGAAGACGTCCCAAGACTAGTTAATAGCCGACAACCTAATCCGCCGATGCCATCCTCGAATGACGAATGCTGTAAACATTTTGGTATCCATTCTCTCGGAGAGTTTTTCAGCGTTTTAAGGATTCGTTCGGCTGTTCGGATGTCAATGTAACCCTCTGCAAGGAGAAATGCGAACAGATCGTACGATCTTAGTATGTTTGGCGGAAGCCTCTTGCCGTTTTCCTCCAGAGAGCGAATCGCGTTTAGATCATTGCTGATAGTCGGCGCCTGGAGCAGCACTCCGGCGGCATGGGTATACGACTCGCCCTTATCTGCGAAAATCGCGTAGTCCCTTCCGATTTCCCGAATGTTACCAAGCGAGACGGGCGCGGGTAATTCTACGCTTAATCGCTCAAGGTCTCCTGCAGTAACAATCTTCAGAGACCCATTCTTGAGAACTTCTTCAAATTGAATGCGAGTCGACGCATACTTTCGATTAGAGCGGACTTCGATCTCCACCTCAAGCATGATGAATGAGGAAACACCGAAGTCTCTGTGCAGAATTGAAAAGACTTTCTGCTGGCCGGCCAGCAGGACCTGTATCAGGGCATCCGAGTCGAAGAAGAACGCTATCTCCGGCTCTGGCACTATTCCGTGACCTCGTCAACTAATTCAGGAAATCGGGAATAGAACATGCTTTCGTCGATCATCAGTAGCTCCGCAGCTCGACTGATGCTAATGGTGTAGGTCTTGACCGCTTCCAGCACTGCCTTCACATAGGGCACCGGCAACAACAAGTTCCTCATTGTCGTCGAGGCTAACCGCTTGCCTTTCCAAGGTAGAGCAGCCTTCTCACCGATTTTGGCGATATATTCCTTCGTACTTAAGGCATGATCAGAAATTGAACGGAGTTCATCGGCAATTTCAAAAGAGAAGTAGGTCTGAAACAAAGTATCGTCGATCAATTCATGATCGTGCATAACCTGAATTACAGTCTTCTTTTCGATTCCTGACTGCGCGACTAGCACCGCTAAGCCCATTTTGGTAAGGGCCGTGGGTTGTAACCCATTGTGGTTGCAAAGCGTCAACAAGAGTTTCTTTGGAAGGAGGGTCTCGCGAGCAAACGCCTCTGCGCGCATTTCGACAAGCGTCTGCTCGTCCGTTGTATAACGATCATCGGAGAGGGTGTCGATTTGACCTCCAGAGGTCTGATCGAAAACGGCATGCCCCAGCTCATGCATGATGATCACATTGCGTCTGAACCAAGTCGTGATGTAGGTATTCACAAATAGACATGGGCGCTGAGCCGAGCTGTCCCCAACGTAAAAGCTGCATCCCTCTACTTCAGATTGAGGTAGAGGACTTTCGATGAGCAAAATGCCCTTCGACCGCAAACGGTCCCGTAATATCTCTCCGGATCCTCTGCCTCCGTGTCCAAACTGATTTCGTTCGCAAAAGAGGCGAGCAGCCAAGCGTCCCTGATCTGAAGGTGATGCTTGAAAGTCAACTTGCCGCATTATGTCCTGGAAAAGAACGTCCCAGGCTCGATTCGGTTGGCCAAGAACCGCCTGTTCAAGTTCATTGGCGTTGTGGCCCAAACGACGAATCGCAAGGACAGATTCACGATCAGCCTCAGTGAATTCCGCCCCTTTGAATTTGAACCAGATTGCTGCCGGCTCAGCCTTCGTAAGTCCCTTGGCCGACGCCACCGCGCCAGATGTGAGAACATCCGCTTTGACACCGAGTGTGGCAGCCAGAATTGAAATATAAGAAGGGGGCATTTCGCGCTGTCCGCTGGCCCACTCTTCGAAAAGCCCGTGGTCAACACCCAGCACATCAGCACAAGCCTTAGTTCCCAAACCGGCCTGCTCAATCACCTTAATAAGGGACATCTTCCTCACACAGTCTCACGCAATCTGAGACTCTTATCTGTTAGCTTCCGCTGATGAGCCTACCACTCTCACTTCGAATAATCGGCAAACGGACAGAAAAGTTTCACTTTTTGAACGTAGTAATCATCGGACATGTAACTGCCGATTGCAAGGGGCTTCGTCACCCCGGTCCGAGATACTACAGTCGCTTGATGATTGTTCCCAATAATGGGCTCCCAGAGTTTGCTCTGGTTCCTACGATTTCTGGCCCGAGCGGCACCGGCGAAGGTCTCTCAGGTGACAAATCTGACAATCGCGATCGGCCACAAACCAAGCCAATTCAGCGGCTTACCGATCAACCTCGGGGGCCTCTTCGAGCATACACAACCGGCCCCCAAAATCTCCGCGGTCCTTTCCACAACTATACACGAGGTTTTCCTAGGCCTATCCTCGCGGCCTCTGAGGACCTAGAACGACGGATTTCTACTGGTATGTCGGCATATTGGAAGCAATTAGCGCAGACTCAGCAGTCATTCTGAATTACCCACGAGAGGACGGCCAACCCGGAAACCGACCCGCTGCCAATGGAACATACTACACTCCCTCCGTGGCAAAGATGCGCGCTCGGTTTGCAGAAAATTACCCTCCCTTGGCGCAAAATCATTCCATAGCAACCCTCCGAACCCATGCAGCCGAACCGAATTCGCGCGCCGCAGGAGCTAAAAGCTGAAAGCCAAGGACTGGAAGCTCCGACAACTGCTCCTAACCCTTTTGCTTCAAGGAATTTGGAATCTAACTCACTTAGCGCAAAGGAGTTGCACTAGAACCATCGCTCTATCCCCTTGAAAACAGGGAATTTCCCACAAAGAGACCGGGGGGGGAGTGGGGGGCAGGGAAAGTAAGTAAGATCACACGAGCGTTGCGTGCCGGTGCCCACCCCTTTAGACTCCGCGCAGGGCAGGTTCTCGTCGTGGTTTTAGTTCTTGCGCCTGGAGTGGGAACCGCTACTGATCGCTTTCCCGCTCCCCTTCAAGCGGATCGTCGGCCGGTCTGTCCGGCCCGTCGGCGGTTACTACGGCCGTTTCTACCACTTCTTCGACGACCGCAATCTCCGCAAGCGCTTCCACCCTCGTCCCCGGCTCGTCGTTCCATAAGCAAACGATCCACCACAGCAGAACGGCCAGGTAAACAGAGCTATTGGCATAGGTCAGTTTATCTCGCAACCCGAGAATGCGATTATATTCCGCCTGGGAGTGGGCCACTGCCTTCATCGCAATCAACTGCCAGGTCCCCATCAACGCGAGATGCGCAGTTGCCGCCGTCGAGAGGCCGATCACAATCTTCTGTGTGTGGCTGCGCCAGTCTGCCTTGAAGCGGCGGCCAAAAAGTACAACCAGCAGCCCCAACTCGATGTTCAGCACGCTCACCAGCAGTTCGCCCTTCTCTCCCGCCAACTGCATCAGCTCCAGCACAGCCACTCGCGAGTTCAAGTGGATCGTCTTCCACACGGGCCATGGTCCCCAGAAGATCAGCACGAGGGCCGCCACCATCAGGGTCCCAAGACTATTCACAATCCAAATGGAACGGTTAGCCCCACTGAATGCCTGGCGCGCCATTTCAATAACTACCAGCAGACCAACAAGGACCACCAGACTTCCCAGCGTGATGAAGATTCCAGCCAGCGTAAGCTGGGGCATCCGCCCCACCAGCAGTCTTTTCCCTAGCATATCCAGGGTTATAAGCACGATGCTCACGGTGAACCACGGGTAGCGCCGCGCGCGGTCCCGCCCCAGCAAAACCACCAGCAGAACCAGCAATGCCGCAAATGTTAGCGTCCAGATAATCTGAATAGCAGTCCAATCAAAGTTGAAGTGCATGCGAATCCTGTCTGGGCCCGCAAGCTGATCGCCCGCGAGCCCTTTAACAGTTTAACCGCCGGCGCCGCCTATCGTTGCCTGTAGAAGATAAGCGCCGAGCCGGGCGCATCAGATAATTGAATCGGCAGGTGCGCCAGTTCGCTTCCTTTCATTCTTTTTGTGGGAGCATGATCGTAGGTGGTTCGGATTTCTACCTCATAGGTTGCATCCGGATTCAGGTGCCGCGGACGCACTTCAATGGACGCGAACGGACTCTTGGGCCGGCGCAGCAGCATGATCAGCCCGTCTTTGTTCTCCGGCCGGTCCCACTGCCAGGCGGTCCAGCTCTCCGCATCGCGGCTGTAGGGCAGCAGCGGATAGAAGTCGCCGAAGAAATAAGGCTGCACCTCGCGGTACTCGGCGATGGCCTGCTTGATCCAGGCCACCCATTCGTCGTTATTCACGCCCGCG
Organism: uncultured Acidobacteriaceae bacterium; assembly: GCA_963839225.1. GTDB lineage: Bacteria > Acidobacteriota > Terriglobia > Terriglobales > Acidobacteriaceae > Telmatobacter. The sequence continues at coordinate 30,225 of CAWIVA010000009.1, forward strand.
GCGCCGGGTCCAATGCCGTAGCCCGCGTCATAGCCCAGGCGCATCAGATACAAGCTCTCCGGCGTCGAGTACGGTCCAGGCTTCTTCCATGGAGAATGCCGGAGAAGGTTTCGAATCCCATATTCTCCGGAACCCAGTAGGCCAAGCGCCTGCGTTTGCGCCTGCTCGGCGAGCGTATCCGTAAAATCCAATATCGGTGCGCCAGACAGAGAAGCTGCGCGACATCATCTCGATATCCAGCCGACGGCCGCCGCTGGCGCAGTTATCGATGCGCAGTCCGGGATGGCGTCGCCAGCAGGTCGTCCCACATCTTATAGAGGCCCTCGATGTGGCCGATCTCGGTCATGCCGATGCGGTCCGGCGTATCCGCCGCCTTCCAGAACTCCGCTGCGGCCCTGATTGAAATCCTGCCGGTACCAGGTCATCCCGAAATCGGTAATGAAATCGGAAAGCATATCGGTAATCCCCTGCCGCGCCGCGGGATTTCCCAGGTTCGCCAGCAGCGTAGGATGAGTGGATGATTCCGATGGCCTGTGAAGAAACCAGTCAGGATGATCTTTGACGATCTTCTTGTCCGGCATGGTTGTTTCCGGCTCAACCCAGAGCGAAAACCCAACCCGTCCGCCTTCAGTGCGGCGCCCAGCGGATGAATGCCGTTCGGATAATAGAGCGGGCTGGGAACCTTGGCCCCTTTATTGAGGGAATCCCGCACGCACTTCACACGCGCTCACCGGCAATTCAAATGTCGAACGCGCTTTGTTTGCAGTCACCTGCGTAACTACGATACTGGCTTGGCACGAGTCGCAGTCTAATATATTGATATTCGTCGTCACTTCAGTTACAATCCTACCAATGTTATACGGGAGCAACATTTCCGCCCGATCTTCTGGCTACTAAATATCTCCGTCTTGAGACGCCCTTATGGTGTAATTCAGATATTTTGATCCCGGCGACAATTGTGCCATCGCATGCCGCACACCTTCCGACTGCTTCTCGTCCGCCAACACATCCGACGTAACATTCATAAAATCGCTCAAAGCCTTGCCCAGAGCGCGCTCCAGGCTGGAGCCGGAGCTCGCGCTCACGGCAAGCCCCTGCGAGGTCTCCGTTGACGATTCGCCTTTCTGTAGCGCGGCCACCTGCCAACGTCCTTCCTGAAACACGGCGAGCATACCGCCACGGGACGCCGTCAGCTCGGCGGTGCGGCGCACCAGTCGCCGCGCCAGATCGGGCAGGCGCAACGCGCCTCCCATTTCACCCGCCAGTTCGATCAGGGCTCGGCGCGGCGGCGTTGCTGCTCCGAGTGGTGCAGGTTGCGCGCCACTTCCACCACCACCGCAACCTGATTCGCCAGCGCCCGCGCACGGCGAATATCTTCCGGCGAAATCCCGGTGCCGTCGCGGCGGTCGAGAACTCCAAACATTCCGAGCACCCGCCCATTCGTGC
>CAWIVA010000010.1:0-18846 GCA_963839225.1 uncultured Acidobacteriaceae bacterium
TTTTTATGTGGCGCCATTACGTGTGAGGGTGGCATCCTTGAAGAGTTCATCGACGCGGGCATTCGCCGGTAAATCCCAGCGGGGCTTGGAAGCGTAAACCAGCATCAGGGGTACGACGATGGCGCGCGTCCAGGACGACATCGAATAGAATTTAAGAAAGAACCAAGATGGAATAAGAATCAACTCAGGAGGTATGGCTGGAACGTAGGACCAGGGCAGAGCGCCACCCAAGGCCAGATAAAGGCGTGTGTAAGAATTCGTGGCTTCCACGCCCCCCAAATCGTGAATCTGGCAGCGGGCGCGAGCCATGTGAGGGGCGGTCGGTGAATCCCCCGCCAATTTAAGGGCAACATACGCCTTCACAGTGGCATTGAGTTCGGACGGTCCACCGGCGTAGATGTTCCATCCCCCATCGGCGAGCTGCCGGCGGCGGACGTAATTCGCCAGCTTCGTGCGCCGGCGGTTATCCATGCGGCGCAAAAGGTCGTAAAAGGAACGCAGAGCCAGGTCCGCGGGCGGCCCCCCGGCGCAAAACACTGATGATACGCAGAGCCCGAGTCACTACACTACCGCCTTCGTCGTCACACCTCACGGCTGCACTATTGGCGGACGGTCTGGCAGCCAAGCTTGGCGTCAATCCGGACACCGGCACACTATTGCCTGAAGATGAAGCGTCCCTCCATATCCTGCTTGAGATGACGGCGCTGGAATCCGGAGGCTCGTTGTAACCAGATCCAGCAACGTTTTCGCACAAGGTTTCCTATAGCGGCGGCTCTGTCGGCACCTACGCGCTGTTTTCCATCAGCGGCGACCTGGAATGTTCCGGAAATGCTCGGTAGCGGAGGGCCCATTAAGGGCAAGGAGTTCCAGGAACAGCTGCGCGGATACATTCCGGATCCCGCCCAAGCAGATGGTCTTTCTGCGTCATAGCTGCCGCCCAGTCGCACATTCCCAATAATTCCAGCGGCCTGACCAGTGCGCGGAAGCTTGCACGAATGATGGATGCAGCTTTCCGGCGGTCCCACTGCCGGGAAGGGCGATGCGCATCTACTACCGGTCTAATACCTGGCCAGTTCAGTTGTGCTCGTTGCATGTTCGCTACAAGTGTGGGGGCATCTTGGAACCGGCTGGGTCCGATCCGCCCACCGGGCCAGCCGCCGAGCGATCAGCGAGGGAATGTAAATGCTCTGGGAGCGAAAAAGAGAACACATTTTGAACATCGATGTGCAATGAGTTGCGCAGGGCCTTTTTTTCGTTCCGTAAGTTGTTGAAAACACACGTCGATAGTTTGGCCCGAAAGTTGCAGATAAGTAGAACAAGCGCTATTTGGGGCGTACTGATGGGCTGTATGGTGTCCCCGACGAACGCGTGGCCCAGGTCTCTCAATTTCATCACCTTGGGTGGGGCCCAAAGAAAAAGCAAGCCAGAATCTCGCTTCAATGCCTACTGAGGACATTGCGGGTTTTACAAATTCTTCGAGCAAACCATGAAACCCCAGGACGTACCTGCTAGAGGGTGTGTGTGGGGGGCAAATGCCCAAGAGGGCAGGTGCCAGGAGGTAATCGATGAAGAAGTATCTGTTCGCTTTACTCGCAATGGCAACGGCCCTTGCGATCACTCAGGCTGCAATGGCTGATGACATTGCAGTCGCCGCACAGGAACCGTCAAATTCTCGGCATTCAGGGGGCGTCACCTCTGGCGCGGGGCTGGTAGAGGGCGCACCTTCCACAGATGGCATATTTGCTTCCTTGATCGGCGACGCAGTGGATTTCTATCACTGGGGTCCCGCTCTCACAGGGGAAGCATTCTCCATCGGCAGCGGGGCTACGGGCACAACGTTCACGATCGACACCATAAGTCTGTTAGCGTCATCTCCGTAGGCAAAGAGCGTTTCCTCAACGCCGCCGGCACCGGTGTGATCAATGACGCCGGCACAGATTATTCCGTCGACTGGACCGCCGCAGGCAACACCGTAAACGGGGTTACCTACAGTTTCGGCATCAACTCCGCCACAACCGCTACCCCAGAGCCCAGCGGCCTTTTGCTTCTCGGCACCGGGCTGTTAGGATTGGCAATCGTCGTGTTCCGGAGCGGCCTGGTCGCGCACTCGTAGACCCTTCGCTCTTCCGCGAAATGGCTTGCTCGAAAACACTGAATCGGCTTGATGATTCGAGTGGCGCGGACATAGTATGAGACCCGCAGCAACCCGGGTCACGGGGCCACGGAAGGGTGGGAAGCACATGTTGCTTTTCACGCTTTCGTGGCCCCACATTTTTTGTGCAGCTTTCACCGCGGACGAACCTGGCCCAGGAAGCAGCCTCAGATTGGTGAACCGGGCGCGCCTTTTTGCGATGAAGAAAACTCCTACCGAATGTCCAAATTCTATCCACGTACCGTGCATAAAGTTGCACTCTTCACTCGCAAAATGCGCGATTTCCCGGTATTTTGTAAAAGTTAATTCGGCCCTAAGATTGCAATAGCAACCATGTAGATCAAGCATCCAGAGTCCTGGCGCCAAGCCTTGACGGTATTCACGCGCAGGACCTCGGAAGGACCGCGAGATTTTGCGCCAACGCTAATATGCCGGATATCATACGTCGCGACAGACGATGGGATTTTGAAATGGAACACATAAGTCATGACCTCGAAACGGAATGCGACCGAAGGAGCATGCAACGCTTTCGCGTCAATGCACCCCTCACTCTATTCATTGGAGACCGTGAGATTCCAGCCTACACCCGGGATCTGAGCGATAGGGGAGTGTATTTCTATTTGGCCGTGGCCGACTGCAGACTGCTCGATCGCGATTTTGATTTTATCGTGGAATTGCCCGCCGAGATTACACTTTCGACCTGTTGCAAGATTCGATGCAAGGGACGGGTGATCCGCAAAGAGGAAGCCTCCATCGATTTTGCGGGGGTAGCCGCGCAGATTTTGGATTACTCGATTCGCAGCGAGCCTATGGCTATCAATTAGATTTTACGCACACCGAGAACGCGATAATCAGTGAGCCAGCTCTTTAAGACATAAACAAGCTTGTTGTTACTGCCCGGGGCGGTTGGCAGCAGAAAAAATCCAGGGTCAACCAGATAGTGAATGGAGTTGTAAACCATGCCCTCCATCACCTCACCATCGCGGAACTGGCAGCGTACCCAAATGCCATGAATGATGGGCGCCCGGCTATAAAAATTCAGCTCTTTGTGCTCCGAGTTTCCATCGAAACAGTTCACATAGAAGACTGCCTTGACATCCGCAGTGGAAATCTCCTCTACAACATCCGTTTCGAGAAGGCGAATCCGGAATGAATCAGGAGCTTTTCTCGGAGCGTGGCTCGGAGGAGCTCATCGATTGTGTTCCAAGCCGGGGATTCAAGGTAACCCTTGATCACCCTGTTGCCAAACTGGATGACTACTTTCTCCGACCTGGTCGCACCTGTCTCGATCATGATGTGGAACTTTCTTATGAGCCTCAAAAATCAATTTCGACAAAGGGGGAAATCTTGCCGTTATGATCTCATGCGGGATGCGATAAGCGAAGTCCCAGTTTCGTGCTAGGGCATGGGCGCGTCGGTAACTGGCGTCAGGGGTACTAAGTATGCAATTGCTAGGGAAAACCATGAGACCCAAAGCAGACCAACTCGTTCCCTCGCAGGTAGCTTGTGATAGCTCTGTCTTGCAGCATCTGTTTTGGTGCAGGTGGTATCCCAGTCAACTCTCAGTGGCGCAGGTTCTGGGATCTTAATTTTTCCACCTTGGAAAACATGGCTCATCCGCAAGCAAAGTTTATGCACTCTGCGCGTGATTGAATGCCTGCCGCTTGTTCGGAGGAGTGAGATTGTACTGCTTGATTTTGTACAGCAGAGCTTTATAGCTTATCTGCAGGTCACTTGCCGCGGCCTTGCGATTCCATCCCTTACCCTCGAGGGTTTGAGCGATAGCGGCGGATTCAGCGCCACCCTTCAAATTCCGCACCAGGTACTTAAGGCCTCCGTTAACAGTGGCGTCGTCCTCGAAAGGCACAAACGATGTTGTGGCTTGCCAGGGAGTCAACTCTTCGATGATTGCCTTTTCGCCGCCAAGAACGAGGTACCGCTTGATCATGTTCTCCAATTCACGGAGGTTGCCTGGCCAGGGGTGACTGGTCAAAGCCTTCATGAGGGCAGGGGAAATCGGGAGGGGATTGCAGTTATACTTCGTGGCCACCTTGCGCATAAAGTGATGGGAAAGGGTAGGGATCTCCTCCGTGCGCTCGCGCAGGGGCGGCATGTTCAGGGTAAATCCATTGAGACGATAGAAAAGATCCTCTCGAAACGTCTTCTGAGATATGGCCGCTTTCATGTCGATGTTTGTTGCGGCAATCACGCGCACGTTCACTTTTACGGTGGAGCGGCCGCCCAAACGCGCAAAAGTCCCATCCTGAAGAACCTGTAATAGCTTGACCTGCAAACTGGTGGGCATTTCGCCGATCTCGTCTAACAAGATAGTGCCGCCATTGCAGAGTTCAAACTTGCCGGGCTTGGATTTTACCGCGCCGGTAAAGGCGCCCTGCTCATATCCGAAGAGCTCGCTCTCCAGCAGGTCGGCGGGCATGGCGGCGCAGTTCACCTTCAAGAAGCTGCGCTGGCTGCGGGCAGACATCTTATGGATCAACATGGCTGCGACTTCCTTGCCGGTGCCGCTTTCCCCGAGGATGAGAACGGGGATATCGGCTCGCGCAACCAGCCTGCACTGGGATTCGATCTCCAGCATACGCTTGCTGGCTCTGACAAAGGATGTGTTCTCATCCAGGGGGATTTCGCTGACGTCGTCGTCGCACAACTGCTTGCCCCGTTCCTTCAGGCACTGCTGAACAGCGTGCTCTATATCCTCAGTCTTGAAAGGCTTAAGGATTATTCTGGCAACGCCCATGCGCGTGGCCGCCACGGCATCATTCAGCCCGAAAGTGCAAGCGAACAAAATGATTGGAAGAGACGGCCTGGCGGCGTGAATCCTTGCCAGAGACCAAGCGCATTCTCCTCCGCGCCGTCCTCGGCAATATGCCAGTCCATGAGGAGGAGGTCGGGTGCAGGAGATCCCCCCAGCGTATGGAGGAGTTGGCGGGCTTCGGTAAAGGTATTGACGCGGTACCGATCCCCAAGAATACGACGTACATAATCCATGACAGCAGGATCGGAATCGAAAACCGCAATGTTGTGACCGCATTTACTGATGGCCTTCATAAAAGCTCCTTACGGTACGCCCGCTATCTCAGTTGTTGACAACTCTCCAATCCGTCATTTTTTAGTCAAAGCCAGGATATGCTCTGCCTCGGAAAACGGGTAAAGAATTGACACCTGAATTATAAGAATTAACGGGGAAGCGTTGACTTACTCTGCCGAACTGAAAATCATCTTACACGGAATTGATGAACACACAACCCCAATCCGATGCGGGTGTCGTCATTTGGCGCAACATGACGTAATTTGATGCGTCTATGTTTCACCCTCTATCGCTGTAAAATCATCGTCAGATCTTCCTCAGACTTGAGCTTATCAATTCTTCATCTGAGGTGCTCGGGGAGAAAATACATCACGGACCCATTTTTTCCATTTACTTCAGGCATACAACCGTGGGATGAATATAGCACACCTTTGTTGAACCTGAGTGGTAAATGATTCGCCACTCTGTGCAAAAGTTTTCATATAATTAATTCCTAACATACGTATTGGCCGCTAAGGTGCAGTTAGATATTACCTAGGTGACCTATAACGAAGGTTACCGGGTGCTTCTTTGGTTACGTAAGTGAGTTGGGGTGTGGCCAAACAGTTGCATGCAGACAGTTGTAACCGGCTCTTGGAGCCAGGTCAGGAATGCTTTTGATGCGTGCAACGGAATCATTCGATATTCGCGATCTGCCGCCGGTGGATGTGGTCTTCGGGCATTCGCCAGGTATGGTCGTTGCACGAGAGAAGCTGGAACGGACTGCCGGGACGACTCTCCCGGTGCTGCTGCAGGGCGAGAGCGGAACGGGCAAAGAGATATTAGCCAAATTACTGCATTCGAATTCCAATCGTTCAAACGGCGCCTGGGTGAAGGTCACGTGCGCTGCTATTCCGCACTCTCTGATCGAATCAGAGCTGTTTGGGTATGAGAAGGGTGCGTTCACCGGGGCGTATACAACCAAGCGCGGCCGGCTGGAACAAGCTCATATGGGGACACTATTTCTAGATGAAGTGGGCAGCCTGGATATGGCTACTCAGGCTAAATTACTGGAAGTTTTACAAAATGGCAACTTTACGCGTGTCGGAGGGCAAGAGTCTAAAAGGGTCAATACACGCCTTGTGTGTGCAGCCAACGGAAATCTGCAGCAGCGGACCGGGGATGGGAGTTTCCGGGTGGACCTTTTCTTCCGCATTAACGCCGTGACCATCGACTTGCTGCCATTGCGTCAGCGAGTTGCGGACTTGCCAATCCTGATCGACTATTTTCTTGATCGGTATTCAAAAGAATATGGTTTCAAGCCGAGGCCGCTTTCACGCGAAATCGTGAGCATGATGCAGCGCTACAACTGGCCGGGGAACATCCGTCAACTGGAGAACATGATTCGCAGCTACATCCTGGTCGGCAACGAAGAGGACCTGGCAGCGGAGCTGGCTCAGGCTGCACCGAACGGGACAGTGCCCGAGATCGATCTGGCCAATCCTCTCTCTTTGAAGGATATAACTAAAGCAGCCACGCGGAATTTAGAGAAGGAGATCATTCTGAAGGTCCTGCAGGCGCATGGCTGGAATCGACAGAAGACTGCCAAACATCTCAAAATCAGTTATCGGTCGCTCCTTTATAAGCTCCAAGAGATGTACGTCAGCGCACTTCCGGGCTCGCCACTGAAAGATGAGTCCTAACAATGAATAGGGAAGTTTCACACTTAATTTTCTGATCACCAGATGGAAGAATTAACAGCTCAGAATGCGCGCGCCTGGGGAGGATTTCAGTGATCTCAACGCACAAAAGAGGCCCAGGTCTAGCATCCTGGGCCTCTTTGAAGGAACTGCCCCTCTTCTGAATCAGCCTTAGGTGTGTAGAACTATCTTGCGGCGAATCATGCCGGCAAATCCAGCCAGCCCGCTGCCAAACAGGAGCCAGGTACTTGGCTCTGGGGTTGCGGCTGTGCTGTAGTCGATGTCAGCATAGTAGGCCACAGCGCTGGGCCCTCCGCCGGAGTTGCTGTCGGCGATCATAAACGTGTTGACGCCTGACTGGAAATACGCCAGGTCGCTGGTACTGAAGGTCACATTGCCGAACTCCGTCAATAGGTCACTGATGAGATTCCCATTCAGGAAGGCATATCCCAAGTCGTCGACATTCCCCGCGCCTGTCAGGGAGGCAGAGGTCACACCGGCGGGGAGCGTGAATGTCTTCTCCACAAATCCGCTCTGGCCGCAATAATAGCCACACTCCGGCGGGACCTGCACCGGGATGGTTCCCGCTGGCGAGCCCGACGGCGGAGCAGTAAAGCTACCCAGATTATCCGTTCCGACTGGTGTGAAGGTCAGGCCAGAGGTGTTGCCGGTGGAAAGCAGCAGGTTTTCAGCAGCGGAAGGTGTTTCTCCGGAGGTGGTCAGAGAGGCTCAACATTGGTGGCGTCGCTCATAATGGTGATTGTGCCGGCCGAGAGTGGCGCGGCAGCGGTGATAGCAAGGAAAGCCGCTATCGGTAGGCTTAACACAACAATTGCCAATTTTCCCTTTTTCATTTCCAACTCCATTCTCTCTAAAAGAGTTGACGTCCATTTCCAGGGATTTCCGGTCGAGCCTCCTCCCAAATGCAAAGAGATCGAGCATATCCGGGGAGATATTTGGCCTTCACTTTGCATTTCCGAGGCCAATCCTGGCTGTTGATAACAAACGGGTTACCATGATGCATTTCCCAGAATGTGCAGGAGTTTGCATTAATTCCGTGGTAAATTACTTCGACTACAGTCACAGAACCGGGCGACTCACGTCAGAAGCGTGCTCCGACAGCGAAAAGACTCAAGCCTAAGACCTGGGCTTTTTTCGCATTTCAAATTTGCCGGTGCGAGTACGAAGCTCATTACGGCGCCAACGCTGCGGTCGGTGGATCAGCACCTCACAATGTGAGGGGCGGCTATGCCCTTGGTGGCGTTGCGAGTGTCTACGACGAGCTTTGCTCTTCCCACGATGTCGGCGTAATCGTACTGGGAATGGTCGGTAGCGATCACCACACAGTCGAATTCCGGTATTTGGTCCAGCGGCGTGCAAGTCATATCGAGTGCGTATTTGCGCCCATGGCCGACGAAGGGGAAAAACGGATCGTTGTATTCGACGTGTGCACCCCGCTTTTGGAGCAGTTCGATAATGGTCAGCGATGGCGACTCGCGCAGGTCGTCGTTGTCGCGTTTGTAGGCCACCCCAAGCACCAGGACGCGTGAACCGTGGAGGGATTTACCTTGCTGGCTCATGGCTTCAACTATGTTTTCGACCACGAAGTAAGGCATGGCGAGGTTAACCTGTCCTGCCAGCTCGATGAATTGCGTGTGGAAGTCGAACTCCCTGGCCTTCCAGGACAGATAGAAAGGGTCGATGGGGATGCAGTGCCCGCCCAGTCCAGGGCCGGGATAGAAAGCCTGGAAGCCGAAGGGCTTGGTTTTTGCTGCATCAATGACCTCAAATATGTCGATGCCCATGCGCATGCAAAGCTGCTTTAGTTCGTTGACCAGCGCGATATTGACACAACGGTAGATGTTTTCCAGCAGCTTTGTCATCTCCGCGACCGCGGGCGAAGAGACGGGAATGGTCCGGTTGAAGATGGTTGCGTAGAGCGTGGAAGCCAGATCGCGCGCAGCCGCTCCGCAGCCACCCACCACCTTGGGTATATCGCGCCTCGCTACATCGGTGTTGCCCGGATCTTCGCGCTCGGGGGAGAAGGCGACATAGAAACCCGGGCTGACTTCGTCGCGCGCCACTTGCAGACCGGAAGGATTGCCCTGCTCCAACAGCGGGACAACGATCTCTTCCGTAGTGCCCGGATAGGTAGTGCTCTCAAGGATTATGAGCTGCCCGTCCTTGAGGTGGGGCGCGATGCTTTTTATTGTGTCAGTCACATAGCTCAGGTCGGGTTCGTGATACCTGCTCAAAGGAGTTGGCACACAAATGATGACAACGTCCATTTGAGCAATCCGGCTGTAGTCGGAAGTGGCGTCAAAGCCGTGCTTTTGGGCGGACTTAATCTCTGCGCCGGGGATGCGGACTATGTATGACTCGCCCCGATTGAGAGTACCCACCTTGCCGGAATCGATGTCAAATCCGGTAATTGAAAAGCGTTCCTCGCTGAACAGCAGAGCGAGGGGCAGACCCACATAACCCATGCCGATAATGCCAATGCGGGCTTCTCGGGTTTCAATTTTATTCCTGGTAGCTGCCGTTCTATCCGAAAGGGAAATTGTCACAAGTCACTCCTGGTTTGAGCATATTGGGAATTGGCGAGTGTTTTGTACCAGGCAACCGTGCGCTCGATACCCTCGCGGAAATCGACAAGGGGCTCGTAGCCGAAACATTGTTTTGCCTGGCTGATATCAGCGAGCGAATGCTTTACATCTCCACTGCGCTCTGTAGCATATCGTACTTCACCGTGATAACCGGTGGCGTGTCGCAGGCTCTCGACTGCCTGATTCAAAGAGATTCGATTGCATGTGGCTACATTAAAAACCTTGCCGGAAACGCGATCGGCGGGAGCCTCGGAAGCCAGTAAATTGCCATGCACCACATTCTGAATAAAAGTAAAGTCGCGACTCTGCTCCCCATCTCCATAAATAGTAGGAATTTCGCCGGCAAGCATCTTGAGCGAAAAGGATGCCAGAACGCCCGAGTATTGAGATGTCGGATCCTGATAGGGGCCAAAAACGTTGAAATAGCGGATGGTCACTGTCTCCAAACCGTAGACCCTGGTGAAGGACTGCAAATAGTATTCGCTGGCTAGTTTGGATACCGCATATGGAGAGATAGGATTCGGCTGCATCTGCTCCGACTTGGGCAAGGTGGGTGTATTCCCGTATACAGACGACGAGCCGGCATAAACGACCCGGCGCACATTTGCATCTTTTGCCGCGACCAGCAACTGAACGGTCCCCGACACGCCGGCGTAGTTTGAGGCCACCGGATCTTCTATTGAACGTGGAACTGATGGGATTGCAGCTTCGTGAAAGATACACTCGACGCCGTGACATGCTTTGGACACCGCTCCGGCGTCGTTGATATCGGCCTCGATAAAGTCCATCGCTTCTAATCCGCGCAGATTTTCGCGCTTTCCTGTGACGAAGTTGTCGATGCCGCGAACTTTTTTACCTCGCGCAAGCAGTTCGGCGGCGATGGACCTGCCGATGAAACCTGCAGCGCCGGTGACTAAGTAGGTGTCCATTTCATCCTTTCAAAAATGACTGCTAGCATTGAACAGATTCCGTTGTGGAACGCACAGTTTCCGTGCAACATTTCTATTGGGCCCCTCTCCGCAAAATGATCGTTTTAACCGTCTCAAATATGATGAGCAGGTCGAGTCCGATCGACAAGTGTTTGATGTAGTAAAGATCGTATTCGAGTTTCCGTTTTGTCTCTTCGAGACTTGCGCCATATTGATAGCGGACTTGTGCCCATCCAGTGATTCCGGGGCGGATAATGTGTCGCACGTGGTAGTAGGGAATCTCGTTGGTGAGCCATTGCACAAACTCAGGGCGCTCAGGCCGTGGCCCGACAAACGCCATGTCCCCACGGAGGACATTCCAGAGTTGTGGAATCTCGTCGAGGCGAGTGGTTCGCATGAATCTGCCCAACGGAGTGACACGGGCGTCGTTCTTGACCGCCCAAACAGCACCATCCTTTTCGGCGTCCTGCCGCATCGTCCGGAATTTGAGCACAACAAAGGGCCGTCCACGCAGCCCCACGCGAGTCTGGCGGAAAAAGATGGGGCCCGGCGAAGATAAGCGCACAGCCAGGATGATAAAGGGAATAAACGGCAGGCATATGGCCAGCCCAATGAAGGCAATCGTGATGGAGATCAAGCGCCGAACAGTGTGCTGCAACGCACTCCCGTTGAAACCGTCGTTAGTGAAAATAAGTGAGCTTGGATTTAGGCCTTCAAGCGGCAGCTTGCCTGACAGTCGTTCGAGGAGTGAGCCGGAATCCTCGATAACAACACCCTTAAGCCGAAGATCAAGAAGTTCCCGAACCGGCATCGATCCCCGGCGCTCTTCCATGGCAACGAGGACGCGGTCAATTCCGGCCCTTGGTCTGTTGAAGGCGCGAAGGTCAGCTGCAAATCGTTCCCCATGGCTTCCGAAATCTCCTTCGGCTATTCCTTCGATTACTTCCATCCCAGCGTCACGTCTGGCGCGCAAGGTCTCAATCAGGGTGCGTGCCCTCTCGCCGCTTCCCAGCACGTATACACGTTCTCGGAATACCGAAAGGCCGATGATCCATTCATAGGCCGATCGCCAAATGACATAAAAAATAGCAAGAATAGAGATGCCGGCCACAAAGACATTAGGGTCAATGTCGGTCTCGGGGAAGAGATAGACGAGACCTGCGAGAATAAAGGACAGAACGCTGAGAACCAGGAGAAGCCGGAAGTAGATCTCCCATCGTTGTGAGATTCGTTGCGGCTCATACAGATCAAAGTAGTATGAGAGGAGCAAGGTAAGAATAGTGATGCCCACTATTTTTAGTATTCCGTTCTCGTATACCAACGCTATGTATGTATCCGGCCCCACGATGATGGCGGTGGCCAGCAGAAATGAGCCACCTACGAGGAGCACCTCGCAAAGAAGCAGCACCAGGGTACGGGTCGAGTAATAAACATTGAAAAGCCTGACCATTCGCGCCAACCTTTAAGTTCTTGTCTTTGCCGGTGTTTCTGTCCCGCCGTAGTAGGAGGAATAGTATGACCTGCTGTGGGAGTTCTCTTTAGAATCATTGAGTACAAAGCCTAAAATGCGCATGCCGCTAAAGGTGGCCAGCGCACGTTGTGCGGCGTCGAAAGGCGTACTTGCTCCGCGTGCAATGAGCAACACCGCATCGGCGGCGCGGCCAAGTTCAACGGCGTCTGTAACCGCCAACACGGGGGGGGAGTCGATCAGTATCCAGTTAAAATGCGGCGAAACCGTCGCGATCAGTTCTTCGATGCGGTGATTGGCGACCAATTCGGACGAGTTATCGCCGCACCTGCCTGAAGGGATGAACGTGAGATTGGAGATGTTTCCCACGCCGGCGTTGCCTGCTGCCTGAAGATTGGGATCGCACTGCATGATATCGATCAACGCCGCTTCGCCCGCCAAATATTCCGATAGCCCTGGCGCATCGGAGGTGCCGAGCAGATTGTGAAGCGTGGGGCGGCGCAGATCACCGTCAATGAGCAATATGTTGTTGACAGTGTTTCGCGCCAGGCTCATGGCGAGATTTGCCGCGATAAAGCTCTTCCCTTCGGAAGGCATACCGCTGGCGATGAGGATCGTCTTCATCGGCGCCTCATAGTGAGCCTGATATATACGCGAACGGAGACGGCGAAACTGCTCTACGCCCGCGCCGTTATCCGCGAATGTAGGAAAGGAAGCGACAGATGGCTTCCAAGAATGCTGCGGAATATTCTCAAGGACAACATCTCCCTTGGCGGGCGGCGGCGGCTCGACTGCAGTGACCAGAACCGACTCAGCAAACTGTTCTGCCGTTGGTTCTTGCGCGGCATGATGCGCGACAGATGCTTTTTGAAGTGCTTCGTAAATGCGGCTCATAGTTCTCTGTCCTTCAGGAAGTCAGTGGAATCCGCGACGGTGTTGATGATTCTCGATGGAACTGCTGGTAAGGTATCCAGGGATGAAGATGATAATCCCATGGACGAAATCACAAAGGGTTGGTCGTCAAGAACGAGTTCTGAACAGACCGCATCAACCGTGCGCGCTGGAATGGGCTTGATCTCTTCGACAAATGCGCTGATCAGGGCATGCTCGCAGATCAAATTGATGACGCGAGGAATTCCTTTCGCATACTGATGAACAAGCTGCACAGCTTCGGGTGTGAATATTGCTTCTCTTGCGCCGGCGATACGGAGCCTTTCTGTGATGTAGGCTCGCGTTTGCTCGCCGGTCAGCGGCTTAGTTCTGCTCCATAGCGCAACGCGCTGACGAAGCTGGCGCAGCCTTGGGTTGCGCAGCTTTTCTTCGAGCTCAGGCTGGCCGGAAAGAACTATCTGCACTAGCTTCTCAGATGAAGTCTCGAGATTAGTCAGCAGACGAATCTCTTCCATAAGCTCCCAGGAGAGATTCTGCGCTTCATCGACCACAATGGCGCACAACCCATCATTGCGAAAGCGTTCGATAAGCCAGCGATTGAGCTGGAGCAACATGCCGGACTTCGTCCGCGCGTTGGGGAGAACCCCGAAATCGTTAAGCACGAACTCAAGAAAATCGAGCACATCGAGACAAGGATTAAAGACGAATGCCGTCGAAACGCGATCCTTGGCGAACGTACCGAGGACGGTCCTCAGCAGAGTGGTTTTTCCCGTTCCCACTTCTCCCGTCAGAACGACAAAGCCCTTGCGTGCAGTGATACCGTACTGCAGGCAGGCGAGCGCCTCCCGTATATGCGGCATCTTGTAAAGAAACCGCGGATCCGGGCTGGATCCGAATGGAAGGGACTGAAGGTTGAAGTAGGCTCTATACATGGCTAAACGCCTGCACTTTCGATGAGCTTCTTCTGTCTAGAAAACAGGTTCCAGCGGCTAGGAGGCTTCTCCGGCTTGGGAAGCCCATCAATGTGAGAGATGATGGCCAGAGTCGGGAGATTTGTGAAGGCCCATATATCCCTTTCGTTGCGCAGCGAGGTATCGCGATATTCAAGCAGCCCTGCAATTAGCAAACCCAGAAACAGGCCAACTGCAAACCCGCCGCCGGCAAAGATGAAAGGATTTGGAAAGGTGGGCCCGTCGGGAAGATTTGGAGGATCCATGACGAAGAACTGTTCGCCCTCCTGGCGTTGTTCAAGAGCGGTTGCCATAGAGGATTCGTTCATCTTTTTCAGCAATGAGTTGTAGAAGTCCAATGCCGACTGATGATCGCGAGTGATCTGCTTATACTCTTCTTCGACTGCCGGGCTAGACTCCATCCTTGACTCATAAGTGCGAATCTTTTGCTGCAGTTGAGCCTGCTCCCGCTTGGCGGCATCCATAGCCGGGTGCAGGAGGCGCAGTTCAGCCTTGAGCTTTAAGAGTTGCGGTGGGTCATGATGGCTCGCAGTGCCAGGAGCTGCGCTCGTTGCCACTTCTGTCTGCGGATGCGCGATCTCGGCCCGCAGATCGGCAATCCTACGCTTCATGGCGAGTACATCGGGATGGTCCGGGGTATAGATGGCCTCCAGCTCCTTTTGCTGCGCGATCAGAGCTTTTAGCTCTTTCTCGCGATCATCGACTGAAAGTCCTGAGCCAGTCTGAGAGTCCTGACTTTCGCTCGCTTGTTGAGAGATCATTGCCTGGAGAAATGTTTCATTTTCGTGCATGCGGCCCAGCGACTGCGTCACGGCGTCAAGCTGTGTTGTGAGGGCCTGGAGCGTGTTCGCATTCGACGTTTCCTGTTCGGGAAGGCTGCCGAAATACTTTTGCTGGAAGGTAGCGAGCTTGGCTTCCTGTTCGTCAAGGTCCCTCTTTGAGTCGGCGAGTTGCTGCTTCAGGAACTCGGTGGTGCCTTCGGCTGACTGCTCACGCGCATTCAAATTTTCGCTGACAAAGAGGGAAGTAATCTCGCCGCAAACCTGCTGGGCGGTGCGCGCGTCCTGTGCCTTAAATGATATAAAGAAGCCGGGCATGCCGCCGGTCATCTTTGCCTGATCAGACCGAATAGGGGCGATCGCGATAGCCTTCCGGGTCTCATCGACACGGTTGTCCATGTTGTTATTGCCGCCAGCATACAGGTTGAATTTCGTTATGATCGGCTCAAGGCGAGAGCGACTCAGGATCTGCTCTTTCATTGATGCCAGCCGCGCACCCAGATCTTCACTGACGACGGGCTTTACATAGTCTTCCGGGACCTTTTGCTGCTGGACGAGCACCAGCGTTTGCGATACGTATTGCGGAGAAATCGTATAGCTAATGCCTATGCCAATTGCGAGGAATACGATCGCGGAGATCACAATCAGCAAGGACCGCCGCTTCAAAATTCCGACGTAGTCCTCCAGTGTCAATTCACGATGTCCGAGCATACAACTCCTTTACGATTTAATTCACGAGATGAGTCTTCTGAGGCGTGTAACTGATGCCAAAACCGAAAACTTGCACCAGGCTGGTAAGGGCGTTGGCAGGTAGCGGGGAGCTCGAAGACTGGTCAATGACCGTGTAATTTGCAAATGCAGTGAAATGCCGGCCAAACTTTCTAGTAGCCTGCGCGCCTCCGAACTTACTGTTTGTAACCCCGTTATTGATCAGTCCTGAAAGATGCCGGTAGTCTCCTGTCACTCCGAAGGTCAGCTTTTTCCCGAATTCCCGCGTGTAGTTTGCGATGACTGAATCCGATTCCCCACCGAACAGGTCTCCGCCCCCATTATTAGCTGCGCGGGCGTATGTGAGGCTTGCTGTTACGGACCGGTATTGGTACACGACATCGGCATTCGATGCGACTGTCACTGAAGAGGGCACGACTGCGCTGTTCGAACTGCCCTTCCACTCTGGTCCTGCCGAAATGACCGAAGAAATCTTTGCGATTCCACGCGCGCCTGAAGCCAAAGAGCGCTGCATTGCTTTGAAAAGAGAAACTGAAATCAGGGTAGCTGAATTGAGAAAAGCTGTAAGTTCCAAGGAGGGAATCTCGCGCATTCAGACGTCTTGTAAGTTGCGCGTTTGCCATCAGTTGGTTGATATTCAAACCATTTGCGTCCGGGTAACGGCGCAACTCCGAACTGCAGCCAGCCGAGAAGGTCGTCGCATAGTTGAGAGAATGTGAGACATTTCCACTGGCGACGTTATTGACAACGTGGGTTTTCAGCGTGAGGATCGATTGATCGGACGGTGGACCGGACCCTCCGATGGTTCCCCTATACCGGGAATTCCCGAAAACCCCGTGGTCGGAGTCGATGGCGTGTAGCTCACATCATCGCTGACCGTGGCATTCCATTTGCGCCAAACAATGCCTTGTGATATCAACAGACGCTGGAAAAATCCGGTCCCGAAAGTTGGGCCTGAAATGGTTCCGGTGTAGCCGCCGACATAGTTGAGGCTGAACGGAAGACGTCCTGCACCATTGGCATAATCCACGGATGCAGAGGGGATGACTCTTTGCCAAGTGCCCAGGGCGGTTCCAATCTCAACGGTTTGCGAATAGCGAAAAACATAGCTCAGGGTTGCCGCGCCCCCAGTAGCAGCGGGCGCGACTTGCGCACTTGCTGCTACGCAAAAGGTAAAAAAAAGCATCGCCAATGAGAGGATGAATTTCAATCACAACACCTCAAGGAACAACGATTGTGTCACCGGGTTTGAGAACCAGATTAAGTGCGCTGTTGCCTTTCAACGCATCCTTGTAACGCACGGGGATTTTCTGATGCGTTCCGGATACGTCGCGCAGGATATAGATTTTCTTTGTATTGGCGTAATCCGTGAGACCACCGGCACTGGAAATGGCCTCCAGCAAGGTCATGCCGGATGTCATTTCGATCGGCCCTTTTTTTGCAACCTCGCCGAGAAGGTAAACAACTTTGCTGTGAATCTGACTGATCACAACGGAGACGTTTGGATCCTGGACGTACTTCTTGAGTTTGGTTGTGATCTGGTCCGCCAGTTGCAGCGGCGTCAGACCCGTGGCTTGAATATCGCCAAGAAGCGGAAGGGAAATCATGCCGTCGGGCCGGACGAGAAGGCTACTAGATAGGGTCGGTTCCTTCCAGACTGTGACAGCAAGCACGTCGGATGGGCCGATCACATAAGTATCGGCAGCAGCTCCTGTTGCCAGGCTAGCCGCGGGTGCCGTGGCAGGCTTGCCGTTGTTGGTCGCGGCTTCAGTTTCCGGGACTGGCTTGGTGGTCAGAACAGGCTTTATATTATCGGTCGCGACTCCTGCTGCCGGGCCAGGCGCGTTCGTCCGGGGAGGCTGGGCGAGGGGGGCATTGTCTTGAGCATGGCTTAAGGGGCATGGCAGAAGAAAAGCCAAAATCAAAAGCTTCTCTGGTTTCATACTGCAACTCCATTTCTGCTGGATGCAGGTTGGTATTCCGCACCCACTTGCTTGAGCTTGTAGAGCAGGGCCTTATAGCTGATCCCGAGTTCGTCCGCGGCGCGCTTGCGATTGCCACCGGTTGTAATCAGAACTTCAGAGATCAATTGACGCTCGATCTGAGTGGATGCGGCCCGTGTGGCTGCCTTCAGCGATTGAGGCTTGCGCCGCCCATCCGGCTTGATCGTTAAGGCAGCCGCCTTGAGCGCGGCGAGGGAGATGGACTGGTCACCGATGGCGACAAATGTCTTGATCGC
The DNA here is from genome assembly GCA_963839225.1 of uncultured Acidobacteriaceae bacterium. Taxonomy (GTDB): domain Bacteria; phylum Acidobacteriota; class Terriglobia; order Terriglobales; family Acidobacteriaceae; genus Telmatobacter. Next base: position 17,490 of record CAWIVA010000010.1, read on the forward strand.
GGTCTGAAGTTCAGACAAATTGTCTGGCCAGGTGTGCTCCATCAGAAACTCAATAATTTCCTCACGCAGGATCGGCTTGGGGCGGTCAAACTGTTTGGAGTACTGCGTTAATAGTTCATCGGCGATAGAGAGGATTTCTGACTTTCTACACCGCAGAGGGGAGATCCGGAGCGTAACCGGGGAGACCAAATAGTAGAAATCCTCTCTCATGCGCCAGGATTTGACTTCTTCCAATAGCTCGCGGCTCGAACCGAAAACGAGGCGACCGCTTTGCGCTTGCTCGGAGTGAAAATAGGTGTCAATAATAAGTTCCTGCAGTGGAAGACTCAAATCCCCAATTTCCGCCAGATAGACAGTTCCCTTGCTGGAAAAAGCCGACAGTAGAGCCTCGACGTCGGCGTGGGCGCTGTGAATCTCAGTGAAAGGGTTGCGAGATCGATGCGAAAGAGCATGAATCTGCGTGGCAATGGTACGTTTTCCGACGCCCCGTTCACCCACAATCAGGACCGGGCAATCGCACACGGCAATGCGGGCAATCGCGCGTTGAATCTGCGCTTCAATAGGGGCAAACGGTCTAGTCTGTCCCTTAACACCTTGGATGATTGCACTTCCGGTCATGAAGGGTCCTGGTTATTACACCCCTGCATTAGCAATGCGGGTTCCAAACCTGGGGCAGAACTTGGAATTGGCGTTCCACTTGGTATATCTGCTCTTGCGCACTTCGTGAGGCGGCAGCCGATCTCGAAGAAGGAAAAAATGTTCCCATGGCGTGGAAAGAAATGGGACACTGATTGCCCAGCCAAGTGGAAAGAGTTTTCCACTTTCCGGGGGAGGTTGAATCCCAATGCCGGACAATTTATGGGGAATCCCATCGGATTGAAACGTTCCACTTTCGGCATTCCGATTGCTAGGAGAAGCATATCGGATTGTAACGCCGCTCTAGGTAGAATATGGCACAGGAAATTCAGACGCAGGCGATTCGCAAGACACCCTGGTCCTTGCAAAGCACTCATTTTGTATGGGGTTCGGTGCTCATAGGCGCGCTCATGGCAGCGATTTACTGCCATGTGCTGGCAAAACTGGTTACCGACTGGTGGCAGATCCCCGATTTTTCGCACGGCTTTCTCGTTCCCGTCTTCGCGGCGTACCTGGTTTGGGTGAAGCGAAAGACCATCCGGGAGACAAAAATCGTCCCCACTTGGAGCGGAATTGCAATCATTGCCCTGGGGCTTGTGGTCTTGCTGCTGGGGGTATACGGAGCTGACTCTTCCTCTCGAGGGTTTCGCTGGTGATCCTGCTGTCGGGGCTGGTACTCTGTTTTGGCGGCTGGGAGCTGCTCAAAGAGTTGCGTTTCGCA
>CAWIVA010000011.1:0-7146 GCA_963839225.1 uncultured Acidobacteriaceae bacterium
CGGAGTTTGGTGCCCATCAGGCCATGACGGGACGGGGCGCGGCATGGGCAGAGGGACCGCGCAGGCTGGTTGAGCCTGCCAGTTGGCATTTGCGTGGGGGGTACTCCCCTCCCGTACGTTTGTGACAGTGTGAGCAGAAGACACGCACCGATGCTTCGGAGAAATCCAGCCATCAAGCCTTGAGTCCTGCCTTCGGCGGCAACTGAATCTGTGTGCTGGATGGTAAAATCTATCAGTGCCGGGTCCTACGCGACGTAATCCCGCCAACCCCGCCAGGTCCGGAAGGAAGCAACGGTAACGGGCTAGTACGGGCGCAGTAGGTCACCCGGTACTTTTTTGCTTAGAAGAATACCGCAGGGGCTAAAGCCCACGTTCATTTTGTTTGGCTTTCGGCACGACTGAAGTCGTGCCCTGACACAAAAGGGGCTAAAGCCCACGTTCATTTTTGTTTGGCTTTCGGCACGACTGAGGTCATGCCCTGACACAAAAGGGGCTAAAGCCCACGTTCATTTTTGTTTGGCTTTCGGCACGACTGAAGTCGTGCCCTGACACAAAAGGGGCTAAAGCCCATGCTCATTTTGTTTGGCTTTCGGCACGACTGAAGTCGTGCCCTGACACAAAACATGAGTTTGATTACGCATGTGAGCTTGATATTGAAGCGGAAAAGCAAACGCAGGTCCTTCGACTTCGCTGCGCTCCGCTCAGGATGACAATCTGAAGGTTTTAAGGAGAGATGCATTGAGCCTTATTGTTCGCCCCGTGGTGGGCCGGCGCGCTAAGATTTCGGCGCTTGGGACCTACGTTCCTCCGCAAGTACTTACTAACAAAGATCTCGAAAAAATGGTGGATACGAACGACCAGTGGATTATGGAACGCACTGGGATTCGTGAGCGGCACGTGCTGGCCAAAGGGCAGGGCGTGAGCGACATATGCACCGCGGCGGCGAAGAAATGTTTGGCGGCGCGGGGGATTGAGGCCAGTGAGGTTGAGGTCATTATCGTTGGCACGGTTACGCCGGACATGATGTTTCCTTCCACGGCTTGCCTGGTGCAGGACAAGATTGGAGCGAGAGGCGCCTGGGGGTTTGACGTCTCCGCCGGATGCTCGGGGTTTGTTTTTGCATTGCAGGCAGGCGTGAAGCTGGTGGAGAGCGGAGCGCACTCGAAGGTTTTGGTGTGCGGGGCGGACGCGAATACGCGGATGACGGATTATACGGATCGGACTACTTGCGTGCTGTTTGGCGACGGCGGGGGGGCGGTGCTGCTGGAGCCGGCGGAAGAGGGCGAGATTGGTTTTATCGATTTTGTGCACGAGATCGACGGCTCAGGCGGCCCATCGCTGAATCTGCCCGGCGGAGGCAGTCTGAATCCTTCGAGTCACGAGACGGTGGACAAGAAGATGCATTACATTCACCAGGATGGGCCGGCGGTTTACAAGTTTGCCGTGCGGAAGATGGCCGAGGCCACCGTCAAGGTGCTGGAGCGGAGCGGTGTGAGCGGGGCGGATCTGGGTTGTTTTATTCCTCATCAGGCCAACAAGCGGATCATCACGGCAACGGCTGACAGGCTGGGTGTGGATTCGGAACGAGTGATTATCAACATCGACAAGTACGGAAACACTTCGTCGGGGACCATTCCGCTGGCTATGGAGACGGCCGTCGAAGAGGGCAAGCTAAAGAAGGGCGACCTGGTGCTGCTGGCCGCGGCGGGCGCAGGGTTTACATCGGGTGCGGCGCTGCTGCGGTGGGAGATTTAGAGAAGCAGGGAATAGGGAATAGGGAATAGGGAATAGGGAATAGGGAATAGGGAATAGACCTTGATTACGCAGGGGCGCGGAGCCGGCGGGTCGATTAGCCGACGAGGGCTGACTCGCCGGCTCGTCTCACCAATTCATTTTGCGCTTCCGATCTTGCCAATTCTGTTTTCTGCGCTTGGTTACATGGCACGTATCCGCATGTAGCGGCGGATATCGGGGGCCACGCTGACAAGAAGCCAAATTGCACTGAGAGTTGCTACGGTCAAAATTGTCCGTTTCATTCGCAATACCTCCGGGGAGAGATTGATGGATGGCCTTGCTTTGAATGCGGTTCTGGCTTGCGCATCGAGAAAAGGAAGGCCGGCGCTTCTTCTGGCCTTTTTGCTTTGATGCAAAATAGGCGATTTGCGATGCAGTGGGAAGGAAAAACATTCGCGGTGCTTGGCGCCGGCTGACCAGAGCGCGTTTCATAAATGGTCATTGGTACATCGGTCGAAGTCCAGGAGGGTTTAGAACCCCTTGTTAATCCGGCTCTTTTCGGCGCGTCTGAAGTCGTGCCGTGACAAAAAGCAGATTTATGTAACACGCTCTAGGTAAGAAGCTTGAACGCGTGGGTCCATTGATTGTGGAGGAAGCCGGGGATGCACCACAGCATGCAGAGAGGCTCGATGGCGCGGGCGGCTTCAGCTTTGCCCATATCGGCGATTTCCCAGCCGAATTGATCGAGGATTTCACTTACCTGCTTCTTTGACTGGTCGTTATTGCCGCAGATGAACATGGTGGGCTTGCCCGCCTTGAATTGGGGATTCACCATCAAGGGCGCGCCTACCGAGTTGAAGGCTTTGACGAATTGCGCGCCTGCGAACTCGCGCTGCAACTGTTCCATGAGGGATTCGTTGGGATGGGTAAAGAAGCGGAGGACTCCGTTGACTGGGGGGGCTTCTTCAATGGGGTTGCAGGCGTCGATGACGGTTTTTCCTTTGAGATTGGCGGCGCCGGCCAGGCGGAGCGCATCGGCTGCCACTTTGCCCGAGACGGCGAGGACGATCAACTCGCCGAAAGCGGCGGCGGCGTCAAAGGCGCCGACGGAGGCGGTGGAATTCTGCTTTGCCCAATCGGCTAGTTTGGCGGAGGTTCTGGCGCTGAGCATCACCTGATGACCGTGCTTGAGGAAGCCACCGGCCAGGGTTTTTCCTACGTCGCCGGAACCTATCACTCCAATTTTCATTTTGTTCTCCTGCTGGGAATGAGATTAGGGGAAAAGGTTTGTGGGTTCAAAGTTTGTGCGGGAGGGGGGTGGGTGGCGTTGAGGCTGTTGGTTAGCTTCTTGCGCCGTCCCTACGGGACTCTGCAACTAAGCTGTGGAATTTATTCCCCACGCTGAAGCGCAGGGCTAACAAACGCTGCGCCTACGGCGCGATTGCGTTGCGCGGATATTCGTTATTCGGTTCTCAGGAAGACTCGTGGATTTTCTGAGGGCATTCCTCATTCGATTCTCCACGGATTTTTGAAGTTCCTTATGCTACGTGGCCCGATCCGGAGGGTGCCCCGGTTCCGCGACCGTTCTCCTTTACAAATATTGAATTGCTTAAGGATTGTTTAGTGCACCGGCTCGGGAACGGGGAGGGTGTAGGCGGGGAGGATTTGGAGTTCGGCGGCGGTGCGGAAGAAGGCTGCCATGCCTTCGAGACACTCTTCATCGAGGGTGTAGTGGATGTTGGCGGTGAGGTAAGTGCGGATGGTGGATTCGGGGATAGGGAGACGAGCGGACCACTCGGCTACCAGAGCTTCGATGTTCTGAAGGCCGTGGATTCGGGATTGGTTGAAGTCTTTGACCGCTGTATCCCAGGTTTCAGAATCGAGACTTGGTGCAACCGCCCATACCGCGGAGACAAAGGGCAGGCCGGTGAGGGCGCGCCACTCTTCAGCGAGGTCGTGGTAGACGAGCTCTTCGTGGGTACGCTCAAAGCGGTTGGCGCGTTCTTCGAGGGCGAATAGCGCGGGGTCGCCGATGAGGATGGCGGCGTCGGCATTCTGGAGCATGGAGTCGAGATCGGCGGAGTGGGGCAGAAGTGGGACCCCGGGGTTGCCCCACTTGTGGAAGAGGATGCGGGCGTAGGCGAGAGTGGTGCGGCTGGCTCTGTCGGCGGCTATGGAACGCAGGGAGGTGAGCGGCTGGGCGGCGCGGCGAACCAGGAGCAGGGAACGAACGCGGCCCTTGGAGGCGATGGTGCAGCCGGGAAGAATGCGAAGGCCAGGGGTGGTGGCGAGGGCGGCGGTGGGGATCAGGCCGATATCGGCGGTTCCGTTGGCCAGGCGGGCGGCACATTCGGAGGGGGTCATGCGGTCAATTTGATAGCGTAAGGCGAGCGGGACGCTCAATGGGGGGTGCTCGAAGTCCCACATGAGGGGAGCGGGATTGAGGAAGCTGATAGCGGCAATGCGCAGGCGGGAATGGGGGGTCGTGCTCACATCTTTTAGAGTACTCGCGATTTGTGAAGGATTCGTGAGGGCGTATATGGGGTGGCAATAGGGGTGGTGGTTGAAGTGGCGGGTTGGCTTGTTAGCAAGTTAGCGGGTTGGCGAGTTGGCAAGTTAGCGGTCTTTGCGCTTACTAGAGCGCGGATGAAGTCGGGGGTGGAACCGCAACAGGCACCGAGGAACGATGCGCCGGCGCTGAGAAGGGCTGCGTAGTGGGAGGCGAAGAATTCTGCCGAGGTGTTGTAGCGGATGGATTTGCCTTCGATGGTGGGCAGGCCGGCGTTGGGCTTGATCCAGATGGGGAGATCGCAGGCTGCGTGGAGGCGTTGGCAGATGGGGATGGACTGCTCGATGCCCACGCCGCAGTTTGCTCCTATGGCGTTGGCGCCGGCTTCTACCATGGCTTCGGCTACGGCTTCGGGGGTAGCGCCCATCATAGTGCGGTCTTTGTTTTTGCCGGAGTCGAAGGCGAAGGAGGCAATTACGGGTAGGCCGGTGAGGCGGGCGGCTGCGACGGCGAGGCGGCCTTCTTCAATATCGCTCATGGTTTCGATGAGGAGTGCGTCGGCGCCGGCGGCCGCGAGCGAGGCGGCCTGGGCGGCGAAGGCAGAGGAAACCTGATCGGCGGAGACCTCGCCGGAGACGAGGATCTTGCCGGTGGGACCGATGGAGGCGAAGACCAGGGCGCGGCCTGCGGCGCGGCGCGAGATTTCCACGCCGGCGCGGTTGATTGCGTCGAGATGAGAAGTGGAGACGTCGTGCATGGCGACGGCGTTGGCGCGGAAGGTATTGGTGAGAACGACCTGGCTGCCGGCTTCGGCGTAGGCGCGGGCTACGGATTCGACTCGGTCGGGATAGGTGAGGTTCCACGAGTCGGGTTTGACGCCGGAGGGAAGGCCGCGGGCTTGAAGTTCGGTTCCCCAGGCGCCGTCAGTGATGAGAAGGCCGTTGGAGATCCACTGGAGCAGGGGATTGGTCTTGTTTTGATCGGTCATGGGTGGCTCCGTTCGCTCAGTGAGCGGCTTTTACCGGATGGAATTTTTGATATTCCGGCTTTGCGCCAGTATATCGTTTGCTGCGTGGGTGGGTGATGAGCAGGGCGTGGTTCTTGACTTCTGACGCGGGTGGGGTTAGTGTTGGCGAAAATCCATTAGAGATTTGTAATTGCTTTCCTCAGACGAAGCCGTGTGCTGTGCAAATTATGGATTTCGGCGGGGATATGAGATGACGGCGAAGGAACAAAGGCGCGGTTTTGGCAGAGGCGGCACGGCTGGATGAGGAGCGGCTAGCGTGGCTCGCGCTGGCGATGTCGCCGGGGCTGGGGCCGAAGCGGATTTTAGACGCGATGAAAACGCTGGATGAGCCGGGGCGGATTTTATCGCTCGGGCTGACGGAACTGGAGGGGCTGAGGTTTCCGGCCGAGGCGGCGCAGTTTATCTTTGACGGGAAGGCTCGCCGGGCGCCGAGGAGGAGTGGGCGCGGGTTGCGGCGCAGGGGGCGACGGTGGTGAGCTTTGGCTGCGCGGAGTATCCGGAACGGCTGAAGGAGATTTACGATCCGCCGCCGGTGTTGTGGGTGCGCGGGGAGGTGAGCTTGCTGAGCAGGCCGTCGATTGCGGTCGTGGGAACGCGGCATCCTACTCCCTATGGATCAGGGGTGGCGGAGATGCTGGCGCGAGATTTGGCAGTGCGGCGGCTGCTGATTGTGAGCGGGATGGCGCGGGGGATTGATAGCTGCGCGCACAGGGCGCACTGGCGGCGCGGATGCCGACGGTGGCGGTTTGGGGGACGGGGATCGACGTGGTCTATCCCAAGGAGAACAAGAAGCTGGCGGAGGAGATTCTGGCGACGGGCGGGGCGATTGTGAGCGAGGTGCCGATGGGGACGTTTCCGGCGCCGCAGAATTTTCCCCGGCGCAACCGGATTTTGAGCGGGCTGAGCATTGCCGTGCTGGTGGTGGAGGCGGTGAGAACTCGGGGACGCGGGTGACGGCGCGCTGCGCGGCGGAGCAGAATCGGGATCTGTTTGCGGTGCCGGGCAACGTGACCAACAAGGGATCGTGGACGCCTAACACGCTGATCAAACAGGGCGCCAAGCTGGTGGCCACCTGGGAAGACGTGTGGGAGGATCTGCCCTCGCAGGTGCGGCTGGAGTTGGAGGCCGGGGCGGGGCTGAATCCAAATCGGAGACTACCGCATCTTTATTGCCTGACCCGGTTCTAAGACCTCAAGAGGCCATGGTGCTGGAGGTTCTGCGCGCGGACGAGAGCTTGCAGATCGACGAGATTCTGGAGATGCTGGAGACGCAACTGACTTCTTCAGAGGTATTTACGGCGCTATTTGAACTGGAGATTACGGGCCGGGTGCGGGGCATGCCGGGGAAGAATTACGTACGGACGATGTGGGAAAGGACAGGGAATAGGGAATAGAGGGAATAGGGACTGAGGGACTAGGGAACAGGGAATAGGGACTAGGGACTAGGGAACAGGGAATAGGCGGTGCGGGGGGGGGGGCCTCTTGAGGATTCTGGTTTCCTACCCTGGCCCGCAAGAACAAAGACGCGGTGCCCGACCCAAAAGGTACCCCAGCGCTCAGGTAGGGCACTCGGCAGATTTCAACAATGTTAGAATTTGGCTTCCTGCTATTTCGATTCCTTGCTCCTTGTGGATTTGTCCGTTTATTTTTCTGAAAGCAAATTGTTTGGACAGTACGGCGGATTGTGCGGGATTTCGCGCCGTGAAGGATTTTACGCGTCGGAAATGAGACAGCGGAAGGTGGAAATTATTGCCGGGAGGTGGAAATGGTACGGTGTTCCGTGGTAGGGTGCAACATTTGCGGGTAGTTTTTCCCTGAAAGGGAAATTGGCCGGGGAACGGAGGGAATTTGGCCTTCTGCCGGAGAGGTCGTAAATT
>CAWIVA010000012.1:0-38415 GCA_963839225.1 uncultured Acidobacteriaceae bacterium
GGAAAGGATCGCCTTGAGAAACTTTGGCTGTCCAGTTGACAGTCGTGCCGGAAGGCGCGGGAGCCAGAAATCCCGTAAGGCTGGATAGGTCGGGAATGCTCATTGCAGTCGATCCATTCTGATAGTTCGCGGTTGCAGTCATCGTAATGGAGTCGTTATCTGCGGGAATCGGCCAAGGCCCAGTACCCTCACCCCAATAAATAGCCGCTTGCTGTGAAATATTCGACATGCCGGAGAATCCCGAGTACGCAAAGTTGAACGTGGGCAAGGCGGCTGCGGTTGGACCGGCATACGACAATGGCGCGGGAAAGGTAAACGACTGCGGGCCGGCGCTTGACGTATACTTATCGACCGAAACGCTTCCGTTGCCTGCCGCGTTGTCGGCCCCCACATTGAACTCGTAGTAGTCGCCGCTTTGATATGCGCCTGACGGCATGGCCATGTATTGCGTCGCCGCAGGCATGGTGCCGAGTGCGAGTGGAACCCAAGTCCCACCGGCTGTGATGTAATTGACTTCACCGCCGCTAGGAGAATACCCATTGGGAACATCATTGTAGGTGATCGTCTGCGGCACTGTTTCATCGGTGGTCTCAAAGACCACCGGTGTACCTCCGTTGAGAGCGCCGGGAATCGTCTGGCCGCGCAGAATCTTGGCTGCAAGGGCATCGTATGGCCCTCCTATGCCGGTCACGTAGATGGGAACATCCCATGTTCCGGCAGCCAGTTGCGCACTTGGACCGAAGGTGTTACAAGCCGCGCAGCCATCCGCCCGATAAATATACCCTCGGCTCCAGGAATCGCGGTGGCATCCACTTGGACTGTTGCCACGCCTCCCTGGACGGCGCGAGGGTTGCATATCTCGGAAAACGACGTGCCATCCAGGGTGCTCGCCTGATTGATGTACTCTTGATTGATAAACGGGCCCGCTGTAGGCGAAGGGCAGAGATAGGCGACAGAAAAATTGGTCTCGCCGCTGGGAACAGAGATGGTCAGCTTGGCGGAGGTGAGCGTCGCCTGGGTGTACGCGCCCGAGCCGATCTGCGTGGCAACGGCCATTGGTGATTGCCGGTGAAGGTGTAAGTCACAATGGCGGGCCGCCGCCACATGACCCACAAATGACGTTTGTCCCGCAACCTTCGAGGCCCGCCAACAGTGAAAAGCAGAACGACAACCGGAGGATGGATGTGGACATAAGCCCACCTTTCATCAGGTTAGACGGCACGGATTTCCCGTAGTTTACGGATCGTTTACTACGCGCGTTTGAGTTTTCAGGTTTCCACCGTCCGCTTCAACTGCCCGCAAGCCGCAAAAATATCCCGCCCTCGCGGCCGCCGCAGATAAGTCGGAATCCCCTCCACCGGCCAGCGTACTTCGAAACGCCTCCACCGCCTCCGCCTTCGGCGTCGTATACTCAATCCCCGGCCCCGGATTCCATGCAATCAGATTCACCTTCACAGGCAATCCCGTACGCCGCGCCAGCCGCGCCACCTCCTCCGCATGCTCCACCCGGTCCGTAACCCCGCCCAACAGCACATATTCAAACGTAATCCGCTCACGAGGCCGCAAATGAACCTTCCGCACCGCATCCACCACCGCCTCAATCGGCCACTTTTTATTGATCGGCATAATCTCGCTTCGAATCCTGTCGTTGGGCGCATTCAGGCTGATAGCCAGCTTGGGCCGCATCTCCGGCGGCTCCCCGGCAAACCGCTCGATGCCCCGCACAATTCCCGAGGTCGAGACCGTCATCCTCCGCGGGCTCAGGCCCCCTTCATCCACCAGCAACCGCACCGCCCCCATGAAATTGTCGTAATTCAGAAACGGCTCGCCCATCCCCATGAACACCAGGTTCACGCGATCCCGGCCTACCTCCACGCCCTGCCGCTCGAACACCGCGACCACCTGCCCTGCAATCTCGCCCGCCGTCAGGTTGCGCTCCAGCCCGAGTTTGGCCGTCAGACAGAACTGGCAGTTAACGGCGCACCCCACCTGGCTGGAGACGCAAATTGTAGCCCGTTCCCGGCGCTTCCCTTCACTGTCTTCCGGAGTCCCAATAGACTCTGGCCCATCGCCCGCTTCGCCTCCATCGCCCTCCGGCATCCAGACAGTTTCCACAGTCTGTCCGTCCCCGCCCGGGCACTCAACCAGGTACCGCTCCGTCCCATCTGAAGAATGAAAGACCTGCGCGATCCGCGGCCTGCCCACTTCCCAGCCCTCGTCAGCCAGCCGCTGCCGCAACGGCTTGGGCAGTGTGGTAATCGCCTCTAATTCGGCAACCCGTTGGCGATAAAGCGCCTCGGCCAGTTGCCCGCCGCGCCATGCCGGTTCGCCCGCCTCCACCATCCGCGCCGCCAGTGCCTTCAAATCCAGTCCAAAGAGCGGTTTTCGGCACACGACCGCCGGTTCTGCGGCCTCCAATTGAACGAATTGTTTAGATCTTCCGGTCACGGCTTGGATCAGAATAGAGTATTCCCCGCTCTCGTGCAGGTACTACCCTGCCAGGTGTTCACCGATCAGCCGATCCACCAGCGCCATCAGGTGCTCCCCCGTTCGCGGAAGAACAAAAGCCATAGCCGCCCCATCCCAGTCCAGCTTGAAGCTGGTTGAAAGTGCGGAAATCCAGATCTGTCTCACCGGCGCATTCGGCGTAATCACAAACTTGCCCGCCGGCTCCTCGAACAGCACATTCAGTACGCCGCCCTGTTCCTCCACCTCGAAACCAGCTCCCTCTTTCTCTTCGCGCTCGATCAAGTGCTGCATCAGAGAATCCAGAGCAATTTCGACCAGACTGCGGAACTTCATTTCATCTAACATGGCCCCAGTCTAACAAGCTCGCTGCCGATTCTCCACGCCGGTAAATTCCGGTTTGAACCGATCTTGCCGTAAAACATTCGGTTATCTTCGGGATTCATCCGGAATTTGTTTGCTTTTTAACGGTGCAATCGCGCAACTTTCACCGCTGCGCTGCCATACTACGCATGAAATCCAGCCGGGAGGGAAAACAGGATGCGTGTGCTGAGCGTGTTCGTGGGAGTTCTGGCTATGGCGCAAGCAGGCCTTTGCGCTCAACCCCAACAGCCCACTCCCGCGGGACAACTGGTCCGCGAGGTCGTCTTCAACGAACTCAACGACCACCAGGGTCACGGATTTTGGCGCTATTGGGTCGAGCACCACACCCCCAAAGAGACCCGCATTGAAGAGCAGGTTGAAACCGCCCAAGGCCCCGTCGCGCGCCTCACCTTGAGCAACGGCCTCCCGCCCAGCCCGCAAGCCGAAGCCGAGGATCAGGCGCGTCTCCAGCGCCTTCTCGCTTCTCCCGACGAACAGGCAAAGCATCTCCACGAGTATGAAGAAAACGAAAACCGCATCGGCCGGATCCTGGCCCTGCTGCCCGACGCCTTCCTCTATGATTACGGCGGCGAAGAGAATGGCTGCCACCGTCTCCGCTTCCGCCCCAACCCCGACTACCCTCCCCACTCCATTGAAGCCCGCATCTTCCACTCCATGAGCGGCACCCTCTGGATCGATGCCCGCTACAAACACCTCTCCCGCCTCGAAGGCCAGGTCCAGGAAAATCTCGACTTCGGTTACGGAATCCTCGGCCGCATATATAAGGGCGGATGGTTCCAGTTGCAGCGCGCTCAGGTCAGCCCCACCGATTGGAAGACTGTTCGGCTCGAGGTTCACATGTCCGGCCGCGCCCTTCTGGTCAAAAGTTTTGCCCGCAATACCAGCGAGGCGCGCGGCGGTTTTGCCCCTGTGCCCCCGGGCATGAATCTTGCCCAGGGCATGGCCCTCTTGCAGCAGATTGAAGCCCGCAATCAAGCCCCGTCTTTATCCCGCCGCTCCTGGCCGCCTCAACGGCCTTCGCCCCAGGCCGGTAAAAAACTTCCGCCTTGCAATATTGGAGCGGCAATCGGGAATTCGGTAGGTCAGGGCTTCAGCCCTGACATTTTATGCGCCAAATAAAAGTGGGCTTCAGCCCCTGAGGAATGGACCTCCGCGGTACCCCTCTCATCGCATCAGCCAAGTTAGCCCCGGCGATCGCCGTCAACCAAACTGTCTCGAAACAGAGCAAAAACTACAGTAGAAATTAAAGTCTTTCGCCCGGAGGTCGATAAGGGTGTCCATGAACATTGGAGCGGCAATCGGGAATTCGGTAGGTCAGGGCTTCAGCCCTGACATTCTATGCGCCAAATAAGAGCGGGCTTCAGCCCCTGAGGAATGGACCTCCCCGGTGGCAAGTCCTTGAAATGGGAGCGGCAATCATGGGCATTTCACCAATCAGCACCCTGACCCAGCTACCGCAGTCCCGCTCTATCGGCTCGGAACTTGAACCCCCTCCCATGGAGCGCGTAGAGAACTCGGCAAGAACCGGCGACGAAACCTACTCCCCCAGCAACGGCAAATCCGCCGGAGGATCCGAAGACGACAGCCCGGAAGACGGCAGCTCAGAAAACGAAGTCGTCGCCCAGCCCGATGAAGCAGAATCAGATTCCTCCGCCCGGGTCCCCGCAGCATCCAGCCAGATAAGCCTCTTCGCCTGAGCTAGCCACCCCGCCCGTCGCCGAAGTCATCGCCGTCATGTTGCTGAAGCCGTCTTCAGCCGCCTAATACCTTTATTCACGTGCAAATTGCTTGAACTTGTGCGATCTTGTGAGTACCACTTTCACTCGATCCTGGCGCGGCCAATTCACCTGAGGAGGTGCTTGCAGATGACTGAGGCGCTCATCATTGAAGGTCCATCAGAAGATCTCGGCGTTTTCGAGTGCCCTAACTGCAAGCAGACGATCGACACGACAGCAGATGTATGTCGATTCTGCGGCGCTAAAGTTAATCACGAGGCAGCGCAAAAGGCAGCTCACCTTCTTGCGAAGGTCGATCAGGCGTGCAGCGACGCGAGCGTTATTCGATACATGACGGTTCCCGCATTCTGCTTGCCCGTGGGCGTTGTGATTGGGCTCTTGCGCAATCCTCGCTTCATTCAGCACGTTGGATTTCAAAACGTCCTTCTCGGTTTTTGCGTGCTGGTCCTCATCGTATCGTCGCCGTTTCCCATCTGGTCTCTGCTCTGGTGGGGTAAAAACGCGAATCTCGCCAGTGACGACGAAGAGTTTCAAAATGAGCGCCGCATGGTGCGGGCCGCGGGATCTATCGCAACCGCTTCATTAGTGACTTTTGGTTCCCTCTTGTGCCTAATTCTCATCCTCAAGTACACCCATGGATAGTCGCAATCTGTGCTGGGCAGCCGGAATAGAACCACTGATCAATATCCGGTTTTGCCAAATCCCTGATCCCTCTGCAAACGATGAAGGCAGAAGCTGAAGTCCCGTGGAATGGCGCAGTCAAGACCAGTCCTCAAAGGGTCTGCTGGCGTAAAGGGACCGCATGGGCAGGCCGCGCGATTTTGCGTCAGCTAAGACTCTTATCGAATTGATTCCAAGTAATCTACGCGATATTCAAGATCATTTAACCGTCCCCCCTTGCGTAAAACCTCCCTGTTATAGTAATTTACTAACCAGTTAGTTAATATGAACACCACCTCAACAAACCGCACCCAAACCGAACGAGCCGACCAGACCCGTACCCGCATCCTCGCTGCCGCAATCCGCCAGTTCAGTGAAAACGGCCTGGCCGGGGCGCGTACCGAGCACATTGCCGAGGCGGCCGGGGTTAACAAGGCTCTCCTCTACTACTATTTCCGCAGCAAGGAGGATCTTTACTCCGCAGCCATGGAGACCATAGCCGAAGGTGTGCACGCCTCCAGCATGGCTGTGCTGGATATTGATGCCTCTGCCGGGGAAAGATTCCTGCGCCTGGTCCTGAACCACTTCGACCGCATCCATTCCAACTTCGTCTTTCAGTCCCTGATGCAGCAGGAGATGATTCGCCTGCATCGCGGTGAAGTGAACACGCTGGGACCACTGGTGGAAAAGCTTTTTAAGCCGCTGTGGATCAGGGTCGAAGCTGTAGTGGAAGAGGGAATCGCCGCCGGCGAGATGATCCCCGCCGAAGAGACGCAGATCATCTATGCGGGTCTGGGAGCTAATGTTTTTTACTTTCTTTCCGCGCCCATGATGCGGCTGGCGCGAAATGTCGACCTCCTGGAGCCCGCCGCAATCGGGTTTCGTCGCAAGGCGGCCATCGAATACCTGGGCCAGGCCATCTTCATTGACCGTGAGCATGGATCGCGCGTCGCCGCCAAAGTGCTGGCCACCACGCCCATGCCGCAACCGAAGAAATTCGAAACTATCAAAATCGAGAACCGCGAGAACGAAGCTGCCACAACCCCGGCAGTCGATGTGAGGCAGCAATGAACGCACGCAATCGAGTATTTCTCATCCTTGGCCTGCTCACCGTGGGATCGCTGATCTGGTACTTTGTCACCGTCCGCCCCACCGGCGACCTGCAACTGATCGGCACCGTCGATGCCAACGAAGTGCTGGTCAGCGCCAAGATCCCCGGACGCATCCAGACTCTGACCGTCGACGAAGGCCAGGACGTGAAGGCCGGCCAGCTCATCGCCGTCATCGAGAGCCAGGACCTCGCGGCCGCGCGCAAAGCTGCCGAGGCAACCGCCGCCGGTCAGAAGTTCAAGCTCGGCGAAACCGTCGCAAACGGAGCGCAGATGCGTGGCGAAACCGGCAGCGCCGCCGTCAACGCCGAGGAGATGTTAAAGTCGGCGCAGGCTTCGCTCGCCCAGGCCCAGGCCAACTACGAGCACCAACAAGCCGACACCAGCCGCATCGTCGCACTGGCCCAGGATGGCATCATGAGCGCCCAGGCCAAAGACGATGCCGCCACCAGCCTGCAAGCCTCACAAGCCGCGGTCGACGCCGCCCGCGAGAACGTGTCTGCCGCGCAAGCCTCATTGCGCCAGGCCCGGGCTCATGAACTGCTCGCCACCGTAGCTGCACGTACCGTGAACGAAACCCGTGAGGAAGCAGAGAACGCCCGCGCCTTGGCCGAGCAGGCCAAAGTCCAGTTGGGTTACTCGCAGGTCTTTGCGCCGGTGAGCGGCAAGGTTAACGTCCGCGCGGCGCGGCAGGGCGAAGTCGTTACCGCCGGAGCCACCATCGTTACCATCATGGACCTCACCCAGACCTGGGTCTACGCACCGCTGCCTGAAACTCAGTCCGACGCAGTTCAACTCGGCGACTCGCTCCGCGTCGTCATGCCCAGCGGTGCAACGATCTGGGGCAAAGTCATCAATAAATCCGCTCAGGCCGACTTCGCCACCCAGCGCGACGTCAGCTCTCGCAAGCGCGACATCAAAACCATCCAGTTAAAACTGCTCATCGACAATCCCGATGAGCGCTACGTCCCCGGTATGACTGCCGAAGTCTATATTCCAAAAAACAAGCTGGTGAAGCAGTGACAGCCCCAGTCACAAACTCGGCCGAAGTGCAAAAGAGCCCACGGCCTCCCGCCATTGAGGTTGAACACATCGTCAAGCGTTATGGCGATTTTGAGGCGGTCAAGGACGTGAGCTTTTCCGTAGTCGACGGCGAAATCTTTGGACTCCTCGGTCCTAACGGTGCCGGCAAAAGCACGCTCATCCGCATGATGACCACTCTCATCCCCGTCACCGCCGGCCGCGCCATCGTCGAAGGCCACGACGTTGCCAAAGAGGCTGACGCGGTTCGCCGCAGAATTGGTGTAATTCCCCAGGCCCTCACCAGCGACCCCGATCTCACCGTCGAAGAAAACCTCAGCATCTACGCCAAGCTCTACAGAGTCCCTCGCGCCGAGCGGCAAAAGAATATTACCGAGGTCCTCGAAGCCGTCGATCTGTCAAAGTGGCGCGGCGCACAGGTAAAAACACTTTCGGGAGGAATGCGCCGCCGCGTTGAAATCGCCCGCGGCCTGGTCCACAATCCGCATATCTTTTTCCTCGACGAGCCCACCACCGGCCTCGATCCCGTCTCCCGCATCGCGGTCTGGGAGATGCTTAATAACCTCCGCGCCACCCGCAATCTCACCATCCTCCTCACTACCCATTACATGGAAGAAGCCGATAAGCTTTGCGACCGCATTGCTATTGTCGATCACGGCACGCTGGTAGCTCTCGGTACGCCGCTCGAGCTCAAGCACAACGTCCCCGGCGCCAACGTCGTCGAGGTCCACTTCGATCGCGAGACCGCGGAATGGCAGGCGCGCCTCGAGAAACTCGACGGCGTCACCAGCGTGCAGGCTGAGTCTGCCGGCTTCTATCGCGTACTAACTTCCTCGGGTTCCAGGACCACTATGCAGTTAGTTGAGTTAGCCGCTTCCCTGGGTGAAACACTAACTTCCCTTAGCGTCCAAAACACCACCCTCGACGACGTATTCGTCCACTACACCGGCCGCCAACTTCGCGACGAACAGGTCAAGCCTCCCGTCTTCACCCTGCCGCCCCGCCCCGGAGCACAGCCATGAACAGAATGTTCGCCATTATCGAGCGCGAGATGCGCAAGTTCTTCCGTTCGCCCACGCTCATGATCATGTCTCTGCTTATGCCGCTTCTCCAATTGCTCATCATGGGCAATGCATTCGGCGGAAAAATCACCGGCGCGCGCGTTGCCGTCGTCGATTACGATCACGGCCCCCAGGCGGTCAGGCTTCGTGAAGCCTTCCGTTCCATCGCCGTCAACATCAAGACCTTCACCACCGTCGACTACGACTCTGAAGTGCAGGCCCGCGAAGACGTCCGCACCGGCAAAATCGACGCCGCCGTCATCATTCCTGCACAATACTCTCGCCGCGTCTATTCGCAGGACGCGCCCGAGATCGGTCTCGTCGTAGATACCACTGACCCATTCACATCCAGCAGCATTGAGGCCGAGATGCAGTTGGTGGTCAACGCTCTCACCGCCCCCGTCATCCAACCGCGCCTCGCCAGCCAGATTGCTCTCGAAATCGTCGAACTCTATCCCTACGTCAATTATCTGAAATTCCTTCTGCCCGCCTGCATCGCCATGGCCATGTATATCTCGGTAATGATCGGCGGAGGCATGTTATACATTGACGATAAGGCCCGCGGCGTTCACGAGGGCTATCTTGTAACTCCTATCACCAAGCTGGAGCTGGTCTTCGGAATGAACATAGCCGGAGCGTTCAAGGCCACTCTCAGCGGAATCGTGCTTACCGTGGTCGGTTCGCTGATGGCCGGTCTCGGCATCATCTTCCATCCCATCGTCGATCTGGAACTTCTTTGCATGATCCTCGTCACCGCCATCGCCTTCAACGGCATGATGTTTCTCCTCATGGTCCGCGTCGACGATCCGCTTGTTCCCCGCGCCATGTTCGGTGTTCTCAACGTACTGCTCTTTTACCCCTCCGGCGCCATGTATCCCATTGACGCATTCCCACCCTGGCTTCGCGCCATGGCCGTTGTCGACCCCTTCACTTACGCCATTCACGGCTTCAAAGCCATCCTGCTCAAGGACGGCGGCTTGATAGCCATTCAGTACGACCTTCTCTTCCTCTTCGTCTTCGGCATCGGCACGTTGCTCATCGCCACGCCTTTGTTCAAGCGCACGCTTTGATGTTGCCCGTCGGCGCGCCCGGTTAGAATGTTCGCAGGCAGCCAATCATGGCAAAGAAATCGCGTCAGCGCAAAATCCCGGGCAAGCGTCCGCCACAAGCGCTGGCTGAGCAGCCCGTTCCCATTGCTCCCATCACCAGCAGGCCGTGGCAAGTTGTCGTTGTCTGCGCGGTCCTTGTGCTGGTTACAGTTTTTGTCTACCGCGGCGTCAGAACCAGCGAGTTCCTTACCTACGACGATCTTGGCTATGTGCAGGATAACCAGCGTGTGCATCAGGGATTGACCGGGAAGAGCATAGAGTGGGCGTTCACTTCCTTCGACGTTTCAAACTGGCACCCTCTGACATGGATCAGCCACATGGTGGACTGGGAGCTTTACGGCGACAACCCTTCCGGCCACCACCTGACCAATGTCTACCTGCACACCGCCAGTTCAGTTCTTCTCTTTCTTTTGCTTTTGTATATGACCGGTTATTTCTGGCGAGCAGCAATTGTCGCTTTTCTCTTCGCCCTGCACCCGGCGCACGTGGAATCCGTCGCCTGGATCTCTGAGCGCAAGGATGTTCTGTGCACATTTTTCTGGTTCGCAACCATTCTTGCCTATGCGTGGTATGCGCGCAAACCATCGTGGAAGCGGTACCTATTGGTATTTCTGGGCTGCGCCTGCGCACTCATGTCAAAACCGATGGCGGTCACGCTCCCATTCACTCTGCTGTTGCTCGACTATTGGCCGTTGCGTAGAATGTCGTTCGCGCGGGAAGCGCCCCGGCGCTGGACCGCCTCACTCTTCAATTTGACGGTTGAAAAACTTCCTCTCTTCATTCTGGCTGCAATCTCCAGTGTTCTCACGTTTATTGCACAACGAGCCGGCGGCGCAATGGCAGCACTTGAAGCCGTCCCCTTATGGGAGAGGACCTCGAACGCTGTCATCAGTTACTGCCGTTACGTGCGCATCATGTTTTGGCCTGACCCGCTGACGGCCTATTATTTCCATGAGAAAAATAACATTAATATTTTGGCGGCAGTGTTATCGTCCTTTGCAATCGTCCTGGTTACTGCCGTCTGCTGGCATTACCGTAAGGAAAAACCATATTGCCTCTTCGGCTGGCTCTGGTTTCTCGGTACGCTGGCGCCGGTCATCGGCATCGTCCAGGTGGGAGATCAGGCCCTGGCCGAGCGTTACACTTACGTTCCCTATATCGGACTATTTATTAGTTTGATCTGGCTTGCTGCCGATGCCGTCGCCAAGCTTCCTAAGCTGAAGGTCCCGGCCATGGTGCTTGCGTTTGCAGTCATTGCTGCTCTCGCTGTAAAGACCGGCGCCCAGGTAAAGGTGTGGAAGAATTCTGAGACGTTGTTCAAGCACGTAATCGCAGTTGACCCCCGCGGCGGCCTTCCCTATCTGGGCCTGGGCATGGCCTACGGCAGAGCGGGGCGGAATGCCGAGGCGAATGAAAACTTTGACCGCGCGCTGGACTATAATCCGTCAGGCCCACTAGCTCTCTCTTACTCTGCTTATTACCTCATGCAGACTCATGAGCAGCGATACCTCCCTCTCGCCGGGCAGCGTCTTGAAGCAGCGTTGCGCATCTATCCCGGCTATTACTACGCCCTTACCTATATGGCGCAATGGTGCGCCATGATGGGCAGGCCAAAAGATGAGGAGACCTATAGCCGAAGAGTGTTGGCCGAACATCCCGATTCGGTTGAGGCACGGCTTTATCTTGCTGATGCTTTGCAGGCACAAGGTAAATTTGACGAGGCGATCCAAGAGAACCGTCGCGTTCTTGCCCTCGAGCCGCACAGTTACGAAGCGCATAACAACCTGGGCACCGTCTATGGCAAGCAAGGATTAACGGAGCAGGCGCTCAAGGAACTCCAGCTATCTTTATCCATCAAACCCGATCAGGCAACGGCGCACTCCCAAATGGGAAGGATACTCACTCAAGTCCATCGTCTCCCAGAGGCGGTAGACGAGTTTACCAAGGCGCTCAAATACGATCTTGCCAAGGCAGATGCGCATAACGATCTCGGCGTGGCGTATTTTCAACTGGGCGACTATGAAAAATCTGCCGAGCAATTTGCAGAAGCGGTAAAGATTGATCCAGCCTCAGTTTACGCGCAACAAAATCTCGCTCTGGCTCAAGCCCAACTGAAAAGCAAAACAATTCAAAAAGCCGGAAGATGAATTATCGAAGACCGCATAAGTAAGGTCCGCAAAAACGCACCAGAAGCGCAGAGTTCGCCAATAAATAATGTCCGCAATAACGCGCCGGAGGCGCAGAGTTAGTCAGCCCCGCGCTTCAGCGTGGGGAAAACGGATTCCACAAGACGTTGAGGAGTCCCATAGGGACGGCGCAAGAACATCATTTATTCAGGAACCAATAGCAAGATCGATATTCTCGCCAATCAGTTACTCACTCAAACCCGCTATGAAGCTATCACTCGATTCGGGTTTGACCAATACATCTCAATCTCTTCCAGCGTTTTGTTCTTGGTCTCCGGTACAAAGCGCCAGGTAAAGATGCCCTGCCCCAGCGCCATCACCGCCAGGAACCCGAACGTCGTCGCCTTTCCGATAGCAGCGAACGCATGTGGAAAGAGCAACACGACCATGGCATTGGCCACCCATTGTGTCAGCACCGGCACGCTCATTGCCATTCCACGCACATCGTTGGGAAAAATCTCCGGCACCAAAGTCCAGAACACAGGCCCGATGCATGCCGAGAAAAACGCCAGGTAAGTCAATATCAACCCCAATACGATGACTCCGTGAAAATGCCCGGTCAATACGGCAGCTACCAGCGCAAGAAGTGAAATTCCCATCCCTATCGATCCGGTGATATAGAGCGGCTTGCGCCCAAACTTGTCGATAACCCAGAAGGAGACAAGGGTGAAGAGCAAGTTATTCACTCCCACAATCAACGTCGAAGCCAGAGCGCCCTTCACATTCCAGCCGGCCGACTGAAAGATCAGCGGAGCA
Source organism: uncultured Acidobacteriaceae bacterium (assembly GCA_963839225.1). Taxonomy (GTDB): domain Bacteria; phylum Acidobacteriota; class Terriglobia; order Terriglobales; family Acidobacteriaceae; genus Telmatobacter. The sequence continues at coordinate 12,509 of CAWIVA010000012.1, forward strand.
TAATCGATCACGGTATTGATTCCCGAAACATGAATAAGTATCGCAAGGCAAATGCTGATTGCCAGTGCGCTGCGTACTCCCGGCCGCAGAAGCCCGCGCCAGTTTTGCGCCTCTTTGTGCATCGTCGCCTTGATCTCATCCATCTGGAACTCAGCGCTCTTCGTGCCGCTGATCCGCTCCAGCAACGCCAACGCCTCCTGCATTTTTCCCTTCAGCGCCAGGTATCGCGGCGACTCCGGAGCCAGCGCAACGCAAAGCAAAAACAACGCCGACGGCGCCACTCCACTCAAAAACATCCATCGCCAGTTGTTCGTGCCCGTATCTCGAAGCAGGAAGTTGATGCCATAGGATACGATGATGCCCACCACGATCGACATCTGATAAAGAGTTCCCATGCGCCCTCGCATGGTAGGCGGCGAAACCTCCGACACATACATCGGCGACAGCAGCGATACTCCGCCCACCGCGAGCCCGCCCAAAAAGCGCGCCGCAATAAAACTGAAAAATCCTCCCGACATGGCGGTCGCAATCGAAGTGGCGGCAAACAGAAGCGCCACCAGCATCAGCGGCTTCTTGCGCCCAAAGCGATTGGTATACTTCCCCGCAATAAACGCTCCCAGCACGCATCCGAAGAGCAGCGAACTGAACGCCCACCCCAAACCGAAATCGTTCAAAGAAAATGCGCGAATAAGAAACGGACCCGCGCCGGTAATGATGGCGATGTCAAACCCGAAGAGCAATCCTCCCAGCGCAGCCGTACAGCCCAAAAATATTACATAGCGCAAATTCACGCCTTCAGTCACTAGGCCCACTCCTTTACCCCGTAATTTTCCCTTTTAGCTATGCGCCAGTATACCTTTGCCGCCTCCGCCCGCGCTCTGCCATCGGCGCCTTCAGATCCGCGGCTGAAATTTTTTTCTAGACCCTTCCCTTCGCGTTATACAATTTGCCATCCGGGATCAGTAACTCAACCCCGGGAAAAAGAGAGAGGTCAACGAATGATCGGAAAACAGATAGGAGAAGTAAAAGGCAAGAGGCAAGTCCGTCGTGTACTTTCCACAGATCCACCCACTGTAGAAGTTACCTTTGAAGACAGCGGTCAAATGCTCGGTGTCCCCACCACCGGACTAGGTACCTACATATCGGTCATCCGCCCGGATGGTTCCATCTACGGCCAGGGTCAGGGCATCAGCATGACAGCCGATGGCGAAGGCCTCAGTTGGACGGGATCCGGCCTTGGCAAATTTGGCAAAGATGGCGCCATCAGCTACCGCGGAATGCTGTTCTTCCAAACCACATCAAAGAAACTTGCCAAGCTCAACAACGCCTGCGGCGCATTCGAATATGAAGTCGATGCCAAAGGCGGCACAATCTCCAAAGTCTGGGAGTGGAAGTAAGCCTATCCGGCACGGCTGGTTGCCGAAACATTGCGGCCAGCCATCTTCCGCTTCGGCTACAATTTCAAAATGCCACTGAGCGCCACCATCGAAAATTTGCCCGCGGCGACCGCCGTAGTCACCTTGCAGGGGCCCATGACTCTGGGCAGCTCGCTCAAGCTCATCGACTCCCAGATCAACGCCGCCATCGCCGAGGGCATAACCCGCATGGTCATCGACCTCACCGCCGTCGACTATGTAGACAGCGCCGGCCTGGGCATGCTCATGTACACCTACGGCACGCTCAACGGCAAAAACGGCTTTCTTCGCCTCTGTGGAGTAGGCCCGCGCGTTATGTCCCTTCTCCAACTCACCAAAACCGACGCAGTCCTCTCCATCGACCCAACTCGCGAAGAGAGCCTGGCTGCGCTGCAGAAGTAGAGTCTCGAAAGAGAAAACGCCCTTTGCCGAAAGAGTGACATCTGGCGGCCGGGGGCAGCTTCCAGGTCGGTCAAACTGCAAAGGCCCGCCAGGGCTGCCGTGTGCAGTCACTCCCAAAGGGACACGACCGCCAGTGTTGTGCACATCCTACGAAGACACTCCGCCTTAATAAGTTCATAATTGAACATTGAACCGGAAATGACAGCTCGCTTCCCCCACCCCAACCAAACCCCCTACAATAAAGACAGAAGTTCAACCCCCGAGGAAACCCATGCCACTCTCTGGAGAAGCTATTCGCCTGATGAACTACATTGACGACGTTGCCGTAACCCTGCGCCGGATACTGGCTTTTGTCCCCTCGCTTAGCGCCGAAGAGCGCGCCCGCGTTGCCGAGCACCTGCTCAATGCGCGGCCCAACGCCCAGGACGTCGCCGAGGCACTGGCCACAAAATAACCTCGCCTTGAGCCTCCAGCGGTTCTCCAGTCGCTCTGGTCTGAAACCACTGCAGCTGAGTGGCATTTTCCCTAAAGCCGGGGCCTCTGCGAACGGGCCTGGTCCGTGGAGTGGAAGTAAGCGCCGCCTTGGAGGATGCCGGAGATGCCGCGTGAACCGGAGAGCCGCTCGCGAAGCGTCGCCATCATCGGAGCCGGGCCGCTGGGTCGCTGGCTGGCCCTGCACGCAGCCCGTGCCGGTTTCCGCGTTCTGCTGGAAGACGTGATGCCCGCCACCCTGCACCACGCCCAGGAATACATTCGCGGCCAACTCGGCCCCATCCGGCACGGGCTTCATGCGTTGCGGAAAAACCCGGTTTCGGCTCGTTTGGGTGTCAGGGCACGACTTCAGTCGTGCCGCAAATGCAACAAAATGAGGATGAGGCTTTAGCCCCCGAAGGGAGCCTTTTCGGGAATTCCCAAGTCAGTTTCGTCTCCACCATCGAGGACGCCGTCCGCGAGGCTGATCTGGCCATCGACTGCGTGCCGGACGAACTGGAGTCCAAGCTGGAAATTCTCTGGCTGCTTGACCGCATGTCCCCGCCGCGCACGGTCTTTGCCACTCCCACGACGCGCCTCTCCATCGCCGACCTGGCCGCCTGCACCTATCGTCAGGGAAAGTGCGTAGCCATCGCCGCCGAAGCCCGTGATTTGGCCGGCAACTACGGACGCAGAAATCCTGCTGCGCACCACCGCACAAACCACTCCCGAGACCATAGCCCTGCTAGAAAATTTCTGGCGCCGTCTGGGCTTTACTGCCGACATTCGAGAAAGAAGCGGCGGTACGCGGTCAGTAATCGAGGGTCAGTTTTCGGCTGCTCCAGACAGATTTCCTCGGAGCTGTCTCGAGGGATCTCAAAACCGGTCGGCAAACATCAAATGTCCAAAACGAGCGATTTTGCGCGGTCCTAAGACCACACATTCAATCGCCACGAATCTAGCCAAGATTTATAAGTAAGCAACGTTAAGCCCCTATTCCCTATTCCCTATTCCCTATTCCCTATTCCCTAGTCCCTAGTCCCTGACCCATGTCCACCGTTCACTGTCCACTGAGCACTTACTCGTAGTACCTCACATAATGCGGCACCACCAGCGATGAGCAGAAGCGTTTTTGCGCCGTTTTACGGCCCGCGTCCCTCATCGCATCGAGCTTCTCCCGATCCTTGAGCAAACTCAACGCTCCCAGCGCCATACCCTCGATATCGCCAACATCATAAAGCAGCCCGGTGACCCCATCGTCGATCAACTCCGGCACTCCGCCCACGCGCGTGGCGATGGAAGGAACCTTGCACGCCATGGCTTCGAGCGCAGCCAGTCCGAAGGACTCCAACTCACTTGGCATCAGCAGGATATCGGCCAGCGGCAGGATCTCATGCACGCGTTCAAGCTTTCCCAGAAAGTGAACGTTTGCCTGAATTCCCAGGTCGTGCGCCAGCCACTCCGCTGCCGAGCGATCCGGCCCGTCGCCAATCAGAACCAACTGCGCAGGCATCTCCCTCACCACCTGGGCGAAGATCTTCACCACGTCCACTACTCGCTTAACCGGCCTGAAATTAGAGAGGTGCATCAGAATCGCATCGCCGGGGGCGGCCAGGCGGCCGCGCGCCTCTGCACGTTTTGCCTTGTCCTCGATGGGCATGTACACATCGCAGTTAACGAAGTTTTCAATCACCTCAATGGCCCGCGTAACGCCAAAGTCTTCGACAGTTTTCTCTTTTAGATACCTTGAGATCGAGGTAACCCCGTCGCTTTCCTGGATGGCGTAGCGGGTGATAGGCAAATAACTTCGGTCCAGCCCTACCAGAGTAATGTCGGTGCCGTGCAACGTTGTCACAAACGGCAACCTTCGTCCGCGCGCCGCCAGCATTTGCCGGGCAAGCAAAGCGCTCACCGAGTGGGGTATGGCGTAGTGCACATGGAGCAGATCAAGCGAGCAGAATTCCGCCACCTCCGCCATGCGCGAAGCCAGCGCCAGGTCATAAGGAGGAAACTCGAAGAGAGGATAGCTGGAGACCGGAACTTCGTGATAACAGATGCCTTCATCGCGCCCGCTGAGCCGGAACGGCTGCGAGTAGGAAATAAAGTGCACTTGGTGGCCTAGCGCCGCCAGTTCAATGCCCAGCTCTGTGGCCACTACGCCTGATCCGCCGTAGGTGGGATAACAGGTAATGCCGATGCGCATGGGACCTTCTCAATCTTTATGTTACGTCTTGGGTTTGGACGCTCCCGGAACCGCGGAAGACGCAATGAAGACCAACCGTTTGAAGCCGTCGGTATAAAAGCTTACAGATCGGCTCCGGACGTTCGCACAACAGGTCGGCATAGGAGATGAGTTCGATCTCCGGAAACTGCCGGATCGTGAGCAGCGCCTCCCGCTCAACTTCTCGCGATGCTCGCAACCGGGTGCGGACTCTGGCCAGATCCGCGTCGTTGTAGCCGGGGTGGGTCACCAGTTCCCAGGTACCGTCGGGCAGCTGTTCAAGCAGGGACCGGAGAGTTGTAGCATTCAGAATCCCCGTGCCAACCACGGCGATCGTTCCGTCGGTCGTCACAAATCCCTCTTCTCGAATGATCCGCCGGCAAATCGGTTCCAGCCACCTCAGCACGGTTACCTCGGCGATGCGGCCCCAGGGGGCGCCGGCAAAGGCGCTGATAGCCCATGCTGGCTCAAAGGGATTGCGCACAGCCCGAATTCCCGCCGCCCGGGCCGCTCGCAGCACAGGCCGCAAAACCGCTGGGAACATGTGCAGGTGCTTGTGGGTATCGATATGCGTGAGTGTAAGTCCGTGGTCCTGGAGCCACACAATCTGCGCCCTTGCCTCAGCCTCGATCTCCCCCTGCCGGATCTTGAGCGAGGAATATCCATTTTTCCCCTCTGCATATAGCCAGAATAGAAAGCCTGCTAACGAGGACCGGAAGCGGCCGTCAATGGAATCGGCCAGGTGAGGAATTTCATGGCGCGGCGAAAGCACCGGTTCGCCATCCACGAGAACAACGTGGCAGCCCACACCCAGCGCCGGTGTTGTGCTAGCAATCTCGACAGCCTGGGCCGTTGCTGCGGCCCGCGCCATCAGCGATGTGCTGGCAACCACCCGCTCGCCATGCAACTCTGCAACTGCTCGATTCACCCCGGCAGTCAGCCCAAAATCGTCGGCGTTGACGATCAAACGTCTCACCGGGTGAGTTTATCAATTTAACAAAAGAAGTGCGCTGCGGGAACTGCAGAGTCGCGCTCTTCGGTTCCAGCCTGACCGCGCTGGTATGATTTGAGAAAGGTGCATATCGCCTTACAGCAGCACGTGGGCGGTTAGCTCAGCTGGTTAGAGCGCCTGCCTTACAAGCAGGAAGTCGGGGGTTCGAGTCCCTCACTGCCCACCAAAGCTTTATCACTCCTGTCTTCTCGCCACGATTTCAGAAGAGAATTTGAGTTCGTCTTTCAACTTGATTGCGCCACCGGCAACGGAAACCAGTTCGATGCCAAATTCCGACTGACGTATCGAAAACTCGCCTGACGCGCGAAGCGTTGAGCCCTGCATTGCAACCCGAGCGGTGATTGGCAGTTTTCGCCTGACGCCGTGCAGAGACAGTTCCCCGTCCATCGATGCCGCATAAAGCGCGTCCCCCAGCTTGGAGACCGTAATGAGCGAAGACTCATAGAGAATCTCCGGGAACCTTGCGGATTCCAAAACCTCCTGGTTCATGATCCGTTCCATCTCGTTGCGATCCCGGTCGCTAACATCATCCTGCACCGCGAGCGACGTTGATTTGATGGTCACCCGAAGGCCGCCGGCATTCAATTGCTCCGGGGCGAATTTCACCTCTCCGCCGAACTCCCCAATGCCAAAGGTCGGATTGTGGCCCATGACGGATAAAACACCCGCAGCGTATGCGCGCACGGTGAACCGGCTCGACCGCCCGTCGATGACGAAGCGGGCCGAGCTGGCCTGGACCGCTGCCGTCTCTGCCTTCGCTTCTGGGATCATGCGCTCCACTCCGCGGCATGCGATCGAGCCGCCGGGGTATCAGCCCCCAGCGGCATTCGCTACATCGCCCGCAACCTGAAGTAGCGCGCAATGTCCGGCATTGCCGCTTGAGCCAGACCGCCTACTCCAAGTTGAGACATGTATTTGCGGATAAACGGATTGGAAATGATGAGTCCCGCCCCAAACACGACCAGCGCCACGCCACTCAGCAGAAACAGCGTGCTCTTATCGTCAGCTCCGTCGGTGCTTCCTTGCACAAGTTCCATCGCCATTGCAGATCTCCTCTCCATCCATGCCGATTAGTTGACCTTTTTGATTTGCTGCTCATTCAGAATTCTCTCGACGAGATTCGCCGTCACTCTCACTGCCTCCTGCACGGCAGCCGATACAGGCTCGCTCAACGCCATCGTGCCTTCTTCGCCGCCAAATGTCGCCGGCTCGCACCCTACCAGCAGAACGCGCTTCAGTGGACCGTTCATGCTCGCCGCCATGCGCAAGACATTCATCGGGTTCATGCCGTGTGGTTCCACAAAACTCGCCTCCGGTACTTCGGCTGCGCCGCCGTGCAGATCGAGTTCAACTACCGAGATCGTGCCTGGGGCCTGGCCGCCGGGGTAGGCATCGACAAGGATCGCGGTCTCGTATCCACCTTGCATCGCGTAGGCCAGATCGAAGCCGCGAATTCCGAAGTCGGCCACGCGCACCGAATTTGGAAAGCTACGCTGGGAAAGTGCTTCGGCCACCGCGACGCCAAATCCATCATCCCCCAGGAAGACGTTGCCGATTCCAGCGATCAGAATGCGAGGCGGCTCAAAGATGTTCTGAGCGCGCCCTTCACTGGGAGAAAGAGGTTCCACTTCCGTGGCATCGAAGAAAAAACAATGACCTGGTTGTCGCATTATTCCCAGATCGCGCCCGGGATCTTCATCGAGAACAACGCAGACGTGCGCCTTGCCTTCGTAATCCTGTTCGAGGCTTTCAACCGTCGCAATCTGGCCGCTGAGCGCGATGTCGAGAATGTCCCCGCCCTTGCGCGGCAACAGCCGCACACGGTCACCTATCCTCACTTCTACGCCGGATATCAGCACATGATCGACGGTCGGCTTATCTTCAAGCAGCTGCCACTCCCACTCGTTCACAAAGCCTCCTCGCTCTTGAGACCCAGCCCCCGCAATACCCCGTGGAGCTTCATGAATTGCTCCGGCGGCATTTGTTCTGTTCTTTCCAGAATTTGCCGCGTCCGATCGTCCCCTTGCCGCATTTCACGCTTCTCTTCCTCAGTCATGGTCAGGATGCGCAGCGAAAGAATCTCGTCGATCTCGGTTCCGTCAAACAGACTGCCAGGACTCTCTGGCGCAATCTGCGGATAGTCATAGAGAATGATTGGCGACGAGAGCATGGCTTCGCGCGAGCCCTGCTCGCCAACCAGCACAGGCCAGGTTCCAATGTTTGCGCATTTCGCAGCCCAATCCTCAAGATCGTCTGGAGGCTCCAGTAGCGATATAAACCGGCCATTTTCAACACCGAGAATCGCGTGCGCGGAGACCAGCGAGTGCATCAGGGCCTCCTCGCGTCCTTCGAATTGCGAGATTCCATCCGCGGTCAGATTGCGCAGGCAGACTCGAACCTGGATCAGCCCCTCGCGGCAGGACTTCAGGTTCACTTCGACTGCTCCGGCCAACGCCGCCTGCTCACGGACAATCACGCCCTCGATCCTCCCCTCATGACCGCGCACCGGCTCAAGCTCTCGCCTGGCAGAAAACTCAAAGCACGAATGCTGTGGAAACGAGGATGCAGCCGGACTCAAGGCAGCTATGACGACCTTGCGCTCGATGGCTTCTTGCCAGGGCACATAATCCCGCTCGTCCACGCTGAGCTTTTGGACAAAATCCACCTTCGGTTCTCCGTCCGCGGGAAGTTCATCGAGCGGCGGCGCGCACTTGCCCACGGTGCGATTCACGATCTGCAGGAATCTTATCTCTATGTCGAGCCGCGTAGAAGCATCCGCTTCGAGAAGACACTCGGTTTGCATCAACCACGCCTCGGCTCCGCCGTTAAGTTCGCTGTATGATCGCGGCGTAAGCACGCCAAAGTTCCAGCGCTGCCGGTTCTTGATCGCCGATGCTCGATAGGGATAGAGCATGTAGCCTTCGTACAAAACCGCTTCGGCAATCTTCTCCACGCCGGCCAGGTTCATTGCCCCACCATTTCCTCAACCGGCAACACGCATTCCAGGGCTTGTTCCCATGTCGGGATCCCGCGCTGTGTCTTGTACTGGTAGAACCGCTCGAAGACATCGCGGCGAAGACTCAGCCACGCGGTGTTCGGATAATAGAGATCCATCATCTCTCGCCAGGTTGCCTGTGGAAGCCTGAAGGCCGCTTCTTGATCCCAAGAGATTGGGGCCACCTGGAGCGTCCCCTCCTCGCCGGCGTAAAAGACCGTGCCGCTGAAAAGCAAGCGCAGCGGAATCTCTCCTGTCGTCAGCCCGGCGAAATACTTTGTGGCCGCTACGTTGAAGTCGAAGCTGCAGGGCACCGCAAGATCCACGACTGTGGCGCCAGTGAAGCCTGGAACAACCGCATCACATGAGTCCAAAGAAGGCTGCGGAGAGTCTGGCTCCAACGTTCCGGTTCGCCAAAGAGGTCAACAATACTCCTCTGTTCCGCCGCAGTGTAGCGCCGCCTAGACGCTTCGATCTGGATCTGGCAACGGAGAGCGACAGTATGCACCGCTTCATCCGCGACAGAGTTCTCGATGTGCAGCTTGAACGCCAGCGTGGGCACTGCGGCAAACGCAACGGACGACGCCTCCTGGACAGTGAAGGTTAGATCAGGCATGACAGTCACCCTCCATGACGTCCGCTCGTTCGCGCAGCGCAGAAAAAATCCCGCGATCTCTTGCCATACTTCCTCGCCGCCCGAGAGACCCTTCCAGTGCGTGCGAATCAGGCCCACCAGCCGGTAGCATTCGTCGATCGGCGCAAAGTAGTACTCTGCGGGAAGCGACGCATGAGCATGTCCCACTCGATTGACCAACAGCGCCTCAATATCTGGTTCGAGCTGATGGAGCAGCGGATTCTCACGCACGATTTCACTCCACGCCTCACTCGGAAGCTGCGACTCTACGGCGCCGGCCGGGCTAGGGTAGAGCGTAACCACGCGGTCCTGCAGGCTGGAATAAAAGAAAAATGCCATGTTGATGGGAATGAGCAAGTCTTCCCATTGGCCGTCGGAAATGTGAAAGTCCTGCAGCCGCCAGGTGCGTCGTGAGACGCGGCGATACTTGCCGCCCTTGATTCCGTCGAAGAGAGTGGCACAGGCCTCGCAGGCACAGACGATCTGCCGCGTCGCCAACTCGAGCAGATGAGAGTGATCGCGCCCCAAACCAGCGCTGCACAGCTCACAGCGCTCGGCCGGAAGACGCTTGCGTGCAAACTGGCGCAATGCCGCAAACGATCCATCCACACTCGTAGACGCCATAACAGACGTTGTCATGCCGTCTCCGCTCTGATGGTTCGCCGCATCTTCCGATTTATCCCTTCGTCAATCAATCGGCGCTGCATAACTTCACTCCGCCTGCCGCTGCCGCCTGCGCCGGCAAGACTTTTTTCAGAAGACTCTCGATTGACACGAATCCCGGGGCGGCTTCGTCTCCCGGCCCGAGAATCTCCAACGACGCCAAATCCGGAGCATGATCGTAGATGATCTCTTCAAGCAGCGCTTTCAGGGTTCTTTCTGTCGATCCGCAGGCATGGCCGGAGATGCGAATCCGAACCTGCACCACACCCTCACGCATGTCCACGAGGTCCACTTCTGCGTTCTGTTTGCGCAGTTGCTGCCTTGCCGTATCCAGCGCTCTCAGGATGCGCGTTTCGAGATCTTCGGGATGGAGCGAATGAAGCAGGAGCAAATGACGGACCATCGAATCCTGGCCGGCCTTCTGAATAATTTTCTCGCCGGGCGCGCCGCTCTCGAAGACAATCTCCATCATCCTTTCCAGAGCCGCGCCGTGCACCTCGATGAGTAGTTGGATGAGTTCGCGCGCCCGTGCACTGCTGCTTTCAGCCGTATCGAGCTCGCCAATCAGCGCGCCCAGCCGTCGCAGCTTCTCCTGGAACGCTTGTTTGCTCTCCACTTCTTTCCTCTCTCTAATCCCCGCCTTACAAATTGTTTTGCAACCCAAACATCGGTGAGTGGTGGGTCTCAAGCACTTTGCCGTTGCCAAGGTACATGTGCACGCCGCACGGCAGGCATGGGTCGAAGCTTCTTACAGCACGCATGATGTCGATGCCCTTGAAGTTCTCCGGCCCATTTTCCTCAAAGATCGGCGTGTTCTGCACCGCATCCTCATAAGGTCCCGGCGTCCCGTAAATATCGCGCGGATTTGCATTCCACGGCGTGGGAGGATAGGGATGATAGTTTGCGATCTTGTGGTTCCTGATCACCACGTGGTGCGACAGCACGCCGCGTACCGCCTCGTGGAAGCCACATCCAATGGCCTCTTCCGGAACCTTGAAGTCGTTCCAGGTCCTGGTCCGCCCGGCGTGCAGCTCATTCAGCGCCTGCTCGGCAAAGTAGAGCGCCGCCGCGGCCGCATAAGCCTGGAAGTAGGTGCGTGCGCGATCCCGCTCAATGGCGTTGCTCCACTTGGGAATCTTCCACTCGAACTCCACTTCCGGCATGGATGCTGTCTTGGGAAGATAAATCTTCACGCTGTGGCCGGTTGCCTTCAGGTAGCCGGTGTCCACGATGCCCGCCAGTGCCGTCGACCAGAAGCGCGCAATGGGACCGCCGCCGGTGTCGAGTGCCAAGTGATCTCCGGTCCGCTTGTCGAACCATCTGGGAGACATCACCCACGTGTACTTCCCGCTGAAGTCGCGCTTTTGCGGTCGGGGCAATGTGCTCTGGTTCCACGGATGCCGTTGATCGACAGGGTTGCCCAGCGGGTCGTTCTTTACGAATGTCTCCCCATTCTGCCAATCGTCGTAATAGGAACTGCCCAACAGGATGCGGATGTTCAGGTTGATGTCTACCAGGTCCGTGGTAACAAGCTGCCCGTCCACAACCACGCCGGGAGTGACGTACATGGCGCGTCCCCATTCGGTCATCTTCTCGTAGGTGTAGTCGCACACGTCAGGATTGTTAAACGACCCCCAGCACCCGAGAAGAATGCGCCGCTTGCCGACTTCTTCGTAACCGGGAAGCGCCTCGTAGAAGAAATTGAACAGGTCGTCGTGGAGTGGCACAACCTTCTTCATGAACTCGACATACTTCATCAGCCGAACGATGTAGTCAGTGAAGAGCTGAACGGTTGGCACGGTTCCCACGCCGCCGGGGTAGAGCGTGGAGGGATGCACGTGGCGGCCTTCCATCAGGCAGAACATCTCGCGCGTCATGCGGCTCATTTGCAGCGCCTCAAGATAAAAAGCCCCCGTAAAGGGATTGAGTGCCCGCATGATGTCCGCGATGGTTTTGTAGCCGTGCAGCTTCGCGTTTGGCGCCTCTGTCGTCTCAGCTTTCTCAAGCACGCCTGGATTGGTTTCCTTGACCATCTGCTCGCAGAAGTCAACGCCTACCAGATTGTCCTGAAAGATGTTGTGATCAAACATGTATTCGGCGGCCTCGCCCAGGTTCACAATCCACTCTGCCATTGCCGGCGGCCGGACGCCGAAGGCCATGTTTTGGGCGTATGTAGCGCAGGTCGCATGGTTGTCGCCGCAGATGCCGCAGATGCGGCTGGTGATGAAGTGGGCGTCGCGCGGGTCTTTCCCCTTCATGAAGATGCTGTAGCCGCGGAAGATTGACGAGGTGCTGTGGCACTCGGCCACGCGGCGCTTGCCGAAATCGATCTTGGTGAAGATTCCGAGGCTTCCCACGATCCTGGTAATCGGATCCCAATTCATCTCCACAAGCGTGCCGGGCTTCCCGGTTTCCTGCTTGCGCGTAGCAACGATGGTGCCCATATCGGTGGCTCCTTTGCCTGATGTCGATTAGTAGGTGCGGCTATAGCCGGTAGTGAGTTCGGGACGCGAATGGCGCCACTTCGGCTCTTTGTTCACGGTCGCGTTGGTGATGCCGCGGAGGGCGCGAAGCGCCTTGCCCCATCCCTGTACTGCGGTGGTAGAAAGCTTGCCACCGGGGGGCTCATCCATAAAGGGCATGAACTTATCGGGGAAGCCCGGCATGGTGCAACCAATGCAAATGCCGCCCACGTTGGGACAACCGCCAATGCCCGCCATCCATCCCCGCTTGGGCACATTGCAGTTCACCACGGGGCCCCAGCATCCCAGCTTCACAATGCACTTCGGAGAGCTATAGGTCGTGGCGAAGTCGCCCTGCTCGTAATAACCGGCACGATCGCAGCCTTCGTGCACAGTCTTGCCGAACAGCCAGGTCGGCCGCAACTGCTCGTCGAGCGGAATCATGGGAGCGATGCCGGAAACCTGATAAAGCAGATAGAGAACCGTCTCCATGAAGTTATCCGGTTGCACCGGGCAGCCGGGAACATTGACGATAGGCAGGCCCGCCTTTGACTTCCATTCCCAGCCCAGATAATCGGCCAGCCCCATGCATCCGGTGGGATTGCCTTCCATGGCGTGGATGCCCCCATACGTGGCGCAAGTGCCGCACGCAATCACCGCCAGGGCCTTCGGAGCCAGGCGATCGATCCATTCGTTCGTGGTGATGGGCTGATTAGTGTGTGGATCGGTTCCCATCCCCGCCCAGTAGCCTTCCTTCTTGATCTTCTCGTTGGGGATCGAGCCTTCCACTACCAGTACGAACGGATCGAGCTTTCCCTGTTCGGCCTCATACCAGAACTTCATAAAGTCGTCGCCGCACTCGTAGGCAAGCACCGGGTTATGAAGGTGGACCTTCGGCAATCCCGGAATCGCGCCCAACAATACATCCTCGATGCTCGGCTGGGTCGCGGCGGTGATCGAAACCGAATCTCCATCGCAGCCCAGACCGGCCGTAATCCAAAGGATATGCACTTCCGCTACGGCTGGCTTCTTTTGCGTTGATCTGCCGTAAGGCACTGTTTCCGTTGCCATATGCTGGATTCTCCTCTCGTTGCCCTCGGACGAAAAAGCGGAGTTTGCGCACCTCCGCGGACGCCGCATGGGCGTCGTTTTCCTTGCACTGAATTTACGTAGCTTGCGGGGAATTTGTGACGTGCTCGTCATTCGGCGAAAAGACACCGTGTGCATCGGTTCGCCGACTTAACCTATAGCAACAGAATGCAAATGGAGCCCGCAAGCGGGAGGGACCCTAATCTTTCTAAGTACCTTTCACCTGTAGAGGCATCGGGGAATCCCCTATATTGGTGTGATTCAACAGATATCGGCTTTACGAGGACTTCTCGCTGAGCTTCCACTGAATGGCGTGCTGCATCAACTCGCGCCCCGTGCGCAGCGAGAGCTTTTCCTTCAGATGCGCCTGGTAGGACTCCACGGTTTTCATGCTCAGGTGAAGCGTCTCGGCGATCCGCCGCGTGCCCAATCCTTCCCCAATCATTCGAAAGACCTCCAGTTCGCGGTCCGAAAGCGCCGCCAGCCTCGAATCTATACGCGCTGTGTTGCCTCTCATGTACTGCTGCAGCAGCTTGTTGGCCATGCGATCGCTCAGGTAGATCTCGCCATCCAGAATGCGGCGAACCGCCACCAGGACTTTCTCCGTCGCTTCCTGCTTCATGATGTATCCATTGGCGCGGGCACGCAGAGCTCGCTCCGCATAAATCGACTCATCGTGCATGGAAAGAATCAGCACCGGAAGGTCCGGGTAAAGCACGCGAAGGTTCTTGAGAAGGTCCAGCCCGTCCGGGCCATTCAAAGAGATGTCCGCAATCAAGATATCCGGCATGACTGAAGCAATCGCCTTCATTGCCGCTGATGCCTCCTCGGCCTCGCCGCAAACCGCCAGATCGGCTTCCCGGTTGATCAGCAACGCCAGCCCCTGCCGCAGCAAGGGATGATCGTCCACCACGAAGACAGTCTTTTTCCCGATTGATGCTGCGCCACTTGATTTGGAGGTGTGAGCCATGCGCGCTATTCATTCTGCTTCAGTGGAAAAGTGCAGGCCACGATCGTTCCGTGCGCCGATCCGGGTCGTATCTCGAGTGCTCCTCCGATCATTCCCGATCGGTACCTCATGATGTGAAGTCCCATACCTTCGGCACTTGATGCCCCTTCGGGAATGCCTTTCCCGTTGTCCTTGATCACCAACCTGCCTCTATCATGGGCGGCTGTCAACTGAATGCGTATTCTGCGCGATCTTCCATGCTTGATGGCGTTGTTCACCGCCTCCTGAGCTATGTGGTAAAGGTGCGTGGCCACGCTGTTGTCGTGGATCAGCACCGGCGTCGCGCATTCGAAACGGCAAGAGATTCCGAAAAGATCCTCCACTTCGGCAGCCCACAGTTGCAGCGCTGACATCAGCCCCTGCGCGTCGGAGACAACTGGAAGCAGTCCGCGCGCCAGTTCGCGTGTCCTGTGGATCGCTTCGTTCACAAGGTTCACAATCTTGGCCGCGTCCCTGGTCTCCGCGCCTTCTTTTCCGCCAGCCGCGCTTCATGCACCTTGGCCATGAAGGCGATTCCTGTCAAATGCTGTCCCAGCCCATCGTGCAGATCCTGCCCGATGCGGCGCTGTTCCCGCGCGCTGATTTCCAGCAAAGCATTCTCCAATTGCTTCCGTTCCGTGATGTCGATGCCGGTGGCGATGATGTAGTTCCCTTTGCCTTCGTTGCCTGGCAGCAGCGTGCTGTTCCAGGCAATCAGTCGCTGATCTCCGTGCCGGGTAGTCCAGGATGTCTGATGGCTCTGCGGCAGCAGGTCACTGCGCAACACTTGGAACGTTGCTTTGAAGCGCTCAGCTTCCTCCGGCTGGAGGAATAGATCCCAAAAGCATTTGCCCTCCACTTCTTCTGCTGAATACCCGCTGATTACCTCGCAGGCCGGGTTGAACCTCTGAATGCAGCCCTCGTCGTCCAGCACCACCACCAGCGCGCCTACCGTGTCTAGAATCGCCGATATGAAATTACGCTCTTCGCGGCGCTCCTCTTCGATCCTCTTCAGGTCCGTAATATCGAAGGCCACCCCATGAACGAACCACGGTCGCCCATCCACCCGGCGCTTCATCCTTGCGTCGCATTGCAACCAGATCACCCGGCCATTCCGCGCAATCACGCGATAGGCTGACCGCAGAGGCTTTCCCGAAAGAAACATCTCCGCCGCTTCCAGGCTCCAACGCTGTTTGTCGTCCGGATGAATGTGTTCATACCAGCGGATCGGATCTTCGAGCCATTCCGCCTGCGAATAGCCCAGAGCCGCTTCAATCTGCGGGCTCACATACGCCTCGCTGATGCCGCGATCCAGATACGCCATGAAGACAACCGCCGGTATCTGTTCCAGCAGCGCACGATACTTGGCTTCCAGATTCTTTGTTTCTAAATTGGACGATTCTAGCCCGTCCGCTCCGGCTCCAGGTGAGCGCTCTTCATCCTCCCCGTCTCCCGCCGGAGCGAAAAAGACCGCTGCCAGTTCTTGAAGAACCGCCTCTGCTTCGGCAACGTCAGAGAGAGCTTCGCCAAGGCCAGCCATCCGGCCCGGCGCCGCAGTTGTCTGTTGAACCATTTCCACAAAGGAGGACATCGCTCACTCCCAGCTCGATCTGTTCGGCTTTCTCTTCCGTCTTATTGGACAATTCGGGCATGATCCAGGTTGCATGAATCGCCTCGCCGTTGGCGCCAGGCTGGCTCCTTGTTCAGCGAGGCCTGCGTAAATCGCCGCAACGCGTGAATCGCCCGCCCGTATGTCTGAACCGCCGCTGAAGACAGCAACGACCCCGGCGGCTGATTCATGAACGGCATGAACTTGTCCGGGAACCCCGGCATCGTGCAGCCAATGCAGATCCCGCCCACATTCGGGCAGCCCCCCACGCCACCGATCCAGCCACGCTTGCCTACGTTGCACTGCACCACCGGGCCCCAGCAGCCCAGC
This sequence comes from uncultured Acidobacteriaceae bacterium, assembly GCA_963839225.1. Taxonomy (GTDB): domain Bacteria; phylum Acidobacteriota; class Terriglobia; order Terriglobales; family Acidobacteriaceae; genus Telmatobacter. Next base: position 28,800 of record CAWIVA010000012.1, read on the forward strand.
TTCACAATGCACTGAGGTGACCCGTAGGCCTCAGCGAACTGCGCCTGCTCATAGTACCCGCCGCGATCGCATCCTTCATGCACCGTGCTGCCGAAAAGCCATGTCGGCCGTAGTGCGTCGTCGAGTGGAATCATTGGTGCTCGCCCGCCGGCCATATACAGCAGGTAAAGCAGCGTCTCCATCATATTGTCGGGCTGCACCGGGCATCCGGGAACACAAACGAGGGGAATCTGTGCCTGTGAGCGCCATTCCCATCCCAGGTAATCGGGCAGGCCCATGCATCCGGTTGGATTCCCCTCCATGGCGTGAATGCCGCCATAAGTAGCGCAGGTTCCCGCCGCCACCACGGCCCACGCCTTTGGCGCCAACCGGTCAATCCATGTGCAGGTCGTGATCGGCTGGCCCGTCACGCGGTCGCTGCCGAACGATGCCCAATACCCCTCCTGCTTGTTGCTCTCATCTGGAACCGACCCTTCCAACACCAGAATGAACGGCCTTGATTGCCCCTCCGCCGCCTCGTAAAAAGGCTCCAGAAATTCGTCTCCATTGGCAAATGATAGGAATGGATTGTGGAAATTTACCTTCGGAATCCAGGGAAGCGCTCCCCGAACGATATCTTCAAGGCTGGGTTGCGTTGCCGCGGTCATCGCGATCGTGTCCCCGTCGCAGCTCAGTCCGCCGGTAACCCACAATACGTCGATCTCCTCAATAGGCGCGACTCTCTTGACTGCTGGGCCGGTTGTGTCCATGGGGGAAGCGCTCTCCATTCCATGCAGCCGGGCAAGGCGCCGCAAAGAAGAGACTGGCCTTCATATTCAGCCTCCGGTGCGCCACAGTCAAGACAATGCATTGTTCCTGGAGACGGGACGGCAATTTGGCCTCATGCCTTACAAGGATGGGAACCTGAAAATCGCGCTTTCGCCTCTTTCGATCACACCTATCGAGCCGGTGAAATGCATAGAGTCATAGTTGCATGTGGATCTTCAACCGGGTCAGGATGGCAGAGATCACGAGGATTCCAGCGGTGAATGCCACGGCTTGGCACGCACCCGGCCATCCGTAGTCCCATCGAGCTATCAGAACCTCCCTGCCAAAGACGGCGGCGCACAAGGGCGGAAGCAGGTAAGTCAAAAGCGTGTTCGCTCCGGCTGGCTTTGCGGGCAGAGCCCAGCGCACTCGCTTTTGCACATCGCAGACCCAATAGAGAACAAGAAATGCACAGATCGCTGCTGCCGAGCAAACCAGGCACCAGGTTGGAGTGGCTCGCACCTTGGAAATGCCAAGCGGAGTCAGTAGCCATCCGGCTACGAAAAGTGCGGCCGCGAAGATCAGCGCCCAGATCGTCTTTTGCCTGCGGCTGGTGGTAAAAGCATCGGTCAAAAACAGCAATGAAATTATAAGACCCGCCATCACGATGGACTGACCGGCGCCCGACTTGAAAGGCCAAATATAATTCGGCAAGTGGGTAAAAGTTATCCAGTGAGCCGCCGAAAAACAATTCATTGTGGATAGTGCAATGAACCAGATAACTTGCATCCACCTCCAGCGGCGTGTGGGAATATAGAGAATGCAGACGCTAAGATAAGTCCAGCCAATAATTCCGAGGATCTCCCAATAGGAGGTGTCGATCCAGGCAACGTGGCCGTCAGGGGTAACTCGCCTGAAAATAGCCAGCATCGCCACTAGCAAAACCAGGCCGGATATCTTCAGAGCTTCTGAACAGGTTCTTGTAACGGGGCGAGTCAGGATAACTGATCCAGAAGAGAATGGCTCCCAGGAGGGCGAGCAGCGTCCACACGTTTTGAGCCATGTGAGTCAATTGCGCATCGACCTTTTCACGGTTTGCCAGAATCAAACCCAGAACAATGAGACCGACGGACCGGATGACGACGTGCGCCCACAGCCCCAACTCAGAATCTCCCTTGGAGAGCCTGTGCTGAATGGCGAGAGGCAGTGACATGCCTACGATGAAAAGAAAAAATGGAAAAACCATATCGACATAGGTCATTGCATTTATTTGTGGCGGCATGTGAAGCGTCCACCAGGGCAGGCCTTTCAGCTCTCCAAGCTGATTCACAAATACCATGACCACCATGGTCAAGCCGCGAAAAATGTCGATGGACGCAACTCGAGCCGGTCTAGAGGATGTAACCAAGGGGGAATGTGGTTCGACGCGAAGACCATGATCGGTGGGCAGCTCTTTTGAGACGGGCATAATCGTCAGTGTTCTCCTTGCGGCAATATCATTCGCTCACATCAAACATGCGGGTGAGAAAGGCGAGAAATTTTCTCACCTAAGTCCACCTCGCCTGCAATTCGATGTGGTCGATGCAACAACAATACAGACAATTTGAACGCGGTTCAAATGGAAGTTGCGGCGGACAGTTTTCGAGTTGCACAATCCTTACTCAATCTCTGCGGATTAGTGTTCGGTTTTGCAATCCGCGCGCAATGGCCGGACGGAAATGCACTATGAATCCTCAACGGCTCAATGAATGCGCACTGATCGACGTAGCCAGGGAACGCGGCGCAGCATCGGCCTTGACAACCCTTTCCCTATCTATAATAATGGGCAAAACATCTACATTCCAGATAAGACAACCAATATGCGGGGACCGCAAATAATGAAACAGAACCCGGAAATTGACTGCGGTTCACAGCCTTCGACTGGCATCTTTTATGGCTGGTGGATTGTTGCAGCGGCCTTCCTCAATCTGTTTTTCGCGGTCGGAATGATTTTTTACGGATTTCCTGTATTTTATCCGGCTTTCGTCTCCGCGTTGGGATTTACACGCGCCCAGGTCGAGCAGGGATTTCTGCTCGGTTTTGTGGTGGTCGGCATACCCTTTGGCTTGCTGACCGGTGTGTTGGTCGATTGGATTGGCGCTCGCTGGGTGATCGTTTCCGGGGTCGGCTTCATCGGCATTCCTCTGGTGCTGATGGGCTTTATGACTCACTTCTGGCAGTATGAAGTTCTCTGCATGGTAGAAGTTCTGGGCTATACGCTGGCAGGCCCCATTGCCAACCAGGTCCTGATTGCACAGTGGTTCAAAGCGCGACGCGGAAGGGCGATGGGTTACGCATACCTGGGACTGGGGCTCGGCGGAGTTGTTGCTCCAACGCTGGTCAATTCCCTGATCGGCGCGTTTGGCTGGCGGACTGCTCTTCAAGTGATGGGAACAGCAGTTCTCCTGGTTCTGTTTCCAGTGGGAATCTGGCTCACACGCTCGACCCCGGCTGAGATGGGCCTTTTGCCGGATGGGCCGGGTGCCGCTCTCGGACAAATTGCTCGGGCTGACTCGCCGGCTAACGTCGATGTGAAGCCGGCGATCATGACAGCAAACTTCTGGCTCATCATGATGGGGACGACGCTGGTGATCGGGGCAATCAACGCCGTGATCCAGAACTACGTTCTCTTTCTAAAGGACCAGGGTTACTCGACAGCCACGGCCTCCCACGTTATGTCGGCGCTGCTCGCAGCCAGCCTTGGCGGCAGGGTTTTGGTCGGTTATGTTGCGGACCGCTTCAACAAGAAGAACACCATGGCTTTGTTCTACCTGTTGATTGGCGGCTCCATACCGTTGCTCTTGATTGCGCATCAGCCTGCTGCGGCATGGGCCTTTGCGGCGGCCTTCGGCTTTGCCATGGGAGCCGATTACATGCTGATTCCCCTGGTTACGGCGGAATGCTTTGGCACCGCTTCGCTGGCCAAAATACTGGCTCTTATCATAGCGGGATACTCCGTGGGTCAATGGGTTGCACCGTGGTTAGCAGGAAAGATATTTGACTTTTCCCACAGTTACAACCTGGCGTGGGGAATCATGACTGCCGCAGCAGTGCTGGGAGGGGGAGCAATTTATGCGGTATCGGCTCCGCCCGGCAAAGGTTCGCCTGTCTGTGGAACCTGGCAAAGGCATGGAAATCTGTAAGTCAAGTGTTACAGGCGAATGATAGGGAAGTAATCAGGGAGACAAGAGTGGCACAGGCGCACGAAATAAGCTCTATCCGGAGTGTCGAGGAGCTTGAAGATATTCTCAGCGAACCAACCGCGGCGGTCGTCGATGTAATGGGCGAGCTGAAGGGCGACCTGTTGGTGCTGGGAATCGGCGGGAAGATGGGACCTACTCTGGCTCGCATGGCCAAAAGAGCGTCCACACTGGCCGGAGTAACTCGGCGCGTGATTGGAGTCTCCAGGTTTTCCGCTTCCTCAAAACTGGAAGACCGCCTGCATTCCTGGGGAGTGGAAACCCATCGCGGCGATCTGCTGGATGCGAAGAGTTACGCGAAGTTGCCGGAGGCGCCTAACGTCATTTTTATGGCGGGCATGAAGTTCGGATCAACAGGGCAGGAATCGCTGACTTGGGCAATGAATGCGTTTGTGCCGGGACTGGTGAGCGAACGATATCGCGACAGCCGCATCGCGGTTTTTTCCACCGGCAACGTATACGGTCTTTCTCCCGTCATCCGCGGAGGGTCAGTGGAAGGCGATGCTCTCCACCCTCAAGGCGAATACGCATTGAGTTGCCTCGGGCGCGAACGGATCTTTGAACATTTCAGCCGCACTAACCGGACAAAAATGTCGATCATCAGGCTTAACTACGCCGTGGAAGTGCGTTATGGAGTTCTGCTCGATATTGCCCAAAGAGTCTTTTCAGGGCAAGCCGTTCCTTTAGCCATGGGCCATTTGAACGCCATCTGGCAGGCGGATGCGGCGGCGATGAGTTTGCAATCATTGAGTTATGCCTCCACGCCTCCATTCGTAATCAATGTCACCGGGCCTGAAGTTCTCAGTGTGGCGCGAATCGCCGGGCAGTTTGGCGAACTGTTCCATAAACCAGTGCGATTTGAAGGCTCGGAGGCAGAAGATGCACTGCTGAACAATGCCGGGAAAGCCTTCCAGCTTTTCGGGCATCCGCGGGTCGGCATTGATCAGATACTCAGCTGGATTGCAGATTGGGTAACACGCGGGGGAGAGACTTTAGAGAAGCCCACTCATTTTGAAAATCGCAGGGGAGATTTTTAGAAAAGAGAAAGATGACTCATAAGCTCGGCTTAAAGATAAGTCAGAAAATCGCTCAGGGAACTGTTATACCCGCACATCCACTGGCGCTCACCGCGGACCGGCGTCTGGATGAGAGGCGTCAGCGAGCACTCACGCGCTATTATGCTGCCGCCGGCGCGGGTGGCGTGGCCGTGGGAGTTCACACCACGCAGTTTGCCATTCGAGATCCGCGCATCGGGCTCTTGCAGCCGGTCTTGCAACTGGCGGCGGAAGAGATGAACCGGGCCGATCTTTCCCGCCCGGAGCCATTGATCAGAATCGGTGGAATTTGCGGAGATACTCCGCAGGCCATCGGAGAGGCTCGACTAATGGCCGATCTCGGCTATCACGCCGGCCTGCTGAGTTTGTCTTCCTTCGTCGATGCATCCGATGAGGCGATGATCAGCCATTGCCGCATCATTGCCGAAGTCATCCCGATCGTTGGTTTTTATATGCAAACATCTGTCGGCGGTCGCGTGCTCTCATACAAATTCTGGCGCAAATTCGCAGAAATCGAGAATGTGGCTGCCATCAAGATTGCGCCGTTCGATCGTTACCAGACGCTCAATGTGATGCGGGCCGTAAGCGAATCCGGGCGTTCAATCCCGCTTTACACAGGGAACGACGACAACATTGTGATGGACCTTTTGACGCCATATGCTTTTCGTGCTGGCGGCGAGCTGCGGGAACTCCGTATGACCGGCGGCCTGCTGGGACACTGGGCGGTTTGGACCAGGGGCGCCGTCGAACTCTTCAACGAGTGCCGCAAGGTTGGCTGCAGAGCGGGAAGTGTTCCGAATTCCCTGCTGCAGAAAAGCATCGAGGTCACTGATGCGAATGCGGCTTTTTTTGATGCTGCGAATCGCTTTGCCGGCTGCAATGCCGGGCTTCTTGAAGTACTGCGACGGCAGGGATTGCTGGAAGGCGTCTGGTGTCTGGACCCGAATGAAACTCTCGGCCCTGGACAGAAAGAGGAGATTGACCGGGTATATGCCGCCTACCCACACCTGAACGACGACGATTTCGTTCGGCAAGGATTGGACGAGTGGCTTACGCAATAGCGCCTGTTGCTGAAAATCGACAGGCGAATTGAGGTGATTGAGAGATGAACTTGAGCGCCGAAACACGCAAGATAGGACGGCGGAACTTTTTGAAGGCGGCCGGCGGCGCTTCAGCCTTGGCGGCGCTGGGAACGACCGCAATTGTGCGAGGGCCTTCAAGAGGAGGCCCGGTTCGAGCGGCATTGATAGGTTATGGAAAACAAGGCCGGATGCTGCAAAACTGCATGAGCCCGGATTTGATCAGCCTTGCGGCCATCTGCGATATCAGGCCCCCGTCGGAAGCCGACAAGGCGGCATCTCCGGGAGTGCGGTGGTACCAGGACTGGCATCGCTTGCTCAAAGAAGAGCGCATCGAAGCGGTACTGATCGCGACGCCGCTTTGGACTCACGCCGATATTGCGACGGCATGCCTTAAAGCGGGCAAGCACGTGTTGTGCGAGACTGCGATGGCCAGCGATGCAAGCGGCTGCCGGCAAATGATCGATGCGGCCAAAAAATGCAGGAGGCTGCTCGCCATCGGGTACCAGGATTACTACGAGCCGCTCTATTGGGCCGCGTATCAGAACATCATGAAGCAGGGCATTCTCGGAGAAGTTTACACAATTGAGGCCGCACGGCACAGTTACAACTCCGGCCGAGTGGAAAGCGATGCGGGCACAGCGAGCTTCGATCCCCGCCCGTGGGGATATGCCTCGCTCGAGCAGTTTCTGAACTGGCGGCTCTTTCGGAAATACTCGGACGGTCTGATGGGCGAGTGGGGTGGAGCGCTCATTTCATTGACGAATTGGTTCCTGGATGCGGCCCCGGTTTCAGTGCAAGCTACCGGCGGAATCTACTCCTATAAAGACGGTCGGGATGTGGATGATCATGTGTACGCCACATTGGAATATCCGAATGGCAGAACCGCGACGCTTTCCCTGATTCAATCGAATGGATTGGAAGGAAGCTATACCCAATTCATGGGGACAAAAGGCACGCTCATTCTTGGGAAAGATGAAGCGCTGCTCTTTACGCAAAACGAAAGAAGTCATGCCGCGGTGGCGATGGCCAAGCTAAGCGGCTCTCAAGCCGTAATGGACGCGTCGGCGAGTCGCAATGAGGAAGCTTCGAATCATTCGGTCCTTTCTGGGGGCGGAAGCGGCGGACAAGGGGACAGTACAGCAGCTTTCGAGCGCGAGATTGCAGCCTTCTGCGGCGCAATCCGGAGCGGTGCGCCGCTTCGCTGCGACCCGGCGCGTGCCTATGATACGGCACTCGCTTGCTTTGCAGTCAATGAGGCCATTCGGCAGAACAAACGGTTAAGCCTTCAGGGATTGCAGGCTATGAATCAGTCTCGCGCATTCGATGCGGGAGACGTCAGGTCGCAATATGCATGATACGCAGAGTGCCATGACGATGGACTACGCGCCCGCCAGGATTCTAAACAGGAGGCAGCTCCTGTCACTTGACAATGCCTGGCTTTCCGATCGGCCTTCAGAGCCCAAAGCCGACGATTGGATTCGCATTTCGCGCCAAGCCATGGCTTGCCGTTTTGAAGTTGTCGTTGCTTCAGAAGGCGATCAAGGAATCCTGGCGGCACAGGAATGCCTCGACGAAGTTGACCGGCTGGAATCGATTCTCACAGTCTTCCGCCCTGCAAGCGAAGCCAGTCTTCTCAATCGCGAAGCCGGCTTGCAACCCGTGTCGGTGGGAGTTGAGCTGTATGAGTTGCTGCAATTTTGCCAGCGCATGCACCGGGAAACCGAAGGAGCTTTCGACATCACTACCGGCGCACTGAGCGAATGCTGGGGATTCAAGGAACGCAAGCCCAGGGTTCCCGCGCCTGAGGTTCTTGAGGCCGCACGCGAGCGCGTTGGCTTTCATTTGGTCTCGCTCGGACAGGATCGCACTGTATCCTTTCACTCACGCGGTCTCCAAATCAACTTTGGCGGAGTCGGGAAGGGTTATGCACTCGACCGTGGTGCATCGAGCCTGCGCAAGCGCGGAATCGGTATCGCGATGCTCAGTTCTGGATTCAGCAGCGTTTTGGCACTGGGCGATGGACCGGAGGGTGCCGGATGGCTGGTTGGCCTTCGCCATCCTGTATTCAAAGATCGGCGTATGGGAGCGGTGCGATTGCGCTCATGCGGCATGGCGACCAGCGGGCAGGAGGAGCAGGGCTTCGAGGTGGACGGACAACACTACGGACATATTCTCGACCCACGCACCGGTTTTCCCGCCGGCAGAGTCGCGAGCGTAAGTGTGATTGCGGACTCGGCAGCCCGCGCCGATTCTTTGTCGACCGCCTTCTTCATTGGCGGGACTGAGCTGGCAAAGCGCTATTGCGATCAGCATGAGGGTGTTGTAGCAATCGTGCTTGAGGCCCATGACTTATCTCATCCGATCGTGATTGGATCACGCGATCGAGTATCCGTGGAGACAAGCGAATGATGAATTCAGAACAGAATCAGCTTTCTGTGTTCCAGCAGATCACGCTGGTAACTCTTCGTACCTGCATAGGCTGGCACTTTCTGTACGAGGGTTACTTCAAACTCATCCTCCCCGCCTGGGCGCCCGATGGCACGCATCTCGGCCGGTGGAGTTCGGCGAGCTATTTGAACGGGGCTACCGGTCCCGTGGGGCACTTACTCCACGCAATGTTCAACGCCGGATGGGGACCTGCCATCGACGTGACCGTCATTGCCGCCTTGTGGGCAATTGGTCTGTCACTCATGCTGGGTTTGTTCACGCAGAGGGGATGCGAGGCGGCATTGGTCATGCTTACTCTGTTTTATGTAACTGCGGTGCCTCTAAGCGGCGTTCCTCAACCAGGCATGGAAGGAAATTACATGATTGTAAACAAGACCTTGATCGAATGGGTCGCGGTTGCCGTCTTAAGATCCTTCCCCACAGGCCGGATAGCCGGACTGGATCTGCTGTATTTTGACTGGCGTAAGAAGCGAGTGCTCAAAGCGGCGGAACAAGGCTGAGTGTGTAGTCGTGCGCTGTAGAAGAGATGTTCACGAAAAGTTTAGAAGGAGCAACCGATGTATCTGACTCCAGCACAGAAAGTCATAGGCCGCAGGAATTTCTGGAGAACGGCAGGCCGCGGGATCGACCTTGACCAGCTCAATCTGGAAACCTCTGTGCCTCGTTCTATGGCGGGTGGTCCCGTCAAGGCAGGAATAGTCGGCCTCGGATCCGAGGGCGACATCTTACTGAAACAGTGTCTTAAAGAAGTTATCGACATACAGGCTATCTGCGACATCAATCCAGCTCATCGCACCCGAGCTAGCCAGTGGGTGGCGCAGACGTGGGGAAAACAGCCGCGCGAGTATGAAGACTGGCAGCAGATGGCGCAGAAAGAAAAGCTCGAGGTTGTTATCATTGCAACGCCTCTCTGGACCCATGCCGAAATCTCCGTAGGCTTTCTGAATGCTGGCGTGCATGTGTTTTGCGAAAAGATGATGGCTTATGACGTTGCGGGTTGCCGGCAAATGATCGAGGCCGCGCGGCGCAATCGTCGGCTGCTCGA
>CAWIVA010000013.1:0-60998 GCA_963839225.1 uncultured Acidobacteriaceae bacterium
ATCTGATTATGCATGCTCATTAAGATGAAGATCGGGCGGGCGAGGTCTCAAGGGAAATTGTTCAGATCTCTCTTCCCGGTTGCACAGGGAAATCGACCCGCTCAACTGAGGAACTCGGCGATGGCGGCAACGACCGTTTGCTGCTCGTCTTCGCGCAACTCGGGAAGATGGGCAGGGCCAGCACTTCGCGGGCCGCGCGTTCTGCTTCGGGGAAGCTGCCTTCGCGCGTAGCCCAGACCCTTCAGAGCCTCCTGCATGTGCAGCGGCACGGGGTAGTAGATCTCCGAGCCGATCTTGCGGCGGTCAGGAAGTCGCGCAAGTGCGTCGCGGCGGGCGGTGCGGATGACGTACTGGTGCCAGACGTGGCGGCTGCCCGGCAACTTCGTGCGGCAGCACCACGCCATGGCCGGGATAGGGGCCGGCTTCGGCCAGTCCTGCCGCGTGCAAACAACGCATGGTAGCGCCCGGCCACCGCGCGGCGGGCCTGGTTCCAGCCGTCGATGTACTTGAGCTTGACGTTGAGAATGGCGCCCTGGAAGCCGTCCATGCGCGCGTTCCAGCCGATCTCGTCGTGGTAGTAGCGGCGGCGCATGCCGTGCTGGCGCAGCATCTTTACCCGCTCGGCCAATTCGTCGGAATTGGTGGTGACCATGCCGGCGTCGCCCGCGGCGCTCAGGTTCTTGGTGGGATAAAAGCTGAAGGCGGCTACATCGCCCAGCCCGCCGGCTTTTACGCCGTCCCATTCCGCGCCCCAGGCCTGGGCGGCGTCTTCGATCAGCTTCAGTCCGTGTTCCCGCCCAAGACGGGCAAAAGCGGTCCCAATCGGCGCACTGGCCGAAAAGATGGACGGGCAGGATGGCGCGAACCGCTGCGCCTGCGGGCCGTCCAGGAGCGTTTCTCACGGCAGCAGGGTCAAGGTTGAAGTGGCAGGGTCAATATCGGCCAGCAGCGGAGTTGCTCCGGCGCGGAGAATCGCGCTGACGGAGGCGAAGAAGCTGAAGGGCGTGGTGACCACGGCGGCGCCTGGACCGATGCCGGCGGCGGCCAACGCCAGCCACGAGGGCATCGGTGCCCGAGGAGCAGCCCAGAGCGTGGGCCACGCCCAGCTGCTTGCGGCGGCACGCTCGAATGCGGCTACATGCTCGCCAAGGACGAACTGCTGCGTCTGAAGCACTGCCCAACCGCATCCAGAAGCTCCCGGTGGAGCGGGCGGTACTGGCGTTTCAGGTCCAGCATGGGAACGGAAGCGGCGGTTGGAGCGGATGTACGCGGGCGGGGGTCTCTTTCACCCGCATCATGTTACCAGCCGCGAATGGCTGGGCGGCGCCGTTTCGCAGGGTGACGGAAGACTTCCGCCATACATACCTGTGCGCAGATGGAGTTGAAAAAGATGGCATCGCGCTAATGTTGTCACATTGCGGGAGTGGCGGTCCGGGGTTTCGAAGTCGCGCCCGCCGATTTTGTTTTTCATGCAAGCGCAGTTCGATGCATCCAAACCTCAGAAGAAAGCAGGAGATCGGCAAATGGAGAACAAGCCGGCACAAAATATTCAGGACACGTTTCTGAACACGGTCCGCAAAGACAAGACCCCCATCACGATTTATCTGGTCAGCGGCGTCAAGCTGACCGGAAAGATCCGTTCCTTCGACAAGTATTCCGTGCTGCTGGAAAACAACAGCCAGGAGCAGTTGATCTTCAAGCACGCCATCTCAACAGTGGTGAGCAACCGTGAGCGTGATGCACACGCGAGCATCGCCCGACTGCGCTGGCAACCGGCATTGGCCCGACTCCAGTAGCATGCCGTCCGTCTGCGTCTGACTCGCGGAGCAGCGATAGCACGCGGGGAGCGGCCTCGATTGGCAGTGCAGGGAGCGGACCGGCGCGAACGGCGTGATGGCCGCCGGAGCGTGCGGTTCTGGTGGGAGTGGACCTAGGCGGTCCGCTCCAGCCGCAACCGTGCCGGCGTCGCGGGTGCGCGCGGCGCGCAGGTGCGCCCGGACGAGACTCATGCGCCGGATGCATACCGCCGCAGCCTGCAGAACCTCGCTCGAACAGCTCCTCCCGCACCTTGCGCGGGCTTGGACGCTGAGGAATCTCTGGCGGAATTTCGCGAGCTGGTGTCGAGCGCCGGCGGCCAGGTGGCTGCCGAGTTGCTGCAGCGTCGGCCTCGTCCTGATCCGGCCACTCTGATCGGCTCCGGCAAGGTGGAGGAGATTGCCGGGGTGGCCGCTTCCACCGAGGCCGATCTGGTGCTCTTCGACCACGATCTCTCGCCCACACAATTGCGCAATCTCGAGGCCGCACTGCCTTGCCGCGTGCTGGACCGGACGCAGTTGATTCTGGATATCTTTGCGCGCCATGCCCGCACCCGCGAAGGCCAGTTGCAGGTGGAGCTGGCGCAGCTTGAGTACATGCTGCCGCGGCTGACCGGCAAGGGCAAGGCCATGTCGCAGCTGGGCGGCGGCATTGGCACGCGCGGCCCCGGCGAAACCAAGCTGGAGACCGACCGGCGGCAGATTCAGCGCCGCATCGATCAATTGAAGCTCGATCTGGAAGCGGTGCGCCGCGTCCGCAAGCAGCAGCGCCAGCGCCGCGAGTCGGTTCCCGTGCCCACGGTGGCGCTGGTGGGCTATACCAACGCCGGCAAGAGCACGCTTTTCAATTGCCTGACCGGCGCGCAGTGCTGCAATCGTCGCGCATGTTCGCCACGCTCGACCCCAAACTTCGCGCCATCGAGCTGCCCAGCCGCCGCAAGGTGCTGCTGTCCGACACGGTCGGATTCATTCGCAACCTGCCGCACACGCTCGTCACCAGCTTCCGCGCCACGCTGGAAGAGGTGGCGCAGGCCGAGGTGCTGCTGCACGTTCGCGACGCGGCCTCTGCCTACGGCGAAGAGCAGAAGATGCAGGTGGAAAAGGTCCTGGGCGAGCTGGAAGTCTGGCCAAGCCGCGCATCGAGGTGCTGAACAAGATCGACCTGCTGGGCGAGCACGAGCGGGAGGGCCTGCTGGCCCGGTCTCAGGCTGGCAAGCGAAGTGGCCGTCTCGGCGCGCACCGGCGAGGGCATGGATGCGCTGCTCGCGGCCATCGACGGCGCGCTGCACTCCGATCCGGTGATCGAGGCGGAACTGCGGGTCCCGCAGCAGGACGGCGCGGTGCTGGCCGCGATTGATGCGGGGATGGTGGTGCACGCCGGGAGTACGAAGGCGACCTGGTCCGTCTGACGGTCAGCGGGCCGGCTTCGCTGGTGGGCCGGCTGCGCCAGTACCGTCTGCGGGAAGAATAATCTGCTTTTCATCGTTGCGCGTTGCCGGGCAGTCTATGATGGGTTTTCATGAGGAATCGTGCGACGCTGCGTCTCAGGATGTTTTTAAAAGGGCGTGGCTTTAGGTGCGCTACGCTAAGTCGCGTTTTTGAAAGGGCGCGGCTTCAGACGCGCGCCTCGAGTCTGTTTTGAAAGGGCGCGGCTTCAGACGCGACGCCTCAGTCGGTTTGAAAGGGCGCGGCTTTAGCCGCGCCACTCGATGGCAAAAAGAAAGCCGGGCTTTAGCCCCCGAGGGAAAGCATGATCCCAAAACGAGAGATTGCTACAAACAACGGGCAAACATACTTCGTAACCTCGAATACCGCTGCTCGCAGGCCATTTTTCCGGCACGAGCGATGGGCCAGACTGTTCATTGAAACGCTCTATGGATACCGGCCAGAGCGCTACTTCATCCACGCATTTGTGCTCATGCCCGATCATTTTCATCTGCTCATCACGCCAACCGCCAGCCTCGAATTGGCAATTCAATGTCTTAAAGGCGGATATTCTTTTCGAGCCAAACGGGAATTCAAGTGGGAAGGAAGACATTTGGGTTGCGGGATTTCAGATCATCGAATTCGCGACGAGGAGGATTTCGAAATACATCGCGCATATATTGCAAATAATCCGGTCAAAGCTGGTTTGGTTGAACGCAGAACAATACATTTATAGCTCAACAAGTGGGTCTTTCGAGTTGGATGCATTCCCTCGGGGGCTAAAGCCCCAGGACTCTTTGTTGGCCTCTATTGGCGCAGCCTAAAGCCGCGCCCTTTCAAAGCAAGAACAACCGACTTCAACACAAAAGCGACCGCTTTCAATGCAAAATTGACCGAAGAATAGTTGTGTCTGGAAGCGAGGAAACACCGTGAATCCAAACCCAGCCGTCAAAGGCACTCACCATCACCACCCTCTCCAGCCGCGAGGTCTATCGCAACCACTGGATGAGCCTGCGCGAAGACGAGATTCTCCGCTCGAACGGGGAAAAGGGCATCTACGGCGTGGTGGAGAAGAACGATGCGGCCATCATCCTGCCCATCGACCAGGGCCGCGTGTGGCTGGTGGAGCAGTTCCGCTACACCATCCAGGAGCGGGCGCTGGAGCTGCCCCAGGGCGGCTGGGAGATGGAGATCGACAATCCCGGAAGAGCTGGCCCGCGGCGAACTGAAAGAAGAGATGGGCCTCACGCTGCCAGATGACCCACCTGGGACTCTCTGGATCGCTTACGGTTTCATGCCGGCAGAAGCAGCACGTTTTTCTGGCCACCGGACTGACGCAGACCGAGAAAGCACCCGACCCCGAGGAGCACGACCTGGTCGTCCGCTCCGTTCCCGTGGAGGAGTTTGAGCAGATGATGCTCGACGGCAGGGTGCGCGACAACTGACGCTGTCGGCGTGGGGACTTTATCTGCTGTGGAAGACGCGGCGGTAGCCAACGAGACTCTCTATGTTCGGCTAGCTAGGCGACGCAACGCTTATCCGCCGCTCCTCGATCGGAATGTACGGGCGAGGGATACGGCGGCCCGATGTATTCGGCGCGGGGCCGGATGAGGCGATTGTCGTCTAACTGCTCGATGACGTGCGCGGTCCATCCGGCGATGCGGCTGATGGCGAAGATGGGAGTGTAGAGATCGATGTCGATGCCCAGGGTGGCGTAGGTTGAGGCGGAGTAGAAATCCACGTTGGCGTTCAGCTTCTTGTCGGCATTGATATAGAGCTCGATGGCGCGGGACATCTCATACCACTTGGACTGGCCCGCGTCCCTGCCCAACTGCTCGCTCATCTTGCGCAGGTGGGTGGCGCGGGGGTCTTCGGTCTTGTAGACGCGATGGCCGAAGCCGGAGATCTTCTGCTTGGCGGCCAGCATGTTTTTCACATATTCCACCGGGTCGGCGCCGGCTTTATCGATGGTGTGAAGCAGGCGCATGACGCCTTCATTGGCGCCGCCGTGCAGCGGGCCTTTGAGCGCGCCGATGGCTCCGGTGATGGCCGAGTGAACATCGGCCAGGGTGGCGGCGATGACCCGGGCGGCGAAGGTGCTGGCGTTCAGCTCGTGCTCGGCGTGCAGCACCAGGGCCAGATCCATGGTTTTTACGGCCGTCTCTGAGGGCATAACGCCGTTCAGCATCCACAGAAAATTGGCCGCGTGGCTGAGCGAGCGATCGGGCGGCACAACTCCAAGCCCTTGCGCAGCCGGTCGTAGATGGCCACCAGCATGGCGATCTGCGCGGTGAGGTTGTAGCTCTTGCGCACGTTGGCGTCGTGGGAGTTGTCTTTCTCGTCGGCATCGTAAAAGCTGAGCGCGGAGACCGAGGTGCGCAGCACCTCCATGGGCGTGGCCGAGATGGGAAAGCTGCGCAGCATATCGATGATGCGCTGGTCGAGCGAGCGGGCCAGGGCCAGTTGCGACTGAAACTCGCGCAGGGCAAACTGGTTGGGCAGAATGCCGTTCCAGAGCAGGTAAGTGGTTTCCTCGAAGTTGGAGTGCGCCGCCAGCTCGTGAATGTCGATTCCACGGTAGGAAAGCACGCCGGCTTCTCCGTCGATCCAACAGATCCCGGAGTTTGCCGCAACAATACCTTCAAGACCCTTTCCCGCGGTAGCAGTCGACATAGCCTTCGGATTTCCCCCTTGCTATTATTTTCTGAGTCCGCCGTAGCGGACGGCGTATGTCCTGACCCACTACCCAGCAGCAAAGACCGTCTACCAGAGAACCCCGCAATGAGGGACTCTGCCTCAGATTCGGACCCAGCGGCTGAAATATCCAGTAAAGATGTTTATAACGTAGAGATTCGATAGTTGTCACGGAGTGCGGGACGGCAAGGGCGCGAAAATGGGACGAAAGCCGGCTACCGGGCTTAGGAGCTGGCTCATGCATCCAGGATGCGATTGGCTTGGCGAGGAGCGAGCTTTTTCAGCACAACCGGCCTGTCCGCTATCCTGAAGACTCCCCCGCAGGGGCTCGGGGCGGAATCGCCACGTGTTCAGAATTGAACTGAAACTGAGCGAGGACAGGGGATATTCCAGCAGATGAATGAGAACCCCTCCTGCAGCGTCGTTAACGACGCGATTGGCGCCAACTCCCGAGCGAAGTGATTCCGGCAGAGAGGCGGTTCAGGCAATACCGACCGTAAAGAAAGGAAGGAAACACAGATGATGATGAAAATTGAAAATGTCTCCCAAGAACTACTCCGGCGCGCTGCTTGCGGCAATTGCTGTGGCCCTGGTTGCCGCGTTGGGCGGCCTGATCTGGAGCTTTACGCTCAGCAGCCGCCTATCAACCCAGCAAAGTGAGTTGGCTGACGCCAAGCAGCAGAATGTAAATCTTGAAGCCCGGCTGCGCGAGACAGACGCCCGGCTGAAGGTGGCCACCGAGGAACTGGGCAACTCGCTGGGGCTGACCCAGAAGCAGATGGATGCCCGCGCCCAGGAGATCCTTACGCGCGAGGAGGCCGACGCCCAGCGACTGGCGAACGCCCAGAAGAAGACCGCGCAGCAGGTGAACGAGGTATCCAGTGAAGTCTCCAACGTGAAGACCGACGTGGGCGGAGTCAAGACCAATGTGGCCAAGACGCAGAGCGACCTGGCCGACGCCGTTACCCAGTTGACGTCGATGAAGGGAGATTTGAGCGAGCACAGCAGCCTGATCGCCCGCAATCACGATGAGCTGGAATTCTGAAGCACAAGGGCGACCGCAACTACTACGAGTTCACCCTGACCAAGGGCCAGAAGAAGCCCGTGGGCACGGTGAGCCTGGAGCTGAAAAAGGCCGACCCCAAGAAGAACAAGTTCACCCTGAAGTGACTTCCGACGACAAGACCTACGAGAAGAAGAACCGGGGAGTGAATGAGCCGCTGCAGTTTTACAGCGGCAAAGATCCGCTGCTGTTCGAGATCGTGGTGAACTCGGTGAACTCAAAGAATCAGGTGACCGGGTACCTGGCGGTGCCAAAGAACGCGCCGGCGCCGCCTACTGTTCAATAACGGCGGTCTTGGGCGCGAGCACCAGGTTTGGCTGGTAGCTGAAGGCGAAGGTTAAGTTCAGGTCCTTGCGCGCGTCCCAATCTGCCTTGCTCATGCGAAAGGCTGAAACGATGGTTCCCTCCACCGTCTGGCCGGGGTCGATGGTGGTCTGCAGGCGAGCGCCTTGCCATGCGGAACGGGCATTCAGGATAGGCCAGAAAGACGCGGTCGTAATCTGCCGCGGAGGCCGCATAGCTGGAGTGGATGCCGTCGTCCAGCGTGGCGTTGGTCATGACGTTGCGCAGGAAGAGCGGCTCCTCGCTCTGGTTATGCAGCTTGACCGGGCGAAGACAAAAACCTGGTCGAAGCTCTCCTTGGCCATGGCTGCGCCGTTGGCGTCGAGGCCGGAAGACTCGGTGTGCTGCGGATGAGCCCACATCTGCTCGATCTCTCCGGTGACCACGGGCGGCTTTTGCCCGGCAATACACGTAGATGCGCGATGGCAGTGCTGACCAGCACGGCCGCGATCAGCTGGCCCGGACCAGGTGGCTGGAACCCTTGGTGAATTCCTCGCCAAGCGCGGCATCGTCGATTTCTTCGGGGATTCCTGGTGCAGTAGACTCATTGCGCCTTATCTTAGCCTCCGAAGCGCAAAGCAGACCATGAAAATCGTGCAGATCGCTTAGGAATAGTGCACGAATTTGCACAAAAAACGGTGCGTTTTCGGCATTCACGGCAGCCTCCGCAACGCTGCCAGAAAATCTTCGGCTCCAGCGTGTTCAGCACATCGTTCGGTCCCAGCCAGGCACGGCGAAGCTGGCGGATGCCGTAGTCCATCTTGCCCAGGTTGCGTGCGTCGTGGGAGTCGGAGTTGATGACGATGCGGCAGCCGAGTTCCTTGGCCAGCCGCAGGTCGCGGTCATTTAGGTCGAGTCGTTCGGGAGCGGCGTTGTGCTCTACGGCCACGCCTAGCTCGGCCGCGCGTCGCAGGACCACTCCCATATCCATGGCAAAGGGTTCGCGGCGCAGCAGCAGGCGGCCGGTGGGGTGGCCAAGAATCCGCACATAGGGATTTTCAATCGCCCGGACGACGCGCGCCGTCATTTCTTCGCGGGGCTGGTCGAAGCGGCTGTGAACGCTGGCGATGACCACCTCCATCTGGGCCAGCACCTCGTCGTCCAGGTCCAGGGCGCCGTCGGCCAGGATGTCCACCTCGATGCCGGTGAAGACGCGGATGCGGCCCTCCATCTGGCGGTCAACTTCGCGGATGCGCTGGATTTGCTCCAGAGCCCTCTTCTCGTCCAGGCCGTTGGTCATGGCCAGGTTTTTTGAGTGGTCGGTGATGGCGATGTAGTTATATCCGCAGAGCAGGGCGGCATCGGCCATTTCGCGGATGGTGTTACGACCGTCGCTGGCCGTGGTGTGCATGTGCAGGTCGCCTCTGATGTCGGCTTGCTCAATGAGCCGCGGCAACTTGTGTTGGGCCGCAATCTCTATCTCGCCCAGGTTCTCGCGCAACTCGGGCGGCATCCAGTCCACACCCAGGGCGGCGTAGATCTCCTGCTCGGAGGCCGCGGCGACGGTGGAGTTATCGTCGAGGCGCGCCAGAGCCCACTCGCTGAGCGTGTAACCCATCTTCAAAGCGCGCTGGCGCAGCGCCACGTTGTGCGCCTTGGAGCCGGTAAAGTACTGCAGCGCCGCGCCATAAGAAGCCGAAGGGAGCAGCCGCACGTCCACCTGCATCCCAGTTCCGAGATGAAAGCTCACCTTGTTTTCGCCCTTGGCGATCATGTCGTGAATGCCGGGGTAGTTGGCCACGTACTCGGCGGCGGCAGCGGTGTGCTCCGGCAGGCAGGCTGAACCGGTAACCAGCAGATCGAGGTCGCCTATGGTTTCGCGGCCGCGGCGCAGGGAGCCGGCAGGGGTTACCTTGTCAATCTCTGCGCTGGGTGAACCCTTGAAGTCCAGCAGGTAGGCGGCAAGCCTCTGGGCTGCCTCTTCGGCCTCATCGATGCGGTATCGGCCGGCGTTGCGGCGATATTCTTCGATTCCTTTGCGCAATTTTTCAATCTGCTTCACGCCCATGCGGGGCAATCCGGCCAAGCGGCCCGCTTCAATGGCCTCACAAAGCTGGTCGACGGTGGCAATTTTGGCGGCGTCCCAAAGCAGTGCTACGGTCTTGGGCCCCATCCCAGGCAGCTTCAGAAGTTCCAGAGCACCCGCGCCATACCTGGCCAGCAATTCCTCACGCAAGGGCAAAGTGCCAGTAGCGACGATGGCCTGAAGCTTGGCGGCCATGCTCTTGCCGATGCCCGGAATCTCAAGCAGGCGGGCGGTATCGGATGCTGCATCAACCAGGTCCAGAGTGGTTTGTTGAGCGGCATCGGCGGCCCGGCGATAGCTCAGGATTCGAAAGCTGTCGCCACCGTCAATCTCCAGCAAATCGGCGGTCTCCGCCAGCAACCGCGCCATGGTGGGGTTATCCATTGCGTCAGCTTTCCAGGTGAACAAAAACAGGGATCAAAGGAAATAAATCGGAATTACTGTGTGATAAACGGATGGGATCAAGGCGCACCCCGCTTCTGCCACCTGGCGGTGGTCTTGCTTGGAACGCCCGAACTTGCTCGCCGCTGGCTAGGCTGCGGTGTTACTGGCGGTGTGCGCGGCATCCCTGAAACGAATCACTGCATCCGCCTGGGGACCTTTCTGACCTTGGACGATATCGAACTCGACCTCGTCGCCCTCTTTCAGGGTTTTGTATCCATCCAACTGAATCGACGAGTAGTGGACAAATACATCCGGGCCGTCATCACGACCAATGAATCCATAGCCCTTGGCGTTGTTAAACCACTTGACCTTACCTTTGTGCTGAGCCACAGGCTCCTTCTTTCTTTTGCTCTTCTCTTGTGGGGATTCGGTTTGCGAGGGGAATCGCTCGCCGATGTAGCTATTATGACGAAAAAGCCGGCAAAAAGGTTTAATTATTTTCTCGTCGGTACATCACAAAGTGAGACAAGCCGGTCACCACTAAGCTAAGGAGGCCGATCTTGAATGTAAAGTTTCTTTAGAACCAAACAGATGCGAATTGCTACTTCCTTCCTTTGACGCCTTTCTGCCGGGCGTACAAAAGCACCCCGATCAGCGTCTTCCCGTCCAGAATCGCGCCTTTATCGATCATTTTGAGTATCTCGGAAAGCTTGACCAGGCGCAATTCGATCTGTTCGTCGTCCTCCAGGTGGGTGGGACCTGCCTGAAGCCGCTCGGCCAGAAAGATCTGCATGGATTCGCCCAGAAAGCCGGGGCTGGGATAGAACTCAGCCAGCAGCTTCCATTTTTTTGCGCGGTAGCCGGTCTCCTCGGCCAGTTCGCGCTGTGCGCCCACCAGGGGGTCCTCGCCCCGCTCGAGCTTGCCGGCCGGCAACTCCCACAAAAACTGCCGGGCGGCATGACGGTATTGGCGCTCGACGACCACCCAGGGATTTTTCTTGTTTTTCGTGTGGTCGATCGCCAGGATGACCACGCTGCCATTGTGGCGAACGACATCGCGCTCGTTTCTGTTGCCCCCGGGCTCGATCAGGCGGTCACGCAGCACGCGGAACAGCCGCCCCTCAAAGACCACCTGGGAGCTGAGCAGCCGCTCTTTGCCTTCCGGCATAGCCACATGGAGCGCTTTCCTGGCCTTGGCGGCTTTCTTTTTCTCCGCTTTCGCTAACTTGGCCGGCTTGGGTTTTGCGGCGTTTTTCGTCTGCGGCGCGACGGTTTTGGTATTCGCGGGCTTAGCGGCTTCTTTCTTCGGCATGACGACCTCTCTTCGAATCAACAGTAAAGAAGAAGTATACGCACTCCTTCGGGTGGGCCTTATCGGAATGTGCACTTGTGCATCGATTCCGCCGGACGTGGCATCCTAAAAACAGCGATTACCGCTTGAGTGCATTGAATTCCCCCCAGGCAAACGAGCCGAAAGCGATTGCCGGAAGAGAATGAATTGCTGACCGCAGATTGTTATCCCATGACCGTTGTGCCGGGAATGAGCCGGTTGTTTCTGGATTATTGCGCCAATAAAATTGAGGCGCGTGCATTCTATGCTTCGATGCAACCGCCTTTCGCCCAGGCGGTGCGCCCATCGGCTCCGGCGCATTGGCCGGAGCTGGTGAAGCTGCTCGCTGAGCAGAATTCAGCACCTTCCCCAGCCGCAGAGGCGGCGCTTGCGGCACTCGGCCAAGGCGCGGGAACCATCGTTACCGGCCAGCAGGTGGGACTCTTTGGCGGGCCGCTTTTTACCCCATTCAAGGCCGCCACCGCTGTGGCCCGCGCCCGGCAGGCAACAGCGGCAGGCAATCCGCACGCCGCCATCTTCTGGCTGGCTACGGAAGACCACGACTTTGCCGAGATCGACCATGTGAGCTTTCCCGCCGGCCGAGAGCTGCGCAAGCTGGCTTATGGGCGAGCAGCAGAATCGTCGCTCCCGGTGGGCAGCATCCTGCTGGACGAGTCGATTACCCCGCTGCTGGATCAGGCTCGGCAATTGCTGGGCGAGTCTGCCGCGACAGAAGCGCTGGCCGAGGCTTACCGGCCCGGCCGTACCTTCGCACAGGCCTTCAGGGATTTCTACGCAAAGGTCTTTGCCACACAGGGACTGCTGATTCTGGATGCAAGCAGACGCGAATTCCACCGCATGGGCGCGCCGGTGCTTCGGGCAGCTCTGGAGCGCGCCGACGAACTGCATGCGGCAATGATGGAGCGGAACAGCAAACTGGAAGCGGCTGGCTACCACGCGCAGGTCGTTGTTATGCCGCAGTCCAGCCTGCTGTTTTTGATCGACGAAAACAGCGGCGCCCGGATGGCGCTCAAGCGAACCGGCCCCAGCGCCGCCGAACCCGGCGGGATTTGGCATGCCGGCCCGCGGAAGCTCTCAACCGCGGACCTGGTGGGGATTCTGGACTCTGAGCCGGAGCGCATCTCGCCCTCGGCGCTGCTGCGTCCGGTTTTTCAGGATTTTCTGCTCTCCACTTCGGTCATGATCGGCGGACCGGCAGAGGTAGCTTACCTGGCCCAATCCGCCGTGCTTTTCGAACGCATCCTGGGCAAGCCAACGCCGATTGTGCCGCGTTTTTCCGCGACCCTGGTCGAGCCGTCCATCGCCGAACTGCTGCGCAAGCATGAGCTGACCGTGGAGCGGGTCTTCGAGGAAACACCGGCTTCGCTGGGGCAGTTGCTGGCCGCTCGCGCAATGCCCGTGGAAGGCAAGCAAAAATTGGCCGCAGCCGGCACGGCGCTGGAGGCCGAGTTGACCACATTGCTGGAGTGGATGAACGCCATGGACGAGGGACTGGGCAAATCGGCTGAGACCGCAGCCGGCAAGATCCGCTACCAAATGAGCCGCCTCCGCACCCTGGCAGCCAACTTTGAATTGCAGCGCCAGTCCACGCTCGGCCGCCACGCCGAAACCATCTGCCAGGCGCTTTATCCCGATGGGGGATTGCAGGAGCGGCTGCACGGGGCGGCTTACTACTTTGCCCGCTATGGATTTGAATTATCGGAAGAACTGAGCGCGCAGGCCGCGACCAACTGCCCGGGCCACGCGATAGTTTGGCTATAATCCTCGCAAACAGCGGCGAGGTATCTGGATTGAAACAATTATTGGCATTCATGGCAGCGGCGTTGCTGGCCTGCTCGGCGGCACAGGCCGAAAAGGAGCCGTGCGCGGCGGCGGGCAGCGACAATGCATTCCTTGGCGTCCAGACCATTCGCTTGTGGTCCGGCGACGCGCCGGAGGCCAAAGGCAATGCCTGCGAAGATATTCCCACTCTGACCGTCTTCGAATCCTCAGGCGGGGGCGCCGGCAAGGGTGCGGCCGTGATCATCATGCCCAGCGGCGGTTACAACCAACTTACCGGCAAGGCGGCACGCGAGGCAGCCAACTGGTTTACCGCGCGGGGCTTTCGCGCCTTCGTTCTCAGCTACCGGCTCAGCCCCAACGGCTACCTGATGCCCGTTCCGCTTCTCGACGCCCGGCGTGCCGTGCAACTGGTGCGCGCGCGGGCGCGGGAGTACCAGATCGATCCCCATCGCATTGTGGTTGCAGGTTTCTCCGCCGGCGGCCACCTGGCCGCGCTTGCCTCCACGAAGTTCGTTCCCGGTAGCCCGGATGCCGAAGACCCCATCGAGCGAGTCTCCAGCCGCCCGGACTATCTGGTGCTGGGCTATGCGTGGATCGGCGCTTTCGACAGCACGACCGGCTACTGCGTGCGGTACAAAACCACGGACGGCTGCGCGGCGCTGCGTGCGAAATATGCTCCGGATTTGCTGGTCGGCAAAGATACTCCGCCCACTTTTCTCTATCACACGTTCAACGACGAGTCGGTTCCGGTGGAGCAGGGTTTGCGTTTTTACAAAGCATTGGTCAAGGCCGGCGTTCCCTCTGAGATGCACATCTTTCCCAGCGGCCCCCACGGCTCCGGCCTGGGCAAGGGTGACCCGGCACTCGACCAGTGGCCCAACCTGCTGGAAAACTGGCTGCGCGCCCAGGGCCTGCTGACGCCTGCGAAATCTGTCGAAGCGCCCAAACCAAAGTAAGTGAACTCAAAAAGAACAGGAGTTAGCTTGCCATATATAATCCTCGCGAAACGTTGAGAGGTTTGAAATGAAGCACTTGATTGCATTCTTAGCAGCGGTTGTACTGGCCTGTTCCGCGGCGCAGGCCCAAAAGGAACCTTGCGCAACGCCCGGCAACAACAACGATTACCTGGGCATCCAGACCATCCGCCTGTGGTCCGGCGAGGCTCCCCAGGCCAAAGGGACTGCCTGCGAAGATATTCCCACGCTGACCATCTTCGAGCCGCATCACGGCAACGGCAACGGTTCTGCAGTGGTGATTCTGCCGGGCGGCGCATACGCTCATCTGGCCGCCAACCTCGAGGGGCGTCAGATAGCCGACTGGTTCACCGCGCGCGGTTTTCGCGCCTTTGTGCTCAGTTACCGGCTCAGCTCGAACGGCTACCTGCTGCCGGTTCCGCTGTTGGATGCCCGCCGCGCCGTGCAAACTGTGCGGGCACGCGCGCGCGATTACCAGATCGATCCCAACCGCATCGTGATCATCGGCTTTTCCGCCGGAGGCCATCTGGCCGCGCTTGCTTCAACCCAGTTCATTCCCGGCAACCCGGATTCCGCAGACCCCATCGAGCGCGTTTCCAGCCGCCCGGATTACCTGGTGCTGGGCTACCCGTGGATCGGCGCCATCTCCAGCGATACCTCCCACCTGACCTACTGCAAGCTGTTCAACGTGATGGACCGCTGCGAAGAGCTGCGCGCGGCCTATTCTCCCGATCTCTTCGTCACCAAGGACACGCCGCCCACCTTCTGGTATCACACCTTCAACGACCAGGCGGTTCCGGTGGAGCAGGGATTGCGCTTCTACGAGGCGCTGGTCAAGGCCGGAGTTCCCTCTGAAGCCCATATCTTCGCAAACGGACCCCACGGCACCGGCCTGGGCAAGGCAGACGCCGCCCTGGACCAGTGGCCTGACCTGCTGGAGATCTGGCTCCGCGCCCAGGGTTTGCTGACGACCGGCAAATCCATCGCCGAAACCAAGACGCCAGGGACGAAATAGATGTGCCAAAAATAAGAGGCGGGCAATCGGTTAGGGGAGTGGAGTGACTTCCCGAAGTCGTTTGCCCGCCGGACCCTGGATCGGGTCTAGGTGATAATCTAAGTATGAGCTTGTTTTCGCCGAAAGCAAGTCCTTTTTGAACTAATTTCCCATTTCGTGACCGCAGTCACAGGACTCCAATTAATCGGCCCCGTCTGCGTTGACTGGACGGTTCGCCCCCTGATAAAACAAGAAGTTCACTAGCACAGTAAGTGCAGACTGGCCGCCTGAGCAAACCGGTACCACCATGCAAGAAATCATCCAACAACTCGAAACGCTTTTGGTGGGTTCCGTGCCCACGGCTCTGCTGTTTATCGTGCTGGTTTTGGCCTATCAGTTTCTGGTCCAGGGCCCGTTGAGCAAAACGCTCAATGAGCGCCGCGCACGTACTGAGGGAGCGGTCGAAGCTGCTCACCAGGCCATCGCGCAGGCAGAAGCCAAGGCGGCCGAGTATGCCGCCAAACTGCGCCAGGCGCGCGCCGAGGTCTACACCGTTCGCGAACAGCGGATCAAGCAGTGGGTTGCCGAGCGCGAAGCCGCCCTTGAAGCTGCCCGCAAGACTACCGCAGTAAAGGTCCGCCAGGCCCGGGCCGGGCTTGAAGCCGAGGCCGAACAGGCCAGACAGGCAATTCAGGCCGCGGCGGGAGATTTGGCCGATCGCGTGGTCCGCGCGGTACTGCCCGTGACAGCCGGGGGGTCCCGTTGAGAGATTCAAGCAGGCAAGCGCGTTTTTCTGCACCGCTTTTGCGATTTGCTCTTTTAGCCCTGCTGGCAGCCGGTACAGCCTTTGCGCCCTGTCGCCTCGCCGCATTGGATTCGCCCAATCCGGCGGCGCAAGCTGCAGAAACCGCCAAGCCCGACGCTGCCAAATCGCAGGAAGAGCAGAATAATACCTTCCGGCTCACCGGCCCCATCGTCAAGGCAACCGCAAAAGCGCTGAACATGCCGGTTGAAAAGGTTGCGCTCTTCTACGATTTCTTCAATTTAGCCATCATCGTTCTGGCCATCGGCATTCCTCTCTATCGTTACCTGCCCAAACACCTGCGCAATCGCGGCCAGAAGCTCAGCGAAGATATTGAATCGGCGCGCAAGACCACCGAGGACGCCAACGCCCGTCTCAGCGCGGTTGAAGCCAGGCTTTCCTCCATCGGCGAGGAGATTGAAAAGTTTCGCGCCGAGGTGGAGCATGAAAGCGCCGCCGACGAAGCGCGCATCAAATCCAGCCTCCAGGAAGAGAGTGAACGCATCGTCGCTGCCGCCGAGCAGGAGATCGCCGCGGCCGCCGCCCAGGCCCGGCGAGGATTGCGCAACTTTGCCGCCGATCTGGCCGTCGGTCAGGCCGCCAAGCAAATCGTTCTGACGCCGGAAACCGATCACGCCCTGATCGCCGAGTTTGTTGGCGACGTGACCGGGAAAGGAAAGAGCTAAATGGCCGTCTTCGTTGCCCGTTACGCCACCGCCTTTCTTGATGTGGTCACCGCCGCCAAGCTGGATGCCGCCGCCATTGACCAGCAGCTGAGCGACTTTCTGGCAACCTGGGACGCGAGCGCCGAGTTGCGCGATTTCTTCATGCATCCTGCTATTCCCGCTGTAGACAAGGTGGCGTTTCTCGACAAGTTGAACACCAAACTGAATCTCCAGAAGGAACTGCGCAACCTGCTGGCCGTGCTCATCAACAACGATCGCATCGCCGAGGTAAGCGAAGTTGCTGCGGCCTATCGCCGCCAGTTGCAGGAGCAGTTGGGCATTCGCCAGGCAGAGATCGTAACCGCCCGCGAATTGGACGAACAGGATCGCGGCGCTCTGGTGGCCGAAATCGGTAAACTGGCCGGTGCGCAAATCGAAGCAAGTTTCAGTCTGGACCCCTCCATCCTCGGCGGCACGGTGGTGCGCATCGGTTCCACAGTCTACGATGGTTCCGTCCGCGGAAGGCTGGACAGATTGAAAGAACAGTTGATGGCCGGCTAAAGCCGGCAGGAATTAGGGGCCAGGGATCAGAAAAGCCCGGCCTCAAGTATGAAAGTTCAGTAGGGAAGTACAAGAAGTCAGAGATCGAAATGAGGGAGATGAAGGAGATCGGTGGTTTTTGATCGGTACTCCGCTTAAAAGCGGGAGGAAACTGATCCCTGACCTCTGACCCCTGATCCCTGAGGAAACAAATGGCTCAGATCAAGGCAGACGAGATTACGCAGCTTCTTCGCGAGCAGATCGCGAACTACGACTCCAAGGTCCAGGTAGACGAGGTCGGGACCATCACATCGCTGGGCGACGGCATTGCCCGCTTGCATGGACTGGACAAGGTGATGTCTGGAGAGCTGCTCAGCTTTCCGCATGGCATCGCCGGACTCGCCCTGAGCCTGGAAGAAGATTCCGTGGGCTCGGTGATTCTGGGCGACTATACCGAGCTCAACGAAGGCGACGAAGTCAAGCGCACGGGCACAATTCTCAGCGTGCCGGTTGGCGAAGGCATGATCGGCCGCGTGGTCAACGCACTGGGCCAGCCCATCGACGACAAAGGCCCCGTCAACTCCTCTGCATCACTGCCTATCGAGCGTCTGGCGCCCGGCATCATTGACCGCCAGCCCGTGCGCGAACCCATGGCCACCGGCCTCAAAGCCATCGACGCCATGATTCCCATCGGCCGCGGCCAGCGCGAATTGATCATCGGCGACCGGCAGACCGGCAAGACCGCCGTGCTGCTCGACACCATCATCAATAACGCCAAAAACGATCTGATCTGCATCTACTGCGCCATCGGCCAGAAGCGTTCTTCCATCGCCCAGGTCGTGCAAACGCTCACTGAAGCCGACGCTATGGGCCACACCGTGATCGTGGCTGCCTCCGCCTCCGAACCCGCGCCCATGCTCTACATTGCTCCCTATGCGGCCTGCGCGATCGGCGAGTTTTTCCGCGACTCCGGCCGCCACGCCTTGGTGATGTACGACGATCTCTCCAAGCACGCCATGGCTTACCGCGAAATTTCGCTGCTGCTGCGCCGCCCGCCGGGCCGCGAAGCCTATCCCGGCGATGTCTTCTATCTCCATTCGCGCCTGCTGGAGCGTTCTTCCAAAATGAGCAAGGAAAAAGGCGGCGGCTCGCTCACCGCGCTGCCGGTCATCGAGACCCAGGCCGGCGACGTCTCCGCCTACATTCCCACCAACGTCATCTCCATTACCGACGGCCAGATCTTCCTCGAAACCGATCTGTTCAACTCCGGCGTTCGTCCGGCGGTGAACGTGGGCCTCTCGGTTTCGCGCGTGGGCTTCTCCGCGGCCATCAAGGCCACCAAACAGGTAGGCGCGACGCTCAAGCTCGATCTCGCGCAGTACCGCGAACTGGCAGCATTTGCCCAGTTCGGCTCCGACCTCGACCCGCTCACCCAGAAGCAACTCAATCGCGGCCAGCGCCTGACCGAACTGCTCAAGCAGCCGCAATTCCAGCCGCTCACCTGGCAGCAGCAGGTGGTGGCGCTTTTTGCCGGCACCCAAGGATACCTCGACGATCTGCAGGTCGCGGACATTCGCGCCTTCGAAGATGGTCTCTACAAGTACTTCGAATCCGCTCAAACAGCGCTGATGGATGAGTTGACGGAGAAGAAAGCCCTGGACGACGACCTGCGCTCGAAGCTGCATGCCGCCCTCAAGGAATACTCCGCCAACTTCAAAGCTGAACTTGTGGCAGCGGTCTAAACGGCTTCGTTTAAGAGTTAGCGTTTGCTAAAGCAGAACCGGAACAGTGACTGGAACAGGATTTGATAGCGAAAGCTAAGAGCAGGAAAACTGCACCTGAGCGAAACTATGGCAAATGTACTCGATCTACGGCGTCGCATCCGCAGTGTGAAAAACACGCGGCAGATCACCAAGGCCATGAAGATGGTCTCGGCGGCCAAGCTCCGCCGCGCACAGGAGCGGGCGCTCAGTGCCCGGCCTTACGCCAGAATGATCAGCAGTGTTTTAGAATCGCTGGTCCGCCGCGTGGATATCTTTGACGAGGCAACCGGCAATCTCTGTCATCCGCTGTTTATCACCCGGCCTGAGAAGCGTGTGCTGGTGATCGTCGTAAGCGGCGACAAGGGTTTTGCCGGGGCCTTCAACGCCAACATTCTCAAGACGGCCTTCCAGTTCATTGCGGGCAATCCTGACAAGGAGCTCGACATTGAAGCAGTGGGCCGCAAAGCCCGCGACCAGATGCGCCGCCGCTATCCCGCCGCGGAATATCGCGAGCAGACCGACGAGTACGGCCGCACCATCAAAGTTCGCGAGCGCAAGGCTCCCGTTGAAATAACCGGCGACCACCCCGGCATGCTCTTAAAGCTCGAGACCAGCCGCGTTTTCGAACTGGCCCACAGCATCATCTCCCGCTACACGCACGAGGAAATCGACGCCGCCTACATCGTCTACAACGAGTTCAAGTCGGTCATTGCGCAGCGGCTGGTGGTTGAGAAGCTTTTGCCGATCATGAAGATCGGCGCTCCGCAGATTACCGGCGCCGTCGAGCAGACAGAAGAAGAGCGCGAGCGCGCGGCTGAGGCCGCAGCCAGCGCGGGCATCTCGCTGGAGCCGGCCGATACCACCGAGGCAGACGAGGAAGCGCGCAAGTTCGGCACCGCGCAGGTGGATTACATCTACGACGATCCGCCCCGCGAACTGTTCAATGGCCTGCTCCCGCAATACATTTACGCCATGCTCTATCACGCCATGACGGAGTCGGTAGCCGCCGAACACGCGGCCCGCATGACGGCCATGGATTCGGCAACCAACAACGCCTCGGACATGATCGACTCGCTCACGCTGTACATGAATCGCGTGCGCCAGGCCGCCATTACCAAGGAGATCATCGAGATTGTGAGTGGAGCTGCGGCACAGTAGTACAGGGATCAGGGTCAGAGATCAGGGATCAGTGGTTCTTGCCCCGTGATGTAGAGATGAGTTTTGAAAGGGCACGACTTTAGTCGTGCCGCAGAATTTAGGCATTGTGTCAGGGCACGACTTTAGTCGTGCCGAAGACAGGCTTTAAACGGAACGGGCTTTAGCCCCTGAGGGAATGGGAACAAAGATTTGGAACCTAACCAAGGCTCCGCAAGGTGAAAAGGCAAAAATGGCAGAAAACATCGGCAAGGTAATCAAGGTCTCCGGTCCCGCGGTAGACGTGCAGTTTGAAGAAGCGACGATGCCGCCCATCTATCAGGCGCTGCGCGTCACCAGCGAGGGCTTCACCGTGCCCGAACCCATCAACGTGATCCTCGAAGTACAGCAGCACCTGGGCGAGGGTCGCGTGCGCACCGTGGCCATGGAAGCCACCGACGGCATGGTCCGCGGCATGAAGGCCACCGACCTCGGCGGCCCCATCAGCATGCCGGTGGGCAAGGAGACGCTGGGCCGCGTGCTCAACGTCATCGGCGACCCGGTCGACAACCTCGGCCCCATCGGCGAAAAGACCCGCATGCCCATCCACCGCCCCGCTCCTCTCTTTGACGAGCAGTCGACCCATGAGGAGATGTTCGAGACCGGCATCAAGGTCATCGACCTGATTCAGCCCTTCCTCAAGGGCGGCAAGATCGGCCTCTTTGGCGGTGCCGGCGTAGGCAAGACCGTCGTCATCATGGAGCTCATCAACAACGTAGCCAAAAACCACGGCGGCTACTCCGTCTTTGGCGGCGTGGGCGAGCGCACCCGCGAGGGCAACGACCTGTGGCTCGAAATGACCGAGTCGGGCGTGATCAAGCCCGGCGACTTTGCCAACTCCAAATGCGCCCTGGTATACGGCCAGATGACCGAGCCGCCCGGAGCCCGCCTGCGCGTGGCACTGAGCGCGCTGACCGTCGCCGAGTACTTCCGCGACGTCGAAGGCTCTGACACGCTGCTCTTCATCGACAACATCTTCCGGTTCACGCAGGCCGGGTCGGAGGTCTCAACGCTGCTGGGCCGCATGCCCTCGGCCGTCGGCTACCAGCCGAACCTCGCCACCGAAATGGGCGAACTGCAGGAACGCATCACCTCGACGAGCAAAGGGTCCGTTACATCCGTCCAGGCAGTTTACGTGCCCGCCGACGACCTGACCGATCCCGCTCCGGCCACCACCTTCGCTCACCTCGACGCGACCACCGTGTTGAGCCGCCCGCTGTCAGAGCTTGGAATTTATCCGGCAGTCGATCCGCTGGCCTCGACTTCGCGCATCTTGTCCGCACGCATCGTGGGCCAGGAGCACTACGACGTGGCCCAGGGCGTGAAGCGGATCTTGCAGCGCTACAAGGATCTGCAGGACATCATCGCCATTCTCGGCATCGACGAGCTCTCCGACGAAGACAAGCTCACCGTGGCCCGCGCCCGCAAGGTGCAGCGCTTCCTCTCGCAGCCCTTCCACGTGGCCGAGCAGTTCACCGGCATTCCCGGAGCTTACGTCAAGGTAGCCGACACGGTGCGCAGCTTCAAAGAGATCATCGCCGGCAAGTACGACGATATTCCCGAGCAGGCCTTCTATATGAAGGGCGCAATCGAAGAAGTGCTGGAAACCGCCGAGAAGCTGAAGGCGAGCGTGTAACGACAGGGACTAGGGGTTAGGGATTAGGGATTGGTTAAGACCCCGATGGCAACATTGTTCAGAACAGGGGAGAGGGGGCAGAGTCGATTTATCCGAATATGGCGGTATGAGTTTTTCCTAACCCCTAACCCCTGATCCCTAACCCCTAAAAATCCTGAAAGGATTTTTTATGGCAGACGAATCCAACCAACTCCGCGTACGGCTGGTCACTCCCGAGCGCATCCTCTTCGAGCAGTCGGCCTCGGCTGTCGAGCTGCCCGCGAAATCGGGTTACATGGAGGTGCTCTATGGCCACGCGCCGTTGTTGGCTGAGCTGGGCGCAGGCGACGTAACCCTGCACGGCGGGACTGACCCGAATACCGCCGGCGAAGGTGGCAGCCCGGACGGCGCCAGCCGCTACAACGTCAGTTGGGGTTTTGTCGAAGTGCTTCCCGACCGGGTCACGATCCTGGCCAACGACGCGCTCAAGCCCGAAGAGATCGACGTAACCCGTGCGCACGAGCAATTAGACCGCGGCCACAAGATGTGGGACGAGGCCGGCGACAGCGAAGATGCCTACACCGAAGCCCTCCGCGTCATCGCCGAAGCCGAAGCCAAGCTGGCGTCGGCGACAGTGAAAAGCTGAGCGGTTTCACAATTAACCCACTCAATCGGAAGGCCCCGCCATTGTGAGCGGGGCTTTTCATTTACGTTGGATATTCTTGAGATATGCGTCGTATCTGGCTCGGGACCACTTCCCGTCAGTTAGCAGCCCCCCAGCGATCGTTCTAGCAACGAAGTAGAGGAAAGGCCTCAATATCCTGAGGATTCGTACAAGGAGCGGACGTTCTTTCCGAAACCAATGGCGACGGAGCTTATCGCGCCAGTCGTCTGCAATATCTTCCCTTTCACGGTACTCTGGGCGGATCGTAGCATCGATGTGGTGGCCAAGCTCATGGAAAAGAACACCGCCCATGGCGTTTTCGCGAAAGTAGCCAAAATTCAAGAGTAAACGCAATATTCCGCGTCGATAAAAAGTTAGCGTATTATCCACAAAGATTTCGATCCAAGCACGCTTTCCATTTCAGGCTGGGTGATAAAGGCCTCGGGCTTCGACGATCCGAACCTTCCGCTTTCTTGCTCTTGTTACGCTTCGACGACGTTCACGCGAAAGGCCGGCTGCATTAGAAAGAACAACTTCGCTCAGCCCAATCAAATACCGGGGTGGGACTGAGGCAAGCATCTTTTCCACCGTCGATGCCACATCAAACGGTGGTGTGTACCCGGAAAAATCTGTGACCACGGCCGGTCGTTGCAATGCTGTTGGCTGGAAATTCTCAGCCGAATTCATTTCGTCTTTCATCGACCCGGTTCGCCTCAATGCATTTATCCCCAAGTTTAACCTGCTGCCCACAGCTTCTCTGCATTTGCGCCCCACCCAGGATCGATGTATCTTCATGGTGCGCAGCGGAACAAGCGCGTATGCGCTTTGAACTGCGCGAAAGGAAGCTCGCTATGCAGTCTGCAAGTTTGTTGCGCTCTCATCGTTTCGTCCGTTTGTACTTTCTGTTTGTCCTTTTGGCCGCAGCCCTCTTCTCGCAAACGGCCTTCGCAGCCACCCAAGTGGTTACCGACTCCGACAAGGGCAGCACAATCCACCTGAAGACCGGGGATACGCTGGAGGTCCGCATGAGTGCGAATCCGACCACTGGATTCATGTGGTACCTCAAGAAGGAATCGACGCGTTTGTTGAAGCTGACCGGCCAGACGCAGACCGAAGCCACGGAACCCGGCGTAGGCCGTCCTGTTTTTCAGGTATTTGAATTTCTGGCAAAGCAGCCGGGCGATGGAGTTTTGTTGCTCCACTACGTCCGCTCCTGGGATCCTCCCTTGCCGGACGAACAGCAGTTCCAGGTTCACGTTGTGGTGGAGTAAGGTCGCGGCGGAAGGTGGATAGGAGTATCCCACCCTAGGCGCAAAGTATCAAAAAAGCAGGTTCTTCGACTCCGCTACTCTTCGTTCAGAATGACAGCCGAAGGTGGGGCATCCGTATGGGTAGGAGCCATCCGCGTTACCAGACCGTTCGAGGATAGTGTTCGGCGATCTTCTCGTCGGCCGAGATCAACGGCGCCAGCCCGTTCACTCTTGCATTGGCAACGATGATTCGATCGAAGACATCGCGCGTCCATGTTTCGTCGATGGCGGCGCCGGCGATGGCCGCAAACGGAATCTCACAGAGCTTGAGACCAAGCTCGTGTTCTGCCTTAGCGTATATGTCGCGAGAGCGCACCCTCAGCCGCCCGATTTCGTGAAGGTATTCGAGTTCTACCAGCACCATGGGAGAGATGAGCAATTCGGCTCGCTGGATCAGCCGCGATGCTTCCCGGCCTATGAGCCGTGGGCGGCCAAGAGCCAAACGGACGAGGGCCTGGGTGTCGAGGTAGGCAATCATGATTGTAGGCGAGCTTTGCGCACCCGCGCGGGTTCGGACGCCCTAGGCGCGGGTTTCGCAAGCGGGGCCAGCCGCCGGTCCCATTTTCTCTCCCACTCGCGCATCATCTCCTGTTTCCAGGAATCGTCCTCGAGGTTTGTGCCGGGGACCAGGACCTCCATGGGCATAATCCTGCTGAGACGGCTCGCCGGCTTGCCTTCAGGGACGATTTTGAGGCGGCGGCCCTTGTGCTTGACCCAGACCTCGGTTCCCTCCAGCGCCTGATTGACAAGCGAGAAGATTTCGCGGCGGAATTGGGTGATGGGAACTTCCATACCTGGAGTGTACCATAATGTACATATACGTGTGTACATGGTGTACGCTACAGGGCTTTTCTGGCCTGCTGTGCAACCAGCCATAGCAGCGCCTACAATATTTGAAAAGTATGGCGAAGACCAAGGAAAAAATTTTCGAGGTAGCCTGCCCGGATTGCGGGGCAATGCTCAGGATCGATGCGGCCACTGGGTTGGTGGTGAGCCATACCCCTGCGCCGCGCAAGCGCATGTTTGAGGATCTGGAGACGGCTGCTCAGGCCATGCGTGACCAGGAAGAGCGCAAGGAATCGATCTTCCGCCAGTCGGTGGACGCCGAAAAGAACAAGGCAGACCTGCTCGAAAAGAAATTTGCCGAGGCCATGCGCAAGGCCAAAGATGCGCCCGAGGGCAAGCCGATCAGGGATTTCGACCTGGACTGACGCCGCGCTCTCCGGTAGTGGCTTGCACTTTATACATCCGGGAGAATTGTTTCAGCGCCGCGGAGTGAAAACGAATCCTCGGCATCAGTGATCGCCCGGAATCTTTATGGATGACTGTACAAAACCATACAGAAAAACCCCCGCTCCGCGGGTTAGGGTAGCGAGATAGTGTGGCTCCCACTCACCAAAGTGGTAAGGGATTTTTCATTGCTTTGGCGTCGATATTTTCCCAAGCGGGCAAATTCGAGCGATACTGAATGCAGCGTTCCTACGGTCCTGCTGGCCAAGGCCAGGGACGAAAGGAGAATCGATGGTGGTTGTGCCGCTTCCTCAACCGGAGAATGAATTCGCGCCTGCATCCCGCGGGCGCAAGACCGAGCCGATGAATTGGGTTCGGATAGCCGCCAGTGGATCCCTGGTCGCGGGCGGATTGTTGCTGCTTAACGGCCAACGCCGCGCCGGGTTGGCGGTGGCTACCTCGGGCGCAGCTCTGGCCATGCTTGACCAGAAAGAAGTGCTGCGCACCCTGTGGAATGAGATTCCCAGCTATATTGATGAAATCCAGGGGATGCTGGGCCAGGTACAAAGCGCCGTGGACGAGCTTTCTGTTCAGCGCGAACGGCTGCACCGGATTCTCGCCAAGTAATCGCGGCTCACAGCAAAAACATGGCTGATGTATCCCGGAAGCACGGACTCAAAGTTGACGCGACCATCAGAGAACGGCAACCTCGCGTGAAGCTCAACATCACACGATAACCATGGGTTCGCTCTAGACACCCAGTTGTTTTCGGCCCTCCGGGCTGATGCGATGAGGCGTCCATTTGGGCTCCCAAACCAGCTCGACCTCAACTTTGCTTACGTCGGGAATTCCGGCCAGGCGGTTGTATACCTGCTCGAAGATGAGTCCGCCCGCCGGGCATTGCTCGGTGGTCAGGGTCATGGTCACTTTGACCCGCTGGCGCGGCCAGGCCGGAGTGGAATCCGGGTCGGGGCCGGTTTCTACCCCATAGATCAGCCCCAGGTCCACCAGATTCAGCTTCACCTCCGGGTCGTAGCAGTCGCGCAGAGCGGCGAGGATTTCAGCTTCAGAGAGCATCAGTTTTTGCGCTCGACGATATAGCGGGCAATGGATTTCAGGCCCTCGGCGCGGCTGCCGTAGGGCTCAAGCGCGGCAAAAGCCTCTTCGATCAACCGGCCGGCATCGCGCTGGCTCTGTTCAATGCCATAGACGGCCGGCCACGTAGCTTTTTCCGTGGCCTTATCCTTGCCCGCGGTCTTGCCCAGGTGCGCAGAGTCCACGGTCAGATCGAGCACATCGTCCACAATTTGAAAAGCCAAACCGGCTCGGCGGCCGAAGAGATCGAGCCGGGTTGCGTCGTCCGCGCTGGCCCCGGCATAGACTCCGCCGGCAACCACGCTCACACGAATGAGGGCTCCGGTTTTGGCGCGGTGGATGGCATCGACCAGATCCGGCGTGGGCTTGAGGTGCTCGCTTTCGAGATCCAGCACCTGGCCGCCGATCATGCCCTCCACGGTCCCGATCGCGTTGGCGATGAGGCCGATGATCTTCACTGTGGCGGCGGGCGGCGAGTCCAGCCCGGCCAGCACCTCGAAGCGCGCGTTTGCAGCGCATCGCCGGCCAGAATGGCGATAGCCTCGCCAAAGGCCACGTGGCAGGTAGGCTGGCCGCGGCGCAGATCGTCGTTATCCAGGGCGGGCAGGTCATCGTGGATCAGCGAGTAGGTGTGGAGCATCTCGAGGGCCGCGCCCAGACGGGCAATTCCCGCAGGCAGCGCGCCGCCAATGGTGACGGCGGCCTGGTAAGCCAGCACCGGCCGCATGCGCTTGCCGCCGGCAAAGACAGAGTGGCGCATGGCGCCATGAATCGAAGCAGGGACGGTTTGCGCGCTGGGAATAAGCGATTCCAGAGCCTGGTCGGTCAGCTCGGAGCCTTCCTGAATCAGCGATTTCACATCGACGAGCATTGGTTTCATGATAAACGAGGCCGGTTAAGCTTTCGCTCAAGTAAACATAGAGCTGTGAGCGCCAGCACGGCCAGTGCGCTGACCCAGCGACCTGCGAGTGCGTCTTGGGTTGTTGTCCAGTCGACGGTTAGGTTCACGGGTCCCTGCGAAACGGGCACGGCCATCAGGCCATCATCGCGGCGGGGCAAACTGGAGACAGACTGCCCATTCACCTCGACTTGCCAGGCCGGGTAACGGCGGAGGCGCAGAATCAGAGATCCAGCATGAGGGGCGACCGCTGCGATTCGCAGATGCTCGGGCAGGCTGCGGTCCGCAGTAAAGGTAGCTTCGCAACTGCCTTGCGCGGCCTTCCAAACAGGGGCGCTGCCGGCATCATCATCGCTCTCTGCTGCGCCCAATTCCGTAGTAGGATCGTCAACCAGGCAGGCGGCGGGCAGGCCGGAAGCGAGGCGAGAATCATCTGCGCCCGGAGGCTCGTATTCGTCGGTTCCTTGAAAGCCGGCGCCGGTGCGATAGACCTGCGTCATGGCAGCAACGTTATCCTCGTCATCGCAGACCTGAAAGAAGAGTTTGCCTGCGGCTACCGAAGCGCCCAGAAAAACCATCGTGCAAACAGCGGTTACGGCAACTCGACCCCAACGCCGTGCCGGCCAGATTGCCGAGGTAACAAAGATCGCCATAGGCGCCTCCAGCACCACCAGCCATCGCCAGGGAAACTGCAAAAACCTCAGCTTAGGCAGCAGATTCCACACCGGCAGCGAAATGTTGAGCTGGAGAAAGAGGACTGCCTGCGGAATCAGCGCCAGCGGGAACCACCAGCAGAGTTTTGCGGGCAGGGTCTTGCGCAGGCGGCTCACCAGCAGGCCGGCAAAGGCCAGGGCGATCATGGCGACGGCAATGATGGAGACCCGCCAAAGTTCCTCGTCGTGCAAGGCCAGCAGCGAGTTGGCATGGCGGGCAAAGAGCCAACTATTTTCAATCAGAAGCCCGGGATCGTCTGTGGCCTGGCGGATATCGGCCCAACGCTGTTCCCACGCTGCAGGGATGAGATAAACGGCGGCTAATCCAATTCCCACGACGGCGGCGATCGCAGCGCGCAGCACGAGCGCCCATGACTTTTGCGAGCAACGCGGCGGCCAGTGCGACGGCAACCAGCAGGTAGCTCGCCATCACGCCAAGCGGCGCATTCGAGAGCCACGCGCCGGCCACCACCAGTGCGAGCGGCGCCGTTGAACCATCGAATGCATGCTTGAGAAAGATTCCGGCGCGTTGCGGTCGCGTAGATCGGGATCCCCGCAGACAGGTCTTTGTCTGCGGGGCGATAGCGCGAAAAGCAGCAGCAGCGGAATCCAGAATCCGCCGGTCAGCTCTCCAAATGCCGATCGCTCGTAGGCAGTGAAGAGCGCATAGCAGGAGAAAAGCGCCAAGCAGCCTGCCAGGGTTGCCGCGCCGTCAGAGAATGCCTGGCGAGCCAGTGCGCGTGTAGCGAGGCCCGTGGCTGCCAGAATCAGAAAAGTCAAAACGATCGGGACCAGCGTCCAGGGCAGGAGCGCTCCCAGCGCCGCGCCCAGCATCCAGGTCAGGGGTGGATAAAAAACGAAACGCGGTTCTCCAGCTCCATAGTTTGCGCTGGGCGCCCAATGCGGATACGGGATTCCGTGCCGCCAACTATTCAGGCAATCGAACCAGGAGACCAGGTGGAAGTCGAAGTCGTGGCCGCAGGAGTTTCCGCGCAGCAGTTGCGGCGCGACGGCCGCTGCGGCTGCAAGCAGAATTATGGCCGGCCCTATAAAACCAGTCCACCAAAAAGATTTCCCAGGTTTCAAAAGCGAGACCTGAGGCACCCGCCCTGATCCCTGATCTCTGCCGGGGTCCCCGGCGAGCGATTTTTGCTCGATGGGGTAGCTGTTCCCTGTTCCCTGTTTTTTCATGGCAGCAATCGCAGCGCATGCGTGGTCGCAGCGGTTACCGCTGCTGGAGTAAACGGCAACGTGAAGGTTTTTCCGCCGTAGTAGTCGTTCCACTGATCGCGGAAGTACGGACTGAGCGGATTACCGCTCTCACCCAGCACGATGTTCTCCGTCGAGCCGTCAATATTGCTCCAATCCATGGTGAATCGCTGCGAGGGACCCAAGTCTCGGCCCACCTGCTTCACGGTAGTGGTGTCGCCGCTGAGCGGCTGTGCGCCGGTTCCGGCCACGCGGCCGATGAACGGCAAAAATCCGGCCAGGGGATGCTCGATATCGACCACATGCCAGCTTCCATACTTCCACTGCGCCACATCTGCCGGAGCTTTGCCGTTCTTCATTCCCTGGCGAACAGCCTCGGTCAACAGCGCGTCCCAGTTCCTGTAGCCCATCGGAAGCCAGTCGGCGGGGGCATGCATGATGATCTCTTCCTCGGCAAAGTTGGCCTCGGCCCATTGGTATTCCTCGGCAATCTTGCCCAGCTTGGGCTTCAGAATCAGCGGCCAGAGAGCGGAGCGAGTCCGGGCCACGATGGAAGCTGCGGCGGAATCGGTGGTCAGCCGACCGTCCCAGCTGCGCATCAGATCGGCGGCCTTCTGCAATCGGCTGTCGGCTCCGGGGGTGTGGTCGATGGCGTAGGCGAGGCGATGGCCGATCTCCTGATCCACTTCGCTGTAGACGTCGGTCTGAAGGCCGAGCATATCTGCCGGCTTGAGATGGTCACGGCCCTCGAGCTGCTTGTAAATGCGCTCGATGCGGTACGGATCGGCCCATTCGAGAGTCAACTGCGTGGGGAATTTATCGCTGGTCACGCGTGAGTTTGCCGTGGCCAGAAAGCCGGAGGGTGGATCGTAAGCGTTGGGCATCTGGTCGAAGGGATAATATCCCTGCCATTCGTGTCTGGAATCCTGGATCGGCACGCCAACAACGCCCCCCGGTCTCAGCGGAATCGCGCCCCACCGCATGATAGGCAATATGTCCCTCGTCATCGGAGTAAACCACATTCTGCGCAGGCCAACTCCAATTACTTAGAGCTGCAGAAAGCTCCGTCCAATTAGATGCGGTGTTCATTTCGTAAAGTGGAAGTGCGTTGAAAGTGGGGTCAAAGAGGGTCCACTTCAATGCGATGGGCCGCGAATCCTTGGTAAAGATCGGATTCAATAGCGGGCCGTGCGCGGTGGATTGTACGTCGAACTGCACGTCTTTGCCGAGGCGTACGTGAATGACTTCACTGGTCCACGGCCAATGGCTTCCAATGTGTATCCAAATCCTGATAGTTGCCCTTGCCATCCAGCTTCTCGATGTAGAGATCCTGCACGTCGGCATAGAGCGCGGTAAATCCCCACGCCACGTGCTCGTTGTGACCGGCGATCACAAACGGCATTCCGGGCAGCGTAACTCCGGCGGCATGAAAGCCGGGCGCGCGCAGGTCGGCAATGTACCAGATATCGGGCACGCCCAGCCCCAGGTGCATATCGTTCGAGAGCAGCGGTTTTCCGCTGGCGGTATGGCGTCCGTCGATGACCCAGTTGTTTGACCCCGCCGCGCAGCCCTCGCATGTCGGCAGCCCGAGCAGCGCAAGCAACGCGCGTGAGCCTTCATCGGCATCCGGCGCAGCGCTGGCTTGAGAGCTGTCATCTTCATCCTCGTCGTCGGAGTCTTTCTTTACCGGCGGTGCCGGATGCGGCTTGCTCCAATCAATCACCGCGCCGGTTGGCGGCCGATCGCGCCACGACCCAACCGGGTAAAGATCGTTCTCCAGCTTGGGATTATTCAGTTTTGCCGCGATCTTTTCCCGCGCCAGCTTCGCATACCAATGCGTATCCAGCATCTCCACCATCATCAGCCCGATTGAAACCGAATCCTCCCCCCTCCACGGCTGGGGGCTATAGAAGAGCAGTTTGAACTCCGGCGAAAGCGAGTCTTGATGCGCTGCGATGAACAAATTAACGCCCCGAGCGTAATCATCCAGGCGAGCACGGTCGGCTGCGGACAGGTTGGAGTAAATGCGCCGGGCGATCAGGTGAAATTGCAGGTTGCGCTGCATCTTGTCGTGCCTGACCAGCGAGGGCCCTAGAATTTCCGCCAAATCCCCGTTGGCGTTGCGGCGGAAAGCATCCATCTGCCACAGCCGGTCCTGAGCGGTCACATAGCCCTGTGCCACAAAAAGATCGTCCTGGGTAGCCGCTTCAATATGGGGCACGCCGTGAGCATCGCGCCGGACCATTACAGGCGCCGAAAGTCCAGCAACGCGCAGATCGCCATCCAACGCCGGCAGAGCAACCCTGGCCGCGGAGCGCAGCAACAAAACGCCCACGCATGCGGCCAGCAACAGGACCGCCAGAACTCC
Organism: uncultured Acidobacteriaceae bacterium; assembly: GCA_963839225.1. Classification (GTDB taxonomy): domain Bacteria; phylum Acidobacteriota; class Terriglobia; order Terriglobales; family Acidobacteriaceae; genus Telmatobacter. The sequence goes on from CAWIVA010000013.1 coordinate 30,916, forward strand.
CCCGCAGACCAAAACAAAATTCGCGGCCAGCGGCGTTTGCGGCTGCGGGGCAGTGATGAAGCAGCGTGGGCGGGCTTTTGATCAACGGATTCAATATTGGGCATCGGCAAAGAACAGGATACCTCCGCCACGTTGTGAATTCATCACAGAAGCTTTACGCGTCAGGAAATCCGATCCCTTGCCCCGTGCGGTTCATTATTCGGGTTGGAAAAGCTCCCCGTGCCGCCATCCGCGAAAGTCCTTTGTCAGCTTGCAGGATTCGAGCCTCCCGCTCTCGCTGAACTGCGCGGCGTGACCCTGGCGGTCGCCGACGAGGCCCCCATTCATGCACGGCACTCCCTGAACGTCCTGGTTGCCCGCAAGGAAGCACTGCTTGAGCTTGCCGCTCGGGTAAAACTCAGTGGTCGATCCCCCCGCCGGCCCCTGCCAGCTCCCGCCGCGACAGATAATTCCGGCAATACGCGTATCGTCGCTCAGCTGCACAAAATCGGGCTTGGCGTCAGGCCGCAGCCCAATGATTGACCCGCTGGGGATCCTCGCTTCGCCAAAGTCGATTGGCCGCGAGATTGTGCAGCGGTTCAATTTCCCGTCCGCATAAAACCACGCAAATCCTTTGGCGCAGGGATAGCCCTGGATCTCCGTGGGCTTATCGAGTTTTTTTCGCACGGCTTGGGATTGGCAAGCAGCGGATGCGGCGCAAATCAAGCTGCACAACAGTGCGGCAAAGATGATGGTCTTTTTCATAGTCATTCCTAGAGTATAGATTCATAGTACGCATGGAAGCGCATTTGTTTTCGCCTTCCGGTCTCGACGATCCACGCAAAGCCTCATCGAACTACGCGGCCTCCTGCGCCAAGCGGACCGTTGAACTGCCCTTTCGCCGATAGATGATAATCAGCGCCACCAACGGCACAGGCCGCCCGAGAGCGGCCTGCTTGCCATTTTGCATGAACTCAGAACCCTCTATCACTGCTTGTTGGGCCGGCCGGGAGCCGGGCCGCGGAGAGAATCTGAACGATCTGTTCGGCCATGGGACCGGAGGCAACCACTCCATCAATGGCTCGAACTCTGCCCGAGGCAAGAACGACGCCCGTCGTCCTCTCCGTGAGGACGTAGGTGTGGATATGTGTGAAGATGACCCGGTCGATCTGGAGCTGCAGTTCGGCGGCACGCGGCTTGCTGACCCTCGGATTGAAGTAGCGCGGACTGTCGACGATCGAAAGGCCCAGCTTCCCCCAGTCCTTGTTGTTCAACAGCGCCCTGGAGAGGGTAGCGGAGGAGAGAAACTCTGTATTCGAAAAGATGCAAAGGGTCAGGGCCTTTTTGAGGATCTGTTCGCGATCGAGATCGGCGGCGGTGAGCAGATGTTCTTCTACCGGCTCTTGCGCTTCATGGGTGAGTTGCAGGGAGCCGGTGATTTGGATGGCTTGCGTGGGTTGTGCGGCAGCGGTTGAGGCGTTTTGCGCCGGCTGCTGCGCCATGAGCAGCGGACAGAAGACGAGGCAAAGAAGAGCTTGAAGTATCAGACGGCTCATCGGGTTCTCCTTGATTTGGCGTTACAAGAACCGATGGTAGAGAGATTGCGCGCACAAGTAGAACCGATTGTGACAGTTTCGCAAGTGTCACAACTGCTACGCGGAAGGAGAAAGCTGCTCTTCCTGCTTGCGCAGTCCATCCAGCGTCGGCTCGTCGAGCAGGGTGAAGCGCAGCGGAAAAACCCCCGCCGGCAATTCCTGCGCGGTGCGCGCATCGCAAACCACGCCGGCTGTTGCATCCAGCCCTCGCTTCCAGCCAGGTTGCGGTTGCGTCGCGCACCAGCAGGCTCTCCGGCGAGAGTCCGGCGGCAATCAGCATGGTCTGGGCGATGCGTTGAAACTCCTTCCAGCGCGAGGCGATTCCCACCAGCTCTCCAGCATGCTCGGGCAGATAACGCTGTAAATGCACCAGAAGCTCAAGAGACACCGGATGCACCTGAAGCACGGTCAGCGCGGTTCCCGCGGGCAGAAGCTTGCGCACGAGTTCGGCTTTGCTGGGTACTGTCACCAGCATCGACCCGTCCAGCAAGCCGGACTCGACGCAATCTTCCGGTGCGCATCCGGCCACCGGGAGAGTCAGCGCCTGCTCCATCTCGTAGATCACGATGCGGCGCAGTTCCGCATCCGGCTCGATCACCAGCCAGCGCGAGGGTGGCGCGAGCATGAGCCAGCGGCGCAGCCGCTCTCGCAGCAACGGCTCCGGCGCGCCTATCTTGCGCGCCTTAGCCATGAGTCTGCCTATCAACTGATCGACGGCAAACTCGGCGGCCAGCTCCGGTGAGAGCGGCGCGGAAGGGCGGCTCGCGCGCACATAAACGCCGCTGCCATGGCGGAACTCGACCCAGCCTTCGCGCTCAAGCTCGCGGTATGCTGCGCTGGCCGTGTTGGCGTGAATTTTGAAGCGCCGTGCCAGGTCGCGGGTACTGGGCAGCCGCTGGCCGGGGAGCAATTCCTTGCATAGAATGGCGAGAACAACCTGGGTCATCAACTGCTCGCGCAGAGAGATTTCACCGGTATGATTGAGCCACAATCGCATGAGGTTATTCGGCGCCCAGTTCCATGGTTTGAACGGCTGGCACGAGTTTTCTGCGCCCATACACGATGATCAGCGCCACCAGCAACAGCAGCAGGACGCCCAGCACCAGCAAGCTGCCTTCGGGACCGTCCGCACCGCCACTCCAAAGCACGTTGCCCGCCGGGCTGGTGCTCAGATAGTGCCCTGCACTACCATCCCGCTGTCGGCCGTACCGTAGAAGTAGGTCTCCGCCCAGTCCCATGCCGCGTGGCAGCCGATCGCCCACCACGCTGAGCCGGTGAGCCGCACGCTAACGCAGAAAACAAAGCCGATGGCCGCCGCGGCAAAAATGCCGATCCAGTTTTCGCCGTTGTTGGAGATGTGGACGAAGCCGAAAAGCGTCGAGGTAACCCATGCCGCCTGCCAGAAGCCGGAGCCTTCCATCTTTTTCAAGTGCAGCCGCAGGCAGGGCGCCAGCCCCAGCAGGGCGACGACATAGACGCCCCAGACGCCGTTGCCCTTCCCCGACAACACCAAATCCAGGCACATGGCCCCGACAATGCCCAGCGCCCACCAGAAGTTGATTCCGCGCGTAAGCGTGAATTGCAGGAAGCAGCGAAAGCTGCCTTCCTCGCCAACGCCACCAGAAGAAAGCCGCGGCCCACAAAACGGCATACTGAAGATCTGCGCTCCGGAAAGCGCAATCGGGCCAAAATGGAGCCATCCGCCCCAGGCCAAAGCTCCCACCAGCGCTGAAAGCGCTGCAAACCCCGCTGCCAGGCCGCTGAGGAAATGGACAAATCGCCGGGGCCCGGTCAGGTTGTAGTCCATAACGGGGCGGCGCTCGATCAATGCGACCAGCGCGCCCGCGCCCAGGAGAGCCAGAACTGGATCACTTCCCCGATGATCGCCCTGATGGCGGAAAACTGCCTGTGGCGGCAATCGACAATGACCTCCAAAGATAGCCATAGCCACAATCCCCAGCGTTCCCAGGAAGAGAAGGAACAGCACGATAAAGAGCGTCGCCGACCAGCCGGCGCGCAGGCCCTGGTCGCCTATGAATGCCCAGCGCAGCCCGCGATGTTTCGGGGGGTGGGGCGTGAGAACTGTCTCATCGGGCGGCATTTCCGGCTGCAAGATAGGATTCTCCGTTTCCACGAGACCTCCTTCGAGAGGACGCAAATACCACTGCATTCTGAATTCTACAGATGGATAGAGACTCTACGATTTGGCCGCAGGGCGAGTTCCAGAGTCGGTTTACCGTTCTTCATACCAATACAACTTGACACAACGAGCCTTTCCCTTGATGCTTAACAGTTCCGATGATTCAATTTTGGAGAACTAAAGGGAGTAACCACTTTGCGGGTTTGCGTCTTCTACCATGATAAATGTTTTGACGGAGCCTGCTCAGCCTCGCTATTCACGCGCTTTCACCGTGAACGCATCGCCCCAGGGTCCAGCTATGAGTATCACGGCCTCTTGCACCGCGCCGGGGCCCTCTTTGACGAGAGCGAGTTCAACGGCGACGAGAACGCCATCGTCGACTTCAAATACTCCGCTTCGCCCCGGATCACATGGTGGTTCGACCATCATCTGTCCGCCTTTCTCTACCCCCCAGGACCACAGAACTTCCTGACTTGCAAGCAGGACCGGTCTGCGGCGATCGCAAGTTCTGCGATCCCAATTACACCTCCTGCACCAGCTTTATCGCCCCGTCGCCTCCACCCGTTTCGGCTTCGACACGGCGCCCGTGGCGGAGTTGATCCACTGGGCAGACATCGTGGACGGCGCCAAGTACGAGAGCCCCGAATGGCAGTCGAGATGGCTGCCCCGGCCATGAAGCTCACGCTGATCATCGAGTCCACGCAGAATCCGTCCTTTCTTCCCCGGCTCATTCCCCTGCTCACTGAGATGCCGCTGGCCGAAGTGCTCAGCCCAGCCCTTTGTGGCCGGACTGCTGCCGCCGTTGCTGGAGCGTCACCGCCAGGCGATCGAGCTGATCCGCAACCGCGCGGAAGAGCGCGACGGAACCATCTTCTTCGACATAACCGACCAGCCGCAAGAAGGCTATAACAAGTTCATCCCATATTACTTATATCCCCAAGCCACTTACTCGATCGGGCTCTCCAAGTCCAGCTTCCGCACCAAAGTCTCTGTGGGATCGAACCCCTGGACCAAGGCCGACCCCGCCAAAATGGTGAACTTGCGCAAGTGTGCGAGCGCTACGGCGGAGGCGGTCATGCCCGCGTGGGCGCCATCAGCTTCCCTCCCGGCCAAACCGACGAGGCCCGCGCAGCCGCGGCTGAAATCGTTGCCGAACTGAGAGCAACCAACCCTTTCGCCTGAGCCTCAGAGTCATTTGAACCAGTTAGTAGCTCATACCAAATGAAAAGCCTGCTCCGACGTATGCCAACTATCCCTATGGAAGTAATCAGAGGCTTTGGGGAATCGGCGGCTTTGCCGATTATCGTTTGTCCCCGCACATCGGCATCGTCGCGGAGGCGCGCTTTTCTGCGCTTCAACAGTTTTGACGGCGACTCAGAAGATAACTACCTGGGCGGGGCGCGATACCTGACCAGGAGATTCGGCAGGCTCCAGCCCTATGCTCAGGGCCTTGCAGGCCTGGGAAGAATTCAATATCCGTTTGGAATCCCCGCCGGAAGGTACTTTGCCCTGGCGCCCGGTGCGGGCGCAAGTTACAGCATCGCCCGCAAATGGAGTGTGCGCGGAGAATACGAATACCAGGTATGGCTGAACTGGCCCAACATTTCCGGCTACCCAGCACAATCGTTCACGCCCAACGGTTTCCACGTGGGCGTGGCTTACCGACTCTTTTGAGAGTGCGGCGGGGTGATGAGCTGCCTTCCGCTCGGCCTTATTATACTTTTGCTTTCATGCTGGGCCATTCGGCGCGGCGGTGCTCGAAGAATGCCTTCACGCCTTCCTTGAAGTCCTCGGTGGAACGCTGCTGTGCGTTAGCTTCGATCGCGTCCTCAATCTCTTCGTCCAGCCGCCGGCGGGAGTGCTTGGCCAGCAGCCGTTTCACCGCCTGCATGGCCTGCGGGCTGTTCAGCAACAGCGTCTGGGCCAGCGCCTTGGCCGACGGGCATCAGATCGTAGTGCTCAACGATCTGGGTCACCAGTCCCAGTTGCAGCGCTTCCTGCGCCTTCAGAATCCTTCCGGAAAGCAACAGTTCGCGGGTGCGCAATTCGCCCACCTGGCGGATCAGGAACGAAGCCACAATGGCCGGAATAAATCCCACTCGCACCTCGTTATAGCCGAACTTGGCCTCGGGGACGGCAAGAGTGAAGTCGGGGATAGTGGCCAGAGCCATGCCCCCGGCGATGGCCGGGCCGTTAACCGCGGCAATCATCGGCTTGGGAAAGTCGTAGAGCGTGCGCAGGGCCAGAGCCATGTTCTCTGAGTCGCGGCGGTGTTCCTGTGGGTGTGCTGGCGTTCATAGTCTCCAGGTACTCCATATCCAGGCCGGCGCAAAAGGCCGAACCGGCGCCGGTAAGGATCACGATGCCGCAATCGCAGCTCTCTGCCTCGCGCAGGGCCAGGGTGAGCTCCTCGATCAGCAGCGGGTAAAGCGCGTTGCGCTTCTCCGGCCGGTTCAGGGTAATGGTCTGCACCCCGTTGGCGGATTCGGTGATGACGTATTTGAAGCGGGCCATGGAATCTCCTTCTGCAATCGACCGCGGGTCATACTCCAGCGGAAATGCCTATCGTAGCGCAGATTTCTAATGCGGTAGGTGATCCGGGTCACCCGCTTTGCCGGTGGTTGCATATTCCCATGGCTGCACCGCGCCGCAGGCCTGGGGCTAAACCCCTATTTCATAGTCCTAACTCACTCGCCCGCTTTTTCATCGCCTCAATGCAGAACGCAATGTGCGCATCCAGGTCCACACCCAGCTCAGCCGCTCCCTGGATTACGTCCTCGCGATTCACGCCTCTGGCAAAAGCCTTGTCCTTCATTTTTTGCGCACGCTCGCTGCCTCCACGTCGGCGATCGCCCTGGTTGGCTTTACCAGCGCGCAAGCCGTCAAAAAGCCAGCCAGCTCATCGCATGCAAACAGCGCCTTGGCCAGATGCGTCTCGCGGGGCAACCCCGGAGTACTGCGCATGGCCCAATATTGCCGTGCGCATCTCCGCCGGCCAGCCCAGCCGCTCCAACTCGCAAACTCCCACAAAAGGGTGTTCCGCTGCCGTGGGGTGACGCTCGTAATCAAAGTCGTGCAACAGTGCCGTAATGGAGTAGAGCTCAATGAATGCCGCACGTTCATCTCCGCTGAGACCCCGCCGGTCGGCCTCCGCCTCGCCGCAGGCCGTCACACAGGCCTCCACCGCCAGCGCGTGCTTGCGCAGGTTCTCGCTCTGGGTCCATTCCGTAAGTAGTTGCCAGGCCTGCTCGCGCCCGTGGGCCGATTTGTTTTCGCTGATCATATGTAAAAAAGTGAAGGAGTGAAGACAGTGAAGAAGTGAATCAGCAGCGAATCGTCAGCTTGAGCCCTTCACTGATTAACTGGTCACTTCTCCACTCCTCATTATCTCCGCTGTTGCTTCATTTGGTTCGTGTTTTTTCCGGTTTTTCAGGGTATGATAGGGCAATCTTAGGTTAGACCCTAAGTTTCTACTTGACAATTATGGTTCACTTCCACGAAAGTAAGCAATATTACGGTGTTCGAACACACCGAGGAGGGCCGGCTCTGGCGCTCCGCACAAAGCCTATGGCAACCACACCGGTTAGCGTGGAGACACGCGAGGTAGTGCGCTGCAACTTTTGCAGGCTAGTCCAATACAGACCCAGCAGTTCAAAATGCCTGAGATGCCACAGACCCCTCGACATTGAGGAGCCTGCACCCCTGGCGCCGCAATTGGTGACCAGTTCGCCCGTACAGCCTTCTGCCGAAGCCGGTTTGCAGGTGGCCGTACAGGTGCGCGAGGTTCGCCGCGCGCGTCACTTGAGCCAGCGGCAACTTGCCGGACGCATGCAGGTGCCTCGCACCTATATTTCGAAGATTGAAAATAGCAAGGCGATTCCCACGCTGGGTTCGCTCGAGCGGCTGGCTGCGGCGCTGGAAGTGAACATCTGCCAGCTCATCCGCGACTCCCGCAGCCGGCGCGACGAGGAGGTAGCCGCCATTCTCGCCGACCCGTTCCTGGCCGAGATTGCGGCCTGGTTGCCGCAGCTCGACTCGCTCCAGCGGACGCTGATCTACGGCGCAGTGCGGGACGCGGCCACGGGACGCAGGCGCTCGGCATAGGGCGTTGATTCGGCTCGGAAGTATCGTTCCCGGCCGGATCCTCGTCCCCCAGCTCCCAGATTCGAGGCATTCCAGCCCGGACGGCATTCCAGCGGGAGGAAAGTGTGACAAAAACTCACCATTACGCCGTCACCGTCCGGTGGACCGGTAACATCGGAACCGGCACAAGCAGCTATCGAAGCTACGGGCGGCAGCACGAAATTCAAGGAGAATCCGGACAGCCGCCGATTCCAGGCTCCTCCGATCCCGCCTTTCGCGGCGACCCGGCCCGCTGGAATCCCGAGGAACTGCTATTGGCGGCTTTATCCGCCTGCCATCAGCTTGCCTATCTCCATCTCTGCGCCGTGGCCGGCATTGTTGTAATTGCATACGAAGATCGTGCGCAAGGCGTGATGAAGGAGACCGAAGCCGGCGCAGGGTCTTTTGAGCGCGTAACCCTGCATCCCCAGGTCACGGTAGGTTCAGGCTCAGACACCGCAAAGGCGAGCGAATTGCATGAAGCAGCACACGCCGTCTGCTTCATCGCGAGATCTGTGAATTTTCCGGTTCTTCATGAGCCGCGAATCATCGTCGCCTGAACGCGCCTGACTCTTTTGAATGGATGACACGCGTAGCGGAACGAGGACCCCAGCCAGGGGCGGACTATCCTTTGCGGCCCTCGGGCGCTTATGCTAGGGTCGAAGATGCTGCACATTCTCTCCGTCTGAAGGAGATTTACCCGTCGGGTAAGGAGTCTGATGTGGTCCGATAGCTTCATTATTTGATCCGGCGCCGATTCTCCGGCATCCTTTACTTGATTCCCGAGGGCCGTCGGCCTGAACGCAGCAAATGCACCAAAGAGGCAAGTTTCTTGTATCCGACCTTCACACCGCGCATCGATGAGCTGACTGATGACGAACGCGCCGTCTATGCGAAGCTCAAGCCTGAGCGCCTGCCCCAGCACGTAGCCATCATCATGGACGGCAACGGCCGCTGGGCCGGCCAGCGATCGCTCAAGCGCTTTCTCGGCCACCAGAAGGGCGCGGACACCGTACAGCTAGTCACAGAAACCGCCGCCCGCATCGGCCTTCCCTGGCTCACGCTCTATGCTTTTTCGCTGGAAAATAACTTGCGCCGACCCAAGGCCGAAGTCAGTTTTCTCATGCGCCTGCTCAAAACCTACCTTGAAGCCAACCTCAGGCGAATGCTGGACAACAACATCCGCCTCAAGTACATCGGGCGCATCCACGACCTGCCCCCCGATGTTCAGGACAAGATGCGCTGGGCTGAGGAAGCAACGGCGCGAAACACCGGCACCACGCTCACCCTGGCGCTCAACTACGGCGGCCGCTCGGAGCTGGTAGACGCCTTCCGCTCCCTGACCGCAGAGATGAAGCAAAAGCACCTCAGCGCGGACCGTATCACCGAAGAAGACATCCACCGCCATCTCTACACCGCGCACATGCCCGACCCCGACCTGCTCATCCGCTCCTCCGGCGAGATGCGCATTTCGAATTTTCTGCTTTGGCAGGTAGCCTACACCGAGATCTTCGTCACCGATCTCCTCTGGCCCGACTTCCGCGGTATCCATCTGCTCGAAGCCATCGCCGACTTTCAGCTCCGCGAGCGCCGCTTCGGCGGCCTCGGCGAAGGCTCCGGCGTAGTGGACGAAGAGGCGGAGCAGTTCAGGATCGCGGCCAGCTGAATATTCAGGCTGCGCAGATTCTCTCCAGATTCCTCGCTCTCACAAATCCATTCGCCCCTCGGAAAATCAGCCCATCCCTGCGCCTGTTTTTTTGATGGCTCGCGAACGTGAGCGAGCGCCAACCTCACCCGACAGTGTATTCTCAACCAAAGAATGAAGCGCATAATTACCGCCCTTATATTGATTCCGCTGGTCCTGCTCCTGGTGTTCGTGGGGCCAAGTGGCAGTTTTTGTTCACGATTCTCGTGGCACTCGTTGCGACGCTGGCCGCCTGGGAATACCTTCGCATGGTGGAGAAAAGCGGGGCCAATCCGCCGCGCATTGTGGTGTTGGCGGCTATTCTTGGCCTCTTTGCAGGCAGGTTTTTTGCCGATTTGAGCGCAATTGCCGGCGCCAACTGGCTGGCGACTCTCATACGCGAAGGCGCCTCCCAGCTCAATGTTGAATTTCTCCGTCACACCGAGCTTGTCTTCGGAATTCTTGCCCTGGTATTGCTGGTCGTCTGCACCTTTCGTCCACCGGTTGAAAACGTCATGGGCGATGCGGCCGTCTCCATCTTCTGCCTTTTTTACGTGGGATTTACGCTGACCACCGTGCTGGCCCTGCGCGAGGAGTCCAATGGCCCTTCGCTGGTGGTCTTTTTGCTGTGCGTAGTTTGGGCGGGAGACATGGCAGCTCTCTACGTGGGCCGCGCATGGGGAAAGCATAAGATGATCCCCTCGCTCAGCCCCAACAAGACCTGGGAGGGCGCCCTGGGTTCTGCGGCTGGCAGCCTGCTGGTGACCGGCGTCCTCCTGGGCCTTTCACAGCTGTTCGAGATGTGGAACTCGACCTTGCTCTCCTACCGCGACGAGGAGGTCTGGTACTGGCTGATAATGGCCCTGGTGGTCAACGCGGCGGCGCAGGTGGGCGATCTGGCCGAGTCCGCACTCAAGCGTTCCGTCGGGGTAAAAGATTCGGGCGACCTGCTTCCCGGCCACGGAGGCATCCTGGACCGTATCGACGCCCTGCTGCTCGCCGCTCCGGTGCTGTGGTACGCACAGGTGATTCAACAGCGGTTCTAGAGCAATTTCCAACCTCTCCATTGGCAACGATTTTGATTGAATCGCTCTCGACGAACGTTCCACCAGCAGCCGCCGAATTATAATCAATACTTTGAAGCGACTATCCATTCTCGGTTCCACCGGCTCCATCGGCCAAAGCACCCTCTCCATCGTTGAGCAGTTTCCTGACCGCTACGCGGTTGCCGCACTCGCCGCCGGACGCAATCTCGACGAGGCTTTCGCGCAGACCGTCCGCTGGCGGCCTCGGATGGTCTCGATGGCCACGGAAGAGCTGGCCGGGGAGCTGCTCGCGCAACTCAGCAAGCCGGCGTTACAGGCATCGAGGTAGTCCACGGCACAGCGGGCACCGTCGCCTGCTGCACGCTGCCCGATGCGGACTTTGTAGTCTCGGCCATCGTAGGCGTAGCCGGCCTTGAAGCCACGCACGCCGCCATCCTTGCCGGCAAACCCGTAGGTCTGGCCAACAAGGAATGCATGGTGGCCGCCGGAGAAATCCTTACCCCGCCGCCCGCGAGCGCAACGTTCCCATCCTGCCCATCGACAGCGAACACAACGCCGTCCATCAATGCCTGCGTGTGGGCACTCACGCTGAAGTCAAGACCATCTGGCTCACCGCCTCCGGCGGGCCATTCAGGCAGATGCCCATCGAGCAATTTGACACAATTACACCCGCGCAGGCGCTCAAGCATCCCACCTGGGTCATGGGCCGCCGCATCACCATCGACTCGGCCACCATGCTCAACAAAGGCCTCGAAATCATCGAAGCCTGCCGCCTCTTCGACGTGCAGCCCAGCCAGGTCCGGGTCACGGTTCACCCCCAGTCCACGGTCCACTCGCTGGTGGAGTATGTGGACGGCTCCATCCTGGCCCAGATCTCCGTCACAGATATGCGCCTGCCCATCCTCTATGCGCTGGCATACCCTGAGCGCCCGGCCAGCGCGCTCACCTTTGACCTGGCCTCCCTCCGCCATCTCGACTTCGAGCCGCCCGACTTCGAGCGCTTCCCTTGCCTCCGGCTTGCCTATGCAGCCGCGCGAAGTCGGCGGTACTCACTGCATCGCCCTCAACGCCGCCGACGAGGTCGCGGTCGAGGCATTCCTCGAGGGCCGTATCTCCTTTATGGGCATTCCGCGTACAATTGAAAAAGTGCTCGCATCCACGCCGGAGGCGCATCCCGCCACCATTGCTGAGGTGCTGACAGCCGACAGGGAAGCGCGTCAAACAGCCCGTGAGCTGTTGAGTAAGGCCGGGCACCAGCGACCTTTCATCGAGGGAAAAATCGCTAATCTATGCAAGATGTTCAACAGTAATTGTCGCTATCGTTGCCTTCATCGTCCTTGTCGGCCTCATGGTGGTGGTCCATGAGTTCGGCCACTTCGCCGTCGCCAAGCTCTTCGGCGTCCGCGTCGAGGCGTTTTCCGTTGGCTTTGGGCCGCGTCTCTTCGGCATCAAGTACGGCGAAACCGACTACAAAATCTGCCTGCTTCCCCTGGGCGGATACGTAAAAATGACCGGCGAGGCTCCCGAGCAGAACCTCGAGGCGCCCGGCACGGAAGCGGCATATCCGCCGGACGATCCCGGCTCTTTCCTCAACCATCCCCGCTGGCAGCGCATGCTCATCGGCCTGGCCGGCCCATGGCCAACTTCATCCTCGCCTTCGTGCTGATGATCTTCTACTTCGGCGTGATCAACGAAGTTCCAAATACGAGATCAAAACCACCACCATTGAGTGGGTCACTCCCGGCTCCGCGGCAGCCAGGCCGGCTTCAAGCCCGGCGATATCATCAGCCGCTTTGATAACGTCGACAATCCCGACTGGGACCAGGTCAACGCACGCGGCCATGATGAAACCTGGGCCAGACCGTCCCCGTGACCGTGGACCGCGGCGGCCAGTCTGTCAACCTCGCATTTCAATTGCCTGCCACGGTAAAAAGCCAGGAATTCGATATCAGCGAACTGGGCGTCCTTGCCGCAATTCGTCCCCGGCCCGATCGGCGTCAGGAGTGCACCCGGCACGCCCGCCGAGAAGGCCGGCCTGCGCGCCGGAGACGCCATCCTGTCCGTCGATGGTCACCCCTTCCACACCGTCAACACGCTGCTGGCCTACATGCAGGCCGGCCAGGGCAAGCCGGTTACGCTCGTGATCCTGCGCAACGGCGTCACCTTGCCTCCCCTCGTAGCTCCCCCGCCAAGCTCGATACCGGCTGGAAGCTGGGTTTGCTCCGGTGCCGATTCCCTTCCGCAACGACCCGCTCCGCTTGATAAGGCGGTCGACAAGTCCACGGCATTCTGCGCCGACAACTCCACCCTTATTGTCGAAGTGCTGGGCGCATCTTCACCCGCAAGGTTTCCGTCTCCCAGCTCTCCGGTCCGGTAGGAATTGCCCGCATGGCCGGCCAGGCGGCGGAGATGAATGGGTGGATGCCCAAGTTCGGACTGGCCGCGCCATCAGCCTCAACCTGGGCATTCTCAATCTGCTCCCCTTCCCCATTCTCGACGGCGGCGGAATTCTGCTGCTGCTCATCGAGAGCGTGATGCGCCGCGACATCAGCATCAACGTGAAGGAGCGCATCTACCAGGCAGCCTTTGTGGTGCTGCTGGCCTTCTTCGCCTTCATCATCTTCAACGATGTGACCAAGCTGCCGATCTTCACCCACCTGAAACCGTGAAGAGTGATAGGACAGTAGATCAGGGATCAGAATGACTCCTCCCCAGACTTCTTGCCAGATGACCCCATGCCTTACCAAAGTCCGCGTGCGCTACGCCGAAACCGACCAGATGGGCATTGTCTACTATGCCAATTACCTGGTCTGGTTTGAGATCGGCCGCGTCGAATTGCTGCGCTCGCTGGGCCTTGCCTACAGCCAATTGGAAATCGAGCACGAGTGCATCCTGCCGGTGATCGAGGCCAGTTGCCGCTATCGCTCCCCGGCCCGCTACGACGATGAGATTCAGATCGAAACCCGCCCAGCGCTTCTGCGCGGCTCGGTAATCAAGTTCGCCTATCAAATTTGCCGTAAAGCAGCCCAAGAGGGAGAACAGCGGGAGCTCCTGGCGAGGGCGAGACGGTACACGTGGTCTGCGACGACCAGCTGAACAAAAAGCCCTTGCCGGAAAAGTACGCCGCCGCGCTGCGGGCAAATGATGGCTGCCGAATTCCATGCTGCAAACGTATACGATGGAAGTTCTCTACCATCGGATTCACCGTGTTTTCATGGCCGGATAATCCGATCAGCCTACCTGGCACAACCGGCCAGCGCAAACCCGTCAAGCCCCTTCGCTCCAACCGTCTGCCATAGCGCAATGCGTTCAGCCGCGGCTCGGCCGCCATCATCTGATCCAGAAGCATGCGCCGAGTCCCCTCACATGTCCGGCTCGGCGCTGTCGGCTTCCGAATGACCTTTCCCGTGACGCGCAACATTGTCCACCACGATTACCGTGCCCCGGTGCGCGAAAGCTTCAACGCCCACTGAAGATACTCGCGCGATTATTTTCCTTGTCGGCGTCGATGAAGATCAGGTCGAACTTGCCGCCGCGCTCCGCGGCAAGTCGCGGCAGGCTTTCGAGCGCCGGGCCCACGCGCACATCCACGCGTCCGAGCAAACCGGCGCGTTTCAGATTGCCACGCGCCACCTCCGCATGTTCGGGCTGAATTCCAGCGAAACAATCCGCCCGCCCCTCGGCAACGCGCGCGCCATCCAGATGGTCGAATAGCCGCCCAGCAATCCAATCTCAAGCACGCGCCTGCGCCTGCGTCATCTCGCACCAGCACATGAAGAAACTTGCCTTGCAGCGGAGAAACATCGATTGCCGGCAGCCCGGCCTTGCGATTCGCCTCGAGTGCAGCTTCGAGGTGTTCATCGTGCGGAGCCAGCAAATCACCGAAATAGCGGTCGACCGCGGCCCACAAAGGTTTCCCGGTTTTCTGTCGCGCCATCTACTTATCCCGCGCCACCACAAAATCCGGCACCCACAGCAGGGCGCGCTTGAACTCCGAATCGGGCAGCGGAGCCAGCGCCTGGCGGCTCTGCTCGGCGTAGCGGTCGGCAACGGCCATCGCATACTCCACCGAACCGTTGCTTAGCCAGAATCTCCTGAATCTGCTCGCGGCTCACGTTCTCAAAGCTGCGGTCGTCCAGAACCCGCTGAATCGTCTGCCGGTCCGCTGCCGTGCCGTGGTCGATGGAGTGAATCACCGCCAGCGTCGCCTTGCCTTCGCGCAGGTCGCTGGCCACCGGCTTGCCCAGAACCTCTTCGGTCGCCGTCAGGTCCAGCACATCGTCCACAATCTGAAAGGCCAGCCCAACAGTCCGGCCATAGGTGGCCAGGTTGGTCTCCTGCAGCCTCGCTGGCCCCGGCCAGCACCGCTCCCAGCCGCATCGAAACGGCAAACAGGCAAGCGGTCTTGCGAAAGATCAGGTCGTAATACTCGGCTTCTGAAACCGCCTTGCCCAGCTTTTGAATCT
Organism: uncultured Acidobacteriaceae bacterium; assembly: GCA_963839225.1. Taxonomy (GTDB): domain Bacteria; phylum Acidobacteriota; class Terriglobia; order Terriglobales; family Acidobacteriaceae; genus Telmatobacter. The sequence continues at coordinate 45,948 of CAWIVA010000013.1, forward strand.
GCAGCAGCTCGCCCTCCACCATCTGCTGCGTCAGCCCGATCAGCAAATCCAGCACGCGCAGGTTCTTCTCATCCAGAGCCACCTTGAAGGCCTGCATGTAAAGCCAGTCGCCGGCCAGCACGCATTTTTCATTACCCCATGTGGTATTGGCTGACGGTCGTCCGCGCCGCATATCCGCGCCGTCGATAATGTCGTCGTGCACCAGCGTGGCCGTGTGCACCATCTCCACCACCGCGCCCAGCCGGATGGCGCCATGCCCAAAGTAGCCCAGCAGTATGCGCCGAAAGCAGCAGCAGCGAGGGCCGTATCCGTTTGCCGCCGCCCTCGCGCAGGTATTCGGCAATCTCCGTAATGGTGCTTACGCCGGAGGCGGCGTCGCGGCCCAGCTCCTGCTCGATCGCCACCAGATCGTCCCGCAGCAGGTCGAAGACCTCTCTCGCCGTCGATATCGCCAATGTGCTCAAAGCTCTCCGGTTCTCGCTCGCTGCTTACCCCCCTCAATTCGTGCGGTAGTTGGTGAACGTGCAATTCCACGCCCAGGTCACGGCCGCGCAACATAGCGATAATCGCCTGCAACTCGTCGCGATCCTTGCTCGATATTCTCACCATATCGCCCTGGATGCTGGCCTGCGCCTTCTTTTTCGAGTCCTTAACCAGGCGGACAATCTCCTTGGCCTTCTCGATGGGGATGCCCTGCTGCAAGCTTATCTTCTGCCGCACGCTCTTACCCAGCGCCGGCTCTATCTTCCCATAGATCACGTTCTTTAGCGAGACCCCGCGCTTCACCAGCTTCTGCCCCAGAATCTCCTTCACCGCCTCCAGATGGTACTCGCCGTCGGAGGCAAGCTGTATCTCCTTGTCGCCCTGCCAGCTTGACTTCGGAATTCGAATCCTTCAGGTCGAAGCGTTGGCGAATCTCCTTCAGCGCCTGGTCGATGGCGTTGCGGACCTCTTGAATCTCCACCTTGCTCACAATGTCGAATGAATTGTCCTGGGCCATTTTCTCTTCCTCAATCTCCTGCAAAACTGGGTGCCCCACCCTCGCGGCGTCTTTGTTTTTGCCGCTAGGGTGGGATCACAAAACTCTCAACTTTCCAGATCGTCGTGCGCAGCGCCCTCTATCAGTTTCCCACGTCTGCCCCGATGTCAAACAGCCGAAAGAAGTTTTTCGTGGTCGCGGAGGCGATTTCTTCCTGGTCTTCGCCCAAAAGCTCGCCCAAAACCAAGGCCGTCTGCACCACCCAGGCCGGCTCGTTGCGCTTGCCCCGATCCGGCGCCGGAGCCAGCCAGGGCGCGTCCGTCTCCACCAGAACCCCGTCAATCGGCATCTTCGCCGCCACATCCCGCAGAGCTTGCGCCTTGGGATAGGTCAGATTCCCCGCAAACGAAACCAGAAAACCCATATTCAGCGATCGCCGCGCCTCCTCCCATCTACCTCCAAAGCAATGCATCACGCCGCCCAGCCCGGTGGGCCGCCAGTGCGTCTCCAGAATCTCGAAAAGATCGTTCCAGGCGTCGGTCCCAGCGTCCCCTCCGGCATTCGTACCCCTGCAATGAATCAGAATGGGCCGCTTTCGCGCCGCAGCAACCTCCAGTTGGCGAATCAGCCCCACCCGCTGCACGGCATGCGGTGCGCCTTCGTGGTAATAGTCCAGCCCGATCTCCCCGCAAGCAATCACCTCCGGCTCAGCCAGCAGGCGATCCAGCTTTTCCAGCATCTCCTCATTCAACTCGCGCGTGTTATGCGGATAAATGCCCGCGCTCGCATAAAGGGTCGGAACCCCAGGCCGTCCATTGAACTCGCGGCAAATGTCGAGTGCCCGATGCATCCCCGCCGCCTGCTCGCCAATGCCGATAGAGAGCACCGTGCCCACGCCCGCCTCCCATGCGCGAGCAAGCATTGCCGCGCGGTCCTCGGCATAGCGTTCGCTGTCCAAATGTGCATGGGAATCGACGAGCAAAGATGAACCTCCTGCTGATCAATCGAGAATCGCAGATAACCTGGGTCTCACTTATGGAGCTTGTAAGAAATACTCAACCAGTCTAAGTCTCAAGGCGGCGAAGCCGCGTCTGCCCCACCGCAGGTGGCTACTTCAGCCGCGCCCCCAGCGGAACATCTTCCAGGAATCCAGCCAGCACCGGCGCGCCATCCGGCGGCAACGATGCGGCCAGCAGCATCCCATTCGACTCCAACCCCCGCATCTTGCGCGGAGCAAGATTGGCCACGATGATAATTTTGCGTCCGACAAGTTTTTCCGGCTCGTAGTACTGCGCGATGCCCGCCAGAATCTGCCGCTTTTCGTACCCCAGATCCACTTCCAGTCTCAGCAGCTTATCAGCCTTGGGCACGCGCTCAGCCACCAGAATCTGCGCCACGCGCAAATCCACCTTGACGAAGTCGTCGATAGTAATGTGCTGCGGCAACTCCGGCGCTACAGGCGGTTGCGCTGCGGCGGCAACAGTCGCTGAAGCTGGCGGAGCCGCTGCCGAAGGCGCTCCCGCAGCTTGGGCAGTCGGCGCTTCATCTGTTGCGTAAGCACGCTGGTTTGTGTCAGGGCACGACTTCAGTCGTGCCGTATTTGCCGCAAAATCATCCGGGGCTTTAGCCCCTGAGGTGTGCTTTTCTTGAATTTCACTCGCGATTGTTCCTGTTTTCACGGCATCGGCTTCGTTAGTCTGCCCGCCGGCAGCATCCGCGGCGCTATGGTTATTCTTGTCCTCAAGATTTTGCATACGTTCGATCGCGTCCTTTTCCGCGCGGGGAAAGAGCGGCGCGGGCTCGCCAAATTCCGTCCCGGCCTTCAATCCGCCCCATGCGAGTTCCGTTAAAAATGATTTCTTTGCCGCCTCCGCAATCTCGCCCTGCCCCAACTGCCGCCAGACTTTGGCAGCCGAATCCGGCAAGATGGGATAAACCAGCGCGGTAATGATGCGAATAGTTTCGGCGGCGTTATACAGTATGTTCGCCAAAGCTTCCCGGTCCTCTTTATCCTGTTTTGCAGCCAGCTTCCAAGGGGCATTGCTGGTAATCATTCCATCCGTCAATGCAACTAAGTCCCATACTGCTTCAAGGGCTCGTGAGAACTCGAGATTATCAAAGTGGTCCGCATAGATGGGAAGTCTTTGTTCCACGGACTTCTCTAATAGATCTCCCCCGTGGAATGAACGTTTTTCGGTGAATTGTGGCACCACCCCGTCGAAGTACTTGTGCACCATGTTGACCACACGGCTCACCAGATTGCCGTAGCCGTTTGCCAGGTCGCCGTTATAGCGCTGCACCAGCGCATCAAAAGAAAAATTGCCGTCCTGCCCAAAGGGAATTTCCCGCAACAGGAAGTACCGCAGCGCATCGGCCCCCAGGACCTCAGCGACCGTCTCCGCGCGCACAATATTTCCCCGCGACTTCGACATTTTCCCCTGGTCGAAGAGCAGCCAGCCGTTGGCCTTCACCGAGCGCGGAGTCGGAATTCCCGCCGCCATCAAAAACGCCGGCCAATAGACGCAATGAAAGCGGCTGATCTCTTTGCCGATCAGGTGCATATCCGCCGGCCAGAATTTTTTGAACTTCTCGTTGTCCTCCGACCCATAGCCAAGCGCGGTAATATAGTTGGCCAGCGCATCCAGCCAAACGTAGATCACATGCTTCTCGTCGCCGGGAACCGGAATGCCCCAGGTAAAACTTGTGCGGCTCACCGACAGATCCTTCAGTCCTCCGCGCACAAAAGAAATCACCTCGCGACGCGTAGACTCCGGCCCCATGAAATCGGGATTCGCGTCGTAGAACTCGAGCAGCTTTCGCTCGAAGGCCGATAGCTTGAAGAAATAATTCTCCTCGCTCACCGTCTCGGTCACGCGTCCGCAATCGGGGCAAACCGTCCCCGGCGGACCGTCCACATAGGCCTCGTCGGAGACGCAATACTGTCCGGTATACGACCCCTTGTAGATAAAACCGCGGTCCCGCAGCGTAGCAAACAAGTGCTGCACGCCGCGCTTGTGGCGCTCTTCCGTGGTGCGGATGAAGTCGTCGTAGCTCAGCCCCAGTCGATCCCACAGCCCGCGAAACTCCGCTGAGACGGTAGTCGCAAACTCCATAGGTGTGCGCCCAGCCAGCGCAGCAGACCGCTCGATCTTCTGCCCGTGCTCGTCCGTGCCGGTCAAAAACCAGGTTTCGATTCCCATCGCCCTTTTGCGCCGCGCGATGGCATCGCAGACGATGGTCGAGTAAGCGTGCCCCAGGTGCGGCCGCGCGTTCACGTAATAGATCGGCGTGGTCAGGTAATAGCGGGCTGGGCTGGGATCAGGTTTCGTCATCGGCAGGACTTTGCGTTGGATTCTCCCTGGTGGCAGGCATAAATCCACATGCAAACTACTATCCATATTACGGCAATTGAGCGGCCCACCCGCAAATGCACCGTGGCCTGTCGTCCTGAGCGTAGCTCGGCTGAGTCGAAGGACCTGCTTCTCGTCCTTTTGCAAAAAGGTTGGAAACCTCGAACCTCGACTAGTCTTAAGCTCAAGGCGGCGAAGCCGCGTCTGCCCCACCGCAGGTGGTAGAATCACCCTTGAAAATCAAGGATTTCTGAGGCCCCACCGTGTATCTGGAATTGCAAAAAAGACTCGCCGGCCGTCTTCGCGCTTTGCTCGAAGAAAAGTACGGCCTCAAGATTGAGACTATTCCGCTGGAGATTCCCCCGGATCTGAAGCTGGGTGAGCTTGCCACTCCCATCGCTTTCGAACTGGCTCGCAAGCTGCGCAAAGCGCCCAAGGTGATCGCGCAGGAAATCGTAGCCGAGCTTGCCAATCTCGATGGTTTTTCTTCTTTTGAAGTCGCCGGCGCGGGCTATATCAATGCCCGCCTCGACCGCGCCGCCGCCGTGCAGACGATTTCTTCCCAGGTCCCGGAATCGGGACCTGGGGCACCCGCAATGCACTCCTTGGTAGAGCACACCAGCATCAATCCCAACAAAGCCGCCCACATCGGCCACCTGCGCAACGCCATTCTTGGCGACACCTTTGTCCGCCTGCTCCGCGCCGCCGGTCAAACCGTCACCGTGCAGAACTACATCGATAACACCGGCGTGCAGGTTGCCGACGTCATCGTAGGTCTTTTGCATTACGCCGGCCTCTCGCTGGCCCAGTTGCGCCAACTGCTCGATGAACTCAAACGCAAAGGCAAGCGCATCGACTTTTACTGCTGGGATATCTATGCCAGCACCTCGCAGTGGTATTCCACAGGTACCGACCAGGAGATGGAAGCGCGCAAGCGCTTGCGCTATGAAACTCTGCACGAGATCGAACGCGGCAACAATCAAACCGCTGAAGCCGCCGAACTGATCTCCACCGCCGTCATGCGCCGCCATCTTGAAACCATGCTGCGTCTGGGCATTGAATACGATTTCCTGCCCCGCGAGAGCGAAATCCTGCACCTCAAATTCTGGGAGGCAGCCTTCGAGCAATTGAAACAAACCGGCGTCCTCTATTTTGAGAAAGAAGGAAAGAACAAAGGTTGCTGGGTGATGACGCGGCCGGGGGCAGAAGTAACTGAAGGCGCGGTGGACGAAGATTCGAAGGTGATTGTCCGCTCCAACGGCACCGTAACTTATGTCGGCAAAGATATCGCCTATCACTTATGGAAATTCGGCCTGCTGGGCAAGGACTTCGGTTACAAGCCATTCTTCACTTATCCCCATCATGAGTGCTGGATTTCGGCCGAGCATGGCCAGGAAAAGCACCCCCACTTCGGCGGTGCGCAGGCAATTTATAACGTCATTGACGCGCGCCAGAGCGACCCGCAATCGAACGTCATCCAGGCCCTCCGCGGCATGGGTTACACCGAACAAGCCGACCATTACACCCACTTCAGTTATGAGATGGTAGCGCTCACCCCGCGCTGCGCCATCGAGATGGGCTACGACGTTTCCGCCGAGGATCAGGCCCGCCCCTATATCGAAGTCAGCGGCCGCAAGGGATTTGGCGTCAAGGCCGACGACCTGATCGACAAACTCATCGCCGCCACGCAGGTCGAAGTGGATTCGCGCCAAACCGGCCGCAGCGAATCCGAGCGGCAGCAAATCGCCAGGCAAATCGCCATCGGCGCGCTGCGTTACTTCATGCTCAAGTTCACGCGCAACTCGGTCATCGCCTTCGACTTCAAGGATGCTCTCAACTTTGAGGGCGAAACCGGGCCTTATATTCAATACGCCGTAGTCCGCGCCCGCAATATCTTCCGCAAAGCTGAATCCACTCCGGAGGTTGTGCTGGCCGAGTTCGCAAAATTAAAGGAGTCCGGCTCCTATCTTCAAGGTGAAGAAGCCGAAGATATCTGGGCATTGTGGCTCCGTGCAGCGCGGCGCACCATGGTGCTGGAGCAGTGCATATCCACCTCCGAGCCGGCTTTCCTCGCGCGTCACGCTTTCCAGTTAGCGCAGGAGTTCAATAACTTCTATCACCGTCACCACATCCTCAGCGAAGAGGATCCGGCGCGCAAAACTTTTCTGCTGGCCACGGCCGCGGTCGCGCTGCGCGAGTTAGTAACTGTCCTCAGCTGGCTGGGCATCGAAAGTCCGGAGGCTATGTAAGTTAATAACTCCGCACCCACTCCAGAATCGACCTCACTCCCACCCCGCTAGGACCTTTGGCAATGTAAGGCCGTGAGTCTTCTACCCACGCCACGCCGGCAATATCAAGATGAATCCACGGCGTCTCATCCACGAAAACCTTTAAAAACTCCGCCGCTGTGATCGCTCCGCCCCAGCGTCCGCCGGTATTCTTGATGTCGCCGATGTCGCTCTTGATCATCTCGGCGTACTCCTCGCCCAGCGGCAGCCGCCAGAATTTTTCGCCCGATGCAGCCAGCGCCGCGTTGAACTTCGCATATGCACCCTCGTCGTTCGAAAAAGCTCCTGCGTTCACCATCCCCAGCGCTACCACGCACGCGCCGGTCAGCGTAGCCGCGTCGATCAAGTGAGTCGCGCCAAGCTGGCGAGCATAGGTCAACCCGTCGGCCAGAACCATTCGCCCCTCGGCGTCGGTATTGATCACTTCGATGGTCTTGCCCGGCTTGTCGGCAGAAAACGGCATGGCCGTCTGCACGTCGCCGGGCTTTTGCGCCGTGCCCGATGGCATATTCTCCGCCGCGCAAACCACGGCGATCACCCGCACCTTCGGCTTCAGCAGCGCAATGGCGCGCATGGCGCCGATCATCGCCGCGCCGCCGGCCATATCGTACTTCATCTTCTCCATATTGTCTGAGGGCTTGATGGAGATGCCGCCCGAATCGAAGGTGATGCCCTTGCCCACCAATCCGAGAACCGGACCATCCTTCACTTCTGCGGGCTCATAGCGCAAGACGATCAACGCCGGCGGCTCCGCCGACCCCTGCGAAACGCTCCAAAAGGAACCCATCTTCAGCTCGTGCAACTTTTCAGAGGAGTAAACCTCCGCCTTGAGCCCTACTTCAGCCGCCATAGCCGCCGCACGCTGCCCCAGGATGGTGGGCGTGAGCTTGTTGCCCGGCTCATTGACCAGCGAACGGGTAAAGTTCTGGCTCTCGCCCACAATCACGCCCTCGTCAAAAGCGGCCTTCACCGCTGCCTTGTCCGCGTCCGCCGCCGCAACCAGCTTGAACGCCTCAACGCTCTGATCCTTGCGATCGCTGCGATAAGTATCGGGATCGAAGTCGCCCACAAATGCGCCCTCGACCGCAGCCCGGACGCTGGCCGCGCCGGGCAATGTTTCGGCCACCGGCAACGCGAAAGTCAGCTCCCGAATGCCCCGCGGCTTGCTGAAGCGGACAGCGGTTCCGGCAGCATTGCGCACTTTGTCGGCCGTAACCTTGGCCTGCTTGCCCAGTCCGATGATCAGCAGCCGCCTCGCCTTCAGTCCAGCCGGAGCGTGGAGCAGCAGCGTCTCGTTAGCGCAGGCCTTGTATTCCCCGCTCCCCAGCACGGCAGCCGCCGCAGCCTTCACAGCAGCATCTTCCGTCAGCAGCACTGGCGCCGGCTTGGCGTCGGTTTCCTTCGAGCTTTGTGTATCGGCAGCCAAAACGGCCAACAATTCGGTTTCAAGTCCTGCGAGATCTGCAAAAGATAGTTGGGTTTTCATTGTTTCCTCTCGGATATTTTAGGTGCTCCCCCCGTCAGCGCCCCATGCGATGCTTATTGGCGTTGATGGCGGCGCGGGATTCGCGGTCGGCTTCCCGCCTTTTCTCCGTCTCCCGCTTATCCCAGTCCTGTTTGCCCTTGGCCACCGCCAGCTCGCACTTCACCCGCCCGTTGCGGAAGTAAAGCCGGGTGGGAATGAGCGTGTGACCCTTGATCTGCGTCTTCTGGAGTAGCTTGCGGACCTCGTCCCGGTGCAGCAGCAGCTTGCGAGTCCGCGTTGAGTCGTGATTAGCGATATTCCCGTGCGAATAAGGACCGATATGAACGTTGAGCAGAAACGCTTCGCCGTCCTTGATCAGTCCATAGGAATCCTTGAGGTTGGCCTGGCCCTCCCGGATGGACTTTACCTCCGTCCCACGCAGCGCCACGCCGGCTTCAAACCGCTCCAGCAGAAAGTAGTTATGGCTGGCGGCGCGATTGTGCGCTGCATCCCGCTCTCCGCTGGCCACAGGGTCGCGGGGCTTGTTCGGCTTTTGCGGTCCGGATGTGTCCTTGGGAACGATGACGTGGCTGGTTTGGCGAGCCATCGGAAAGCAACCTCGAATCTTCATCGTAGCATCGGGAAGCCTTTCATCGGCGTTTCAGCGGGGCTTTGCTAAAATGGAGCTTCGACGCATAAGTGGAATTTTTAGAAGGAATTGGATCAAAATCTGCGTCCGGGGCAGCCAAGGCAGCCCGCAAGCGCCCGCTATCGATTCCGGGCAGGCTGAGACGCATGGGAGTACGATGAACCGTTGCGCTCAATGTCAGGCTGTTTCCCGGCCGGTATTTCCGGGAGCCGCTTTCCAAATCGCCCTCTACGCAGCCCTGGCTGTCTTTTTGCTGTCCAGCGTTCCCCTGCACGCGGATTCGGCCAAATCCCTCTTCAAGCATGGGCAGACTGCAGAGACAAAAGAAGACTACGACACCGCCTACAGCGATTACCAGAAAGCCGTGGCCAAGGCGCCCAAGGATCTGACCTACCGCACCGCGCTGGTTCGGGTGCGGGTTTCAGCCTCGGCCATGCACATGAGCAAGGGCCGCAAGCTGCTGGCAGCGGGCGACGAGCAGGGCGCATTGACGGAATTTCTTCATGCCTCTGAGATCGATCCCAGCAACGAGGCCGCACTGCAGGAGATCGCCAAGATGCGCAAGCTGCACGGCGAAGCAAATCCGGTGGGCGAGACCAGTCTTCCCATGGAGGCAGGCAAACAGGAAGAGCTCGACTCCATCGGTGGGCCGGCCATACTCAAACCAGTCTCAAACGAGCCGCTCACCCTGCACATGACTGAGGACACAAAGGTCATCTACCAGGCCATCGGCAGGGCCGCCGGAGTCAATATTCTTTTTGACCCGGACTATACTTCCAAGCACATTCAGGTCGACCTGAACAATGTCTCCCTGCTCGACGGCCTGCGCATTGTGGGCACCATGTCCAATACCTACTGGCGCCCGGTAACCAGCAATACCATCTTCGTGGCCGCCAACTCCCGCGCCAAGCACACCGAGCTGGATGAAGCAGCGGTTGAAACCTTTTATCTGACCAACGCTTGGCAACAGAACGACCTGAATGACGTGCAGACGGCGCTGCGCAACGTGCTGCCCGGCGCAAAAGTCTACGGTGTAGCCAGCCAGAACGCCATCGTGATGAAGGGAACGCCCGACGAGCTGATGTTGGCGCAAAAGCTGGTCAACGACCTGGACAAAGCGCGTCCCGAAGTTGTGGTCGATATCGCCATCCTCGAAGTCAGCAAAAACTGGGAGCAGACCCTGGGCATTCAGTGGCCTTCCAGTGTAGGGGTTGCATTGCAGGCGCCCGGTACCAGCAGCACCGGCACCACCAGCAGTACTACAACCGGTACCACTGGTTCAACCTCCACCGCCCCGTCTCTCTACGACCTGTCCCACCTGAAAGCGACTGATTTTGCCGTGACTATTGGCGGAGCGACAGCCAACCTGCTGCTCAGCGACGACAATACCAAGATTCTGCAGAATCCGCGCATCCGCGCCACTGACGGCCAAAAGGCAACCATGAAGGTCGGTTCCAAGATACCGATCGCCACCGGCTCTTACCAGACTGGCGCGGCTACCGCCGTGGTCAGCTCGCTTGTCAATACCCAGTTCCAGTACACCGATGTGGGCGTGAACATCGAAATGACGCCAACCGTCCACATCGACCACGATGTAACCCTGAAGATCAAGATCGAAGTATCCGCGCAAAGCGGCCAGGTAACCATCAGCGGTGTAACCGAACCCATCTTGAGCCAGCGCGTGGTTGACCAGGTGATCCGGCTGCGCGAGGGCGAGGCCAGCATCCTGGGCGGACTGCAGGACAAGGAGGAAACGGTCTCCTGGAGCGGCATTCCAGGGCTGAGCACAATTCCCATCCTCAAGTACCTCTTCGGCTCCAAAGACCACTCCATTAAAGACGACGAACTGGTTTTTCTCATTGTGCCCCACATCGTTCGCACGCAAATGCTGGATATGTTGAATCTGCGCACCGTCGATACCGGTGCGGGCACCACGGTCCAGTTGCGCCACATCTCCAGTGAAGCTCCTGCCGCGAATCCGTCTCCGGTACCAAATCCGGGCCATTCACAGATCAATCCCCCGCGGTCCACTGTAGGCACCATTCCCGCCGAAAGCGCGGCTGCTGCCGGGCCTGCAGCGCTCCAGCAGATCAAGAAAGCGGCCGACGAGAATGGTCTGACTGCGACTGCGGAAGCAGCCAACCACCCGCCAATCGCCCAACCAAATCCGCCTGTTCCGCGGTCCAAAACCTCCAATCCTCCGGCCATTCCACAGCAACCCGGCGGGGTAAGCCTTACGATCGCTCCCCTGACGGATCCGGTGACTACCGGAACCACGTTCAAGGTTCCGGTCCAGATCAGCGGCGGCGCCGATATCGCTGCCGTACCCCTGCAGATTCAATACGATCCGGCCAAACTATCGCTGGTCAATGTGGATAGCGGAGATTTTCTGGGCCGCGACGGAAAGCAAGTAACCTTGATTCACCGTGACGACGGGCCGGGCCTGATCAACATCAATACCTCGCGCCCGCCCGGAGCGCCCGGCCTGAGCGGAGCGGGCACGATCTGCGTCCTTAGTTTCCAGGCAAAGTCGGCTGGAGAGAGCACCCTGGTCATCGCCCATCCGACCGCCATGAACAGCGCCCAGCAACAGGTGCAGGCCACCGGTTCGCAGGCCAGCATTGTGGTGAAATAGTGCAATGAAACACGCGTCGACGACAGACCGAATCGTTCCCAGCGGAGAGCGCGGACTCACGTTCGTCGAATTGATCGTGACCACCGCGATTCTGTCCATTCTCGCCATGTGTGCGCTCCCCGTTGCGCGCTTCGAAATGAAACGCCAGAATGAACGCCAGCTTCGCTATGACCTGTGGATGATGCGCGACGCCATTGACAAGTACAAGGACGCGGCAGACAGAAACGCATTCCAGGTTAAGGTGGACAGCCAGGGTTATCCTCCCGATCTCGAAACTCTGGTCAAGGGCGTGGAAGTACAAACCAAGAAAGTGCGGTTTCTGCGCAAGATTCCCATCGATCCCATGACCGGAAAAGCCGAGTGGGGGCTGCGCTCCATGAAGGACGATCCGGACTCCGACTCCTACAGCGGAGACAGCGTTTTCGATGTGTATTCAAAGTCCCAGGGAACGGCCCTGGACGGAACCAAGTATTCCACCTGGTAGCCGGACCTTTGGGGCCGGTTAGAGGCTTGTGTGAACAGGATTCGCAAACAAGACGCGGGCTTTACCATGGTCGAGCTGCTGATCGTCATTTCGATCATGCTCATCCTCATGCTGATTGCCGTGCCAAAATATACCACTGCCATCAAGAATGCCCGCGAAGCGGTGCTCAGGGAAGACCTGCATATTATGCGCGCGGCTATCGACTCCTACACCATGGATAAGCAGAAGGCTCCGCAATCGCTCGACGATCTGGTTCAGGAAGGCTACCTGAAGACCATCCCGGAAGATCCCATTACCCGCTCCAAAGAGACCTGGCAGACCGACACCAGCGAGACATTCGACTCTGTCGACCAGACCGATCCCGGCATTGTCGACGTTCACTCCGGCGCCGAGGAACCCTCCACCAACGGCGAGCCCTATAATACTTGGTAACATCAGAGGCAAAGATGCTTCGTCGGAATCTTAGTGTGACCTTGCTCATCTTGTGCGCGGCATTCCTTGCCCCAGCCATGCATGCGCAAGCTGCCAGAACCATCACCATCCGTATCTTGGATAGCAAAACCGCGCGCCCCCTTGTCCCTAGCAATTTCCTGGTCCGCGTCAACCATCAGCAGACCATCCATGCTGATTGGGTCACTCAGAACGAGAACCGCACAGCAACTGTGACCCTTCCCGCCGACGCCACTGTGATCTCCATTCAGGCCACCTACGATAGCGCCATGCAGACCTTCGTCAATTGCGACTCCATGAAAGATAAGCAGAACCCTCAGGCACAGTGGTACCCGGTCTCCACCATTCTCGCTTCGGGAATAGTGGCTCCCAATGGTTGCAGCAAAATGACCGAAACCGCCAAGCCCGGAGAATTCATTTTCTTTGTCCGCAAAGCAAACTTCCGCGAACGGACGCAGGAAGATCTTTAGTACCGACTAAACCGGGCCATCCCGGAACCCGCCCATGCCGCCTGACCTCAATGATGGAACCGCCGACTTCAGCCTGGCTCTCAAGGCGGAACGGTTCTACATGGCGCTGGCTCATGCCGCCAGATCCGATGCCGAACCAAACCTGGGCGGCAAATTGCTCTATGCCGGCGAGCTCGATGCGGATGGCCGCGCGTTGATCGTCGCCGCCAATATCGCCGGCGCGGCATCGCTGGCGGCATCCGCCGAACCGGGCGCGCAAAAGCAGGTGGTCCGAGATGGCGTCGCCGACTTCCTGGTCACCTCGCTCGACGAAGCCCTGCGCATTTTGAAGAATGAAATTCGCAAGCACGAGGCGGTTGCGGTCTGTGTAGCCTGCGCGCCCGCGACAGTCGAGCGCGAAATGCGCGAGCGCGGGGTCATGCCCGATCTGCTGCGGCCCGGCGCTGCCGCCGCCCGGAAATATGCGTCGTTCCTCGGCCAGGGCGCGCAACAGATTCAGCTTTCCGATCTCGATGACGATCAAACTCTGCTCGCCTGGAGCGTGGCATCTGCTCCCGCACAGTGGATGCCCAAACTGGACGCAATCGCCCTCGATTGCCTCGCGCCTGAAGATGCAATCGCCCGCCGCTGGCTGCGCGTGGCCCCGCGTTATCTCGGCCGTCTGTCGCAAAACCAGCGCCTGCTCCGCTGCAGCAAAGAATCTGCCCAAAGGTTTTTGAGGCAGTTATGCGATCAAGTTGAACGAGGAGAAATCAGAGTGCCAGTAGAAGTTAACATGACCGATCGCGGCGAGTCCGCTTCGCGCAGCTTTACGCCGCCCTCGCCTTCAAACATCGACAGTTAACCACAAAGGCGAGTGCCCCATCCTTGCGACGTCTTTGTTTTTGTCGCAAGGGTGGGATACCACAAAACCAAAAGCCGCGAAATCATCTTTCCCCGCCGCCAGCCTCTTCAATCCGCGCCCAAAGTTCCTTAATCCCATACCCGGTCTTAGCTGAGACCGGCAGCACCTCGTCCAATTCCAGCCCCTTCTTCAGCGCCAGCAGATTCCGCGTGCGCTCGTTGCCGCTGAGCCGGTCGATCTTGGTGGCCACCACAACAAACTCGCGCCCCACCGCGCGCAGCCAGTCAATCAACTGCCGGTCGCTCTCTTGCGCAGGCACATTCGAGTCCACCAGGCAAACGCAAAGCTTGAGCGTCGAGCGAATGGCCAGATAAGGCTCAATAAAAGCCGGCCAGCCCGCCGAAATCGACTTCGAAATCTTCGCGTACCCATAGCCCGGCAGATCGGCAAAGATCATCTTCCGCCGCTGGCTCTGGTCAGAAGAGCAAAGAAATTGATCGCCCGCGTCCGTCCCGGCGTCTGCGAAACCTTGGCCGCCTTCTCGCCCACCAGCGCATTCAGCAGGCTCGATTTGCCCACATTCGAGCGCCCCAGAAAAGCAATCTCCGGCACATCCGGCGCGGGAAACTGCGCCGCCGCCAAAGCCGAAAGCAAAAACTGTGTCGTATAGCGCATAGGTGTGTACAGGAGATCAGTGAGTCAGCAGTTCAACTGGATGCAACGTGCAGGTGCTCCAATCCTGCGACGCTTTTCTTAGCTCACGGATGGGATACCCGAAGGCTTTACTGCGGCGCCGGCAAACTAGCCGGTCATCTCCGCCGGCGGCACCGCGGCCAGCACCTCAGTCTCAGCCGGCATCCCCGCCGGCAGCGGACGCTCCAGCGCCAGCGCCAGCACCTCGTCCATCTGAATCCACAAAGTGCATCTTCATTGCCTTCTTGATGTTGTCCGGCAGTTCGTCGATATCCTTCTCGTTCGCGCGCGGCAGGATCATCTCAAAGACCCGGCCCTCAGCGCGGCCAGCAGCTTCTCCTTCAATCCGCCGATAGCCAGCACCTTGCCGCGCAGCGTGATCTCGCCGGTCATGGCCACGTCGCGCCGCACGGGAATCTTGGCCAGCGCGCTGGCCATAGCCGTAGCCATGGTGATGCCCGCCGACGGGCCGTCCTTGGGAATCGCCCCTCCGGCACATGCAGATGCAAATCCACGTTGCGATAGAACTCGCGGCTCAACCCCAGGCCTGCGCGCGGCCGCGAAGATAGCTCAGCGCCGCCTGTGCCGACTCCTGCATCACGTCGCCCAGTGCCCGGTGATGGTGAGCTTGCCCTTGCCGTCCAGCACCTGCACCTCGGTGGTCATAATGCTGCCGCCTACCTCGGTCCATGCCAGCCCGGTAACGAGCCCGATTTCGCTCTTTTCGTGCACCTCGGAGTCGCA